>DASZMA010000173.1:0-14751 GCA_035552095.1 Acidimicrobiales bacterium | reverse complement strand
AACAGGCTGGCTTCGTACAGGTTCCGCTGGGCCTGGTCGAGCTTGGCGAATCCGACGGTGAACGGCAGGGAGAGGAGGAACCCGAAGAGCACCTGTACACCCAGTCCGGCCACCCGAAGCTCCTGCAGCAGATCGCTGAGGTTCCGATCATGTCTTTCGGCGGTGGTCTCCTCGCCCCGACCCCCGCGCTGGTGTGCCGCCACCTCGGTCACGGGGCCTCCAGGGCCGGCCCGGCAATGAGAGGGCGCCGAGCCAGCTCATCGTCCATGTCCATCGGCTCCCTACCGTCCTCGGCAGATTGGCAATATCCATTGAATATTTCCGGGGCGGTGCGGGCGCAAACCTGCCGACCGGTGACCTCTGAGTTGCCCGATCGGTACGGACCGGTAGCATGCCCGCACCATGCTGGCCTGGATCGATCTGGAGATGACCGGGCTGGATCCGGCCCGCCACACCATCGTCGAGATCGCCGTCCTGATCACCGACGACGACCTCAACATCACGGCCGAAGGCCCCGACCTGGTCGTGCACGCCACACCTGAGCAGTTGGCCGAGATGGACGACTTCGTGATCGCCATGCACACCCGATCGGGCCTCCTATCGGCCATCACAGCCTCCTCCCTCACCCTCGAGGAGGCGGGTGAGCAGACCCTGGCCTTCCTCAAACTCCACATCCCCGAGGCGAGGACCGTCCCCCTGGCCGGGAACTCCATCGGCACCGACCGGCGCTTCCTGGCCACCCAGCTACCCCAGATTGAGGATTACCTGCACTACCGCTCCGTCGACGTCTCGACGCTGAAGGAGCTGTGCCGGCGCTGGTATCCCGAGGTCTACAAGGCCGCACCGGCCAAGAAGGGAGGGCACCGGGCCCTCCAGGACATCCGCGAGAGCGTGGCCGAACTGGCCTACTACCGATCGACCGTCTTTCATCCCGTCTCCCCCAACCAGGAGGTCAACCCGTGACTCCAGAGAACGACACCCCCGCCGTCAGCCTGGCCGAGGCCAATGCCACGCTGACGGCGGCCGGCCAGATGTTCGAGATGGAAGAGCTGGAGATCCGGGGCGTCCCCACCCGTACCTGGAAGAACGCGCCGCCCTCCTTGCGCACCGTGCTGGATCTGTCGCTGGGCCACAGCGATGCCACCTTCTTGGTCTACGAGGATGAGCGGACCACCTTCGCCCAGCACTACCGGATCGCCTGCACACTGGCCCATCGCCTGCAGAGCGAATTCGGCGTCAAACAGGGCGATCGGGTCACCATCGCCATGCGCAACATCCCCGAATGGATCATGGCCTTCTGGGCCATCACCCTGGTCGGTGCCGTGGTGGTCCCGCTCAACGCCTGGTGGAGCGGCGAGGAGCTCCGTTACGGCCTGGAGGACTCCGGGTCGGTGATCGCCTTCGTCGACCAGGAGCGCGCCGATCGCATCCGGCCCTTCCTGGGTGGCCTGGCCGGATTCAGCGCCCTCATCGTGGCCGACGAGCACCGGACCGAAACCGGCGTCCCGCTCGCGATCACCGAACCCCCCGGCGGTTCGGCGCCGGTGACCGAATGGCCTTTCGCCCTGGCGCTCGGAGTGGTCGACGAGGCGGCCTCCCCACCCGACCTCACCATCGAACCGGAGGACGACGCCACCATCTTCTACACCTCGGGCACCACCGGCCGGCCCAAGGGGGCCGTGGGCACCCACCGCAACATCTGTACCAATTTGATGAACCTCTTCTTCATCAACACCCGGGGACAGCTCCGGTTCGGCAGCTCGCTGGCCGACACCTCCGGCCGGACCCAGCCGGCCTACCTGCTGTCGGTGCCGCTCTTCCACGCCACCGGGTGTCACGCCGTCATGGTGACCAACCTGGCCGCCGGCGGGAAGATCGTGATGATGCACCACTTCGACCCGGAGCGGGCGCTGCAGTTGATTGAGCGGGAGAAGATCGCCACCTTCGGTGGCGTGCCAGCGATGGTCATGCAGGTGCTCGACTCACCCGACTTCGCCAAGTACGACACCTCGTCGGTCCGCGGCGTGTCGTACGGCGGCGCCCCCGCCCCACCGGATCTGGTCCGGCGCATCCGGGCGGCCTGGCCGATCGGGCAGCCGTCCAACGGCTACGGCCTCACCGAGACCTCCTCGGTCACCTCCATGAACACGGGAGCCGACTACATCGCCAGGCCCGAGAGCGTGGGCCCGCCGGTGCCGGTGACCGACGTGGCCGTGGTGCCCGAGGACTTCGCCGGGGAAGAGCCCGACGACACCATCCCGCGGGGGCCTGACGTGCGGGGCGAACTGTGGATCAAGGGCCCGCAAGTGGTGCGGGGCTACTGGCACCGACCCGAGGAGACGGCCCAGACCTTCACCCGCGGCTGGCTCCACACCGGCGATGTGGCCCGGCTCGATGCCGACAATTTCATCTACATCGTCGACCGGGCCAAGGACATGATCATTCGCGGTGGCGAGAACGTCTACTCGGTCCAGGTCGAAGCCGCCCTGTTCGAGCACCCGGCGGTGGCCGACGCGGCCGTCATCGGGGTGCCCGAGCCGGTGCTGGGCGAGGAGGTGGGGGCGGTGATCGTCCTGCGCCCCGGCTTCAAGGTAGGGGCCGACGAGCTGTCCAAGCACGTCAGGGAGCGTCTGGCCGGGTTCATGGTGCCCACCCACATCTGGTTCCGGGAGGAGCCGCTGCCCCGCAACCCGGCCGGCAAGGTCCTCAAGCGGGAGCTCCGCGACGAGCTGGTCGGGCCCGCTAACGCCGTTTGATCACCCACCTGGCGCAGATCTCCCCGCCTGCAACCGCATTGCAACCTATATGACACCCCTCCGGTCCATGATCTGACCTGGGCGCATAGGGGGGCACTCCTTCCGGCTCAGGAGGTGGGATTCGCTATGGCGCAGACGATGCAGCACTCGAGGTCCGGATCGGGCCGGGCGCACGGGTTGACCCGGCTGACCTGGTGCGCACTGGTGCGTATCCCCGACCAGCGACCCGCGGTGGGCGGCCCCTTAGCCCGCTTCCGCCACAACGTCATCACCAGGGCCGAACAGAACTTCGATCGGGAATATGCGGGTACCCTGCTCGAAGTGCGGGCGGAGCGGGACGAGTACTTCGCTCAGCGGGCCGGCCAGTCCCACCCGAGGCCCAACCCCGCCACGGCGCAGCCTGTGCCGCTGGCCTGAGGAAACGCGGCCGGACCGGCCTAGTGGGCGTACGGGTCGCGGCCGGTCAGGCCGACGAGCCGCTCCAGCAGCGGTGCTTCGTCGGGCACCGGGACGGCGGGCGGGAAGACGCCGATGGATCGCCACTCCTCGGCATTGGGCTGCACCTCGTCCCAGATTCCCTGTACCAGCTCCGCCGGCAGGCTCCGGTCCACGCCGATGACCCGTGCGAGGTCGTACGCCCGTAGGCCACGGAAATAATTGAGCTGCCAGAAATAGTGGCGGATGGTGTAGTCGCCGAAGGAGAGGTGGGCCATCGCGTCGAGATCATCCACCGCGGCCGCGGCGGTGCAGGCCGATGTCACGATTTCGCCGAACCTGGCCACGGGATCGTCCCCCAGCAGGTCGCCATCGAATTTGTCCGCTCCGGCCTCCGCCATGGTCCGGCCGGCCAGCACGTCGGGCACCCAGGCGTCGTCGTAAGCGTGGTAGTTGATGACGTCGCGGAGCGTGGGCACCCGGTCGGTCTGGCGGATGGCAAACGTGGGCGGCAGCTCCATGGCCCACTGGTCCTCGCTGATCAGCCCGACCACATAGCGCAGGGCTTGCTCGGCCAGATGGAACACCTCGGGCTCGTTCATCGCAGTCTCCTCCGTTGGGGGTGGGCCAGTGTGGCAAAACGCTGTCTCATACCCCCAGCCGCGACAATGCCGGCCCGCCGGGCCGGCATTGTCTGGGAATCTCGGGTGCCGGGCGGAAAAGACCGCCCGGGCCGGGCTCAGCGGTTGGGCTGGGGCGTCACCCGCAGGTAGGGCTTGAGCGCCTTCCAACCCTTGGGGAACCGGTCCTTGGCCTCGTCGTCACTGACCGCCGGCGCGATGATGACATCCTGGCCGTCGGTCCAGTTGACCGGGGTAGCCACCTTGTAGTCGGCCGTCAGCTGCAACGAGTCGAGAACCCGCAGGATCTCCTCAATGTTGCGGCCGGTGGAGGCCGGGTAGGTCAGGGTGAGCTTGATCTTCTTGTCCGGTCCGATGATGAAGACCGAGCGCACGGTGAGGGTGTCGTTGGCGTTCGGGTGGATCATGTCGTAGAGGTCGGCCACCTGGCGGTCCTCGTCGCCGATGAGCGGGAAGGACAGGGCGGAACCCTGGGTCTCCTCAATGTCGCCCGCCCAGCCCTTGTGGGACTCGACCGAGTCGACCGAGAGGCCGATCAGCTTGGTGTTGCGCTTGTCGAACTCCGGCTTGGCCTTGGAGAACGCTCCGAGCTCGGTGGTGCAGACCGGGGTGTAGTCCTTGGGGTGGGAGAAAAGGATCCCCCAGCTGTCGCCCAGCCATTCGTGGAAATTGATCTTGCCTTCAGTGGTGTCGGCTGTGAAGTCGGGAGCGGTGTCCCCGAGTCGGACTGCCATGTGATCCTCCTGTTGATGTGACGCCGTTAGTCGAGACGTCCACCCTACCGGCTAATCCCGCAATTGTCGACACGATTGGTCACCTTTCCGGGATTCGACCTGGTCGACTCCGTCGCGGCACGCCATGGGGCGCCTCGCTGTGCCACTGACCTGGTC
This sequence comes from Acidimicrobiales bacterium, assembly GCA_035552095.1. Lineage (GTDB taxonomy): Bacteria > Actinomycetota > Acidimicrobiia > Acidimicrobiales > RAAP-2 > Bog-473. Next base: position 10,029 of record DASZMA010000173.1, on the reverse strand, counting down.
GGTCGTGCGAGAATGCCCCCATGGCGACCAACCACGCGGAGCCGGTCGGGTACTCGCCGTACCGCCGCGACACCCTGTCAGTGGAGCACGACGGCCCGGTCACCGTCGTGACGATCACCCGGCCGGAACGGCGCAACGCGGTCGACAGTCTCTGCGCCGATCAACTCCGTGAGGCCTTTCTCGACTTTGACCGGGATGAGAGCCAATCGGTGGCCATCCTGACCGGATCGGCCGGCACCTTCTGTGCCGGGGCCGATCTCAAGGCGGTGGCCGAGGGGGACCGGCGGCCGATCCCGGACAACGGACCGGGTCCGATGGGGCCGACCCGGCTCACCCTGTCCAAGCCGGTGATCGCCGCCGTCGAGGGGTTCGCCGTGGCCGGCGGGATCGAATTGGCCCTGTGGTGCGACCTTCGGGTGGCGGCCGAGGACGCCATTTTCGGGGTGTTCTGCCGGCGTTTCGGCGTGCCCCTGTGCGATCTGGGCACGGTACGCCTGCCCCGGGTCATCGGGCACGGGCGGGCGATGGACCTGATCCTGACCGGGCGGGCCGTGACTGGTCCCGAGGCGCTCCAGCTCGGCCTGGCCAACCGGGTGGTCCCCTCCGGGTCTGCTCTAATCACTTCGGTTCAGCTAGCCCACCAGCTGGCCGCCCTGCCCCAGTTCTGCCTGCGCTCTGACCGCATGTCGGCGCTCGAGCAGTGGGGCCAGAGCGAAGAGGCGGCGGCGGTGAACGAGGCCCGTCGGGGGCGGGCGGTGATTGAGAGCGGCGAGACCCTGCAGGGCGCGCTCCGCTTCGCCGGCGGCGCCGGCCGGGGCGGCACCAGCCTTGCCTGAGCCGACCGGGCGACCATGACCGCTCAACCCGACGCCGCCGATGCCTCCACGCCCGCCCCGGTGACCGCCGTCGCCGCCTTCGACTTCGACGGCACGTTGACCAACGGGGGCAGCGTGTACCCGTTCCTGGTCAGCCTGCGCGGCTCGGGGCCGGTGCTGCGCGCCATTGCCGGCCTGTCCCCCAAGTTGTTGCAGGCCGCCCTGGCCGGGGGAACGGCAGCCGATGACACCAAGGAGAAGCTCTTCACCCGCCTGCTCGGCGGCCTCCCGGTGGAGGAGGTTGACCGTCGCTCCGCCGTCTTCGCCCAGCAACATCTGGCCCGGCACCTGCGCCGTGATGCCCAACGACGCCTGGAGTGGCACCAACGGCAGGGCCACCACGTGGTCATCGTCTCGGCCTCGCCTGAGTGCTACGTCCGACCGGCCGGCGACCTCCTGGGGGTCGACGGCGTGGTGGCCACCCGGCTGGCCGTGGGCGGGGGCGGGCTGCTCACCGGCGGCTACGAGGGCAAGAACTGCCGCGGCGCCGAGAAGTACAACCGGCTGCTCGGCCATCTGCGCGCCCGCGGGCTGTTGCGCAACGGAGGCGAGCAGCCGGAGCTGTGGGCCTACGGCAACAGTCGGGGCGACCTGCGGCTCCTCAATGCGGCCGACCACGGGGTCGATGCCGGGCTCCTGGGCCCGTTGGGACGTCTGCGCCGGTTCCCGCGCCTGAGCGAGGTCATCCGGCAGTCAGAGGTCCGGCCTCAGCCCGGCGTAGCGGCGACGCCCACCACCCGTCCCGAGTAGCCGGGCACGGTCGATGCCACATCTCCGAAGTAGGGGGCGTCGCCGAAGCTGAACGCCTGCCCCGAGCTGTCCACCATGGTGTACCCCTGGCCGTCGGTCGAGGAGATCATGGAGGTCATGGCGCTCTTGGCCTGGCCGACGGCGGGCGAGTCGGCTCCGGGCGCCTCGGTCGGCGCGTCACCGAAGGCGTGCACGACACCCTTGGCCTCGAGCATCCAGTAGCCGCCGCCGTCCGGCGTCGGGGCGACGGCCACGATGGGCGAGGCCGGCGGAGTGCTGCCCAGCGACCCGTGGAACGTGGCGTCCCCAAAGGCGAAGACGCCCCCGTCGGAAGCCACCAACCAGTACCCGCCGCCGTCGTGCGTCGGCACCATGCCGACAATGGGCTTGTTGAGGGTGAGACTGCCCGTGCTGCCCCAGAAGTGGGCATCGCCGAAGCTGAAGATGCCGCCGTCGGACGCCACCAGCCAGTAACCGCCACCGTCGGGCGTTGCGGCCATCCCGACCACGGGTTTGTTCAGCACCAGGCTGCCCGTGCTGCCCCAGAAGTGGGCATCGCCGTAACTGAAGATGCCGCCGTCGGTGGCCACCTCCCAATAGCCGGCCGAATCTGGGGTAGCGGCCATCCCCACTACGGGCCGGTTGAGCTTTATGGCGCCGGCGCTGCCGTAGAAGTTGGCGTTGCCGAAACTGAAGACCCCGCCGTCAGCGGCGTCCACCCAGTAGCCCCCCACCCCGCCACTGGGCTGATCGCCCAGGGAGAACCAGTTCGTCTTCAACCCCATGGTGGCGGCGAAGCCGTTGCCGGTCACCGACACCGATCCGCCCGTCCCGGTCAGGGTGAGCGAATTGACCCGCCCACCGAAGTCGCCGTTGCCGTCGCGGGAAGCCACCACGAAGGAGGTGAGCGTCCCGATCTTGGGGTACGCGGCATCAATGGAGGACACGCTGAGGGTGGCCGTCCAGTTGTGGTTCGGATTGCAGACCGAGGCGCTCACGCAGACGGCATCGCCGGCGTCGACCACCGCCGGGAACTGCGCACCGGCCGAGTAGCCGCCCGACGAGGCCGAGTACTGCGTCGTGGCCACCGTCGAGGTGCCGTTGGTCACCATGACCTGGCCGGCCGTATCGAGAGCGGCGGCAATGGATGAGAGCGACTCGAACTTCATGCCGGGATAGCTCTGGCACGTCTGATCGCACGTGTCGGCGTAGCCTCCGAAGCCCATCGGGTTCGCTTCGACATACGAGCGGGCCGCCACCGTCTGGGCCTCGCTCTGCTGGAAGCCCCAGTCCATGTTCTGCGGACCGGCCCCGCCGAGCAGGGACCAGGTGGCGGGTGACTCGGAGGGAGCGACGTCGGCCACGTACTGCTCCAAGGGGAGGGTGTTGACCACCCGGGAGGAGGGGGTCGAGTTGAACAGCGCCGTCAGGGTCCCGTGCACCTCAATGCTCGGTCCGGCCTCGCACAGGTCAATCGGTCCACCGTTCTGGGCCGAGGTGGTGGCCGTGGTCACCGCGCCACCCACCGGTCCGGCCCAGGGTCCGCCGCACCCGGCGCCGGTGTAGACGCTGAAGGCGGTGTTGCCGGCATTGGGGACGATCTCCACCGCGGCCGCCGTCGATCCACCGGGCACATTGACCAGCCCGGAGGCGGCGGTGGCGATGAGCGAGCCGCCGCTGTTCTCCGTCATGGCCACCAGCACGTTCCCGCCGTTGAGCGAGGGCGGGGCGGGAGCGGTGCCCAACGTCTGCAGGGTTGTGTTGCCGTAGTAGTGGGTCAGGATCTGGCTGTAGGTGAAATTGCCCGCGCCGCCGTCCTGGCCAAGCGCGTAGCCCAACGATCCCCACTGCCCCATGCCGATCCCGTGCCCCCAGCCGTGCCCGCTGAGGACCACGGTGGAGGTGGGATAGGCCGCCGCCGGCGTCGCCGGGCCGAACAGCACCAGCGGGGCGCCCAGGGTCAGCGCTCCGAGAACGGCTCCCACGAGCGCAGTACGGGCGCCTCGGCGAGGGAAGGGGCGCGCACGTCTGGATCGGGGCATCACGATGGCGAAATCCTACCGGCGGCACCCTGGTGCACTGGTGCATCCATCAGCGCTGGCCGGCGGGAGCCAAGCCCGGGTAGAGCGCCGGTACACTGCACGCCCGTGCGCATCGACCAGGTCATTCCTTCGCTGGCCAGTCGCGATGCAATAGGCGTGCACACCATCAACCTTCGTGACGGCCTGCGCGTCGCCGGCATCGAGTCGGACATCTACTACGGCAGCTATACGCCCGACGTGCAGCACGAGGGACGTCCGGTGACCGAGCTCGGACGAGCCGGCCGCGACCGTTGGCTGCTCTACCAGTCCTCCATCGGCAGCCCGGTCTACGACATTCTGTCGGCGCGCCCTGAACCGAAGCTGGTGAATTATCACAACATCACCCCAGCGGCGCTGTTGCGCGACTGGGAGCCCAACGTGGCGTACGAGGCGTCCCTGGGTCGGACCCAGCTGGCCCGCTTGGCCCCGCAAAGCCGTTTCGCCGTGGCTGACTCGGCGTTCAACGAGTCCGAACTGCAGGCGCTGGGCTATCAGGACACCGCAGTCGTGCCGCTTCTCATCGACATGCACCGCAAGAGCGACGCGCCCGATCCGGCTCTGGCGACCCGCCTCCGTCGACAGAAGGAAACCACCGGCGGCGCCGATCTGCTCTTCGTCGGGAAGATCTCGCCTCACAAGGCCCCCCATGACCTGGTCAAGATGCTGTCCGTCCTGCGCCGCCTCTACGACCCAGCGGCGCGCCTGCACCTGGTCGGCTCGCCCCTGGGCACGACCTACGAACCGGTTTTGCGCGACTTCATCTCCGAGCTCGGTCTGGACGACGCCGTCCATTTCGCCGGCTCGGTCAGCGGGGCCGAGTTGGAGGCGTACTTCCGGGCCGCCGATGTGTTCGTGTGCGCGTCCGACCACGAGGGATTCTGCGTCCCGATCGCCGAAGCCATGGGCCACGGCCTGCCCATCGTGGCCTACGGCGTCACGGCCGTGCCCGAGACCGTGGCCGGCGCCGGCCTGGTGTTGCCCGACAAGACGCCGGTGCACTTTGCCGCCGCCGTGGCCCGGGTGCTGACCGACGAAACCCTGAGGACGAAGCTTTCGGCGGCCGGCTTGGCCCGGGCGGCCGAGTTCGATCTGCCGTCGTCGGTGAAGTTGTTCGTTTCGCTGTTGCAGCAGGCGGTGGGGTCGTAGAAGCACCTGGGCTTTCCTGGGAGTAGTTCCCGCGACAACATCGGAACGTTCAAGATCGTTCAAAGACCAGTCATACAACGACGAGCACAAGAAGGCCAGCCACCGGCTGACGCATTGCGCCTCCGTACGCCTGGCCAACGTGGCCGCTGATGGATCACATGGCTGACGTTGAGAACCCAGCGGATATGGCGTTGCGAATGGGAGAGACAGGTTGATCGCTCTTTCGGGTGAGCAGTTGGGCGGCCTCGGTTCCTGAGCGGAGGTCAGCGAGCCAGACTTCGGGGTCGAATTCAACTCCGATCGGATTAGTGGCGAAGGAGCGGTACATGAATGCGTTGGCGTCATCGTTGTCGGCAAAACAGTCCACCTGGAACTCCATCTGATTGCCGTCAGGATCCCCGTAGTACATCGACACGGTGATTCCGTGGTGGATGCACCAATACGGGGTGATACCACCAGTTTTCAGGTCGACGTACTGGTCAAAGAGATCAGCTAGGGACGAATAGGTATAGGCGACATGGTCGACGCCTATGACCCCCCGATCGTCAGGCGCGCCGCCATCGGGATCGATCAGCTCCATGTTGACGAACGCGAATCGGTGATGTTCGTCGTCGTAGGTGAGAAACGCCAAGGCTGGGTCCTGGTATTGCACCCTGGCTCCGAACACGGCCTTGTACCAGTCGATCATTTCGTCGAAGCGGCGCGTGCGGTACACGACATGGACGAACTTTGCTGGAGTGACGGCCATAGAACATCCCCTTTATTTGAGACAAGGGCGAGTCTCGCGCTCACTCCTTGCAGGTTGCAATCGCAATTGCGGTCCCGGCTTGGCTTCACGACCCGTCCCCCCCTTGGGACACCTGACTGTGCCTTCAGGCACGACAGGGCCAGCCCCTGCGCCCCTACCGCTGCGGCCCGTCCCACGTCGCCCGGCGGGACGGGTCAGGGCCGGATCCCAAAAAGCCGAAAAATCGGTACGCCGCCGCGTACCCTGGCTAGGGCAGCCCCTGCACCAAGTCGATGAGCCGGTCTCCGGCGGTATCCAGATTCAGGGCTCGCACCTGGGCGTGGCCCACCGCGACCAGTGACGCCACCCGGCCCCCATCTTCGAGGAGGTCGGTGATGGCTGCCGCCAGCGCGTACGGGTCCCCGGTGTCGACCAGGACACCGGCCGGGCCGACGACCTCGGGCAGGGCGCCCGCTCGGTTGGCCACGACGGGGAGCCCGACCGACATGGCCTCGATGATCGGGACCCCGAACCCTTCGTGGTTCGACGTCACCACCAGCACATCGGACTGGGCCAAGGCGGCGTTCAGTGCGTCATCACTGACGTGACCATGGAACGTGACCGCCCGGCCTAGCCCCATGTCCGCCACGAAGCGGGCCAACGCCCGGGTGTAAGTAGGCACCACTGATTGGCCCACGATCTGCAGGGTGGCCTCGGGGTCGTGGTGCGCTCGCGTCACCAACAAGGCCATGACGGCGTCCTGCAAGGACTTGTTCGGCGCCATCCGCCCCACACTGAGCCAGCGCGCGCCGCGCCGCCGTGGGGCGGATCGGGTCAATGCCGTGGCCGGCGCCGGCATCATGGCCGCCGGCGGCACCACGGTGGTGCGGACATACCCGGCGGCGGTGAGCTCACCTTGGTTGTAGTCCGAGACGGCGACGGCCAGGGTGGTGCGGGGGGCCAACAGCGCCAACTCGGCCCGCGCCTTGAGTTGATGCCGAGCCAGCCCGTTGTCCCAGGCTGCGAACATCTCGGGTGGGGTGATGTTGTGGTAGTTGACCACCAGGGTCTCGGCCCGGGCGGCCAGCCAGGGCGCCAGGTCCGATGCGGTGGCCAGCTGGTAGAGCAGGACGTCACCGGGCGACCGGGCCTCGGGATAGGCGCTGGCCACCTCGGTCTCGGCGGCTGTCTCGGGGTCGACCAATTCGACGTAGATCCGGGAGGGAATGCCGCGCGCCACCATCAGGTCACGCAGCCGCAACGCGTGACGGCCGACCGCATCGCCGCGGTGCAGCATGGGCACGAACTGGTGGATGCCGCGCACCGGCGTCAGCTCGCGCGTTCGGCCACGGTGCACAGGAGGTCGACGAACCGCTCGGCCGCCGAGTCAAGAGCCAGCTCACGCAGTTGTTGGACCGCTGCGTGAGCCAGCCGGGCCCGCCTCGGGGCGTCGGCCAGCAGCGCCCCGACGGTCGCGGCCACACGGTAGGGATCCTGGGATTCGACGAAGACGCCGGCTTTCCCCAGCACTTCGGGTAGGGCGCCCTGGTCGAAGGCCACCACCGGGAGGCCCACCCGCATGGCTTCGGTCACCGGCACGCAGAACCCCTCGTGTTCGGACATGACCACCAATACGTCGGCCTGCCGGTAGGCCTCGGCCACGGTGGCATCGCTGGCGTGTCCCCCGAAGGTCACCGCCGCGGTCAGGCCGAGTTCGGCCACGTAGCGGTGCAAGGCCTGATCGTAGGAAGCGGTAGCGGGCTTGCCGATGATGAGCAGGGTGGCCTCCGGGTCATGGTGGGCCCGGGCCACCATGAGAGCGGCAATCGTGTGTTCCACCGCCTTGTTGGGCGCCACCCGACCCACGCTGAGCCAGCGGGCTCCCGTCCCCATGGCGCGGGCGGCCGGAGCCGAGCGAGCGCCGGGGCCGATGACGTCGTCGCTGAGCGCGGCCGACGGGGGCACCACGGCGCAGTGGGCGAACCCGGCCTCCACCAGGTGGCCCCGGTTGTACAGGGAGTCGGCCACCGCCAGGGCCGTGCGCGGCGCCAGCAGTCGGAGTTCAGCCTGTGCCCGCAATTGGCCCAGGGCCAGGTGGTTGTCCCAGGGCGCCAGCAGGTCGGGCGGGGTGATGTTGTGGTAGTTGACCACCAGGGTCTCCGGGCGGGCCGCCAACCAGGGGGCCATGGCCGACGCCGTCGCGAACTGGTACACCGCTACATCGCCCGCCTGGGCCCGATCCGGGAAGTCCACCACCGGGATGGTTTCGTTTGCCGTCTCGGCCTCAATCGTGTCGACGTAGATGTTCGACTCGAAGCCGCGCGCTCTGGTGGCGTCGCGCAGGCGCAGCGTATGGCGGCCCACGGCGTCGCCGCGATGCACCACCGGAACGAAGTGGTGGATGGCGCTCACGTAGGAACGGTCGCCGAAACGGCGAATCGCCCATCGCTCATGCCCTCATCCCCGAGCGGAACGGGGTTGACGAAGCCGGCTCGCTCCAGGAGAACGGCCCAGGTGCCACCATGAAGCGGACGAGCCAAAACCAGGTCCCGCGCCGCGCTCCCCCACTCTCGCTCCACCGTTGCCGGCTCGGTGGCCAGCACCACGATCGGTGCCCCCAGCGTCAGCGTGCGTCGGGCCTGGTCCAACAGGGCCAGGAGGGCATGGAGGGGCAGTCGGTCCACCACGCCACTGAGCACGACACCGCCCAACGATGCCGGTGATCGGGCCGCCAATTCATCGGTGACCTCATTGATAACAACCGTGCTGCCCTGTTCCAGCGCCCGCAGGGCCACGCCACCCCGTGGCTCCACGCCCACCGCCGTGATGCCGACCCGCTGCAGCGCGCGGAGGAGATGCCCCTCGCCGCAGTCCCCGTGCAGCACGTCGCCACCCGGGGTGGCGTCGGCCATATGGCCGGACACCAGCTCCACCCACTCCCCGAGCTCAGCAGCCGGAACCAGCCAGGCCGGCCCGTCAACGGGCTGATCCTGGCGAGCCAGCCGCGCCTCGAGGGTGCCGACACGGGCCGACAGGAAACGGAACGCTTCGACCACCTGAGCCATGGCCTGTTCCAACTCGGATTGGCCGCCCGCCGGTGCCGCGGCACCATCACCCCTGCCCCGCTGCAGACGCCCCCGCAGTCCAGTCCCAGCGGCCGGCGAACGCGCCGCATCGCCCAACAGCGCCGAGAGCCCCGAAGCGCCCGGCTGATAGGGCCCATACCGATCGCCCAGGTGGGTGAACGCCGCCAGGAAGTTCCAGGCGTCGCTCCCCTGGGGTTGCAGACGCTCGAAGGCGGCGCGCAATGCTGACGCGGCGGCGACCTGGTTGTCGTTCGGACCATCCGCACTCGGTGCGCCGTCGGGAGGGGAAAGAGGTGAGGACACGCCGATTGATGCTACCGGCCTGGTCCCCAACCCCCATGACCTGCCCATTTGGCGCGGCGGCGGCGCGCTACGTTGCACGCGGTAGTGGACGGGTTTCCTCCCACCGTGACCGGTCGCCCTGGTGTGACCCGGCTGGCCCTGGTTGGCGCGGCCTTGATCGCCAGCGCATCGGGCGTCGTGTTGCGTCCCAGCCCTGACCGCGCCGGAGCCGCGGTACCGGGAGGCATCGCCCTCACCCAGACGTGGATCCGGGACCTCAACGATGCCCCGTGCGGGGTGGCCATGGCCTCGCCGGTTGAGGCGACCCTTGACCAGGAAGGCCCTGCGGTTGAGGTCGGCGACCGGCAGGGCGATATCTACGCCTTTCACCTTGCCGACGGCACCGTGCCCGCCGGCTGGTCCAGCTCGGCACCGTCGGGCACCCTGGGGGCGGGGCAAGGATGCGGCAACCCCGCCAGTGACGCCAGCACCGCCCAGCCGGCGGTCGGGGTCAACGGCATCGCCGTACCGGGCAACCCCCCGATCGACTCGACCTCTTCGGTCACGGCGACGGCCGACGGCACCAGCGACCTCTACTTCGGAGCGGGTAACGCGTTCGTGCCCTACACCGGCGGCTACTACTCCTACGGTGCCGACGCCCAACTGCGCTGGAACCAGGCCGTCGTCAATCCCCCCACCGACACCGCACCGGCGATCGGGGTACAGGCGTCCCCTACCGTCGGGACCGCAGCGGGAGTCCCTTTCGTCAGCGCCGGGTCTCTGGGACAGGAGACCGACACGCTGGCGACGGCCAACGGCAGTTTGCTCAGTGGCTGGCCCTTCTTCTCAGCCGACAGCGTGTTCTCCACCGCCGCGGTGGGTGACCTCTACGGGAACGGCCAGGACGACCTGGTGGTCGGTGGCGCTTCGTCGGCCGGGTTCGCCTACGGCCGCCACTACGAGAACGGCGGGCACGTACGCATCATGAACAACCACGGCGGGGTCATCTGTTCGGCCGACACCAACGAGGAGGTCGACTCGTCACCGGCGGTGGGGCCCATTTTGCCCGGCGGGATGCTCGG
>DASZMA010000172.1:0-15183 GCA_035552095.1 Acidimicrobiales bacterium | reverse complement strand
CGTGTTGATGGTCGAGGTCCCCGTGATGGTGAAGTCGCCGGCCGTGCACGGCGGAAGCGACCCGTCGACCACTGAGCTGGAGAACGTTGGGTCGACAATCGCCGTCACCGAGGTGACATATGTCTTGCCCGAGTTCAGGTTAATGAAGTCGCCCGACAGGGCGACCGAACCGCCGGGGGCAGTGATGAGCCCAGTAGACGTCTGCACCACGGTCACTGGCGTCGGCGCGCTGGTTGCCCCTCCGTTACCCGTTCCCGTACCACTGGTGGTCCAGTAGGCGAAGGCTGCTCCGGCGCCGGCCAGGGTCACAAAAGTGGCCATGCCGATGGCGGCGAACCTCTTCTTGCGACGCTCGCCGTTCTTCTTGGTGAGAATGTGCATTCACTGCTCCTTTGTCTGAGTGCTGCGGCTTTTGCCGCCTTGCACTGATCGCTGAGCGAGCGGTGAACCTTGTGCTTCAACGATCGCTTGGGAAGAAAGGTATGAAACCCAGGTTTCCCAGGGATCGCCATGTGGTTGCCATCCGGTTGTGTCACTTCGGATCGCGCATACATCCAGGTGAAAGTGGCAGAAAACCGCACTCTTCCTGATTTGAAGGGCCGAGACGACCCGAAAGGCGACTCGACGTCGTAGGCGACTGGGCCTTAAGAACGACCCTCAGGACCGGCGCACGGAACCGACACTTGAACCGGCGCCGAACAACAAACCTTTAGCGGCGACGCTCCAGCCAACCGACCAGGATGGCGATCACCCGGGGATCGGCCCGGAGCCAGTGGCCCGCCCCGTAGACCACCCGGAGGTCGGACGGGCCGGTGGCCGCCCCGGCCAGCTGGGTCGCCTCCTGTTGCGCAATGTCGGGATCATCGGCGCCGTGGACGACCAGGAGCGGGCGCCCCTTCATCAGCTCGGCGTCCTCCCGGGGGTGCAGGACCGAGAACTCCTTGGCCCAGGTGTCCGGTGAGCCGGGGTAGCCCGGGGTGCGGATCACCCCGGTGCGCACGCATCGCTCAATCAGGGCCTCGGGATCGCTGATCATGGAGTCGAGCGACGCCGGCGTGCCCAGGCAGGCCACGCCGGCCACCCGGTCGTCGGTGGCGGCCACGTGGAGGGCCAGCGCGCCGCCGAAGCCGAAACCGACCATCCAGCGCGGTGCATCATCAGGCACCTCGGTCTGGAGCAGGAACTGCAGGTCCTCCAGCCAGCCCTGAGCCGAGAAGTCGCCGCTGGACTCCCCGGCACCCCGCAGGGTCCCGGTGACCACCCGCCAGCCCGTCTCCCGGGTCAGCCGGTCGGCCAGCGCCGGGTAGGTCTGGGCCACATCACTGGCTGAGCCCTTGGCCCGCGGCAGGTCATGGCAGAGGACCACGTGGCCGCTCTGGGGCGAGCCGGGTGGGGTGGAGCTGGCGTACGACCAGAGGTCGCCCGCCGGGCCGGGCAGGAGCCGATGGGGCCCCGACACCCCTAAATGCCGATGCGCTGTGCCAGAAGCTCGCGGTGGTAGGCCGGGTCGCCCAGCAGGAGCTCCGAAGACTTGGCCCGCTTGAAGTACAGATGGGCCGGGTGCTCCCACGTGAAGCCGATGCCACCGTGGATCTGGATGTTCTCGGCCGCGGCGTGGAAGTACGCCTCCGAGCAGTAGGACTTGGACAGCGAGGCCACCACCGGCAGCTCATCGGAGTCCTCGGCGGCGGCCCAGGCGGCGTAGTAGGCGGCCGACTTGGCCGACTCCACCTCGAGCAGCATGTCGGCGCACTTGTGCTTAATGGCCTGGAAGCTCCCGATGGGGCGGCCGAACTGAATGCGGGTCTTGGCGTACTCGACCGACGCATCGAGCACGCGCTGGGCGCCGCCCACCTGCTCGGCGGCCAGGGCCACCGCAGCCAGGTCCAGCGTCTTGGAGAGGCCGGCCTCGGCCCCGCCGTCGGTGCCGATCAGGGTGGCCGGGGTGCCGGAGAACTCCAGGCGGGCCTGCTTGCGGGTCTGGTCCATGGTCGGGAGCGGCGAGCGGGTCAGGCCGGCGGCATCGCCGGTCACGGCGAAGAGCGAGACGCCGGCCGCGGTGCGGGCCGCCACGACGATGAGGTTGGCCACGTGGCCGTCGATGACGAACATCTTGTGCCCGTTGAGCACCCAGCCGTCGCCCTTCTTCTCCGCCGCGCACTCAATGCCGCTGAAGTCCCACTTGCCGTTGTCCTCGGTGATGGCCAGGGTGGCGATGGTCTCCCCCGAGGCGATGCCGGGCAGGTACTCCTTCTTGGCCCCGTCGTCGCCTGAGGTCATGAGGGCGTTGGCCGCCAGGGCCACGGTGGAGAAGAAGGGGGCGCACAGCAGGGCGGCTCCCATCTCTTCGAGGACCACGATCAGCTCCACGTAGGTGAAGCCGGACCCGCCGAACTCCTCGGGGATGGTGAGCGACTGTAAGCCCAGCTGGTCGGCCATCTGGCTCCAGACGGCGGGGTCGTAGCCCTCGGTCGTGTCCATCAGGCGCCGGACCTCGGTCTCGGGCGACTTCTCGGCCAGGAACCGGCGGACCGATGTGCGCAGCTCTTCCTGCTCGTCACTGAAGGCGAAATTCATTGGGGCTCCCTCTTCTGTTCCCCCCGGCAGCCCAGCCGGTGGTCGTTCCTCGCTACATCACGTCAGGAGGCTGTCTACCAGAATGGGGCCTCTGCGACCAGATGCCGCCCCATTGTGGGACGCTGGAGCCATGGGACAGCTGGAGATGATCTGGAGTGATGCCCGGGCCGAAGTCCACCAAATCGTGGTCGGCCCGATGGATAACAACGTCTACGTGATCAGGTGCCGCCGCTCGGGCGACGCCATGCTGATTGACGCCGCCAACGAGCACGAAGCCCTGCTGGAGATATGCACCCAGCTCAACGTGGGCCAGGTGGTCGAGACGCACGGCCACTGGGACCACATTCAGGCCGTGCCGGCGGTCCGCGAGGCCGGGATCTCGGTCTCGGTGACCCAGGCCGACGCCGGCATGCTGCCCAGCTACGACCTCCTCCTGACCGACGACGAAGTGCTCACCGTCGGTGACCTGCGAATTCGTACCCTGACCACCCCGGGGCACACGCCCGGCTCCATCTGCTTCGCCGTCGAGGGCACCAACCTGCTCTTCACCGGCGACACCCTCTTCCCCGGTGGTCCGGGCAACACCAAGCTCGAAGGGGCCAACTTCGAGGACATCATCACCTCCATCGATCGGCGCATCTTCGCCAAGTTCGACCCGGCCACGGTGGTGCTTCCCGGCCACGGCACGGCCACTACCGTGGGCAATGAAGCCCCTCACCTGCAGGAATGGGTGGATCGTGGTTGGTAGGAGATTTTCCTTGCATCGAAACCCGACTAAAACGGTAAGCTTTAGGCAATGACGGTCACCCCCCTCCTGGAAATCCGGGACCTCCACGTCTCCACCGAGGAGCACGAGATCCTGCGCGGCGTGAACCTCTCGGTGGGCGCCGGCGAGATCCACGCCCTGATGGGCCCGAACGGGGCCGGCAAGTCCACGCTGGCCGGCGCGCTGATGGGCCACCCGGCCTACCAGGTCACCTCCGGCGCCATCCTCCTCGAGGGCCAGGACGTCACCGCCTGGGCCACCGACGTCCGCTCCAAGGCCGGCCTGTTCCTGGCCTTCCAGTACCCCGAGTCGATCGAGGGCGTCTCGGTCACCCAGTTCCTGCGCCAGGCCATGGCCGCTCGCACCGAGGACGACGTCTCCGTGCTTGAGGTCCGGATGCTGATGACCGAATGGATGGAGCGCCTGGGCATGGACCCCTCGTTCGCCAGCCGCCACCTCAACCAGGGCTTCAGCGGGGGCGAGAAGAAGCGCAACGAGATTTTGCAGATGGCCCTGCTCAAGCCGCGGGTCGCCGTGCTCGATGAGACGGACTCCGGCCTCGACATTGACGCCCTGCGCGTGGTTGGGCGCGGCGTCCACGCCGTACGCCAGGAGCGCCCCGAGCTGGGCGTGCTGGCCATCACCCACTACCAGCGCCTGCTGGACGAGCTGATCCCCGATGTCGTCCACCTACTGGTCGACGGGAGGATCGTGCAGAGCGGTGGTCCCGAGCTGGCCAAGCAGGTGGAGACCGGGGGCTACGAAGGATGGCGATGACACCGGGCGCCCCACTCAACGTCGAAGCGCTGCGCAAGGACTTCCCGCTCCTCACCCGTCGGGTGCACGACCGCCCCATCGTCTACCTGGACTCAGCCTCCTCGGCCCTGCAGCCCCAGGCGGTCATCAGCGCCATGGCCAGGTACTACGAGACCACGCACGCCAACGTGCACCGCGGCGTCTACGCCACGGCGGAGGAAGCCACGGCGCTGTACGAGAACACCCGCCTGGTGGTGGGCCGCTTCATCGGTGCGCCCGACCCGGCCCACGAGATCGTCTTCACCAAGAACGCCACCGAGGCCATCAACCTGGTCGCCCACACCTGGGCCCGGGCCAATTTGCAGGCGGGCGACAGCATCCTGCTGACCGAGATGGAGCACCACGCCAACATCGTGCCGTGGCTGATGTTGTCCGAGGAGATCGGCCTCGACATCCGCTACCTGCCCGTCGACGGAGAGGGTCGCCTCGACCTGGCCGACCTGGACACCCTGGTGGACGGGGTGAAGCTGGTCGGTCTCTCGGCCATGTCCAACGTGCTGGGCACCATCAGCCCGCTCACCGAGATCGCCGCGGTGGCCCATCGGGCCGGGGCCGTGGTGGTGGCCGACGGGGCCCAGCTGGTCCCCCACGCCCCCATCGACGTGAGCACGCTGGGCGCTGACTTCCTGGCCTTCTCGGGCCACAAGATGATGGGGCCGACCGGGATCGGCGTGCTCTGGGCCCGTGCCGAGTTGCTCGAGGCCATGCCCCCCTTCCTGGGCGGCGGCGGGATGATCCTCGATGTGAAGCTCGACTCGTTCCGCGCCGCCCCCCCACCGGCCCGCTTCGAAGCCGGGACGCCGCCGATCGCCGAGGCAGTCGGCCTGACCGCCGCCGTCAATTACCTCAACGAGATCGGCATGGACCGGATCCGGGAGCACGAGCTGGAGCTGACCAACCATGCGCTGGCCCGCCTGGACGAGAAACTGGGGAGCGACTGCCGGGTCTTCGGCCCGCCGGCCGGCCCGGACCGCGGTGGCGTGCTCTCCATCGCCTACCGCGACGTCCACGCCCACGACCTGGCCCAGGTGCTGGACCAGTACGGGGTCTGCGTCCGGCCGGGGCACCACTGCGCCAAGCCGCTCATGCGCAAGCTGGGGGTCCAGGCCACCGCTCGGGCCTCATTGTCCCTGTTCAGCGACGAGCACGACATCGAAGTGCTGATCGAAGGATTGGTCGAAGCCGGTAGATTGTTCGGGTAATGGCCGACCTGGAAGAGCTGTACCGAGAGATCATCCTGGACCACTACCGCTCCCCGCGTAACCGGGGTGAGCTCGACTCACCGCCGGCCCACCGGGTGGAGGGCTTCAACCCCCTCTGCGGTGACGAGGTGGTGCTCAGCATGCTGGTGGAAGACGGCAAGCTGTCGGACCTGAAGATCGGCGGCTCGGGCTGCTCCATCAGCCAATCCTCGGCCTCGCTGATGTCCTCTGCCGTCAAGGGCAAGACGGTCGACGAGGTGCTCCAGCTCATCCACACCTTCAAGGGGATGATGTCGATTCACGAGGCGCTGCTCGGGCATGACGGCGAGGCCGAAGAGCCCGAGGAGATCAACCTCGACAAGCTCGGTGAGCTGGCCGCCCTGCAGGGAGTGGTGAAATTCCCGGTCCGGATCAAGTGCGCCACGCTGAGTTGGAACGCGCTGGCCCAGGGCCTGCAAGAAGTGGCCGCCGAAGCTTCCTGAGCATGGCCACCACCGTTGTCGCGCCGTCGTACGGCGGACCCGAAGTCCTCGTTGTCATTGAGGAGGAGGTGGGGCCACCGGGACCCGGCGAGGTCCTGGTTGACGTGCGGGCCGTCGGCACCAACCCGATCGACGTCAAGCTGTTCAGCGGCCGCATGGGCCGCGATCCGGGCCAACTGCCACTCCACCTCGGCTCTGAGGCATCCGGTGTCGTGGTCGAGGCCGCGCCAGGCTCCATCGGACCGGCCGGACCCATCACCATCGGTGACGAGGTCATGGTCTTCCGAGCCCCGGGTGCCTACACCTCGCGGCTGATCGCGCCGGCCTCCTCAGTCATCCCCAAACCGCCGACCCTGACCTTCGAAGAGGCCAGCGGCCTGTTGCTCACCGGATCCACCGCCGTGCACGCCCTCAAGGTGACCGCGGTCGGCCCGGGGGACACCATCGTGTTCCACGGTGCCTCAGGCGGGGTGGGCCTCATGGCCGTGCAACTGGCCGTCCTGGCCGGAGCGCGCGTCATCGGCACCGCCAGCGAGTCGCACCATGAGGCGCTGCGCCAGCTCGGCGCCGAGCCGGTGGCCTACGGGCCAGGACTGCTGGAGCGGCTGGAGGCGCTCGCCCCGGACGGCCTGGACGCGGCGATCGACGGCATCGGGACCGACGAGGCGGTCGACGTCTCCCTGGCGCTGGTACCCGACCGGGAGCGCATCGCCACCATCGTCGCCACGCCCCGCAGCTTCGAGCTGGGGCTCAAGGTGCTCGGCGGTGCGCCGGGGGCGGACCCGGGGACCGACATCCGGGCCGCGGCCCGCTTGGAGCTGGCTGCGCTCGCCGCCACCGGTCAGTTGGTGGTGCTCGTGGCGGCTACCTACCCGCTCACTGAGGCGACGGCCGCGCTCGAGCTGCTCGCCCAAGGCCACACCCACGGGAAGATCATCCTCGTCCCTTAGGACAACCGAGAACCCACATTCATTACCCTGGTGCACCTTGCTCGAGGATGATGAGATCGCCGCTTTCGTACGCGACGGGTACGTCGTGGTGCAATCGGCCGTCCCCACCGGGATCATGGAAGAGTGCCGACGCGAGGTGGCGGCTGATCTCCTCGCCCGTGGTATCGCCTGGGACGACGCCAGCACGTGGCAACGTCCGGTCGAGCGGATCCCCTGCCCAGAAAGCCCGGCCTTCGAGGCGGCGGGGACCCAACCGATCCTGTGGTCGGCCTATGACCAGCTGCTGACACCGGGCTCATGGTGGCGGCGACCGGGGGTGGGAGGCACCATCCCGGTCCGCTTCCCCCATCCCGACGATCCCGGTGACGCCGGTTGGCACATGGACGGGAGCTTCCAGCACGAGGGAGAGGATGGGTACTGGATCAATCTCCGCAGCAGGGACCGGGGCCTCCTCCTGCTGTTCCTGTTGACTGACGTCGGTCCTGACGATGCGCCAACCGAAATAAAGGTGGGCTCCCACCTTGACGTGCCCGGCCTGGTGGAGCCGCTGGGCGACACTGGCGCCAGCTTCGCCACGGTCAGCCACTTGCTCCCTACGACAACCCTTGACCGACCCTCTGCGTTCGCCACCGGCCGGGCCGGCGACGTCTACATCTGCCACCCGTTCCTGGTGCACCGGGCCACCTGGCCCCACCGCGGGCGGCACCCGCGAGCCGTCGCCCAACCCGGCGTCCACATTCATGAACCGTTTGGCCTGGACGAGCAGTCGGCCTGTCCAGTCGAGCGGGCCATCCTGTTGGGCCTTGGAGGCACGAGGTCCGAGGCGAGGCCAGGCGGTCACTGAGCTGCCGGGCCGCCTGAGATATCAGCTAGCTCTCTTGCGAGCCTTCAGCCGGCGACGCGGGTGCGCCTACCAGTCAGCAGGGTCGGGGATCGTAGGCCGGAGCGGATGAGGTGGGCGCCGTCGCCGCCGAGCCCCCGGCCGCGGTGGTGCCCGTCGTGGCCGAACTACTGGTGGTGGGTGGGCTGATTGACGTCGACTCGGGTTGGCCGTACTGGTCGAGCGGCGGCGTGGTAGCCGTATTGGGCGCCGTGCCGAGGAAGGCTGTGATGATCTGCTGGGCCGCGGGCTCCTGGACCAGCTCGACGTCCTCGCTGTAGGGGGCGTAATAGCCGGGGCCGGTCGGCATGGTGTAGTTCTGCAGCGACGACCCCGAGAACGCGTGATAGCGCTGAGCCAGCGAGAGGAGCGCCGTCGGCCCCAACTTGTTGTCCAGCGTCACGTCATGGGTCATGGCGTTGATGAACGAGACCGCCTTGATGGGGTTGTACGTCGACTTGGCCCGGTTCACCACCGCCTCAATAATGAGGTCCTGCCGCTCAATCCGGCCGATGTCCCCGGACAGGTCGCTGTGCCACTCCCCGTTCTGGTACCACTCGAAGTGCCGGGAGCGCGAGAGCGCCAGGGCCTCGGCGCCGGAGAGGGTCTGGCAGCCCACGGTCTGGATATTGAGTCCGGTGCAGTTCTCCAGCACTCCGTTGCCGTTGCAGTCGCCGTAGTCCTTGACCGGGTACGGCACATCCATGGAAACCCCGCCCAGCGCCTGCACGGCGTCGGTCAGGCCGAAGAAGTTGACCACGATCCAGTGGGTGATGGGGATGCCGAAGGTGTTCTCAATGGTCTTGACCACCCCGTTGGCGCCGGTCCCGCTGGGATTGGCATCGTTGGGCCCGACGGCGAACGAGGCGTTCAGCTTGTTCTTGGTGGACACACCCGACGACGCCGGCACGCCGGACAGGGTCACGAAGGTGTCGCGGGGTATGGAGAGGGTGCTGGCCGTCCCCGTTTTGGGGTCGACATGAATGATCTTGATGGTGTCACTCCGTTGGCCACCGGCGGTGACCTGGTTGCCGAACTGTTTGGCTTCGGCTGCCGTCTCGCCGGCCCGGGTGTCAGATCCAATCACGAGCACGTTGTAAGGCGCCCCGCTCGCTACCTGGGCGCAGCTAGGACAGGCCGCCGTCTTGATCTTGCCGAACTCGTAGCGGAAGTAGCCGTAGCCGCCGGCCGCGATCAGGACGAGCAGCGCCACGAAGGCGATGCCGATGCGCAGCACCCGCTGGCCCGCCGTGCGCCGTCGCTTGCCGGACCGCCGGCCCCCGCCCCCGCTCCGTCGACTGCCGCCCCGGTCGATCTGCGCTCCCAGCGCCTGCAATCCCTGTTGGTTGGCTAGGGGTCGGGAGCTGGCTCCGCCCGGCACTTGCTTGCCGAGGGCCTCCAACCCACCCGCGTTGGCGCCTTGCGAGCGTCGGGGGCGGAAGGGGGGAGGAGACCCGTCGTCCGGGGGACGACCGTTCGCCATGGCCGCTTACGGTACCAAGCCGCCCACCATGACTGGGGTCACCCTGGGGCGTTCTGGCCCCCGTAGCCGGCATAACCTGTCTGCTCCAGCTGGAGGGCCAGATCAGCATCTCCGCTGGCCACGATGCGTCCGTCCACCATGACGTGCACCACATCCGCCTCCAATTCGACCAGAAAACGGTTGAAGTGGGTGATGGCCAGGATGCCGGCCTCCCACTCCGAGGTAGCCCGTTGGAGCCGCCGGGCCACTTCGCCCAGGGCATCCACGTCGAGCCCGGAGTCGACCTCGTCCAGCACGCACAAGGCCGGTTGGAGGACACCGAGCTGCACCATCTCGGTGCGCTTCTTCTCTCCACCGGAGAGATCGACGTTCAGCGGGCGGGTGAGCAGGCTCTTGTCCAGGCCCACCGCTTCGGCTTCGGTGGCCAGCCGGGCGTCCAGGGTGGCGCTGTCCGCCCCGTCGACGGCGGCGTCCAGCAGCGAGCGCAGGCCGACACCGGGCACCTCGACCGGATTCTGCAAGGCCAGAAAGAGGCCGGCCCGCGCCCGTTGCCACGAAGGCAGCCCGACCAGCTCCTGCCCGTCCATGCGGATACTGCCGGCGGTCACCGTGGTGCCGGGCCGCCCCATCAGGGCGTGGGCCAGGGTGCTCTTGCCCGATCCGTTGGGCCCCATGATGACGTGCACTTCGCCACTCTTGACCACCAGGTCGACGCCGTGGAGCACCTCGCGCCCACCGGCGGAGGCGTGCAGGCCCTCCACCTCGAAGGTATGGGCCGTCACGGCAGCACGACCCAGACGGAGCCATCGGTGACCTGGACCCCGTAGACGGCGACGGGCTGCGTCGCCGGCAGGGAGCAAGGAGAGCCGGTCCGCAGATCGAAGGTGCTGCCGTGCCGGGGGCACTCAATCTCGCGCTCGTCCACCCAGACCTCGCCCTCGGCCAGCGAGTAGTCCTCGTGGCTGCACCGGTCGGCGACGGCGTGGAATTCGTCCTCGGTGCGAACCAGGGCGATGCGCTGACCGGCCACGTCGAAACGACGGGCCTCGCCCGAAGCCAGCTCGTCCACGGCGCACAGCATCACGGTCTCAGACACCGGCCGGCGCCCGGCGGTTGCTGAATACGTCATGAAGTCGGCCGTGCACCTCACGCTTTAGGAGCGGCGTTACGGCCGGGATTGGTCCGCGGTCGATGATGGCGTCGAAGAACCCCTGGACGATGAGACCTTCGGCCACATCGGGCGACACCCCCCGGGACTCAATGTAGTAACGCTGGTCCTCGTCGATCGGCCCCACGGTCGAGGCGTGCGAGCACTTCACATCGTTCTCCAGGATGTCGAGGTTGGGGACGGAATCGGCATGGGCCCCCTCATCGAGCACGAGATTGTGATTGGTCTGGCGGGCGTCGGATCGCACCGCTCCCCGGTGGACCCGGATCAGGCCGCTGTAGACCGAGCGCGAGGTACCGGCCACCGCGCCCTGGCAGAGCAGCTCGCTGTTGGTGCGCGGTGCCACGTGGTCCTGCAGCGTGCGGATGTCGTGCACCTGGGTGCCTCGGCCCAGGTAGGCCGAGAGGATCTCGCTGCGCGCCCCGCGGCCATCGACCGACACGTCGGCCCGCACCCGGTCGTAGTCGCCCCCCAGCCCCACGGTGAAGGTGCGCAGGACCGAGTCCTTGCCCCCTCGGCCGACCAGGCGGGCGATCGACCAGGCGGCGTCGTTGAGGATCTGCAGGGAGACATAGGACAGTGAGGCCTCGTCACCCGCCGCCAGTTCCGTGACCGGCACCACCAGTGATCGCGCTGCGCCCTCGGGGCCGGCGTAGATCTCCACCACGGAGGCTTGGGCGTTCTCACCCAGGCGGACCGCCGTGCGCGGGAAGACGGCCCCGGCGCCGGTGGCGGCCTCGGGGTCGCACCAGTGCACAATGAGGATCGGCTGCGGCACCGCCACCCCGGCGGGCACATCGACCAGCACGGCGTCGGGGAAGTAGGCGTCGTTCAGTCGGACCAGGGCGTCGCCGCCCACCTGCACCCCGCCCACCATGGCCGGGGCGTCGGCTACTTCGCTGACCCCGCCGAAGCGGAAGCCTGATCCCGAGACCGTGAAAGCGCCTGGGTAGCCGTTGTGGACCAGGACATGCCCGGACAGCGAACCGAGCAGTGCGACCATCGATTGGCTGAAGGCCTGCCCGGCTTCAGGAGCCTCACCGGCCGGCCGCTCGGCCGGGCCGAACTCCTCGAGCTTGAGTTCGTCAATGGGCGAATAGCGCCAGACTTCCTCGCTCTCCGAGGGCATGGTCGACGAGGCGAAGGCGGCATGGCTGTCGGCCCGTCGAGCCTGGAGCCAGGGAGGGCCCGCCAGGGCGGCGGCGCCCTCGGCGTTGAACGTGTGCAGGAGGAACCTCTTTCAGATGCGTGTGCGGCCCATGCACTCTACCGGCCCTCGGGCCGCACCTTTCCGCCCCTCAACTGGGATGTTGGTGCCCCGAGCGGACCTCAGTCGCTCAATTCGCGCCGTTTGGGGCAGCCACGCCGGAGGCGGGGCGCCCCGGCCCCTAATTGTTGGCGATAGACGCGAACATCTGGTTCACAGCCTTCTTGAGCTTCGACTTGTCGCTCTGTTCGGCAATCACGATGGCAAAGGCGCCGTCGCCTGTCGCCGTGTTCTGGTACTCCACGGCCACGCCTCCCAGCGCCTGGCCCTGGTACTTGCCCACGTAGGTGATGCTGGCCGCCGAATCGAACTGACCGCCACCGGGAATCTGCGCCGATTGCTTGTTGCTCTGCTTCACCTTGGTCAGCCCGAAGCCGGTGATGAACTGGCTCAGGTTCGTCGCATCGCTGCTGGCCGCGGTGCCGGTGACGCCGTTGAAGGCTGCTATCTCAATCACGGCGTGGGGTGACTTGTGCGTGATGGCCAGCTTGCCCGCCTTCGCCTTGCCCGCCGACCAGCCGGGTGCCACCACGACCGCGGTGTTGTTGCCGACCTGGACCGTCTTGCCGGCCGCCCCGGCCAGCGGTGCCGGGAGCAGCGCGACCGCCGTCAGCCCGATGCCGGCTGCCAACACGGCCGACCCAACCTTGTAACTACGAAATGTGCGCATGTTCATCCCCTCCGGAATCGATGACCGGTTACTCGCACTCGGGAGCCTTCGGATCCGCCAACCCGCCGCCAGTGACCATCACGCTGTGTGGTTACGCCTGTATGCCGGGACCAAAACTAGCGCTGTGGCCTGGGAAAGGACTGGGATATAACCTGCCCACATGGGAGAAATCGCACCTTTCGACTCGCCGGTGGTCAGCCTCGAGTACCAGGACGCCATCGCCACGGTCTGGCTGGACCGTCCCGAGGCTCGCAACGCCATGGGGCAGGACCTCTGGCGCGACCTGCCCCGGGCCATGCAGGTGGTCAGCGACAACCCGGCGGTGCGCGTGGTGGTCATCGCCGCCAAGGGGCCGCACTTCTCGGTCGGCCTGGACCTCAAGGCCATGGGTGGCCTGCTGTCCGACGGTGGGAGTAATGCGAGCGGGGGCAGCGGCGAGCACGCCGGTCCGGCCTCAGCGGCCGCCCGGGCCCGGGGCACCCGCAGCGAGGTCCTGCGCCTGCAAGCGTCCATCACGGCGGTGTCTCAATGCCCCAAGCCGGTCATCGCCGCCGTCCACGGCTACTGCATCGGCGGGGGAGTCGACCTCATCGCGGCCTGTGACATCCGGCTGGCCTCGGCCGACGCCACCTTCTCGGTACGCGAGGCGAAAGTGGCGATCGTGGCCGATCTGGGCTCGCTGCAACGGCTACCCGCCATCATCAGCGCCGGCCACCTGGCCGAACTGGCCTTCACCGGCAAGGACATCAGCGCCGAGCGAGCCCAGGAGATCGGACTGGTCAACGACGTGGCGGCCGACGCCGACGGCGTGCTCAAGGCCGCCTACGAGCTGGCCCGGGAGATCGCGGCCAACTCCCCCATCGCCGTGCAGGGCACCAAGGCGGTGCTGGCGGCCAACGAGGGCCGGACGGTGGCCGAGGGTCTGGATTACGTGGCCACCTGGAACGCCGGCATGCTGGCTTCGGACGACCTGGTCGAGGCCATGATGGCCTTCATGGAGAAGCGCGCCCCCAACTTCACCGGGCGCTGAACCTCAGCGCTTGCGGCGCCACCAGCGATTGCCCGTCCGCTCCCGGCGGGCATCCTGAGCCCGGACCTCGGCCAGGATCCCCGGCCCGACTTCATTGATGTAGTCCTCGGCCGAATCGAGCAGGGCCGCTACGTCCTCGCCGCCGGCACCGGGCTCGTCCTCGATCGCCGGCTCAATCAGGCTGCCGTGTACCCAGCCCACGTCAGCCAGGCGGCGATGGTAGGAGGGACAGTTCTCCGGGCAGCGCCAGGGCGCCTCAGGCGCCAGGTCGAGCCGGCAAAAGCGAGCCGCCTCGCCTGAGGCGTAGGTCCGGCTCTGGAAGTGGACGCATTCCTCCCGCATAGGCACGACACCATGCTGCCACGCCGTTCGCGGCTATGTAGCTCAGCCTCTAACCGACCGAGCCCTCCATCTGCAGCTCAATGAGGCGGCTCCACTCCACGGCGTACTCCATGGGCAGCGTCCGGGTCACCGGCTCAATGAAGCCGTTCACGATCATGCCCATAGCCTGGCTCTCCGAGAGCCCCCGGCTCATTAGGTAGAAGAGCTGGTCGTCGCCCACCTTGGAGATCGTGGCCTCGTGGCCGATGCGGGCGTCTCGTTCGCCCACCTCCATGTAGGGCTTGGTCTCCGAAATGGATTCCTCGTCGAGCAGGAGGGCATCGCAGCGCACGAACGACTTGGCTCCGGTAGCGCCCTTGTCCACGTGCACCTTGCCCCGGTACGTGGTGATGCCGCCGTCCTTGGAGATCGACTTCGACACGATGGTCGAACTGGTCTCGGGGGCCACGTGGTACATCTTGGCTCCGGCGTCCTGGTGCTGGCCGGCGCCGGCATAGGCCACCGAGAGCACCTCGCCGGAGGCCTTCGGGCCCATCAGGTACACCGATGGGTACTTCATGGTCAGGCGCGAGCCGATGTTCCCGTCGATCCACTCCACGTGGGCCTCCGCCTCGGCCCGGGCCCGCTTGGTCACCAGGTTGTAGACGTTGTTGGACCAGTTCTGAATGGTGGTGTAGGTGATGCGGGCACCCTGCAGGGCCACCAGCTCGACCACGGCCGAGTGCAGCGAGTCGGTCGTGTACACCGGGGCCGAACAGCCTTCGATGTAGTGCACCTGCGAACCCTCGTCGGCGATGATCAGCGTGCGCTCAAACTGCCCTATGTTCTCCGCGTTAATGCGGAAGTACGCCTGCAGGGGCATGTCGACCTTTACCCCGGGCGGCACGTAAATGAACGACCCACCCGACCACACCGCCGAGTTGAGAGCGGCGAACTTGTTGTCGTTGGGCGGGATGAGCTTGCCGAACCACTTCTGGACGATCTCGGGGTAATCACGCACGGCCGTGTCCATGTCGCAGAAGAGCACGCCCTGTGCTGCGAGGTCCTCTCGATTTCGATGGAAAACGACTTCCGAATCGTACTGTGCAGTCACACCGGACAGGTACTTGCGCTCGGCTTCGGGGATGCCCAACTTTTCGTAAGTGTTCTTGATGGCATCGGGCAGGTCGTTCCAGTCGTTGACCTGACCATCGGTGGGCTTTATGTAATAGAAGATCTCGTTGAAGTCGAGGTCCGGCATCTGCGAGGCGAACCAGGGCGCCATCGGCTTGCGCTCGAAGTACTTCAAGGACTTGAGCCGGAAGTCCCGCATCCATCCCGGCTCGTTCTTGATCTCCGACATCTCGCGTACGATGGACTCGTTCAAGCCCTTCTTGGGCTTGAAGACCGAGTCTTCAATGTCGCTCCATCCGAGCTGGTAGCGACCAAGATCGAGGTCAGTTGTCGCCATATGGCTCCTGAGGTCAGTGGGAGGGATTTCCCCTACGTCCATAGTAACAACTGCCCGGGCCAGCCGAAACGGCCAATAGCGGTTCCCAAATGAGGCGCGG
>DASZMA010000171.1:0-11537 GCA_035552095.1 Acidimicrobiales bacterium | reverse complement strand
CTTCGTCCGACTACCCACACAACTGAACCCGTTGGAAGAAGGCATTCGCGCCGCCACCCCCAGCCCTGCTCGGGGTTGAACGCAATGCTGGCCCAAAACTCAGCATCAACGTGCCATTGCTGTTCCTCACAAATGCGGCCGCTGACCGACCAGTCATCCAGGTCAACCCGATAGGGAGTGAAGCCGTATGCGTCCGTAGGCCAACCGTCATCGACGAACTCCCGCAAATCCATGTCAAGGTGCTGACCCCAACGGTGTCGAAGGGCAGCCTCGTCCATGACCTGGAGCGTGCGGTCACCTTCGTGGTGCAGCTCAAGCGTGGTTCCCGATCCGGCCGCGGAGCCCAGTCGAAACTTGACCCTATCGTCAGGCCATCGGGTAAATGGCGACGACCACGTGACCCCATCTGGCCTGGAGGCAGCGATCACGCCGGGCAGACATTCGCCTTCAACTGGGATCCACCAAGACCCGATCTCGTCGACTAGCGCCTCGAACATTCTCCACGGAGGTGGCGCCTGCTTGGATGATCGCATGACAATGTGCCCCACTGCGCGATTCTAGGGCCGAACGCCAGCCTCAAGCTTCATATCGACGCTCAAGAGGTCCAGGTTGAAGTCCCAACATGACTCGAGGATCTACCAACCCAATTCATGCAGTCGAGGATCGTCGATCCCGAAGTGATGGGCAATCTCATGAATCACCGTCCGGTAGACCCGGGCTCGAACTTCGTCCCTCGAATTGCTGTGCTCACAGATGGTGCGTCGATAGATGGTGATCTTGTCGGGGTGAATGCTCCATTGTCGCAGACGGTAATTGGCCAGGGGGTGGCCTTGGTAGAGGCCGAACAGGTTCCGACCAACAGCCTCTTCTTCAACCACCACAGCAACGTTCGTCATTGCCAGGCCGAATGCCTCGGGCAATGAGTCCACCGCCTCGGCCACCATTTGCTTGAATTCGTCGAACGGAACGTCGTAGCCCTCACTGACACCGATCTCTCCTTCAAAGTCCGCCTCACGCGAGAGGATGTCCGCATCGAGCACCGGGCGCACCTCGCGCTCGATATCGAGTGATGACGCGATCCAGAGCACTTCGTCGCGGATTGGGTCTGGCACGGGCAGTCGTGACTCGGCAAGCCACCGTGTGAGTGATTCGAGGGCAAGTCCATGCCGCCCTGAACCCACGAGTGTGCGGAAGAAGTGATGCTGCGATGCTGAGAGTTCAGGCGATAAGAACCCCTCAAGGCGCCGGAGACGCTTTTGAAGCTGCTTGATATCCAGGTCTTGAATCCTTGAGTGATCCAACCCAGCCACTGCGGTGACCAAATGCTCCTGATGCCTCCGATAGTGGCGGCGCCTCCGGATTGGTCCCGCAGGGCGGGTGTAATGCACGACGAAGAGGAGTAGGGCACCCAAGACTATTCCGGCCGGGATATAGAGAACCAGGTCGTCAGGTCGCGGGTCGACAGCAGGGGCAATGCACGAGGTTGTTTGTTTCGCTGAATCCCTTGTAGTGGTGCAGAGGTCGTAGCCCTTGTAAACCTGCAGCCAGGTACGAGATGGATCCACAACCCGAATCAGCTGGTGCCCCTTCAGCAATTCCGAGGTCTCCTGTGTTCCGTATTCGTAGGCATGTTGGCCGGGATGGAAGCCCGAACCAGCGAAAAACGATAAGTAGGGTCCGGAACTCGACGCCAGCTCATAGGGCCATGAGTCGCACCCATTGGCGTCGATACCCGCCACGACGGGAAACGTGTTTCCCCTTCCCAAGACCGCCACCCCTGGTACGGATTGAGGTCGCGACGGCTGGGCGGAACAGTTTGGGTTCGACGAAGTATTGCGTTCTGGAAACTGTTGCGCCGCACCGGCAGGCCATCGCATTCCCCACAGGAGACATCCGGTGAGAGTCAAGAGACCGACCAATCGCGCCAGGCGGAGGTGCGACTGGCCTCGCCGAGTGTGCACAAGCAGAGAACCTAGCGCCGAAGGGCGGCACGAAGACTAGGTCGCAGGTCACTATGACATGTCCTAACCGAGCGCGACCAGAGATCAATCAAGCCGAGCCATTCGGGGCCAGGGATGCCATGATCATGCATGTCCCTCTTGCTGAGGCCCTTCGAGCCAGGTGATGAGAAAGCCGCATTGGCGGCGCATAGGGCTTTTTTCGCTGACGATTTCACCTTTCTCTTGGGCTACGAGGAGGGAATGTCCTGGCGGGAGTGGATCGAAGCTACGCGACGGGCCAAAATCGGCGCGGACCTACCGCCAGATCGCGTGCGTGGGGCGTTCTTGGCCGCCGACGTTGACGGAAACCTCGTTGGGCGGGTATCCATCCGCTTTGAAATGAACGAGTGGCTGGCCCGAGAGGGTGGGCATATTGGCTACGGGGTTCTTGCTGATTTCCGACGTCGCGGGTACGCCACTGAAATTTTGCGGCAATCCGTGACCATCGGGCGTCAAGAAGGTATAGATCGCCTGTTGGTCATCTGTCACGACGACAATGTTGCATCGGCAACTGTCATCGAACGATGCGGGGGTGTGTTTGAAGGCTCCGCACTGTCAGAGGATGGGATGGCTATTCGGCGGTACTGGATCTGAGGCTCGATTCGAGGGTTGACGGGAGTCGATCACCGTCGCCATGTCCGCCGGAGCTGAAATCCGACGAGCGCCAGGCAGCCACAGATCATCTCGGTACCCCAGACGACGGGACTGGGGACCATGGTTCGGGCTGGCTCATCACGCGCTATCGCCCAGAAAACCCGTGCCGCTGGCTCGAGCACCAGGAGGCAGGTGACGACCGCGGTCACGACTCCCCATTGTCCTCGGGTCGCCAGCGCCGCACCGGCGGCGCCCAGGACGGCGCCGCCTATCGCGCCCAACAGGAACCAGCGGTTTCCGGCTGCCGAGGCCACCGTAGCGCTGAAGTCTCGATTCCGGCCGCCCATCCCGAAGACACCCACTCGGATCAGGGTGTAGCAAACGAGCGCGGCCACGGTCGAGAGGGCGCCCACCAGTGCTCCGACGCTGCGTCGACGCTGCATCACGAGGGCGCCCGCCAGGAAGGGAAGCAGCGCCCAGGGAGCGCTGATGTTGCCGATGGAATTACGGGTACCGCCATGGTGGCCCTTGACGATCGCATCCACGGTGGCGAAAGCGCAGATGGCGACGAGGAGTACTACTAACCGAAGCAGGGTGTGACGCCTCAGCGGACTACATCTCCCCTTCGGGGAAGAAGCTGACCCAGTTGCTCTGCATCGACGCCCCGTCGGCGATTATGGTGGAGCCGCTCACGTAGCGGGCGGCGGGGGAGCAGAGGAAGAGGACCATGGCGGCCATCTCGTCGACCGTCCCCATGCGCACGGTGGTGCCTTCGGAGACCAGCTCGTCCGTGAAGCTCTGTTCGGTGTGACCGATCGTCTCGAGCTCGGCGACCACCATGCCGGGGGTGGCGAAGATGCCCGGGGCGAAGGCGTTGATGGTCACCCCTCGCCGCATCAGGTAGGGCGCCAACGTCTTGACCAGGTTGACCACTCCCGCCCGGGCCGCGCCCGAATGGGCGAACATGGGCGCGCCTCGCTCGAACGAGAAGGTGTGCACCACGTTGACAATGGCGCCGAAGCCGGCCTCCGTCATCGGTTGCATGAACCGGTTCGTCATGTTCCAGGTGCCGTTGAGGTTGAGGTCGACCACGGCCCGCCACCCGTTGTCAGAAATGTCGCTCGGGAGCGCAGGGAACTGCCCGCCGGCGTTGTTGATCAGGTAGTCCACCCGGCCGAACTCGGCGTACACCGAGTCGCGCAGCGCCTCGACCTCTTCGAGCTCGCGGATGTTGGTCGGGACGGCCCGGCACCGGCCACCCAGATCCGTAATGGTGCCGCTCACCTCCTCGAGTGAGGTGGCCGTGCGGCCGGCGATGACCACCTGGGCCCCCAGGGCGGCAAAGGAGAGCGCCACCTCGCGGCCCAGCCCGGTGCCGCCGCCGGTGACGACGGCCACCTGGTCGGCGAAGACACCGTCGGCGAAAACCGAGACGCCGGGCCCAGGAGCCCAGGCCAACTCGGTGCTCATCCGGCGAAGTCCCAGCTGCCGCCGCCCTTCTCGTAGTGGTGTAAGACGTTCTTGGCGATGAGGACGCGGTGCACCTCGTCGGGACCGTCGGCCAGGCGCAGGGTGCGAGCCCCGAGGTACATGGCAGCCAGCGGCAGGTCGTTGGAGACGCCGGCAGCTCCCCAGACCTGAATGGCCCGGTCCACCACCCGGGCGTACGCGGCCGGCACGAACACCTTGATGGCGGAGATTTCCGTGCGGGCCTGCGGGTCGCCCTTGTCCACCTTCTCCGCCGCGTGGAGGGTCATCAGCCGCGCCGCCT
This sequence comes from Acidimicrobiales bacterium, assembly GCA_035552095.1. Taxonomy (GTDB): domain Bacteria; phylum Actinomycetota; class Acidimicrobiia; order Acidimicrobiales; family RAAP-2; genus Bog-473. The sequence goes on along the minus strand of DASZMA010000171.1, from coordinate 7,172 downwards.
GCAGGTCGATGTAGCTGTCGGCCACGAAGCCCTGCATGAACTGCTTGTCCTTGAGCAGTCCGCCGTGGACCTGCCGGGTCAACAGGCGCTCCACCATGAGGTCGAAGGCGCGCCACATCTGCCCGATCGAGTTCATGCAGTGGAAGATGCGCCCGGCGCCCAGTCGGTCCTGGGCGGCCCGGTGGCCGTCGCCCACCTGGCCCAGAGCGTTCTCCGCCGGCACCCGCACGTCGTCGTAGCGCACCTCGCAGTGGTCCGAGGAGGCGCTGCCCCAGATCCCGATGCCCCGCACGATGGTGACGCCCGGGGTCGAGGTGGGGACGATGATCTGGACCATGCGGCCAGGACCCTCCTCGCTGCCGGTGGATCCGGCTTCACGGGCCCGGCACATGACAATGAAGAAGTCGGCGGCCAGCCCGTTGGACGTGAACCACTTGTGCCCGTTGATCACCCACTCGTCGCCCTCCCGGACGGCGCTGGTCTGAATGGAGCGGGGATCGGACCCGGCGTTCTCCGGCTCAGTCATGGAGAATCCCGACTGCATGGTGCCCTCGACCAGAGGGAGCAGCCACTTCTCCTTCTGCTCCTTGGTGCCGTACTTGACCAGGACGGTCTGGTTGCCCGAGTTGGGCGCCACCACGCCGAAGAGACTGGCCGCGCCCATGGCGTAGGCCAGGATCTCGTTCATGTAGGCGTGAGCCATGAAGTCGATGCCCATGCCGCCGTACTCCGGCGGGAGATGGGGAGCCCACAGACCTTCGGACTTCACCCGGTCCTGCACCTTCTCCCGCAGGGCCCGGGCCTCCGCCCGCTCCTCTTCGGTGGCGTTGCCGCGCCGACCCACCCACAGCTTGGCTTCGTTGGGCAGGATCTCCTCGTTGACTATGCGGGCGGTACGGGTGCGGATGTCGTTGATGTGGTCGTCCAACCCGGCAATGGGGGTCACGGTGATCGGCATGGCGTCGTCCTCGGCAGTCGTCGTTTTCGGGCGAGCCTACGGGGAATCAGGCCGAGGGTCCTGGCCCCTGGCCCAGCGCCCGGTCAGGGCGCGTTCGTAGCGTCCCCGCCCGACGAAGCTCACGCCCCACCGGGCCAGGGCCCCGAACCGGTTCTTGAAGCCGGTCAGGAAGGTCACATGGACGACCAGCCAGAGCAGCCAGCCGAGCAAACCGCCCACCTGGAGCGGGCCGACTTTGGCCACGGCCCGGAAGCGCGAGATCACGGCCAAGGTGCCCAGGTCGTGGTAGTGGAATGGCCGTATGGCGGTGTCGCCGCGCAGCCGGCGGCGGATGGAGTGAGCGGCGTGGGCGCCGGACTGCATGGCCACCTCGGCCACGCCGGGCAGGTTGTCGAGCGCCATCAGATCGCCCACTACGAAGACCTCGGGGTAACCCGGGATGGAGCAGTCGCGCTCCACCTTGACTCGCCCGGCCCGGTCCACTTCGGCCCCGGTCCGTTCCGCCAAGTGGGTACCGAGGGGGGAGGCACCGGTCCCGGCCGCCCATACCTTGGTGGCCGCGTCAATGCGCAAGGTCGAACCGTCAGACTTGGTGAGGTCCACCCCGCGCTCGTCCATGCCGGTGACCATGGTGCCCAGGTGCACTTCGACGCCCATGCGCCCCAGATCCCTCGCCGTCATCTTGGACAGGCGCGGGCCCATGGTGGCAACCAGCCCATCGGCCCCTTCGGCCAACACCACCCGGGTGGCGCGCGGGTCGATGCGCCGGTAATTGCTGGCCAGGGCCCGGCGCGACAGCTCCTTGAGCTGTCCGGCCATCTCGACGCCGGTGGGGCCACCCCCGATGACCACGAAGGTCATCAGCTCTTTACGGCGGACGTCGTCCGCCTCGGCCTCCGCCCGCTCAAAGGTGCCGAAGATCTCGCCTCGGAGGGCCAGGGCATCGTCCAGTGACTTCATGCCTAAGGCCCAACGACGGTAGTCGTCGTGCCCGAAATAGGAGGTGACGGCGCCGCCGGCCACGATAAGGCTGTCGTAGCTGAAGGTCACCGGCTGGCCGAACTCGGTGGCGTGGATCTCCCGGGCCTCAGGGTCGATGCTGTCCACCTCGGCCAGCACCACCCGCATGGAGGCGTAGTTGCGGAAGACGTCGCGGATGGCCGGCGCGATCTGACCCTCCGACAGGATGCCCGTGGCCACCTGGTAGAGCAGCGGTTGGAAGAGGTGATGGTTCGTGCGGTCGATCAAGGTGACCCGTACCGGCACCCGGCGCAGCGACTTGGCGGCGAAGAGGCCGCCGAACCCGCAGCCGATGATGACCACGTGGGGGCGGGTGTCCTCCTGATCGTTGATCACGCGAATCGCTCCACAATGTCTTCAACATAGAAGGCCAGCGGCAAGGTGGAAAGCTCCTCCCGGGGGACCCAGCGCACCGCATCGGTCGTGCCGTCCGTCTCGGCCCGCAGTGTGCCGGTCCACGACGCCACCCGGTAGATCACCCGCACCGTGTGGAGCGACGTCTCGTCGGGCAGCATGCGCACGTCGGAGACCACGTCGAGCAGTGGGCCGAGCTCGACGGTGAGGCCTGCTTCCTCCTGTATCTCCCGTCGGACCGCATCGGCGGGAGATTCGCCGTGGTCCACGCCGCCTCCCGGGAGGAACCAGCGACCGCGCAGGCTGATGGAGGGCGCGGCCCGGGCCAGGAGCAGGCGGCCCGCCGCGTCGACGCACACTCCGTAGGCGGCGATCCGCTGGCGTGATGGCACCCCTGCATGCTGGCAAGGCGGGCCCCGGACCGCAAAGGCCGGGCCTACTACCCTGACCCCAGGCCGGAACCGGCCCCCGGACGAAGGGATCTGGCATGGACACCGCAATGGAGCTGGAGGCCATCCGCCGCCTCAAGTACGCCTATTTCCGGACCCTCGACCTCAAGGAGTTCGACGAGCTGGGCCGGCTGCTGACCGAGGACGCCACCGCGGCCTACGAGGACGGCCGTACCGTCCTCGAGGGGCGCCGAGCCATCGTCACCTGGCTGTCCGAGGCGTTGGGCAGTCACGGCATCGCGACCGAGCACCACGGGCACCACCCCGAGATCGACTTCACCTCGGCCACGACCGCCACCGGTACCTGGTACCTGCAGGACCGGGTCATCGTGCCGGCGGCCGACATCGAGATCGGCGGCACCGCGTTCTACGCCGATCGCTACGTCAAGACCGACGAGGGCTGGCGTATCGCTCACACTGGCTACATGCGGGTGTTCGAGGAGCACCGCACCCACTCCACCCTTGCCGTGATTTCGTTCAGTTCACGGTTCGCCGCCCGGGCCTGAACCCCACGTCCGTCAGGGGCGGGTGGCCGGGCTGATGGTGAAGCCGGGGTCGAACAGCGTGGTGGGCTCCAGCGCCTTTTCGATGGCGGCTACGAAGTCGGGCTCGAGCACCACCTCGAGCGCCTTGACGTTCTCGGCGATCTGTTCGGGCCGGCTAGCCCCCACGATGGCGCTGCTCACGTTCTCGTTCTGCAGCACCCAGGCCAGGGCCACCGAAGCCGGGGTGTAGCCCGCCTCACGGCACAGGGCGGCGTATTCCTGCACCGGCGTCAGCACCTCGTCGCGCAGGAGCCAGCTCATCTCCTCGCCCTCGACGCCGGTGGCCCGGGAGCCTTCGAGTGGCGCCGCCCCGGGCAGGTATTTCCCGGTCAGGACGCCCTGGGCCAGCGGGGACCACACGATCTGCCCCACCCCTTCCTTCTGGCACAGCGGCACCACCTCGGCCTCAATCACCCGCCACAGCATGGAGTATTGGGGTTGGTTGGAGATGATGCGGTCGAAGCCCATCTCGTCGGCCAGGCGCAGAGCGTCGGCGATCTGCTCCGCCGTCCACTCGGAGACCCCGATGTAGTGCACCTTGCCCTGGCGCACCAGGTCGTCGAAGGCGCGCAAGGTCTCTTCCAGGGGAGTGGCGTAGTCGTAGCGGTGCGCTTGCAGCAGGTCGACATGGTCGGTCTGCAACCGCTCCAGGGAGCCGTGCAGTGCCTCCATGATGTGCTTGCGCGACAGGCCGCGGTTGTTGGGGTTGAAGCCGGTGGGCCAGTAGACCTTGGTGAAGATCTCGATGGAATCCCGCCGGACGCCTTGCAGCGCCCGCCCGAGCACGGACTCCGCTCGGCCCCAGGCGTAGACATCAGCCGTGTCGAAAGTGGTGATACCGGCCTCCAGCGACGCCTTGACGCAGGCCACCGCCGCTTCCTCTTCAATCTGGCTGCCGTGGGTGATCCAGTTTCCGTAGGAGAGCGCGGAGACGAGCATGCCTGAGTTTCCGAGGTGTCGATAGTCCATGGCGGGGACTGTACCTGTTGGTTCTACGCTCGGTCGGTGGCCGATGACGATCCCGGGGCCGATGCTGCCGGTGGTGGCGATCAGACCGAGGTACCTGGAGCCGCGCTGCGCGTCCACAAGGCGCTGGCCATCCCCATGAGCGAGATCACCTGGCGCGCCACCACGTCGGGTGGCCCGGGCGGGCAGCACGCCAACCGGACCCTCAGCCGGGTCGAGGTCCAATTCGAGGTCATGAGCTCAGGCGTCCTGGGCCCACGCCAACGGGCCCGCCTGATGGAGCGCTACGGCCCCGTCGTGCGGGCCGCCGCGGCGGACTCGCGGTCTCAGGCGCGCAACCGCCAGCTGGCGCTGGAGCGCCTGGCGGTCAAGGTGGCCGACGGTTTGCGGGTCGACCCCACCCGGCGGCCGACCAAGCCCACCAAGGGCTCCCAGGTCCGCCGGGTCGAAGCGAAGCGCCGCCGCTCCGAGACGAAGGCCCGTCGGCGGGAGCCCACCGACGACGACTGACGAGTTCAGACTGACCGGTTTTGAGCAGGCAGGCTGGCTCAGGCCGAGAGGCCCAGTGGCGCCAGGGCGGCCGCCAGGCCACCATCCAGCAGGCCGATGAGCTCGGCGTCGTCCTCGGCCCGGGGCCCGCGTAGCGCTGTCAGCGCGGCATAGCCCTGGGCCACCAGGGTGGCGTCCTCGGTAGCGTCGGCCAGGTCGGCATCACCCTGGTGCGGGAAGGGCGAGCCGACGGTGAGGACGATCTCACCCTTCTCACCCGGACCCCCCGCCCGCTCAATGAACGCCCGGGACCCTTCGGCCGCGGCCGGCCCTTCCATCTCGGGCCGGTTGGGTGACTCCCAGGCTCCGGCCCCGGTCGCCGCCTTAATCAGCCCAGCCCCACTGACCCGGGCCCAGCGCAGCCCGCGGATCTCGCCGAGGGGGAGGGCCGGCACGTTCAAGTTGAGGACGGTGCGCACCGGGGCACCGGCCAGGATCGGGATGAGCGAGACGGCCAGGTCGGCGGCCGACTCCCAGGGGTCCGGGGTGACCCCGGCCCGCAGCGAGACGGCCAGGGCGCTGATGCCCAATTGGGACGCGGTCAGGGCCGCTCCCACCGTTCCTGAGTGCAGGATCGAGCGTCCCACGTTGACGCCGTGATTGATGCCGGAGAGGACCAGGTCGGGTTTGGGCCCGACGGCTCCGAGGGCGCCGGCGATGACCGAGAGTGCGGGCGAGGCGTCGAGCCCGTACGCCTCGACCCCTTCGGCCCCGCTCACGGTGGCCCGCTGGTAGGTGATGGTCGTCCGGTCGTCGACCGAGCCCACGGCGGCGCCGGCGCCGCTGTAGTTCGTGCTGGGGGCCACCACCACGATCTCGTGCCGGGGGCCGCCCGAGGCGGCCGAAGCGTCGGCCCAACCGACGAGCGCCCTGGTCAGTGCGGCTAAGCCCGGAGCACCGACCCCATCGTCATTCGTCACCAGTACCCTCACGTGATCGCACGATACTGCTCGCCAGGAGGGCATCTCGACCGGTCGCCTGGTCCATCACCGGCTGTTCGTCAACAGTTTGCCGGCCGGTAACCGGGCCGTCACCGGGACCCAACCGGGACCCAACCGGGACCCAACCACCACCCCAGGTCACGGGTCTGCTTCAATTCACTCGCCATGACCCCCTCTACCCCCCGCATCTCGGTGGCGTCCCCCACCGGCCAGCAGTGGCGCATCGGCCACGGGGACCAAGAGGTGGTGATCTGCGAAGTGGGCGCCACCTTGCGGTCCTACAACGTCGGCGCCCACCCTGTCGTTGACGGCTTCGGCTCCAATGAGTGGTCCCACAGCGGCCGGGGGCAGGTGCTCGCCCCCTGGCCCAACCGGTTGGCCGATGGCCGCTTTGAGTTCAACGGGGTCCAGGCCCAGGCCGCGCTCGATGAGCCGGAGCGCCACAACGCCATCCACGGCCTGGTGCGGTGGTTGCCGTGGACCCTGCAGACCCGGCACCAGAATCAACTGTCATTGCGACTCCAGCTCCATCCCTCACCGGGCTACCCGTTCTCCCTCCTGATGGAGATCGAGTACCACGTTGGTCGGGAGGGTCTGGTGGTCACGACCAGGGCCCGCAGTCTGGAAGAGGGCCCGGTCCCGTTCGGACTGGGCTTCCACCCCTACCTCACCGCCGGCCCCGAGACGGTCGACGGGGCCATTTTGCACCTGCCGGCGGGCGCCACCCTGGATGTCGACGACCGGGGGCTACCCACCGGCGGCCTCACCGCGGTGGCCGGTACCGAGCGGGACTTCACCACCGCCCGCTTCATCGGCCCCACCGTGCTCGATACGGCGTTCACCACCCTCCAGCGTGACAGCGAGGGCCGGGCCTGGGCCAGCCTCGACGCGCCGGGTGGGGCCAGCGGAGCGTCGCTCTGGGCCGATCAGGGGTTCGGCTACCTGATGGTCTACACGGGCGACACGCTGGGCGAGTTGTCCCGCCGCCGCCGGGCGGTGGCCATTGAGCCCATGACGTGCCCGCCCAATGCGCTGCGCAGCGGCCAGGACCTGATCACCCTCCAACCGGATCAGGAGTGGACGGGCAGCTGGGGCCTGGTGCCTCGGTGAGCGACCACGTTGTCCTGGTCACCGGCTCCTCCAGCGGCATCGGGGCCGCCGTGGCCCGCGCCTTCGCTGACACCGGGGCCAAGGTCGTGGTCAACTCGGCGCACTCCGTGGCCGAGGGCCAAGCCGTCGCGGCCGCTCTGCCCGACGCCTGCTACGTGCAGGGCGATATCACCGATCCGACGGCTGCCCAGGCGCTGGTTGATGCCGCCCTGGACCGCTGGGGCCGGCTCGACACGCTGGTCAATAATGCAGGGACGACCGCCGTTATCCCTCACCACGA
>DASZMA010000170.1:0-4885 GCA_035552095.1 Acidimicrobiales bacterium | reverse complement strand
GACGTTGGTGCCGAGGAGCCAGCTGATGGCGGCCAGGGCCTGGTTGACGGTCCATTCGCTCTGCTGGGGGTGATGGAGACCGGCGAGGCCGCCCGCATTGAGCAGCGCGGTCAGTTTCGGGCTGAGCTGGCCGTGCAGGTTGGGCGCGCTGGCGTCGACGAAGCGCTCGTGGCCCGAGGTGTTGATGAGCACGTAGCCGTCGGAGTGGGCCACGTCGTAGGTCAGGGGCTGGCCAGTCAGCCAGTCCTTAACGGGAGGCTGCCCTTCGGCCACGGTCTGGTAGTTCACGCCGAAGGCCTTCCAGAAGGCGGCCAGGTTGGCCGGCGTGCCCGTCCAGAGATCCCAGTCCGCCCCGAACTCCTTCTGGTAAGCGGCGAGACGGGCCACCGTGTCACGGCCGGGGTCGACCGTGGCCTCGACGAAGACCACCTGGTGGCTCAGCCCGGCCGCCTTGAGATCGCGCTGCAGGCCGATGAAGGCTGCCAGGACCAATGGACACTCGTCCTGGCACAGCGTGAGGAAGGGGGCGAGGACGACGTCCTTCCCCCTGAGGCTGGCCAGCGAAACGGACTGCCCCTGCTGGTTGACCAGCGGGATGTGCTGCGGTGTGGGCCGGTCGAAGACCAACCCCTCATTGGCGGGCGGGGCGGCGGGAGGCGACGTGCCGCAGGCGGCCAGCACGACGCTCAGCGCCACGCCGAGGGCAGCGAACACGTATCGCGACGTGCCGCGCTGCAGTGGGTGATGGCTCATTTCAGGGACCATCCCTAGTGGGCGCGACGGGGGTGATACCAGTCGGGCCGACTTGACGTGAGGCTCAGTCGTCGTCCTCGTCGGGGGGCAGGAAGGAGAAGGGCAGGTCGGCCAAGGAAATGAGGGTCGAGGAGATCCAGCGGGTCAGGCCATCGAACACGGGCTCGATCTCGCGGGGTGACTCGAGTTGGGATTCGCTGAAGCGCACCGAGCCCTCGTAGGTGGCCTCGACGGCCCAGCGCACGCCGCGGCCGGCGTGCACCTGCTCAATGGTGGTGGCGGTGCGCACCAGGGCATCCATGCCCGGCAGCGGCTTCATCTCGGGCAGGGCGCGCAGGACCTTCTCGCTGTCGGGTGCCTCGGCCAGGCGCTGCACTCGCAGGGCCACCTCAATGACCACCTCGGGCAGTTCGTCCGGTGGCTCGCCGATCGACCAGCTCCGGTAGGAGGTCTGGCTCCAGGTGGGCCAGTCCACCGACACGTCGGCCCGCACCCGGGGCGGCTGCTCCTCGCCGGGCAGGCTGTAGGAGGTCTCCCAGGAGACGTCCCCCAGGAAGACATCGACCTGGAAGCGCTCCTCGACAGCCTGGCGCTGCAGCAGGGCCTGTTCGAAGGAGCGACGGATGGTGGAGATGATGTCGACGAGGAGATGATCGAGCACGGGGGAAAGAGAATAGACGGGCGACTGTTACCGTCGGAGTCGTGGTGAATGAGGTGAGTGATGTGAGCAATGTGAGCCGGGAGTCAGTGTGGCTGGACCGCCGGATGATCTCCTACGCCCATCAGGGCGGCGCCTGGGAGTCACCGTCCTCGACCCTCTTCGCCATCACGAGCGCCCTGGCCGCCGGGGCGACCGGCATTGAGCTCGATGTGCATGCCACCGCGGACGGTGAGCTGGTGGTCTGCCACGACGCCACGGTCGACCGGACCACGGCGGCCACCGGCACCATCGTCAGTTTCACCCTGGCCGAGCTGCGCCAGCTCGACTTCTCCTACTGGTTCATTCCCGGCGCGGACGTCTCACCGGGTCAGCCGGAGAGCGAGTACCCCTACCGCGGCCGGGCACCCGACGACCCCGACTTCGGCATCGCCACGCTGCGCCAGGTGCTCGAACAGTTCCCCGGGGTCGTGCTGAACCTGGACATCAAGCAGACCGCACCCATGGTGGCGCCCTACGAGGAAGCGCTGGCCCGGCTGCTGGCGGAGTTCGAGCGGACCGACGACGTCATTGTGGCCTCATTCCTGGATCCGGCCACCGACTCCTTCCGGAGGTTCGCCCCGCTGGTGCCCACCTCGGCCGGCACCATGGCCACGGCCGAGTTCTGGCGGGCCGCCCACGACGGGGCGGGAGGCGCCATCCCCGATACGCCAACGGTGGCCTATCAGGTGCCCGAGCGTCAGGGCGATCTCGTGGTAGTCGACGAGGCGTTCGTGGAGGCGGCCCACCGGACCGGCAAGGCGGTCCATGTGTGGACAGTCAACGATCCGGACGCCATGGAGCGCCTGGTGGGACTGGGTGTCGACGGGATCATTTCGGACCGCCCGACCACCCTCTCGGGCGTGCTCCAGGCCAAGGGTGTGGCCTGGGACGGCCGGCTGGACTGAGTTCGACTGAGGGCTAGCCCCGCCCGCAGTTCGGCTTCTTGCCGTGGTTGGCCTTCTTCTTGGCCCTGAGCTTGCGCTTGACAGTCCGTTTCGACATAAGTGCGACAGCCTAGTTTGCGGCGGGAGAGGCCGAGAACCGGGTGGAATTCCTTCCGTTGGTGATCCCGGAGCGCAGGACCGGTGCTCCCGCGCCGATGAGCGGGCCGTCCGGCCGAGCGGAAGTCATTAGTCTCAGACGCCTATGCGGTCCGGCTGGCTGCTGCGCGACGGCGATGTGGTCTGCGCCCTGGAGATGACCGACTCTTTCGCCGAGCGGGCCAAGGGGCTGCGCGGCCGGGACCAGTGCGAGGGAGGATTGCACCTGGCCGGGGTGCGCTCGGTGCACACAGTGGGGATGAAGTTCCCGCTCGATGTGGCGTTCCTCTCCGACGAGCTGGTGATCCTGCGGCTGGTGCGACTGTCCCCGTGGCGGATCGCCCTGGCCCGCCGGGGCGTGCGCAGCGTGCTGCAGACCGAGGCCGGCTCGCTGGAGCGGTGGGGTGTGCGGGTAGGCGATCAGCTGGTCATCCGCGAGGTTCAGTGAGTGCCAGTGAGTTCCAGTGAGTGAGGACCCGGGCGATGTCCGGGGCGAGGAGCGGGTCGGGCAGCTGATCCTGGTGGCCACGCCGATCGGGAACCTGGGCGACCTCTCCCAGCGGGCCCGGGAGGTGCTGTCGAGCGCCGACCTGATCTGTTGTGAGGACACCCGGCGGACCCGGGCGCTGCTCTCGGCCATGGACATCCCGGCCGGAGGGGCGCGGGGCGACCGGCTGGTCTCCCTGCACGGGCACAACGAGGGGACGCGGGTCGAGCGCATGGTGGCGTGCGTGGCCGGCGGCGGCACGGTGGCCGTGGTGAGTGACGCCGGCACGCCGGGCATCTCGGACCCGGGGGCACTGCTGGCGGCCGCCACGGCCGCGGCCGGTCTGCGGGTCAGCGTGGTGCCGGGCGCCTCGTCGGTGATTGCCGCCCTGGTGGTCAGCGGGCTGGCCACCGACCGCTTCTGCGTCGAGGGGTTCCTGCCCCGGAAGGGCCCCGAGCGCAGGGAACGGTTAGCGGCGGTCATGGCCGACCAGCGGACCACGGTGGTGCTGGAAGCTCCGGGCCGGGTGGCGGCCACCCTGGCCGAACTGGCCGTCTGGGACGGGACCCGACCGGTGGCGGTGGCACGCGAACTGACCAAGGTGCATGAAGAAGTGTGGCGGGGGAGTCTGGCCGACGGGGCGGCTCGCTTTGCCGAACGCGGCGTGCGGGGGGAAGTGGTGCTGGTGATCGGCGGCGCGCCGCTGCCGGGACCGGTGAGCGACGAGTCGATTGACGAGGCGGTGCGGGCCGGGTTGCGCGAGCGCCCGGGGGATGGGCCGCGGCAGATCTCCGAGCGGTTGGCCACCGAGATGGGGGTGGCCCGCCGCCGGGTCTACGAAGCGGCCTTGCGGCTCCGGGGAGAGGTCAGGGAGTCCTGACAGCGCCGGTACGCTACCGCCAGTGCCGCCCTACTACCTGACCACACCCATCTATTACGTCAACGACGCGCCCCATGTGGGCACGGCCTACACCACGGTCAACGCGGACGCCCTGGCCCGCTGGCACCGCCTCCTGGGCGACGAGGTCCTGTTCATGACCGGCACCGACGAGCACGGCGCCAAGATCGTCGAGGCGGCCGAGGCCCACGGCACCACGCCCCAGGAGTGGACCGATCGCACCTCGGCTCGCTTCGTCGAGGCCTGGGAACGCCTGAACATCAGCAACGACGACTTCATCCGGACCACCGAGCCCCGCCACTACGCGGCCGTGCAGCACTTCCTGCAGCGGGTCTACGACAACGGGTTCATTGAGATCGGGACCTACACCGGTCTCTACTGCGTCTCCTGCGAGGACTACTACACCGAAGAGCAACTGATCGACGGGAAGTGCCCGATCCACGGGCGCCCGGTGATTGAGATGCAGGAGGACAACTACTTCTTCCGCCTGAGCGCGTTCGAGCAGAAGCTGCTCGACTACTACGACAGCCACCCCAACTTCGTCCGGCCCACCTCGAAGCGCAACGAGGCCCTCGGCTTCATCCGGGGCGGGCTGAAGGATGTCTCGATCACCCGCACCTCGTTCCGCTGGGGCGTACCGGTGCCGTGGGACGACGCTCATGTCTTCTATGTCTGGTACGACGCGCTGATCAACTACCTGACGGTGGCCTCCTACGGCACCGACACCGAACGCTTCGCCACCATGTGGGGCGCGGCGCATCACCTCATCGGTAAGGACATCTTGAAGTTCCACTGCGTGTGGTGGCCGGCCATGTGCATGGCCGCCGGCATTGAGCCACCGGCCGAGATCTTCGTGCACGGCTACCTGCTCATGGGCGGGCAGAAGCTGAGCAAGACGGTCATCGCCAGCGGGGTGGTCGGCGTGGGCGACGAGGCGCGGTCGTTGAACATCACCGATGTCTCGCCGTTGGCGCTGGCCGATGAGTTCGGCGTCGACCCGCTGCGCT
>DASZMA010000169.1:0-5853 GCA_035552095.1 Acidimicrobiales bacterium | reverse complement strand
GCTGGCGGCGTTGTCGACGGCATTGCTGATCGCGCCGGTGGCCTACCACCGTTGGGTATTCCACCTGCACGAGAAGGGACGGCTTCTCCGAACGGCCAACCGGATGGCCCTGCTCGGACTGGCCAGCGTCGGCCTGGCCATCTCCATGTCGGTCACGTTCGTGCTGAGTTTCGTCGACACCGGATGGATGGTGTCGCTCTTCGTCGCACTGACCGTGGCGGTCTTTGCCGGCCTGTGGTTTGCCCTCCCTCTGCTTGAACGCCAGAGACCGTCGGCCCGTGCGGCGGAGTGAGATCCGGGAGTAACCGCCTTGTAGTGTCCAAAGATGCTGCGCGTGCCCCTGCATCAGCTCGATGCCGATCTGCCCATGCCGGCCTACGCACGGGAGGGCGATGCCGGTGCCGATCTGCTGGCCCGCCAGGACGTCGTGCTGCCCGCCCGGGGCGGCCGGGCCCTGGTGCCTACCGGGGTCGCCGTGGCCATCCCCCCGGGCTACGCCGGTTTCGTCCTGCCCCGGAGCGGGTTGGCCCTGCGCCACGGCGTGACGTGTCTCAACACGCCGGGTCTGATCGACGCCGGTTACCGGGGTGAGCTGCAGGTGATTCTGGTGAACCATGACCCGCTCGAGGACTACGAGGTGACCCGGGGCGACCGGATCGCGCAGCTGGTGATCATGGCGGTCCAAGAAGCCGATTTCGAGCCGGTTCCACCCGAGGGTCTGGGTGAGGCCGCCCGGGGCACCGGCGGATTCGGCCACACCGGGACGTGAGGGTGACGGCCATGGGGCGAGGGGAGCGGTGATGCAGCCGCTGGAGGGCATGGACGCGGCGTTCCTCTCCCTGGAGACGCCGACCACGCCGCTGCATGTGGGTGTCGTCATGGTCCTCGACCCGCCCGAAGGCACCCGTTCCCTCTTCTCACCCTCCACCCGGTTCACCCAGATCCGTCGGATCATCGAGGGGCGCCTGCATCTGGTCGGTCCGATGCGGCAACGGGCCATCAGGGTGCCGTTAGGCCTGCATCACCCGGTGTGGGTGGACGACCCGGACTTCGAGCTCGACGACCATCTCTCCCGGGCCAGCCTGCCCACCCCGGGAGGTCAGAAGGAGCTTGACGTCTTCGTGGCCGCCGCCATGAGCCGCCAGCTCGACCCCGATCGCCCGCTATGGGAGATGTACTTCGTGGAGGGGCTCGAGGATGGGCGGGCCGCGTTGATCGCCAAGATGCACCACGCCATCCTCGACGGCGTGAGCGGGGCGTCGATCCTGGCCGCCTTCCTGGACCTGACGCCGCGGGCCCGGGTGGTCCCTCTGCCCGGGGGACCTTGGGATCCGGGCCCATTGCCCAACAACACCCAGATGCTGCGCTACGCCGCCAATGCGCTGCCCCAGCAACCGGGCCGGGCCATGGGCACGCTGCGGGCCGGCGTGGAGGCCATCGCCGATCTGGGCACGCACAACCGAACCCTGCAGAGCCAGGGCGAGGTGCCGCCACCCGCCTTCTTCTCGGCCCCCCGGACCTCGTTCAACGGCGCCGTTTCCAACCGCAAGCGCTTCTCGACGCTCTCGCTCCCGTTGGAGGACGCCAAGTTGGTGCGGCGCGTCTTCTCCTGCACGGTCAATGACGTGCTGCTGGCCGGCGTGGCCGGTGGGTTGCGCCGCCTGCTGGCGGCGCGCGGCGAGTCGGCCGCACAGCCGCTCGTGGCCATGGTGCCGGTGTCGACCAGGCCGGAAGGGGAGGGGGAGGCGCTGGGCAACCAGGTCTCGGGCATGCTGGTCTCCCTGGCCACCGACATTGACGATCCGGTGCGACGACTCGACGCGATTGCGGAGTCGACGCGGGTGTCCAAGGACCAGGAGCAACTGCACCGCGGGCGACTGGTGGGCGACCTGGCGCAGATTGCCGCCCCGGCCCTGGTGTCGCGTCTGGCCCGCGCCGTGGCGGGGACCAAGCTGTTCGACCACATGCGCCCGCCCTTCAACGTGACGGTCTCCGGGGTGAAAGGGCCGGAGTTCCCGCTCTTCTGCGCCGGAAGCCGGGTGAGCGCCCTGTACCCGCTGGGCCCCATAGCCGAGGGCATCGGGCTCAACGTGACCATCTTCTCCTACCTCGACCACCTCTATTTCGGCCTCTTCGCCTGCCGGAAGCTTCTGCCCGAGCTGGAGGAGCTGGCCATCAATATCGATGATGCGTTGGGGGAGCTGGTGGGGTGCGCGCTCGATGCGCGCGGGGAGACCGGCTGAGCGGACGTTCCTCAGGCGGTGGTGCAGCGGTCACCCAACCAGGGCCGCTCACCGTCGAGTGAATACAGGGCCACCGCCATGGTGTCCTGGTCGGCCCTGGAGGCGACGTTGGGCGGCACTCCCACCAGATCGGGACGGCCGGCCGCCTGGGCGGCGTAATCCCATGTCGGCTGCGAGAACTGGAAGGCCCCCATGTACTCGCCGTTGGGCGACACGGCGGCGTAGTTACCGCCCGACTCGGCTTGGCGGACACACTGGAGAAACGGGTTCAGGGCGGGATCCGATGTGTTGGACGACACGTAAGCCACGGCGGCCTTGTGGGTGGATGCCTGTTGGGCGGCCACCCGCTGAGCGGCGGCGACGGCGGCAGCAGCGGCGGCGGCCTGGGCGGCGTTCTGCTGGGCCACCGCGGCGACCAGCTGGCCGGTCACCTTGGCCTGCACCACTTGCATCCGGCTGGCCGTCGCCGTGGCCTGCGCCAGGTACTGGGCCTGGTGTGACTGCTCGGCCTGGTCCTGACTCTGCTGCTGGAGGAGCACCGCTTGCTGAGCCTGGACGGCCCGCTGGGCCGTGTGAAGTTGCGCCAGCGCCAGGTTGAGATCGCCGATGCTGATGGTGGCGTATTCGTTGGCCGACTGGAGCTTCTGCACGTTCTGGGCGAACAGCGAGGCTTCGCCCGATGAGGAGGACACGCTCCCGGCCAACACGTAGGACCGGATGGCCAAGCGCCGGATGCTGGCGGACCGGGTGGCGATGGCGCGCCGGTCCAGGCGTATCTGTTGCTGCGTGGCGCTGATGCCGCGCTGATCGCTGGCCACCCTGTCACTGGCCACGGAGTACTGCTGTTGGTACGCCCCAGCCTGCAGTTGCTCCTGCACCAGTTCCTGCGCGATCAATTTGGCCTGAGCCTGGAGGCTGCTGACCTGATCGGCGCCTGCCGGTTGCCCGAAGGGCACGAACAGCGTCGCGCTGGTGATGAGCAAGGCCGACAACGCGAGGACGAACTTCACTCGAAGCCCACTGGTCGTCGCGTTTGAGACGCAAAAGGAACCCGACCTGGCACGCAGCACGACCTTATGAATTTAGTCGCGCTCGCCGAGTGGCTCCACATCTGGGGTCATGGAGCGCCATTGCGTGCCTGACAGCAACGGGTCCGCCACCCGCTTGACTCACCTCTCACCTTCGGTCTCACCCAGCACCCAATGCTGTGGCGAGACCAGTGCAGTGGCGGCAGCCGGGCCCCAGGAGCCCTTGGCGTAGGGGAGCGGCGCCGGTTTGTCACGCAAAATTCCGTCGGCCACCTTCCATACGTGTTCCAGTCCGTCGGGACGGGTGAAGAGTGAGCGATCCCCCAAGAGCACATCGTGCAAGAGGCGCGAATAGGCCGGGAGCGACGGGGTGTGGAAGGCCGTGCCCAGGGGGAGGTTGATGGTGGTCGAACTCAACCTGAGGTCGGGACCCGGAACTTTGGCCACGACCGACAGCGCAATGTCTCCATCACCGGAGAGCTCGAAACTGAGCACACTGGCCGACTTGGGCTGGCCGCTCAGCCCCGGAGCGGGGTCCCGGAACACGACGCTGACCCTCTGATGACTCTCGGCCAGACACTTGCCCGTCCGCAACAGGAACGGGACCCCGTCCCAGCGATCGTTGTCAACCCACAGCCGGACGGCCACGAAGGTCTCGGTGCGTGAATCATGGGGAACCCCTTCGATGTCGCGGTAACCCTCGTACTGGCCCACCACGACGTCGGCGGCGGTGAGCGGTCGAAAGCAGCCGATGACCTCTTCCCGGGCCTGGGCCAGACACTCTGGTTCCAGGCAATGGGGCGGACCCATCGACACCTCGCCCGCCACTTGGAAGAGATGCGTGACCAACATGTCGAGGATGGCACCGGTGGCGTCATAGAAGGCCGCCCGCATGGCGACATCAAGCGTCTCGGGCACGTCGATCTGGATGCTCTCAATATGGCTGCGGTCCCAGGCGCCGGCAAAGAGGCCGTTGGCGAAACGCAGCACGTGGATGTCCTGGGTGGCTTCCTTGCCCAGGAAGTGGTCAATGCGGTAGATCTGCGTTTCTTCGAACGTTTCGTGGGCCTGGTGATCCAGTTCCTGGAAGGTCGCCATGGAGGTGCCGAAGGGTTTCTCGTAGACCACCCGCGACCGTTCGCTCAACTCGTGGGTACGGATCGCTTCGGTCAGACTGCCGAACGCGGTGGGCGGTACCGCCATGTAATGGATCCGCTGCGGAGTGCCCCCCAATTCCTTCTCCGCCTCCGCTAGGACTTCGAGCAGGCTCCCGGGGTCGCTGCTGTTGAAGCCTCCACCGGCGAAGCGGAGCCGGGCGCGCACCTCTTCCCAGGGCCCTTCGGACGGTTTGGGCCCGAACTCCTCCAGGCTCTGGCGCACGTGCTCCTGGAAGTCCTCGTGAGACACGTCGCCTCGGCCGTTACCCACCAGCCGCCAGTCCCCGGGCAGGAGACCGGCGATGGCGAGCCGGTAGAACGCAGGCAGGACGAGCCGGTGGGCCAGGTCGCCGGTGGCTCCATAGAGGATGAAGACAGTGGGGTCGGGGATGAGTCGGGCATCAGTCATGGGCGGCTCTCCGGTAAGGACTCGATGATGGACGGGAGACTACGGAGTTACTCCCGGCGTCCATGCTTGCTGAGCAAGTGTTCCCCCCGCACCTTCTCGGCCGCCTCCTTGTCCTCGAACGTCCCGAGCAGTCCGTGGGCGGAGAAGGTGCATCTGGTGGTCCAGAGCATGTGGGTCAGGTCGCTGGCGTCGGGGATCTCGCCGACGATGACCTCAGCCGAACCGGCATCCTGGGCCGAGCCAGCGGCGGCACCACCTCCGGAACTCCCTGTGCTGCCGGTGGATGTCGATCCCTGATCCGTCTCGCTCATGGAACCTGTCTACCCGAATTGCACACCGGCTACTCGCCCCGGCCGCAATACTGCGGCGTGGCCCCCACCGGGAGCCGAGTTCGGGTCGAGAAATTGCTGGTAGATAGGTTTCTGGCTGTGTGACATTTCCCAGGTGAGGGGCGCGCTAGTGTGACAGTCCCACGCGGAAGTGGCGCAGCGGTAGCGCATCACCTTGCCAAGGTGAGGGTCGCGGGTTCGAATCCCGTCTTCCGCTCCAAAAATTCGAGTTGCTCGGTGAGTCAGGCGATCGGTCTGGATGACCGAGTCACCGACCAAGGCCGATGCCGTTGTCGTTGTCGTTGAGCACGCAAGTTCGCCGTGTCGGGTGCGTGCGAACCACTCGGCCCATACTCGGCGCGCTGAACTCGGCAGCACCAGCTCAGTCCAGAGGTCCAGTGACTGAACTACATCGATGTAGAAGCGAATGTCCTCGGCAGTGCCTTCTCTCAGGACCTGCTCTTACACCCGGGTACGGTCTCATCGACCGTTGAGGTCGTAGGTCTTGGTGGGACCATTCCACCCGACCTGCAGTGGCAGGACGATGCGCCCGAGGTCTTCGTGATTCCAGTTGCTGTTGGGCATTCCCTTGGCGTGCGCACTCCATCGGGGAACCGTCAAGCGACACCGTGCCGGAAGGCAATGCTCATCCGCGGGCCCGATGCCCTCACCTTCGGAACGCTGTGC
>DASZMA010000168.1:0-26226 GCA_035552095.1 Acidimicrobiales bacterium | reverse complement strand
AGGTTGACGGTGAACTCAACATGCGAACTCGTGTTCCACACAGACCCTTGAAATGCCAATGTCCCCCGATAATCACCGCGATCCAGGCGGAAGGACTTGCCTGACCCCTTGAATCCGTGGCTCCTCAGAGATGGCGCAATTTCTTCCTTGACAAAGTGGGCAAATTGCTCTTGTGCGGTCGTAGCGCCTGGAGACAACACCTCAATGGCTCTGTCCCGGCTCGTCACCCACTCAGCGATACGTGTGGACCTATCTGAACCGGACTCACCTATGACCCAAGTCGGTGCGGATGGCTTCCGCCCTGCCACTGATTCGGATGCGAAACGACCGTTAGTGATCTCACTTCGCACGCCAGGATCGTACTTCTGACACCCGCCCCCGTTCGCTCGATACACATGTGATCCATTTGTCACTTATTCGGGAATGTCTGTGCCGTCGTCCTCTCCATCGCCCTGAATCCTTCTCAACCATTCTCCGACTTGTTTTCCAACCACCTGGACTCCGCCGGCAACGCGATCGAGGACTCCGGAGAACCGCTCCCTGTAGTGGGCGACAGCCGCATCGAATTCGGCTGACGGCGGTGGCTCCTGCCCGCGGCGCGGGTAGTCCCCGTCGCAGATACGTTGGTATTCACCTGATTCGACCCACTCAGTGAGTTCTTTGACCCGACGAACCGCGACCGGATGCGAGAGGCTCAGCTCGTTCCAGAATCTGGCGTGACGAGAGAAAAGGTCGTCCTCGTCTTGATACGTGGCAGCTTGCGCGAGGAATGCCTCGAAGTTCATTCCCGGGAGGGCTCCTCCGGCGAGGCGCATGAGAACTCGACATGGAGCGAGCGGATCTCCCATGACCAGAGCCGCCGCGCGATCAGACGAGAGTTCAGCCGCCCGGGCCCATTCGAGGAGGGCATAATAGAGTCCACGAGCGGGCAGCCCGAAGAGTAACGACTTCGGTAATGCTCCTTGCATGAACTGCTGAAGCAACACCAGCGCGCTGGTGTAATACGTATGCTCCGACAGAACGTGACCAAGCTCATGGCCAAGAACAGTCTGTGTCTCGGCGGCAGAGTACGAACCAATCAAGGATGAGTTCACTACAACGATCGGCGTTTTAGCCCCGATCGCCATGGCATTGACGCTCGGCTCATTGATCACGTAGAGGTCAGGTGTCGAGTCAAGGTCCAAGGTCGAGACGCATTGGACGTAGCTGGACCACACGTCGGGGATTTGCTCGCTGCTTAAGCGGATGGCGTTGCCCATCACGATTTGGCGCAAGCGACGTTCGTGGCCGAGGTCTGAGAGTCGCTTGAGCACCTTGTCAAGCAAGGGCACAGAATTGAGCGAGGAGGTGGCGGCTCTGTCGGCTGGGTGTTCGTAGGCTTTTGGGCTGAGTTGTTCGAAACGACGAGCTACTTCAATCGGCACCACTGGCCTCCGTTCCCTTCGGTGAGCCTACTTTCAATCGTGCACCGATAGCAGGCGGTCGCCGCATGCGGCGGGTTTAGGGATGATGTCCACAATGATCCCTGTCGCTGACGGTCCGAGCACTGACAATGCTCGGGTCCGCGCTCGGGTCCCTTTGCGCCGGTGTCCATGGGTCGGCGGTCCCTTGCCGAATGGCTCCCAACGCCGGTCGGGTGGGGCACTCGACACGCGAGGCACCAACGGCTGTGTATTCGGGGAGGCGCAAACGGTGCCGTGCTGCTGGGTACGATCTCAGTCAGAAGCGCGTCGTCACTCGGGTGACGGAGCCGTCAAAAGGGGGAATAGTGGCAATCCAGCCAGAGCAGCAAGTGATGGCTGACCTTTTCGGTCGGCACATGGATGCGGAACTGGCTGGGGATCTTGAATTGACTCTCGCCACCATGACGGACGCACCCCACTTGGTGAACGTGCCCACAATGATCGGGGGTGCGGGGCGGGAAGGTGTCCGCTCGTTCTATGCCGACCGTTTAATCGGGAAGTTCTTCCCACCTGATGTCGAATTCGTCCAGGTGTCACGGACCATTGGTGACGGACGGCTCGTCGACGAATTGGTCATCTCTTTCACCCATACCCAAGAGATCGAGTGGATGCTCCCTGGTGTCGCGGCGACGGGTCTACCGGTCGTCGTGGCCTTCGTGGTCATTGTGGGGGTGGAGGGCGGAAAGGTCGCCTACGAGCATATCTACTGGGACCAGGCCACCGTGCTCGTCCAGCTGGGACTCCTTGAGAAGGAAGGTCTTCCGGTCACCGGTGCCGACGCAGCCGCCAAGGTCCTCGACCCGACCATCCCGGGCCCGCACGACTGAGTGTTGGACCAATGGAACCACGCGCCCGTTCGTTGGGGCGCTTCGGACTGGAGTGACACTGCTCATAGCGGCAGAAATATTCGACGAGATCAACCTTCGCCAACGGGCTGGTCGAACAACAGGAGCTCCTCCTCATCGGGAGGTTGAAAAATGGTGGCCCAACTCTCGAAGTGAGCCCGCGTGATAGGCGAGGCTGTCCACTCGCCCGACGCATTGCGATGTTCAGCGCGCTGAATCAACTCCTCTAGAGGCGCACTGAGATAGTGCAGTTCTACACCCACCCCTAAAGCTCGCGCGCCGAGTCGTTTCTCATCTCGTTCGACTCGCGCCCAGTGGCCCCACTCCAAAATCACGCTCTGGCCCTGGGCCAGGAGATCCTGGGAAAGAACCCATAGTTGACCTTCCAGACCCACTCGGAATTCTTCATCCCACACATCGGCGCCCAGTTGGGTCGTCCACTCGTCCTTATCCAACCTGATGGCGGGGATCGTGGGGGCGAGCCGACGAGCGAGCGTCGACTTCCCCGAGGCCGGAAGTCCACAGATCAGTATGAGCCGCACCGATGACTTGGCCATGCGCGATTGTGGCCGATTTCGCCCGGGTGATGGCGCCGGTCAACTTATCCGAAAAGACGGTCGGATCAACTCGTAAATAAAGGGCTTTTGGCCCATTGGACGTATCTATGCCCGCCTGTGTTGTCGTAGAGTTGCTGTCGGCGGGCATTCACTCTCACTTTCGCAGCTGAATTCTAGGGGGAGCAGGTCAAATGAACGTAATTCCGTTTCGGCGTCTCGGGGTTGCTCGTTGGACCTGCATCGGTGCCTGCCTCTCCGGCGGCTTCGCTCTGAGCGTGCTCGCTGGGACCACTGGTGTAGCGGGCGCACACAATGCGTCGGCCCTCAGCCAGGCCAAGAAGGAGCTTCTCGTACTTTCGGATATGCCCAAAGGCTGGAAGTCATCGAAGTCTTCAAATGACAACTCGTCGTTCCCAGGCGCCGCGCAACTGGCCAGTTGCCTGGGGGTTCCGACCAGCGTCATCACGGACAACCCGCCCTCGGCCAACAGTCCGGAGTTCGACAGTAAAAACCAGCTCCAGTCAGTGGACGACAGCGTCTCTGTCTATCCGTCTGCAAAAGCAGCGCGAGCTGATTTCGCATCCCTTGCAAACTCGAACACACCATCGTGTCTCACCAAGGTCTTGAATGGCACGGCGAAGTCCGCCCTCGTAGCGCAATTCGGCCCTAATGCCAGTGTCGGAAACATCACGGTGTCGAGGTTCCCAGCGACGGCACTGGCCTTACACAATGCCAATTTCGTGGCGTTCATGCCGGTCACTACTCAGGGAGTCACACTCAACGTCGAACTGATCGTTGTCGATTTCGTCAGGGCAACTGTTGAGCAGACGGTCACCATGACCTCGGTACAGAATCCGTTCCCAACCTCGTTGGCCAAACACCTGTCAACCGTGGCTTCGGGCAGGCTGTAGCAGTCCAACGACGCAGCCTGGGGTAGGCCCGTCCGACGACATTGGGCATCCAAATGACGTTCAAACTCCCGATCAACGCCACAAGACAAGCGGAACACCCCGACACTTGCTCCCATCAGTTCAAGCTGACCCAGGTCGGTCCGGGGCGATGACAGTCCGTTCCTGGTGGCCAACCAAGTAATCGAAACTGCCTCGGGCCCGACCAGTCCAACCTGGAGCCAACCGCGCCGGGGACGAGCTGGCGCTCGTCGGTATCCGCCCGACTCAGACGACGATCTGGAAGACCTGGTTCGATGCGCCGCCGAAGTTGTTGGCGACGTCGACCGGCTGGGCCACGAATTGGTACACGCCGGGCAAGCCGCTGGCCGGCACGTTGACATGCCAGGTAGTGCTGGTCTGCCCGGCTCCGCAACTCGTGCACGTGGCCACGATGACCCCAGAGACTCCGGTGACCAGGTCCTTGTAATAGAAGAGGATCTCCCCGACGCCCGGCCCGCCCACGTCCGACGCGGTGCCGTTAATCACCTCGGGACGGGCGAAGACGCCCTGCCCCGTCGTGATGGTAGCGATGGGCGGGGGCGGGGGGACGATGGTCACAGTGACGGGCGGCGACGTGAGATGCGTCGGGGGATAGCTATTGCTGTAAGTGGCGGTGACTTGATGGGTCCCGGTGGCGGCGTAGCTGGTCGTGCAGGTGGCCTGCCCGGTGCCGGTCACCAGCGGGACCGCCGCGCAGCCGGCGATAGAGGTGCCCCCATCGGTGAAGGCAACGGTGCCCCCAGCAAGCCCCTGCAGGGTGTGGGATGTATAGGTGACGGACTCTCCGGGGATCGCGGTCGGACTCGAAGAGGTGACGACGATGGCCGGAGTGATCACGGCGGTCGCTATCACAGCAGTGGCCGAGTAGTGGAGTTGGAGGAAGTCGGATTGTGCGCCGCCACACAAGACGAATGGTGGTGACTCCACGATGGCCCCATCGGGAGCGGGGAACTGCCCGTCCGGGGTAGTCGTCGTGAAAGTCCCGCTGATCCCCTCTGCCGCCTGGATCACCAAATACGAGGAGTTGTCGTGAGGGCATCCGGCGTAGATCACCAAGTTCGCCGACCCGAGGGTGATCGTGCCCGACGCGGTCAGCGCGGGCAAAATGCTTCCGTTACCCCCCTGATTGAACCCCAGAGTGCTGGAGCTGTCGGCGGTGACGTTCCCCGCCACGTTGCCAAACGTCGTTGCAGTCGCGCCGGGTGCAGCGGCGTTTGGAAACATCTCCAAATCTGCGTGGTGGAGGGTAAGCGATCCGCTGGCCGGCGCGCTGGAGCTATTCGCCCCCGTATTCCACTCGTAGTACTCCACATTGCTGACCGACCAGGGGCTTGTGCCGTTTCCACGCTGGACGATCAGGCCGTTGCTGGACGGGGTGATCGATGGGTCAGCGCCGTTGACGGTGATCGACCCAGCCACTGAGAAACCGGCCGTATTGAGTAACGCTCCATCGCTCAGCGTAATGTCGATGGAGCCGGGACCGGTGACGGGCTGATTGTCGTCCAGGTAGACGACCGTGTTGGCCCCGCTGATCGACCATGTGCTCGACGTGCCCAGCTGGAACTGGGGGCCGACGGCGAAGGGCCCGCTGGCCACGACATTGTCCAAGGTGAACGGATCGCCGGTGATCTGGTAGAAATCGCCGCTCAAGACGGACAGGGTGCCGACGGTGAGGCCAGCGATGTCGTTCTGCGTATTTTCGCAGAGACCGCTGCAGGCGGGGAAGGACAGGTTGAACGGGCCTGGAGCTTGGGGCGCCACGCCACCGGACCAGTTACCTCCGTCCGACCACAACCCGGGCACACTTTGCGAGGCGGCGTCGGCACCGGTCCAGGTAAAGGTGGGCACAGGTGGCGCCGCGGCGGTCGGGGCCCCTAGGGCGCCTACGGTGAGTCCGGCCGACACCACCAGGATGACTGCGCAACATTTTGAGGCGAAGGACGCGACGTCCCGTGTCCGTCCTCTATTCGCAGGATGGTGGATTCGCATGGTGCCCCTTCCGCCGAGTCTCCGCAGCGTATCGCCACCGTCCGGCGAGGGCGCCGGACTGAACCGGCCTTGGTTAGAGCGCCCGCTGCACGCCTTCCCAGTAGGGATCGCGCAGCTTGCGCTTGTAGAGTTTGCCGTTGGGGTCACGGGGCATCTCAGTGGTGAAGTCCACCGTCTTCGGCGTCTTGAACTTGGCCAGCCGGCCGGCACAGAACTCGAGGATCTCGGCGGCCAACTCGTCGTTGCCCTCAATCCCTTCCGCCGGCTCAATCACGGCTTTCACTTCCTCGCCCCAGTCGTCGTGCGGGATGCCGAACACGGCCGCGTCACCGACCTTGGGGTGGGAGAGCAGCACGTTCTCAATCTCGGCCGGGTAGATGTTGGCCCCACCGGAGATGATCATGTCGATCTTGCGGTCGCGCAGGAAGAGGTACCCGTCCTCGTCCAACAGGCCGACATCGCCCACGGTGAAGAAGTTGCCGATGCGGTTCTTCTCGGTTTTGTCCTTGTCACCGTGGTATTCGAAGCTGGCCGACTGCATGGCCATGTAGACGGTGCCGATGACATTGGGCTCGGTGATCCGGTTGCCCTCGTCGTCGAAGATGCCGATCTCGGAAATGGGCCACGGCTTGCCCACCGTGCCCGGCTTGGCCAGCCACTCCTCGGCGGTGACCAGGGTGCCGCCACCCTCGCTGGCCGCGTAGTACTCGTCCACCGCATTTCCCCACCAGGCGATCATCTTGTGCTTGACGTCGATCGGGCACGGGGCGGCGGCGTGGATCATGTGCCGGAGCGAGGACACGTCGTACTTGGCCCGCACCTCCTCGGGCAGGGCCAGCAGGCGGTGGAACTGCGTGGGCACCATGTGCGAGGTGGTGACCCGGTACTGCTCAATGAGGCGGAGCATGTCCTCCGGCGTCCACTTGTCCATGAGGACCACCGTGTGCCCCAGGTGCAGCGAGGCGCTCCCGAAACGCAGCACAGCGGTGTGGTACAGCGGCGAGCCGATGATGTGGACGTTGTCGTCCTGGGGCTGGACGCCGAAGAGGAACAGGATCCCGGCCAGGCCGAGCGCGGCCTGATCCGGATCGACATCGAGCAGCTTGCGGAAGATGCCCTTGGGATTGCCGGTGGTACCCGACGTGTAGTTCATGACGTCGCCCAGCGTGCGGTCACCGGGCTCGGAGGTCGGGTAGGCGTCACGGGTGGCGTCGTAGGGTGAGAACCCGTCGACATGGCCGACCGAGAGCCGCCCGTCCTCGGGCAGTGCCACCTCGTCGGCCGCGGCGATCGACGCCTCGGCGAAGCGGGCGTGGGTGATGAACGTCTTGGCGCCCGAGTCCTTGAGGATGTAGGCGATCTCGGGTGCCACCAGGTGATGGTTGATCGGGACCAGGTACCAGCCGGCCTGGAGGGCGGCCAGGTAGATCTCAACCATCTCGGCCCCGTTGGGCAGCAGGGTGGCCACCACGTCGCCCTTCCTCACGCCGTGGGCCCGCAGCGCGTGCACCAACTGATTGGCGTGACCGAGCAGTTCACCGGCCCGTACCTCAGCGCCGTCGGGCGTGATCAGGGCCAGATAGTCAGGATCCTCTCGGGCCATGGCCCAAAACCCCAGGTCACCCATGGTGGCATTCTCCTTCTTGGCTTGTACCGGGCCGGCTCGGATGGCAGCGCCGGCGGACCGCAAGCTAGAACATGTTCTAAGTTGCAGCAACTAGGCGGCCACCGCGCCGGCCCACCGGGCGCGGAGATGATGACCAGGAGATCGATCATGGCAGGGTTTCTCGCAGGCAAAGTGGTCGCGGTCACCGGCGGCGGTGGCGGCATCGGGCGAGCCGTGGCGCTGGCCGCGGCGGCCGAGGGGGCCAAGGTGATCGTGGCCGACTACGGCGTGGGCATGGCCGGGGAGGACCCGAGCAGCGAGGTGGCTGACGCCGTGGTGGCGGAAATCACCGGGGCCGGGGGCGAAGCCATCGCGGTGGCCGACGACATCTCGAAAATGGAGTCCGGCGAGCGGCTCATCGCCACGGCGGTGGAGAAGTGGGGCCGGATCGACGGCGTGGTGGCCGTGGCCGGAATCCTGCGCGAGCGGATGCTGTTCAACATGTCCGAGGACGAGTGGGACGCCGTGATCTCGACCCACCTCAAGGGCCACTTCACGGTCTTCCGGGCCGCCGCGGCCGTCATGCGCAAGCAGGAGGGTGGCGGCGCCCTCATCGGGTTCACCTCGGGTGCCTTCGCCGGCAGCGTGGCTCAGGCCAACTACGCCGCCGCCAAGGGCGGCATCGTCTCGCTGGTGCGGTCGGCCGCGGCCGGGCTGCACCGCTACGGCATCACTTCCAACGCCATCGCCCCGGTCGCCCGCACCCGGATGTCGGCCAATGTCCCGATGGAGCTGGCCGAGATGGGGGACGCCGAGGACATCGCCCCCATGGTGATCTACCTGCTGAGCGACCAGGCCAAGCACGTCACCGGGCAGGTGTACACGGTGGTCGGGTCCAAGATCGCGGTGTGGAACCAACCGGCCGAGGTGCGGGCCATGTACGCCGAGGGCCGCTGGACGCCCGAACAGATCGCAGCCCGGCTCGACGGCAGCGTGGGCCAGGAGAAGATGGGGTTGATCGAGCGCCTGGAGCAGATGCGCCTGGCGGCGGCGTCGGGAGACAAGCCGAACGCCTGAGGACTGGCATACGGTGTAGCGGTGCCGCACCGTCGCCGGTTACGGCCCTGAGGTGGCGTCGTTCGATGAGCTGATCGCCGAGGCTGAAGCGGCGCCGATTTCGGGCTGGGACTTCAGCTGGCTAGACGGGCGAGCCAGCGAGGAACGGCCGAGTTGGCGCTACGCCGAGTTGGTGGCGGTCCGGTACGGGCTGGCCACACGGGTGCTTGACCTCCAATCTGGTGGCGGCGAACTGCTGGCGAAACTGCCCGACTGGCCACCGCTGCTGGTAGCCAGCGAGGGGTACCCGCCGAACGTCGCGGTGGCTGCCCGTGCCCTGCGGCCTCGTGGGGCTTCGGTGGTGGCCGCCAACGATGACCGCCCGGCGTTGCCGTTCGCCGATGAGTCGTTCGATCTGGTGACCAGCCGGCACCCGATCGTCACCTGGTGGGGAGAGATCGCCCGCGTGCTCAGGCCGGGCGGCACCTACCTGTCCCAGCAGGTCGGCCCCCATACCGTCCGCGAGTTGAGGGAGTTCATGCTGGGACCACTGCCCTCGGGCACGGCCCGGGATCCGGAGGTGGCCCGGGCCCACGCGGAGGCGGCGGGGCTGGTGGTCAACGACATCCGGCTGGAACGGCTCCGGATGGTCTTCTACGACGTCGGCGCGGTGGTCTACTTCCTCCGACTGGTCGTCTGGACCGTCCCCGGCTTCACGGTGGCGGGGCACCGGGATCGCCTCGAGGACCTGCACGAGCAGATAGAGCGTGATGGCAGCTTCGTGGCCCACGCCACCCGGTTCCTCATTGAGGCCACCAAGCCCGGCTGAGCTCCCGGGTGGGTCCTCGGGACGTCCCCGGGGACGGCGTCGTTAGCCTTGGGGTCATGACCGCCGTCGAATTCTTCGTGGACCCGAGTTGCCCCTGGGCGTGGATCACGTCCCGGTGGCTGGAGGAGGTGGCTTCGCAGCGCGACCTGGAGGTGACCTGGCGCTCCTACTGCCTGGAGATCCGGGACGACTTCGGCGCCGCGCCCACGGTGCCCGAGGAGCTGGTGGGGCGGGTCATCGCCGCGCACGCCTACTCGCACCGGATGCTCCGGATCTTCGAGGCGGCCCGGGCCCGGGCCGGCGAGGGCGCGGTCGACGCGCTCTACCGGGAGTGGGGCCGTCGCTTCTTCGACCCCGGGGCCAAACGCGACGACCAGCTCCTGTCAGAGTGCCTGGCCGCTGCTGCGCTCGACGCCGATCTCATCGGAGCGGCCGACGACGAGAAGTGGGACACGCCGATTGTCGAGGCCATGGAGGTGGCCTACGCCTTCGGGGGTCCCAAGACGCAGACGCCCACCATCGTGGTGCGGGCCGATCCCCCGCACGGCTTCAAGGGTCCGGTCATGGCGCCGGCCCCGACCGGTGACGCCGCCCTCCGGCTCTGGGATGCCATCGCGGTGCTCTCAGCCGAGCCGGGTTTCTTCGAGATCACCCGGCCCCGGGCCAACCGGCCCGACGTGGACGTGTCTCGGTAGGCTGCGCCGACCGGCGGCAACCGGCCAATCGGCAACCAAGGAGGCGGCATGGGCGAGGGCAGCGGCACCAGGGAAGACCCGTGGCGGCTCACGACGCCGCCCGGCACCTCCGAGTACACGATGCACAAGGACGAGAAGGACGGCCTGCCGATTCTGGTCTGCACCGTCGGCAAGACCGTGCTGCAGTACGACGAGCGCTGCCTGCAGGATCTCCGCCAGTTCCTGGTGGCGCAGGGCGAGTGGGTCGAGCTGGGGTCGGCGGATGAGCAGAAGCCGGCCAAGGAAGGGACGGTCGAGGCCTGGGGGCGCTCGCCGGATAACCCCATCGGCGGTTGGTACGGGCTCAAGAAGGGCCTGCGCGGCCGCTTCGGCATGTACGTTCCGCCGTTGATGGAAGCGCTGGGACTGGCCGAGCTCGAGCACAACCCGCGCCAGAACCGTATGCGGGCGAGCTGAGGCGGCTGGAGCGATCAGGCCGTCTGGCCGGCCAGCGTCATCCCTTCACCGCGTTCACCGGGTGCGTGGGAGCGCAGCCACTCGGCCCAGCGCCGGCGGGTGCGCAGCAGGACGGCCGCCCCGCCGACCACCAGTAATACGCCGGCGATCTGGACCAGCAGCGAGCCCAGATGGCCGTCCTCGCCCAGCCACAGATGCTCATCGAGTGAGCGCTCAATGCCCCAGAGGACCATGGCGGTGCCGATGACGGTGCCGGCCGGGTAGCCCGAGCGCACGGAGCCGTCACTCCAGCGGTTGAGTCGTCGCTCAATGGCGATCAGGACCAGATAGACGCAGAAGTCCTCGGCCGCCTGGAAGAGGGGGACCGGCAGCCGCCGGCCGGCCTGCCCGGCGTAGTACATGCCGAACCATTGGTGCGTGGGGTGGCCGCCACCAGCCACCATCAGCTGGGGGCCGAGCAGGCGCCCCATGGCCCACGACGCCATCAGCACCGGGGCGATCAGGTCCAGCGCCCGCCCGATGGGCAGCTCAGGGCAGCGACGCCGGGTCAGGATGATGCCGGTCGGCACGGCGAAGAGCAGCCCACCGAAGGAGGACAGCCCCCCGTGCCATATGGCGAAGACCTGGCCGGCGTTGTGGCTGTAGTAGCTCAGGTTGGAGAGCACGTGCAGGGCCCGGGCCCCGACGATGGCGGCCAGAATGATCCACAGGAAGACCGGGACGAACCAGTCGGTGCGGTAGCCGTTGCGGCGCAGTCGCCGTTCGAAGTAGGTGAAGGCGAACCAGAAGGTCAGGGCCAGGCCGATGCCGTAGGTGTGGACCTGCAACGAACCGATGTGAAAATCGACAGGAATTGGTTTCATGGCGCGCCGGCGGCCAGGTTAGAACGAAGAGGCGGGGAGAGCGACGCGGGTGGCGTTAGGGCCGGCCGGCGCCGACGAAGTCGCCGCCCAGGCGAACCCCGGTGATCCAGACGTCCGCCCCGGTATAGGGCGCTTCGATCATCTGGCCGCCGCCGATGTACATGGCCACGTGCTCGCTGCCACCGGGGCCGTAGAAGAGGAGGTCTCCGGGCTGCAGGTCGTTCAAGGGGACCGGAGCCGAGTCGGACATCTGGGCGCCCGAGTAGTGGGGAAGACCGACGCCGACTTGACCCCAGGCGAAGGCGGTGAGGCCGGAGCAGTCGAACCCGGGACTCGAGGTGCCCTTGGGGGAGGTGCCACCCCAGCGGTAGGGGACACCGAGCTGGCCTTCGGCGGCCTGGACCGCTCCGGCGCCACCCGGTGCGGTCGGTGGCGGCGCGGCGTTGTTGAGACCGGCGAAGGTGGCCGACGAGTGCGTGGCGGAGCTGAGCTTGGCCGCCGACGCTATCTGGGCGGCCCGGGCCTGCTGGGCCTGCTGCTGCGCGATGAGGGAGGAGATCTGGCCGTTCTCCTGGGCCAGGGCGGACTTCTGGGCGGCCACGGCCTGGGCGTTCTGGTTCACGGCGGCCTTCTCGGCCGACAGGGCCTGCTGGGCCGAGGCCTGCTGACCCTGGAGTTGCGTCTGTTGAGTGGCCAGCGCGTTCTCCGCGGTGTGGAGATTGGCTACGGCCAGATTGATGTCGCCCTGGGCGATCTGGTTGTACTCGGCCGCCGCGCCCAGTGTCTTCTGGTTGCCGCTGAAAATCGGGTTGGCGCTCGAGGCCGAACCGTCGGACACATAGTTGGAGACGGCGGCCTTGGCCAGGGTGGCCCGGTCGCTCTGTACCTTCACGTGGTCGTTGGCGATGCCGGCCTTGGTGGCGGCAATGCTCGAATCGATCTGCGACAGCTTGGCGGCGGCGGCGTCGTACTGCTGGCTCAACGCCGACATCTGGTTCTGCGCGGCGGTCAATTGGGCTTCGATGGCGGCGGCCTTGGCCCGGTCACTCGAGATGGTGTCGCCACCCGCAGGGCGCGTTGCTAACACCACAGTGCTTGACCACACTGTGACAACGGTCATGACGGGAATCAGCACCCGCCGGAGCTGCCGAGCGCTCCGAGCTGACCGCGGCGCGGAGTGGCTGGATGGCCGCTCTACGTCGA
Organism: Acidimicrobiales bacterium; assembly: GCA_035552095.1. Lineage (GTDB taxonomy): Bacteria > Actinomycetota > Acidimicrobiia > Acidimicrobiales > RAAP-2 > Bog-473. The sequence goes on along the minus strand of DASZMA010000168.1, from coordinate 13,714 downwards.
TCACTATGGGCGACATTCTTACTGTCCCCCGCTGCCGGATTCAAACACCCTCCCTGCCAAATCGGCCTTTATGTTCCTACCATTGGTAGCAATATGCTGGTGAACATCCATTATTGAAATTCTTAACTTTTTGTCGGGAATGACGCCTGCCGCCGGACTCCCGCCCCGACTACGGTCGAAGCGCATGGGTGAGATGATCGAATTTCCAAGCAATGGGTCCACCGCCGTGGGGTATTTGGCCGTTCCAGAAGGTGGAAACGGGCCCGGGGTCATCGTGATCCAGGAGTGGTGGGGCCTGGTCGACCACATCCGCGACGTGTGTGATCGCTTCGCCGCCGAGGGCTTCGTGGCCCTAGCCCCCGACCTGTACCACGGCGTCACGGTGGCCGAGCCGGACGAGGCCGGTAAGGCGATGATGGCCCTCAAGATGGACCAGGCCGCCCGGGATCTGAGCGGGGCCGTGGACGAGTTGGTCCGCCGCAGCGGCCGCGACCAGATCGGGGTCATCGGGTTCTGCATGGGCGGTGGCCTGGCCCTGGTGCTGGCCACGCAACGTCCCGACGCCGTGGCCGCCGTGGTGCCCTGCTACGGGGTCATCGCTTGGCCGGACGCCCAACCCGACTACACCAAGCTGTCGGCGGCCGTGCTCGGGCACTACGCCGGCAATGACGACTTCTTCACCCCCGAGGCCGCCCTGGCCCTCGGGGAGCAGTTGCGCGGCCTGGGCAAGGACGTCGAGATCATCGTCTACCCCGACACCGATCACGCCTTCTTCAACGACACCCGCCCCGAGGTCTACAACGCCGAAGCGGCCAAAGCGGTGTGGGACCGCTCGCTGGCCTTCTTCAGAGCGCACCTGACGTAGGGGGTCGACCAGCCCCGAAGAGCGGCCGGGGGCGTTTGTTACCATCGGGCCATGTCCGCACGCTCCCGTGACCTACCCCGCCGCTCCTGCCTCTCCACGCCCGGTTCCAACGAGAAGTTCCTGGCTAAGGCGCCCACCGTTCCGGCCGACATGACCTTCCTCGACCTGGAGGATGCGGTGGCCCCCCTGGAGAAGGAGGGCGCCCGGCCCAAGGTGGTCGATGCCATCAAGAACCTGCCCTGGGACGACCGCGTGCTCTGCGTCCGGGTCAACGCCTGGGACACCGAATGGACCTACGGCGACGTGATCGAAGTGGTGGGCAACGCCGGTGAGCGTTTGGACGAGGTCATGTTGCCCAAGGTGCAGTCGGCGGCCGAGGTGGTCGCCCTCGACCTGCTGCTGACCCAGGTGGAGAAGAAGTCGGGCCTGCCGATCGGGCACATCGGGATTGAGGCGCAGATCGAGACGGCCCGGGGTCTCATCAACGTCGACGAGATCTGTGCCGCCTCACCCCGCCTGGAGACGATCATCTTCGGGCCGGCCGACTTCGCCGCCAGCATCGAGATGCCGGTGCTGACCGGCGGCATCGAGATCCCCGAGTACCCGGGCGACCACTTCAACTACGTCTTCAGCCGGATCCTCATGGCCGGACGGGCCAACGGTCTGCAGGTGATCGACGGGCCTTTCCTCAAGGTGCGCGAGCTCGATGCCTTGCGCCAGTACTCCCTGCGCTCACGCATGCTGGGCTATGACGGCAAGTGGGCCCTCACCCCGGACCAGGCCGCGGTGCTCAACGAGGTCTACTCGCCCACCCAGGAGCAGTTCGACCGGGCCTTCGACATCCTCGACGCCTACCGTCAGGCCACCGAGGGCGATCGCAAGGGCGCGGTGATGTTCGGCGACGAGATGATTGACGAAGCGAGCCGCAAAATGGCGATCAAGTTCGTCAGCCGGGGCGAGCGGGCCGGGCTGACCCGCAGCGCCGGCTAGTGCGTTCGGCCAGGCGTCAACCCATCAGCCGGCGGGCGATGACCTTGAGGGCCAGGGTCTCGTCCGCCCCCTCGAAAATGGAGAGCACCCGGGCGTCGACGAAGTAGCGACTGACGGCGAACTCCTCGGCGTAGCCCATGCCGCCGTGGATCTGCATGGCCTCGCGGGTGACCCACTCGGCCGCCCGGCAGACGTAGGCCTTGACCATGGAGGCCTCCAGCGTGCCCTCGCCCTGGGCCATCAGGCGGGCCACCTGGTACGAGGACTGGCGGGTGGCCTGAATGATCACCGCCATGCGGCCCAACTTGGCCTGGGTCAGCTGGTAGTCCCCGATGGGCGAGCCGAAGACGACACGATCGGCCGCGTAGGCCAGCGCGGCCTCGTAGGCCGCCTGCATGACCCCGAGCGCCCGGGCCGCCGTCTGCAGCCGCCCGTTCTCGAAGCCCTGCATCTGCAGGTAGAACCCCTTCCCCAATCCTTCGGCTCCGCCGACCAGGTTGCTCTCGGGCACGAACCAGTTCTCGAAGGCCAGCTCGTAGGAGTGCATGCCCCGGTAGCCGATGGTGTCGATCGGCCGGCCCTCCAGGCGCCCCGGTGCGAGGTCGGCCGGCCGGTCGGCGGGGTCCTGGTCGAAGACGAAGCCGTGCCCGTCGCCCCTGGGCTTCTCGACCACGAACATGGAGAGGCCGCGATGGGTCAGCGAGCGATCCGGGTCGGTGCGGGCCAGCAGCATGAGCACGTCGGCCCGGGCGGCGAAGGTGCACCAGGTCTTGACCCCGTTGATCACCCAACCGCCCTCGGCCGGGGTGGCTGCGGTGACGATGCCGGCCACGTCCGAGCCGAAGTCGGGCTCGGTCACGGCCACGGCGGCCAGGATCTCGGCCGAGGCCAACTTGGGCAGCCACTGCTTCTTCTGGTCCTCGGTGCCGCCGTAGACCAGCGCCCGGGTGAGGATCTCGGGCCGGGTGATCAGGGAGCCCCCGACGCCGAGCGAGCCCCAGCTCAGCTCCTCGGTGGCCACCACCATGCCCATGTAGTCGCTCTCGCCCCCGGTGGCGAAGCCGTCGTACTCCTCGGGCACCGACAGGCCGAAGCCGCCCAGCTCGGCCAGGCCGCTGATGACCTCCTCGGGGATGTCCCCGTTGGTGCGGTGGACGTGCTCGGCGTGGGGGCGCACCTTCTCCTCGGCGAAGCGGTGGAACGTCTCGCGCACCAGCTCGAAGTCGTCGCCCAGGTGGCGGGGTCCCTCCACCGAGGCCAGCGCGGCCAGCGCGGCCGGGTCGCGCTGGGTGGCCATGAAGTCGGCGGCCGGGGTGTTCCAGCCAACGTCGACGCCCCAGGCCGCTTCCCGGCCCGAGACCTTGCCGGCCAGGTCGGCCAGCACGTCGGCCACGAAGGCGGTGGCCAGTCGCTCCTCGGTCGCCCCCAGGGCGCCGTAGGCCAGGGTGGCCCGGGCGGTGGCGACGGCGGCGGCGGCGTGGGCCACGTCGTAGGCCACCACCTGGTTGGCGTCGACGCCACCTTCGGCGCGCACGGCGGCACAGGCCTGGTCGACCAGGTGTTGGGCCAGGTCGACCGCGGCAGCGGCGGCGGCCAGGGCGGGGGATGCGGTCTCCGTCATGGCATGCGACCCTACTGGGAGGGGCGGCGGCCGATCACCGTGACCAACGGTGGCAACACGACGGGATCGTCCCCCGGATCGACCCCGGTGAGCGACTCGAGGTAGCGGGCCACCGGTCCGGGCCCCACGCCGGCCGGTGCTTCGGCCCAGGCGTCTATGACCTCGAGCCCGGCCTGGCGGATCAGGGCGGGGAGGATCGCCCCCACATCTTGGTGGGGAGCGTCGGGCATCGACAGCGGGGTGCCGGCGATGCGGCCGGCCGTGGTGATCGGCTCCTGGGCCACCACCCAGGCGCCCGGCTTGACCACCGCCGCCATGCGGCGGACCACCACGGCCGGGTCCAGCACGTGGAGGAGGAGGAAGCGGCAGAAGGCCAGGTCCACCTCTTCGGGCAGGGTCAGGTCCTCGCCGGCCTGGGTCAGGGCGATGACCTGGGCGTGTGCCACGGCGGCCGCGGCGTGCGCCACCTCGTCCCGGGCCAGGGGGTCGCTGTCGACGGCGTAGACCCGGCCGTCCCGCCCCACCATCTCGGCCAGGGCTACCGAGACGTCGCCGCCCCCGGCGCCCACGTCGACGCAGCGCCACCCGGCCCCGAGGCCGAGCCGCTCCAGCGCGGTGGCCAGGGGGCGCCGGTAGACGTCGTCGCGCAGCCCTATGAGCTCGCTCACGCCCGGGGCCCGACCAGTGGAACCTTCATGACCTCGCACTCTACGGCCGGGTCCCGGGCCGTCAATGCGCTGACGGCTGGCGCGGCCGGTAACCTCCCCACGGTGAAGGTGACCATGTTGCTCTGCGATGCCGCACAGGTGTCGGACGGAAAGCTCTACATCCTCGGCGGGGGGTGGAGCATGACCGGGCCCGACCCCGTTCCCTCGGCGGTGGCCCTGAAGATCGATGTCGACTGGCACGAGGCGGAGACGTCGCACCACTGGGAGCTCTTCTTGGAGGACGCCGACGGGCGGCCCGTCCTGATGGAGACCCCGGACGGGACACAACCGGTGGAGGTGCGGGGTGAGTTCACCGTCAGCCAGCCGCCCGGCATCCCCGAGGGCTCCCCGATCGATGTGGCGTTGGCCGTGAACCTGGGCCCCATCCCCCTGGCGCCCGGCACCCGCTTCGCCTGGAGGCTCACCATTGACGGTGAGTCGCTGCCCGGCGCCTCGCTGGGCTTCACCACCCGGCCCCGCCAAGTCGCGCAGGCGTGACGGTCCACGACCGCCCGTTCGGGCGCTACCTGGAGGACTTCACGCCCGGTGACATCTACCGGCACTGGCCGGGCAAGACCATCACCGAAGCCGACGATCATCTCTTCTGCATGATCACCATGAACCACCATCCGCTCCACACCAACGCCTGGTTCGCCGAGCACGAGACGGTGCAGGGCAAGAACGTCGTGGTGGGCAACCTCGTCTACTCCCTGGCCCTGGGTATGAGCGTGCCTGACGTCAGCGGCTCGTGCATCGCCAACCTCGAGGTCGAGTCGCTCCTGCACCGCTCGCCCACCTTCCATGGCGACACCATTTACGCCGAGACCCGGGTGCTGGAGGTGACGCCGTCGGCCTCCAAGAACGACCGGGGCATCGTGGCCGTCGAGACCAAGGCCTTCAACCAGCACGGCGACGAGGTCTGCTACTTCCGGCGCAAGCTCATGGTGTGGAAGGCGGACCACGCGCCGAAGCGCCGCTTCCCCTACGCCGACGACGTCTGGGAGTAGGGCCACCCTCCCCACCGCCGCCCGGGTCCGGAGTTTCCGGCTGCGGCTGCTCGAGTGGGGTTCGGCCCACCGGCGCCAGTTCCCCTGGCGCCTGACCCGCGATCCGTGGCGCATCCTGGTTAGCGAAGTGATGCTGCAGCAGACGCAAGCCGACCGCGTGGTGGGTTACTACCGCGATTTCCTGGACCGGTTCCCCACCCCGGCTGACTGCGCCCGGGCCGGTACGGCGGACGTGGTGCGGATCTGGTCCGGCTTGGGCTACAACCGGCGCGCCCTCAACCTGCACCAGGCGGCCCGCATGATCGTGGCCCAGCACGGGGGCGCGGTACCGGCGGACGAAGCCGCACTGCTGGCCCTGCCCGGGGTCGGCACCTACACCGCACGGGCCGTGCGGTCGCTGGCCTTCGAGGCCGATGTGGCCGTGGTCGACACCAATGTGATGCGGGTGCTGAGCCGGAGCCTGTACGGCGAGGGCATGACTCTGGCCGAGGCGCAGGCGATGGCGGACCGGCTGGTGCCGGTCGGACGGTCCTGGGAGTTCAATCAGTCCATGTTCGACCTGGGGGCGCTGATCTGCACCGGGACCGCGCCGGAGTGTGGCCGCTGCCCGCTGCGGCGGCAGTGCGCCTGGAAGCGCGGTGGCCTGGCCGAGCCGGACCCGTGGCGGGCCAGCCCGTCGGTGCGGCCACAGTCGCGCTTTGCCGGGTCGGATCGGCAGGGACGGGGCGCCCTGTTGCAGGCGCTTCGGCTGGGCCCGGTAGGGGCCGATGAGGTGGCCGGCGCCTGCGGTTGGCCCGACGACCCGGAGCGGGCCTGGCGCATCAGTGACGCCCTGGTGGCTGAGGGCTTCGCCCACTGGGGCAGCGGCGCCCGGCCGGCGTTGGCCCTGCGATAAGAGCCGTTCAATCGGCCGTTCAGTCGGCTAGGAAATCCAGGATGAGCCGGTTGACCACCTGGGGCTGCTCCACGTTGAGGAAGTGCCCGGCTCCGTCGACGATGACCACCTCGGAGCCGGCGGCCATGAAGTCGAGGGGATTGCCGATGGAGCTGAGCAACATGCAGCCGTCGTCCCGGCCGTGCAGGTAGAGGGTGGGCTTGGGGATCGGCATCGTGAAGGCGTTCTGCTCCTCGGCCAATTCGGGCACCTGCAAGGAAGGGTCGTAGAGGGCGCGGTAGTAGCCGATGGCGGCGGCAATGTGGGCCGGGTCCCCGATGGCTTCCTTGACCCGGGCGATGTCCCAGCTGCCGTCGTAGCCCGGTGACCAGTCGGCCCACAGCCCGTCGATGAAGTTGAAATCCTCCAGGGGGAGGGCGATCTCGGCCAGCGGGGAGAGGAAGAAGAACATGTACCAGCTGCAGCGCAACTGGGCGAAGGTGAAGAGGGACATGCCGATGGCGGCGGTGGGCGGGACCGCGGCCGTCACCGCTTTGCGCCAACGGTCGGGCTGGTGGGCCACGGCGGCGTAGGTGGCCATGGCCCCCCAGTCGTGGCCGACGATGACGGCATCGTCCCGGCCGCCCAACGCCTGGTGCAGCAGGTTGGCGTCGCGGCCCAGGGCCCCGACCTGGAAGTGGCCGTCGGCCGGGATCTCGGTGGGGGCGTACCCCCGCGAGAAGGGGGCGACGGCGTGGTAGCCGGCCTCGGCCAGCTCAGGCAGCAGGTAACGCCAGGTGTGGGCGGTGTCGGGGAAGCCGTGCAGGCACAGGGCGAGCGGCCCGTCGGGGGGTCCGGCTTCCAGACAGGCGAACTGCACTCCATTGGCGGCGACGGTGCGGGGTTCCATGGCGAGCAAACGTATCGTTCGGTGCGGAGGTAACGTCAGAACAGTGAACGTCACGTTTTACGGCGTCCGGGGGTCCTGTCCTTGTTCGGGGGATCGCTATCGGCGATACGGGGGGAACACCTCCTGTCTGGTCGTCGACGTCGAGGGGGACGCGCCGCTCATCGTGGACCTGGGCACCGGGCTGCGGGCGCTGGGTGACGTGCTGCACAAGGAAGTGCGGGCGCTCGGCACCCCCCTGCACGCCACCGCCCTGCTGACCCACATGCACTTCGACCACATTCTGGGGCTGCCCTTCTTCGCCCCCCTCCACGACCCGGGTGCCCGCCTCACCGTGCACGGCCCGGCCCAGCCCACGGGGAGTCTGAAGGACGCCCTGCACGCCGCCGTGCAGCCCCCGGTCTTCCCGATCCATATGGACCAGTTCCGGGGTGAGTTGATCACCATCGACACCCAGGACGAGGATTTCTCCATCGGCTCGACCAAGGTCATGGCCCGCACCATTCCCCACAGCGGCCCCACCCTGGGTTACCGGATCGAGGCCGAGGGCCGGACCATGGCCTACCTCTGCGATCACCAGGCTCCGCTGGACCGCCGCACCATCACCGATGCCGTGATGGAGCTGTGCCAAGGCGTCGACCTCCTGGTGCACGACGGCCAGTACACCGACGACGAGTACGCCGCCAAGGCCGATTGGGGACACTCCACCGCCGCCTTCGCCGTCCACGTGGCGGCCGAGGCCAAGGTCAAGCGGCTCCTGCTGACCCACCACGACCCGTCGCACAACGACCGTGAGATCGACCGCATCCTGACCCTGGCCCGGCGCCTGCCCGAGGCCAAGGCCCTCGAGGATGTGTCGTCGGCCCACGAGTCGCAGTCGATCGACCTCGGGCGGGCGTAAATGTCGGGCCTGGACCAGGCCCGGTTCCGCGAGGTGCTCGGACACTTCGCCACCGGTGTCACCATCGTGACCGCCAACGAGGAGGGTGAGCCCGTCGGCTTCTCCTGCCAGTCGTTCTCCGCGCTGTCGCTCGACCCCCCCATGGTGATCCTGGCCCCGGCCAAGAGCTCCACCAGCTGGCCCCGCATCGCCCAGGCCGGCGCCTTCTGCGTCAACATCCTGAGTGACCGCCAGGGGGACGTGTGCCGGGCCTTCGCCGTCTCGGGCGGGAACAAGTTCAACGGCGTGTCCTGGACGCCCGGGCCGGCCACCGGGGCCCCCGTCATCACCGGTTCGCTGGCCGTCATTGAGTGCACGCTGGGCAGCATTTACGAGGGCGGTGACCACGAGCTGGTCACCGGCCACGTGGTGGGCCTGGACGTCGGCGAGGGGTCACCGTTGCTGTTCTACCGGTCGGGCTTCGGGCACTTCGTCGCCTGAGCGCCGCACTGGTACGGTTCCGCCGATGCCGGAACTGATCCCCTCTTCCACCATCGACGATGTGCTGCTCGTGCGCCCGGATGTCCACGGCGACGACCGGGGCCGGTTCGTCGAGACCTACCGCCGTTCGTGGCTGCCCTTGGGCCGTGAAATGGTGCAGGGCAACCGCTCGGAGAAGCAGGCCGGCGCGGTGGTGGGACTGCATTATCACCTGCATCAAGCCGACTACTGGTACCTGTTGCGGGGGAAGGCCCGGGTGGTGCTGCACGACCTGCGCCAGGGTTCGCCCACCGATGGGGCGACCGAAATGATCGACCTGGACGGCGACATCGACCAGGGGCTGTTCATCCCGCCCGGCGTGGCCCACGGCTTCGCCGCCCTGACCGACCTCCTGCTCTGGTACCTGGTCGACAGCTACTACAACGACTCGGATGAGCTCGGTCTGGCCTGGGACGACCCTGCGGTCGGCGCCGACTGGGGGCTGACCGACCCCATCCTCTCCAATCGGGACCAGACCAACCCGCGGCGGGATGCCATCGTCGACGGCCTGCGACCCCGGATGGTCATGCGCACGTAAAGGTCCGGTGGGGGTGCGGGTGCGGATGAGCGGCAGCAGGACGGGAGGGCAGCCATGCGGTTCGGGATCTTCTATGAGCATCAGCTACCCCGGCCCTGGGCTCCGGGGGCCGAGCACCGGCTGCTCAAGGACGCGCTCGACCAGGTGGAGCTGGCTGACCGGCTGGGCTTCGACTACGTATGGGAAGTGGAGCACCACTTTCTGGAGGAGTACTCGCACTCCTCGGCGCCCGAGGTCTTCCTGGCTGCGGCCAGCCAGCGCACCTCGCGCATCCGGATAGGCCACGGGATCGTCCAGCTGCCCTTCGGATTCAACCATCCGGCCCGGGTGGCCGAGCGGATCGGCACCCTCGACCTCATCTCGGACGGGCGGGTGGATTTCGGCACCGGCGAGGCCAGCTCGGAAATGGAGCTCGGTGGGTTCGGCGTCGAGCGGGCCACCAAGCGGGCCCAGTGGAGCGAAGCGCTGAATGTGGTGACCCGCCTCATGGTGGAGGAGCCCTTCGCCGGGCACGAGAGCGAATGGCTCTCCATCCCGCCGCGCAACCTGGTGCCCAAGCCGTACCAGAAGCCGCATCCGCCGCTGTGGGTGGCCTGCTCACGCCGCGAGACCATCCACCTGGCCGCCACCAAGGGCATCGGCGCGCTCTCCTTCTCCTTCATTGAGCCCGAGGAGGCCCGGGGCTGGGTGGACGACTACTACGCCACCCTCGACTCGGAGGAGTGCGTCCCGGGCGGCTTCGCCGTCAATGCCAACGTGGCCTGCGTGCTGCCCTTCATGTGCCACGAGAACGAGGGCGTGGCCATTGAGCGGGGGCTAGATGGCGGGCACTTCTTCGGCTACTCCTTGGCCCACTACTACGCCTTCGGCCAGCACCGCCTGGGCGACGCCGGGACCAACACCAACGTGTGGGACGAGTTCATGGCCAACCGGTCGCGATTTGGCTTCGACCGGGCCGTGGCGGCCCAGGAGGGGCAGATCTTGGGGGCCAAGCTGCTCGAGCAGGGCATGGGCGCGCTGCGGGGGGCCATCGGCACTCCGGCCCAGATCGCCGACCTCATCCGGCGCTACGAGGCGGCCGGCATCGACCAGCTCATCTTCGTCAGTCAGTCCGGTCGCAACCGCCATGAGGACATCTGCGAGTCGATGGAGCTCTTCGCCCGCCAGGTCCTGCCGGAATTCGCCGAACAGGCGGACGAGGTGGATCAGGCCAAGGAGGAGAAGTTGGCCGGCGTCAAGGCGGCTGCCCTGGCCCGCCGGCCGCCGCCGCGCGTCCTTTCAGAGCCCTTCGTCGTGCCTGCCCTGCCTGCGCCGTAGGTGCGGTATCTCCGACCGCTCGCATCCTGTTGAATAGGTGGCAATGCTCACCGTCGAGATCGTGGTGGCTCTGGTGGTGGCGGCGCTGGCGGCCGCTGCTCTGACGCGCCGCCGCTCCCATGACGACGTGCACTCGGTGGAGGGGTATCACCGTCAGCTGCACACCCTCGAGCACATGAACGTGCACCCGGTGGAGCCGGTGGCAGACAGCGAGCCCGCCGAGGGAGCGAAAGAGGGCAAACCCGTCAAAGCAGCCAAGCCGGACAAGGCGGCCAAGGTCGCCAAGGCGGTCGGAGCGGCGTTCCCCGAGAGTGCTGTCCGGGTGCCGGGCACACGAACGGTGCGGGTGACCGACGGCGTTCCTACCGTCAAGGTGCCCGAGGGAGCGCCTCGGGTCGTGCCGCCGGTACCGCCGCCACCGGTGCCCGACCCCGAGAAGCCGGTGACCTTCGACGACGCCGGACCGTCGTCCACCCCCTCGCTCCAGGGGAGCAGCCTGTGGCGTCAGGACCGGGCGGTGAGCGCCATGAACCGCCGGCCACGTCGGTTGGCTGCTCCGGCCATCGCGGTGGCCTCGGTCATCGTCCTCATCGTGGTGTTGATCGTCACCGGAACGCACTCGGTCAAGCCGCCGCATCGCCATGGATCGACGAACGCAACCGGCGGCACCACGACCAAGACGACCACCCACACGGTCACCACCCACTCGGGCACCAAGGGCAAGACGAAGAAGAAGACGGGGCACCCGCGCACCACGACCACCACCACATTGCCTGTTGTCTCCTTGCCCCGGGCCACCTCGGTCCATGGAGCCACCTACCAGGTGGGCTCGAGCACCTTCACGCTGGTCCTCTCGGCCACCACCGGCCCGTGCTGGGTCGACGCCACCGACGCCACCACCCACGCCACCCTCTACACCGCGGTGATGGCGGCGGGTGAGCAGAAGACCATTGCGGCCACCGGTCCGGTGGACGTTGAAGTCGGCGCGCCGACGGCGTTCGCCAGCTCGGTCAACGGAACGGCCGCCGTGCTGCCGTTCGGCTTCCAGACACCGTTCACCCTCCAGTTCGTGCCGGCGGGTTCGCCCTCGTCGTCGACCACTTCCTCCACGTCGTCGACGACGACCACCACGGCCGCCGCGACCACGTCCACCACCTAGTCGGTCGGAACCATTCCCAGGGAGTTGAGGAGGAAGGCGTACACCATCGCCTCCTCCTTCCAGGCGTCGTAACGACCCGAAGGCCCGCCGTGGCCGGCACCCAGCTCGGTCTTGAGGAGCACCTTGGTGGAGGGGGAAAGGACCCTGAGCTTGGCCACCCACTTGGCCGGCTCCCAGTAGCTGACCCGGGGATCGTTGAGGCCCCCGGTGGCCAGGATGTCGGGATAGGTCCGGGCCGACCCATCCGCACCGCTGGCACTGACGTTGTCATAGGGCGAGTAGGCCAGCATGCGGTTGTAGGTCGCCTCGTCGGCCTGCGGATTGCCCCACTCCTCCCATTCCCCCACGGTGAGGGGGAGCTGGTCGTCCAGCATGGTGGTCAGGACGTCGACGAAGGGGACCTGGGCCACCAGGGCCCGGAACAGCTCGGGCGCAGTGTTGGCCACGGCGCCGATGAGCAGCCCGCCGGCCGATCCGCCCCGACCGGCGACCGCTCCGGGGTCGGCCACGCCGGTCGAGACCAGGTGGCGGGCGCAGGCGATGAAGTCGGTGAAGGTGTTGGTCTTGTGCTCCATCCGGCCGTTCTCGTACCAGGCCCGCCCCATCTCGCCGCCACCGCGCACGTGGGCCACGGCGTAGACCATGCCCCGGTCGAGCAGCGAGAGCCGGTGGTGGGAGAAGGCAGGATCGATGGAGTGCTCGTAGGCCCCGTACCCGTAGAGGAGACAGGGAGCCGGCAGCGTGATCCCCTTCTTGTGCACCAGGGAGATGGGCACCCGGGTCCCGTCCTCCGCCTCGGCCCACAGGCGGGAGGTGGTGTAGCGCTCCGGGTCGAACTCGCCCAGCACCGGCTCCTGCTTGAGGAGCGTCTCCCGCCGGGAGTCCAGCTCTATCTGGAGGACGCTCGACGGCGTGACCATGGTGGTCCTTCCCACCCGCAGGGAGGTGATCTCAGGTTCGATGTTCGCACCGAGCCAGGTCGACGACGGGCTGTCGGCCGAGGGGATGGTCCAACCCCCGGCCAGCAGATCATCGGTGAACGGCCCCGTACCGGTCCCGAGAGGAAGGACCCGGACCTGGGTTTCCGCTTCGGCCCGCTCGCTGAGGACCAGGACTTCGGAGAAGGCGTCGACATCCTCAATACGTACGCCGGGTCGGTGCGCGACGATCTCCCGCCACCCCCCGCCCTCCGGCGCCAGGGTGTCCGGTCCGGCCAGGACCTTGAAGTCCAGCGCCTCGTCGTTGGTCAGGATGACGAACCACCCGTGTCCGCCGCCGGCACGGGCCGAGAGGTGGTCGACGGCGTACTCGTGGCCCTCCCGCCGGGGGATGATGACCCGGGGCGCCGCCAGCGGATAATCGGCCGGGATGGCCAGCCACTCGGCGGTGTTGGTGCTGTGGAGTGACACGAGCACGAAGGCCCCATCACGGGTGCGCCCGGTGCCCAGCGAGAACCGGCGGTCGGGCTCCTCGAAGACCAGGGTGTCGCCGGCCGGATCGGTCCCGAGGTGGTGGCGCCACAGTTGATGGGGACGCATGGCCTCGTCGAAGCGCACGTAGAAGATGATGGTGGCGTCGCTCGACCAGGCCAGGCCGTACCCGGTGTCGCGGACCAATTCGGTCGCCGGGATCGGCGTCTCGCCGCCGACCGATCGGAACTGGAGCTCGTAGCGCTCGTCGCCGTCGGTGTCGGTGGCGAAGGCCAACCACTCGTGGTCGGGGCTGACCGCGGCCCCTCCGACCGCGAAGTAGTTGTGGCCCTGCGCCAGCACGTTCTCGTCCAGCAGGATCTGCTCCTCGTCGCCGGCCTCGCCCGCCGGTGGGAGCTCGCCCGCCTCACGGGCGGGGCGCCGGCAGTGGATGCCGTAATTCTTGCCCTCTTCGGAACGGCCGTAGTACCACCAGGGGCCGCGGCGTGAAGGCACGGACATGTCCGTTTCCAGAATCCGCGCCTTCATCTCCTCGAAGAGACTGGTCCGCAGAGCGGCCAAGGGGGCGAGATCCTCCTCGGTATAGGCGTTCTCGGCCTCCAGGTAGGCCAGGACGGCGGGGTCGTCCCGCTCCCGGAGCCAGTACCAGGGGTCACTCCGGTCGTGGTGGTGGGCGGTGAGGGTGTGCGGGCGCTGAGGGGCGCTGGGAGGGCTTGCCATAAGCCGAGCCTGCCATGACCGCGCCTCATTTGGGAACCGCTATTGGCCGTTTCGGCTGGCCCGGGCAGTTGTTACTATGGACGTAGGGGAAATCCCTCCCACTGACCTCAGGAGCCATATGGCGACAACTGACCTCGATCTTGGTCGCTACCAGCTCGG
>DASZMA010000167.1:0-1900 GCA_035552095.1 Acidimicrobiales bacterium | reverse complement strand
TCATGGGTGGAAGGCCCACGTGAGCCAGTACGGAGATGAGGGGGCGAACTTTGGGCGGTGGCCATTCCCGCCGGTTCCCCGCGACGACATGAGTCGGCCCCACAACTACCTCATGGTCGGAAAGCGCTGATGTAACGACACCAGATCTCTTATCCGGGCATGAAATGGCATCCCGATCGGCTGCACACTGAGCCTCCAGCCGAGCTGCGGGGTCGTTCTTACCAAATCCCTAATTTGGACTCAACTTCGTGTTGAGGCGATCTCTAGACGGCACCGAGATGGCCCATTAAGAGCCAGGTATTCTCGGTTACCCAGCCGGGTCGAGATCGGCCATTTCGTTGAGTTGGTCCACCGGCAGGGACCCGGCCTCCTGGCGTTCATTGGCGGCTTGTAGGGCCAGACGTTGCAAGAGAGCGTTCACCGGCGTGGGGACGCCGTGGAGTGCGCCGAGGAGGACGATCTCCCCGTTGAGGAAGTCGGCCTCAATGGAGCCGGTGCCCCGGGCCAGGCTCTGCCAGCTCGACCCACCGCTCCACTCCCCGGAAGAGGTGTCGCGCAGCTGGATGTGATCGGCCCGGCGGGCCCGGTCCTCCTCGCGGCTAGCCACGTCGATCCCGGCCGCGGCCAGGACGGCCTCGCCTTCGCGCTGCGCCTCCTTGACGGCCGAGCTGAACCGCCCCTCCGGGCCACTCAGCGCCTCCGCCGCGTTGGCCAGATTCATGAGCAGCTTGCGGTACTTCCACCGCATGATGTCGGGTCGGGCCACGGACTGGAAGGTGGTGGCGTCAATAGCTTCGGCGATGGCCTGCCCCACGTCATCGACCCCGGAGGGGTAGCGGCCCAGGTCGAGCAGGCCGGTGACCGGCGCCGAGTGCGCCTGGACCACACCGGGCCGCAGGTGGGTGGCCGGGCACATGACGCACATTGCATAGGTGTTGGGAAACCGCCTGAGCACCCGCCGTTCGTTCTCCACCCCGTTCTGCATGCACACCACCGCCAGCGCCGGAGGGGCTACGACCGCCAATTGGGCCAACGCCGGCTCGGTGTCCTGTCCCTTCACGCTGAGCAGCACCACGGTGTCGTCGCGCCACTCGAGCGATGCCGGATCGCTCACCACGGGGATGCGCAGCGTCACCGTCTCGTCGGGAGCTTCGAGCACCAGGCCGGAGGCCAGGGCGGCAGCGTTGGACCCCCGGGCCACCAGGGTGACGTCCTCGCCGCGCTGAAACAGGCGGGCCCCGACTACTCCCCCGATGGCGCCGGCACCGACAACGACAAAACGCATGACTGCACTTTGCCATGCGCCCGCCGGTGCGGTCAGGTGGCGAGGGAGAGCCCGCCGTCGATGGCCACGATCTGGCCGGTCACGTAGGAGGCCCGGGCCAGGGCGAGGACGACCTCAGCCACATCTTCGGGTTGGCCGGTCCGCTTGAGGGGTGTGATCTGCTGCACCGCCTGGCGCACCACGTCCCAGTCCTCGGTCCATGGGGTGTCGATGAGGCCCGGTGCCACGGCGTTGACCCGGACCTCGGGTCCGACCACCTTGGCCAACAGCACCGTCATGTGGTTGAGCGCCGCCTTGCTGGCGGCGTAAGGGATGGAGGATCCGGTGGGGCGCAGGCCGGCCACCGAGGCCACGTTGACCACCGAGCCCTTGGCTTCGCGCAGGGCCGGCATGGCAGCCAAGGTCATGGACCAGGTGCCAAAGACGTTGACCTCGAAGATCCGTCGCCACACGTCGACGGACGCCGCCTCCAGATCGTGGTGAGGGATAACGGCGGTCGTCCCTGCATTATTGACCAGCGTGTCGAGCCGGCCCCAGCGGTCCAGGGCGGCATCAACCAGCGCCTGGGCAGCCGTCGGATCGGTGATATCGCCCTGCACGTAGCAGGCGTCGGGC
>DASZMA010000166.1:0-2605 GCA_035552095.1 Acidimicrobiales bacterium | reverse complement strand
CTGCAGGGCGAGGACCCGCCGCTCGAGGGGTCGAAGGGAACCCGGGTCGGTACTCGTCGACATGCCATCACCTCCGCGCCGTTGCGGCTGGCTCCAAACGGGGCCGCCCCTAGTCTGCCACCGGGAGGAGGACCACCGCCTGCGCGGGCGCGAGCCGAGGCCCGAGAAGGTGCCTCGGCGCCGTCCCGCCGGCGCCCGAACGGCCTGGCTCAGCCGTGCCTGTGGTGGTGGTCGCCCGGTGCAGGTACCGGCGGGACGGGCGCCGGCGCTGGCGCCGGCGCAGGTGGCGGCGGTGGGGCCGGAGGCGGGGCGGGCGCCGGAGATGGGGGTGGTGGGGCCGGAGGCGGAGGCGGGCTGGTGAGTGCGTCCGGCGAATCCTGGGCGATCAGGAAGTGCCCCGGCGGTATCCGGCTCGGGTCGGGAGCGGTGAAACCGGCCACGGGTTGGCCGGCGAGCCCGGCGCTCATGAAGTCGTGGAAGACACGGGCTGGGTAGGTCCCGCCGAACACGTCCACTCCCCCCACCCCGTGCATGGGGACCTGGCCCGTCGGCGAGCCCATCCACACGGCGGCGGCCAGGTGTGGTGTGTAGCCCACGAACCAGGCATTGGACAGGTCGTCGGTGGTCCCCGTCTTTCCCGCCACGGGGCGGCCCGACAGCTGAGCCGCCGTACCGGTGCCCCGCTGCACCACGGCCTGGAGGGCCTGGGTGGTCGTCCTGGCGATCTCGGGGGACACGGCCTGGGTGGAGATCGGGTTGGCCTGGTACAGCGCGGTGCCAGAGCTGTCGGCGATCCTCTGGACGATGCTCGGCGTTCGGTGCACCCCGTCGGCCGCCAGCGTGGCGTACACCGACGCCATCTGGAGCGGCGTCACCTCATAGGACCCGATGCTGAGTGAGGGTGTGGTGCCGAGCTTGACGGTTGCCGGGATCCCCAGGCGGTGAGCCATGTCCACCACCTTGGGCAGGCCGACGTCCACCCCCAGGCGGATGTAGGCGCAGTTCACCGAGTTGGCCGTGGCATCGAGGAGGCTCATCACGCCCGCCCCGGCCTCGGCGTTGTTGGCCACGTACGGTCCAGAACCGGGCAGAGAGATCGTGCAGGGCGAGGTCCCGTCGATGGTGTCGTTCGGGCTGAACCCGTTCTCCAGGGCGGCAGCGAGCACCACCGCCTTGAAGGACGAGCCCGGCTGACGCCCACCGCCACCCCTGCCGGTCGCCACATCGAAGCCGTTGCCGTTGGATGCCGGGTTGCCGGGCACGAGGGCCCGCACGAACCCCGTCGCCGGGTCGATGGCCGCCAC
Organism: Acidimicrobiales bacterium; assembly: GCA_035552095.1. Taxonomy (GTDB): domain Bacteria; phylum Actinomycetota; class Acidimicrobiia; order Acidimicrobiales; family RAAP-2; genus Bog-473. Next base: position 1,301 of record DASZMA010000166.1, on the reverse strand, counting down.
CGCGGCGGTGAACCGCCCCCCGGTGTTGGGGACCTCTGCCGCCACCGCCTGCTCGGCGTCGTGCTGGAGGGCCGGATCCAGGGTGGTCGTGATGGTGAGGCCACCCTTGTACAGCGCGTTCAGACGATCGGCCGTCGTGGTGCCGAGGGCGTCGAAACGGTGGTCGCTGAGGTCGACCAGGGCCGCCTTGACCTCGACGACGAACGGGCTGTCCTGCTGGGGCGCGGGCGGGTGAAGCGTCGTCGGTAACGGTGCGATCTTCAGCTTGGCGGCCTCGTCGGCGCTCAGGTCGGCGTTGGCCACCATGCCGTCGAGGACCTGGCTCCGGCGCTGGGTTGCCGCCGCCGGCTGGTGGATCGGGTCGTCGCCCTCCGGGTTACGGATCTCCCCGGCGAGCAGGGCGGCCTGAGCCGTGTCGAGCCGGCTGACGTCGGTCCCGAAGTAGGTCTGCGCCGCCGCCTCGATCCCATACGCCCCCTCCCCCAGATAGACGGTGTTGAGGTACCGCTCCAGGATCTGGTTCTTGGTCATCTGCTGTTCCAGGCGGAAGGCCAGGACGGCCTCGTGGAGCTTGCGATTGATGCTCCGCTGCGGATCCAGCACCGCGTTCTTCACCAGCTGCTGGGTGATCGTCGAACCGCCCTGGACATCGCTCGACGACACGTTGTTCTTGAGCGCCCGCAGGATGGCGGGGACGCTCACGGCTCCGTGCTGGTAGAAGCTGGCGTCCTCGGCATCGAGCACGGCGTGGACCACCGTCGGCGGCACCTGCGAGAGCGAGATGGGAGACCGGTAGTCGGCATCCTGGAGCACCGCCAGCAGGTTGCCCTTGCTGTCGTAGACCTTCGACGGGACGTCCAGCGGCTTCAGTCGGACCGGCTGGCTGAGGGCCAGGGTGTGGGAGGCCCCGCCCAGCACCTGCCCCACGGGGACCAGGGCGAGGGCGGCCACTCCCAGCACGGTGCCGGCACCCACAACGGTGGTCAGGAAGCGCCCCAGCCTCCCCATCAGCGGGTCACCCACAGCTCGTGCTTCGACACCTGCTCGAACCGCCCTTGTCGCCGGGCCGGGAGGCCGGCCCGTTTCATGGTTCCACTGGCCCCGACACTCGACCTACCCCGTTCGGAGGAACCGCTCACATCGACCGACGTGACGGGACCGACCCCGAAGGGCCGGCCCCGCCGTATCAGTCGCGAGCCGTGAGCGCTGCTAGGAGCTGGTGGGCGCCGAGCAGCTGCTCGCGTAGGCGCAGTCGTTGAAGCCGTCCGTGTCACTGTCGGGCGCCGACGGGGTCGCCAGGG
>DASZMA010000165.1:0-12152 GCA_035552095.1 Acidimicrobiales bacterium | reverse complement strand
CGCTGGCCACCACCGCGGCGCCGGCCGGTCCGCTCGAGGCCGCCACCAGGGTGAGACCGGCCGCGGCCGCGGCCGCGGCCAGGCCCAGGCTCAGTCCCAACGTCCGCCAACGCCATGCCCCCACCGGCCCAGTGTCGCGCGGAACCCGCCCCGACCCTCCTCCTACAGGCTGGGCACCGGTTGCGGCGGTGGCGCCCCGACGTAGCGGGCGGCCGGGCGGATCAGCCGGTTATGCGAGGCCTGCTCCATGACGTGGGTGCACCAGCCGATGGTGCGGCCGGCGGCGAAGGTGGGCGTGAACATGTCGCGGGGGAGCCCGCAGATGTCCATGACCACGCAGGCGTAGAACTCGACGTTCGTGTAGAGGTCGCGGCCGGGTTTCAACTCGGCCAGGAGATCCACCACCGTCTGCTCGACCGCCAGCGCCAGCTCGACCAGGGGGCCGCCGAACGGCGTGACCACTGAGCGCAGGAGAACCGACCGCGGGTCGTCGGTCTTGTAGACCCGGTGGCCGAAGCCCATGATGCGGTCGCCCTGCTCAATGGCCCGCCGGATGTAGGGCTCGGCCCGCTCCGGCACCTCGATCTCGTCGAGCATGTCAAGCACCCGGCTGGGGGCGCCGCCGTGCAGTGGCCCCGACAGGGCACCGATGGCACCGACGATGGCCGCGCCGAGATCGGCCCCGGTCGAGGTGATGACCCGGCCGGCGAAGGTGGACGCGTTGAACCCGTGGTCGATGGTCAGGATCATGTACTGCTCGAGGGCGCGGACGTGGACCTCGTTCGGCTCGGCGCCGGTGACCATGTAGAGGTAGTTGGCCACCACGCCCAGGTCAGACCGGGGCGCCACCGGATCCAGGCCGTGGCGCAGCCGATGGGCCGCGGCCAGGATGGTGGGCACCACGGCGCACAGGCCGAGCGCGTCCGCGTACAGCTCATCGGCGTCAATGTCGTGGGTGGCCCGCCAGCCCAGTTCGGCCCCGAGCACCGACACCGCGCTGCGCAACACGCTCAGCGGGTCACCCTGGCCCGACAGCGCAGGGAGCAGCGCGGCCAGGCCGGGCGGCAGGGAGCGGCGAGGCCGCAGCGTCCGTGAGAAGGCGACCGACTCGGCCGCATCGGGAAGGTGGCCCACGAAGAGGAGATGCCAGACATCCTCGAGCGACCGGCGCTCGGCCAGTTCGGTCGCCGAGTACTGGCGGTAGTGGAAGAAGCCCTCCAGGCCGCGCACGTCACCCACCGTGGTCTCGGCCACCACCACGCCTTCGAGCCCCGCCGGCACGTCACCGCGGGTCTCGACGGCCGGCCGGATGCGGGCCACGCCCATGAGATCGCGCAGCGATACGACTCCCACCAACTCGTCCCCTTCCACCACCGGCAGGTGCCGGTAGTGGTGGGCGGTCAGGCTGGCCCAGGCCGCATCCACCTTCTCGTCGGGACGGAGCACATCGGGGTGGGCCGTCATCCAGAGGGCGACCAATTCACGGTCGGGCTCGGCCCCCGCCGCGGCCGCTCGCAGCAGGTCGCGCTCGGTCAGGATGCCCACCACCTTGCCCAGCTCGGTCACGATGACCGAACCGGTGCCGGCCGTCTGCATGACGCGGGCGGCGATGCCCAACGGGTCGGCCGAGGTGCAGGTCACGGCGGGTGCGGTCATGAGGTCGCTCACGGTGGTCTCCATGGGTCCACTATGCCCGTGGCGCACCTGGTTGTAAATGTTGATCAAGTCAACATAAAGTCAGGCCGATGGAGCGCATGCTGCCCAGCGAGGAGGCGGCCCGCCGCCTCGGGGTCAAGGTGGCCACCCTCTACGCCTACGTGAGCCGGGGCCTGCTCGAGTCCCACCCCGAGCCGGCCGGCCGCCGCCGCTTGTTCGCGCTCGACGACATTGAGCAGTTGGCGGCCCGCCGCCGCGGTGGGCGGACGGTGGAGAGCCGGTTGGCCACCATCACCACCGGGGTGACCCAGCTGCGCAGTGACGGCCCCTTCTACCGCGGCCGGGCGGCCGCCTCGCTGATCGGGACCATGACCTTCGAAGCGGTGGCCGCACTGCTCTGGCAGTCCGAGGTGGGAGGGGAGTGGACGTCACCGGTGCTGGGGCCGTGCCCCTTGCTCCACACGTCGGACCGCATGCGCTGGGCGCTCGTGATGTGCGGCGCCGGCGACCCGTTGCGGTCCGACCTCCGCCCCGAAGCGGTGACCCGGGCCGCCCGGCGGGTCGTGGCCGCGTTGACCGACGCCGTGGGGCCGGCGCCCGCTCCCGAGCATCCCGAATCCGAAGACCCGGCGTCGCCGATCGCCCTCCGCCTGGCCCGCCGTCTCGGTGGTAATCGTGACGGAGACGGTGACCGCGCCTCCTTATCGAGCGCTCCTTTGTCGGCGGCCGCCGTTGATGCGGCACTCATCCTCATGGCGGACCACGAACTGGCCACCTCGACCATGGCCGTGCGCATCGCCGCCTCGACCCGGGCCGATGTGTACGACGCGCTGCTGGCCGGGTTGGCCACCATGGCCGGCCCGCTGCACGGGGGCGCCAGCCAGCAGGCCTACGAACTCCTGGTGGCGGTCGAGCGGGACGGCGCGCCCCGCGCGCTCGACAATGCTCTGCGGTGGCACCGCCGCCTGCCCGGGTTCGGTCACACCATCTACCGGGAACGCGATCCGCGCTTCGCCGCCCTGCTGGCGCTGGCCGAGCCGCTGCTCAGCGACGAGCGCCGCCGCCTGCTCCATGAGGTGCTGGCGCTGGCCCGGGACCACAACGTCCCTGTCCCCAACTGCGATCTGGCCCTGGCCGCGCTCAGCTGGGGCACCGGCATGCCGCCCGATGCCGGTCGCACCATCTTCACCGTGGCCCGGGTCGCCGGCTGGACCGCCCATTACCTAGAGGAGTTGGCCGAGCGGCCGCTGCGCTTCCGGGCCCGGGCCGTCTACAGCGTCCAGCGCGCCTAACCGCACTCCCCGTACGGGTCGATCGGTGCTTCGGCGAGGCCCGAGAGCACCAAGGAGTTGGACGCCTCGTTCATGTACGCCGCTGGGCACGGGTCGGCGATGATGATCAAGCCGCCGCCGGCGCACCGACCGGACAGACTGAAGCACATGGTCGTGGCCTGGTGGCCCTGATCGGTGCCGGGGCAGACGAGCGCGAAGCCGGGCGCGCCGTAGGCCCTGAGGTAGGTGAGCGCGGCAGCACACCCCCATTGGGTGGCCGTGCCGCGGGCCGGCAGGGTTGCGATCGGTGCGGCCGGCTCGGGCTGAGCCGGGGCGTCAGCCACCGCCTTCAGCCGGTTCAAGGTGGCGGACACCAAGTTGCGCACCACGGAGGTCGACAGCATGGTCGGCGCGCTGGGGTTGGTCGGGACGGGCGTGGCCGCAGCCGCCGGAGGCACCACTGCCACCTTGCGCTGGGCCAGGGCCGACGCCGCCAGGCTCCGCACCACCGGGGTGCTCAGCATGCTGGGCGAGCTCGACCGGACGGTGTCACCACCGGACCCGCCGGCGTTGACTAGCAGTGTGGCCAGCAGCACCACTACCCCTCCGATGACGGCCACCGCGGTGACACCGGCGAGCTGGCCTGCCCGCGACTGCGGGCGAGGGCGCACCGCTGGTCGCCCTAGCACCCGAGTTCCCCCACTGCCCCCCTGCCGAGCATTTCCGCCACCCCCCGCCGCTGGAATCCCGCTTACATTCCCTGTCTTCCGCCCCGGCCCCCCAGGGTGGAATGTGATGCTGGGCGGCGAGAATACTGCATTGCAACGGGGATCTCACGTCCGCGGCCGGCCCGTCGGGGTCAGCGGGTGGCGATCACCAGGGCCGAAGGGTGGCCGCCCAGATGGATGGCCCGTCCCACAACGCCCGTTGCCAACGTCACCGGCACCAGTGAGCCGGCCTGCAGGGCCACCCAGGCCGTGGTGCCGCGGGGGTCGAAGGCCACGGCTTGGGCCACGTCAGGCAGCCGGATGGGTGTGCCGAGGGCCAGACCGGCCAGGGTCAGCGGCACAATGCTGGCCCCACCTGAGATGTACGCCGTCGTCTTGGCCGCGTTGACTACGACGTCGGTCGGGTTGAGCGGCAGCGCAATGGTCGACACCGGGGCCAAGGTTGAGGCGGTGATGACGGTGAGCGAGTCGTTGCCGAAGTTCCCGACCAGCAACTGGTCGCTCGGTCGCGCCACCGCCACCGTCTCGGGGCTGGGGCCCACGGCGATCGCCGTCCCCGGTGTCAGGGTGGCCAGATTGATCGGGGTGACCTGGTTGCTGCCGAAGTCAGCGACGAAGGCGGTGCCGTCGTGTCCGTTCGAGGCGTCAATGGCCACCGCCACCGGTTCGGTACCGACGGGGATCGGTTTGCCCGCCTTCCACGTCCCGAGGTCGACCGGGGTGACGGAGTTGCTGTCGAGGTTGGCCACCAGCGCCATCCCCTTGCCGGCCGTGCCACCCGGCGCCACCGCCACCGCGTCGGGCTCCACCCCCACTGTCACCGACCGCATCACGCGTCCGCTGGCCGGGTCGATCTCGGTCAGCTTGTCGGTGCCCTGGCTGGTCACGAGGAGCGCGGCGTCGTTCTTGGTGAAGGCCAGGGCCGAGGGGAGGCTGCCCAGATGGACCTTGGCCTGCACCTGGCGCGTCCTCAGGTCAACCGGGGTCACCGCGTTGCCGGGCAGGGTGACCGATGCGCCGGTGGCCACCCAGGCCTCATCGACCGGCGCACTGGCCGGTGCGCTGCCCCCGCTGACCCCGCCGCCGGCGCCGGCGGTCAGCGCCACCCCGAGCATGACGATGGCCATCGCGGTTCCGGCCCAGTGGAGCCGAACCGATCTACCCACGGGCACAGGCTGCTCCGGTCGGACGATCGGCGTCGCTCCAGCCGGGCGCCTGGCCTTCAGGCCAGAAGTCCCCGGTCACCTCGTCCTGCACATAGGAGAGAGGGCTGGCCCCTCCGGCCACCAGCGCGGTCAGCGCCTGGAGCAGCGCGTCGACGTCGTCGAGTGACGTCCCCAGGCCGCAACTGGCCCGCACGGCGCCCGGGATCTGGCTGCGGTCGCCGCGGAGCACGGCGGCCCGCGCCTCGGCGACTCCGGCCGGCCCCACGCCGAGCAGGCGCAGCAGGTAGGGATGGGCGCAGAAGCAGCCATGGCGCACGCCGATGCCCCACTCGGCACTGAGACGGGCGGCCACCAGCGCGTGGTGCATGCCGGCCACGGTGAAGGCGGCGACCGAGAGCGTGTCGGATCCCGGGCCCGGGCCGAGGACGGTGACGCCGTCAATGCGGCGCAGGCCTTCGTGGAGGCGGGCTGACAGCGCCGCCTCATGCGCTCCGATGGCGTCCCAGCCCAGGCGGCCCAGCTCATCCATGGCGGCACCGAAGGCCACCGCGCCGATGACGTTGGGCGAGCCGGCCTCTTCCCGGTCGGGTGGCTCGGTCCAGATCACCTCGTCCAAATCGACCAGGTCGACCGCGCCCCCGCCGGCCAGGAAGGGATCACCGCTCTCGAAGACCTGCCTCGGGCCGATCAGGGCCCCGGCGCCGTAGGGCGCGTAGAGCTTGTGGCCGCTGAAGGCGACGAAGTCCGGGCCGGCCGGCAGTTGGCGGTGCGGGGCCAGCTGAGCGGCATCGAGCAGGACCGGGATGCCGCGGGCGTGCGCCTCGGCGCAGATCGCCTCCACCGGGGGCAACCAGCCGGTGACGTTGGAGGCGCCGGTCAGGGTGAGGAGTGCCGGGCGCCGGCCGTCGTCGAGCACGGCTACCACGTCGTCGACGGTGAAGGTGCCGTCGGGGCCGCACTCGACCCAGCGCCGTTGGGCCACCCGGGCCCAGGGCAGCAGGTTGGCGTGGTGCTCCACCACCGTGGTGGCCACCACATCGTCGGGTTCGAATTGGAGCCGGTAGGCCAGATGGTTGATGGCCTCGGTGGTGTTGCGCACCAGTACCACCACGTTGCCGCCGGCCGTCGGCCGCCCCGAGAAGCGGTGGGCACTCTCCCGGGCGGCCTCGTAGGCGGCGGTGGCCCGCCGGGACTTGTAGCCGGCGCCCCGGTGCACGCTGGAGTACCAGGGCAGGAACTCGGCCACCTTGTCCGCTACCACCTGGAGGGCCGGCGTGCTGGCGGCGCAATCCAGGTCGCGGTAGGGCCGCTCGGTGCCGTCGAGGCACGGCACGCCCAGCCCGGCCCCGACCAGGCTGGCGGCGGGGGACGGCGGGGGAACAGGAGCGGGCACGGGCAAAGGATACGGAGCGCCGGCCACCCTGCGTCACTCCGGATAGAAACATTCGCCCCTCCCTGTGACCTGACCAGGGAGGATCATTGGATTTCGGGTAATCCCAACCCAGTACCCAGCTACGCAAGCGGCGCTGACAGGCTTTCGGTTTGAGTCCGAATCACGTGAAGAATGCGGCTGTCGACTGGGACCTCCTCTGCGACCGCGTCAATGTTCGCGGCGATGGCCAAGAGCGTGTCACGTACGACGCCGTGGGCGATTGACGCGCCGAGGCCCCATCCGATTGCCTCGTTGATCAAGCGATCAGCGGTGGTCCGGTCGAGTCGCCGCACCTCATCGACCGCCATTCCCATAGTCAGCGAGAGGGGGTAGACCATTGTGCACATGAGGTCATATGCCGGCGTGAGGCTCAAACTTCCGTCCTCTGGATGGGAGAAGGAGTAGTTCTTGCCGTGAGCGTCGGCATTTCCAACCGCCACGTTAAAGGTCGCTTGCGCGAGGAGTGCTGGTAGGTCGTGGTTGCGGTCGTATCGAATCAGTAGGGCGGCCAGTTGCTTAAAAGTCGGTCCGCCGTTCTCTTGGTATTTGACTTGTGGTGGCTTTCCCAGGGCCTGACAACCGTCTTCCTGATGAAGCCTCTTGACTTTCCCGTCCTGGACTGCTCGATCGAATCGTTCGACCACGAGAACGGGCCCGTCGCCAAAATCCTCGAGTTCGATGCTGGCGACATTTAGGCCGGCATGACGCGCCAGGCGCATGCAGTAGGCCTCGTTCTGAACTGTTTCGGGCCACTGCGGATTGGGGATCTGTGGTTTGAGAATATGAGTTGAGGGCACCCCCCCAACGGGGAGTGCCCAGCTTCCGTCGGCAAGCCGCGTTAGTACCAGCTTCTGTTGGATACCGGCCAAGGAGAGCCTGACCTCGTTATCGACACCGAGCGGCGTTTGGGGCAGAGCCGCCAGGCGAGTGGCGACGTCGCTTTGCGCTAGCGGGCGCGCCGCGTCGAGTTGAGCGGCGGAGGGCGGGGGCTCTTCATCAGCAGGTTGGACCACCAGGGCACCGGCGCAGTCGCGTCCAAGGGCGCGCATTAGAGAAAAGGTGTCATTGGTCTCGCCGAGGTCACGGGCGATCAGGGCCCGGGTATCGCCCTCAGGAAGCAGCCCGTCGAAGAAGTCCCGGGTCAATGCATTTGGGTAGGGCTCGCGACGTAAGGGCAGGGAGGCAGACAGGATTGGTGATGCCAGTCCGAAGCGCTCAAGGGCGTCCTGGTAGTAGCGCACCGACATCCTCTGGCGCTTGGCGTCGTACTCAAGGCTTCCCATGAGGGTGCCGTAGAGCCACAGGTCGAGCAACTCGGTCACGGCACCCGCTTGGCGCCCACGTAGAGGGATGTTCCGAGCACCGAAAAGGCAGCGACAAGGCGACGGAGTTGTTCGGTGGCCTTGCCCGATTCGAGTTCCGAGACGTATTGGCGGTCCACACCGATCATCTGTGCGAGCTGGGCCTGACTGAGTCCACGGGCGAGCCGAAAGTCCCGGAGGGCCGCGCCGATGTCCTCAGGTGCCCTGATTGGCCACAGGTTGCCCGGTGAAGGTTCCGATGTCGCCATATCCCGACATAATATCAGTGTCGGGATATTCAGTCAACCAAACAGTGACGGAATATCCCGACAACAATCATGTTTCGGCGGGAGCCGAAATGCCGATCACATGATGACCGTCGACGGCTCACGCGGGCCTACGCCGGACCGTTCCACTTGGTCGTGGATCACCAGCTTGGCGCCAGTGGTGGACACGTCTGATGAACTCGCTTCATCCTGCGTTACTCTGCCGACGTGGAAGAGCGTTATGAGTCCGAACTGGCCCAGTCCGCTCGGGTGCTGGACGACGTCGACCGGGCACTGGAACGCCTGAGCGGGGGCAATTACGGATCCTGTGAGACCTGCGGCGCCCCCATCCTCGGGGCTGATCTGTCCGCCGATCCCACTCGCCGAGTCTGCGAGCAGCACCTGAGGCTGCACGTCGTCGCCGACGCCGAGTTCAGCCCCGCCGACTAACCGGCGTGACGATCGAGAGGGCCCCGAACCGGGCCTGAGCCTCGGGGCCTAAAGGCTGAGCTTCTTGGCCGCGTCCAACCGAGCCGACACGTCGGGCCAGTTGACGACGTTCCATAGGGCGGCGAAGAAGTCGGCTTTCACGTTCTTGTACTGCAGGTAGAAGGCGTGCTCCCAGGCATCGAAGACCAGCAGCGGCACGGAGCCCTGGCCGACGTTGCCCTGGTGGTCGTACACCTGCTCAATGGTCAGCCGACCGGCCAAGGGCTCGTAGGCCAGAACACCCCAGCCCGAGCCCTGAATGGTGGAGGTGGCCTGGGTGAAGTGCGCCTTGAACTGGTCGAAGGAGCCGAAGTTCTCGTCAATGGCGGTCCCGAGTGCGCCGTCGGGCTTGTCGCCGCCGTCGGGGCTCTGGTTCTTCCAGAAGATCGAGTGCAACACGTGACCCGAGATGTGGAAGGCCAGCGTCTTCTCCAGGCCGACGATGGCGCCGAAGTCGTCCTTGTCCCGCGCCGCGGCCAGTTTCTCGAGCGTCTGGTTGGCCCCGGTCACGTAGGCGGCGTGGTGCTTGTCGTGGTGGAGTTCCATGATCTGGGCCGAGACATGGGGCTCCAGCGCGGCGTAATCGTAGGGCAGGTCGGGCAGGGTGTAGTCGGCCATTTCGGTGGCTTCTCCTCATTGAGTCGTCGGTCGGCTGTGACGATACCCGAATGCCCAAGGATCCAACCCTGGATGCCAAAGGCGCTGCGAGAACGCCGGTGGCAAGCGGTACGCTTGCTGGAGTGAGCACGGATCCCAATAAGGATCGCTGGAGTGACCTGGGATCCTTCATTCGTGAACAACGGGGAACGGCCCGGTTGTCGTTGCGCCGGCTCTCCGAATTGGCCGGGATCTCCAATCCCTATCTGAGCCAGATTGAGCGGGGCCTGCGCCGGCCCTCCGCCGAGATCCTGCAGCAGATCGCCAAGGCATTGCGGATTTCCGCCGAGACCCTGTACGTGCAGGCCGGCATCCTTGAGGCGCCCGACGGCACCCCTGACTTGACCCGTATGATCCTGGCTGACCAGACCATCAGCGAGGACCAGAAGCAGGCGCTGGTGCGCATCTACCTCTCGTTTCGCCGCGACCACGAGGACGAGCACGGCACCACCGGCAGCCACGCTGATCCACACGGTTCGGGCACGGACGCACCTCAGCACGCCGCCCTGGCCTGAGCGTTCGTGGCATCGGGCGTCCCTGTGAGCAGGAAAAATGCTGACCACCGGTAGGATCTAACGGCCATGCCCCGGCTTGCCGTCCTTTCCCTGCACACTTCCCCGCTGGCTCAGCCCGGCACCGGTGACGGTGGCGGCATGAACGTCTACGTGCGTGAGCTCACGGCCGCCCTGGCCCGTTCCGGGGTGGCCTGCGACGTCTTCACCCGGGCCTGGTCGCCCGATCTGCCCGAGGTGGTCCAGGTGGAGCCCGGCCTCCGCGTCCACCACGTGCCGGCGGGACCGCTCACCACGCTGCCCAAGGAGGCGCTGCCCGGCGTGGTCGACGCCTTCACCGAGGGCGTGCTGGCCCGCATGAGTGCCCCCGGTGCCTTGGCCCTCGGCGACGATGAGGGGGGTCCCTTCACCTCGGTCCACGCCAACTACTGGCTCTCGGGGCTCTCGGGTCACGTGATTAAGCACGAGCTCAACTTGCCGCTGGTCTGCACCTTCCACACTCTGGACCGGGTCAAGGCCGAGTCGATGCCCGAGGAGGTGGAGGCCGACATGCCCCACCGCCGGGCTGAGGCCGAGGCATCCATCATCGACTGTTCCGATGCCGTGCTGGCCTCGTGCTCGGTGGAGGCCGAACAGATCGCTTCGCTCTACGGCGCCGATCCGGGGCGCATCCGCATCGTCCCCCTTGGCGTCGACCACGCCTTCTTCGGTCCGGGTCACCGGCCCCAAGCCCGACGGGCGCTAGGGCTCCCGGTCGAGGGCCGCCTCCTGCTCTTCGTGGGTCGGATCCAGCCGCTCAAGTGTGCCGATGCCGCCGTCGAGACCCTGGCCGAGCTGGGGTCGGACGGCCCGGAGCCCTACCACCTGGTGGTGGTGGGCGGGCCGAGCGGGCCCCACGGTGAGAAGTCACTGCAGGGGTTGTACGACCTGGCCGACGCCCGCGGGGTGCGGGACCGGGTGCACTTCGTTGACCCGCAGCCCCACGAGCTGCTCTCCTCGTACTACCGGGCCGCCGATGTCTGCCTGGTCCCCAGCCGCTCCGAGTCCTTCGGCCTGGTCGCCCTGGAGGCGGCCGCCTGCGGCACTCCGGTGGTGGCCTCCGCGGTGGGCGGCCTGACCACCCTGGTCGACCACGGCCACACCGGCTTCCTGGTCGAGGACCCGACGCCGGAGCGTTACGCCGCCGCTGTGCGCCGCGTCTTCGACCAACCGCTAGTGGCCGAGCGCCTCTCCACCGCCTCGGTGCTGCGGGCCCGGCGCTACACCTGGCGGGCTGCCGCCGGCGCCCTGTTGGACCTGCACGACGAGCTGGCCTCCCGCCGCCTCGTCGAGTGCAGCTGACCCGATCGTTCACCCGGTCCGCCCGATCCGTGCCCGTCGTCGATCTCCCCGAGGAAGAGGAGATGGCGGCCGCCGTCGACTGCATCAACGCCTGGGTCGAGCGCGAGCTGGCCAAGGACGAGATGCTGGTGGCGGCCGAGCTGCAGGAGGTTACCGACCGCACGGCGTCGCACCGCTGGTACCTCCGCTTCAAGGGCGAGGAGAAGGACTTCATCACGGTCTGGTTCACCTTGCGTCAGCGGACCCTCCACCACGAGGTCCAGTTCATGCCGGCGCCCGAGGAGAACAAGGAGGATACGTACGCCTACCTCCTGCGGCGCAACGCCGACCTCTACGGCATGTGGTTCAGCCTCGGCCCCGAGGACGCCATCTACCTGGTCGGGCGGGTGCCGGCGGCCCAGATTGACGACGACGAGCTCGATCGCATCGCCGGCTCCTCGGTCATGTACGTCGACGACCACTTCCCGACCGCCATGACCCTGGGGTACGCCTCGGTGTACCGCCGCCGGCCCCGCCGCGCCTGACCCGAAGGGCCGGGCCCTCGGTCACTAACGTGCCTGTCCATGCCAGTCACGCTGCTCATCGTCGGAGGCGGGAAGATGGGCGGTGCCCTGCTCGGCGGGCTGCTCCGTTCGGGCTGGGCCACGGCCGACCAGCTGGCCGTGGTCGAGCCGGTGGCCGCGCGCCGGGACGAGCTGGCCCTCGAGTTCCCCGGCCTGCGGGTGCTCAACGCACCCGAGACGGGTCTGCTCGCCGACGGCGTCGGCGACGACTCCCGGTTGGCCGGTGCCGTGCTGGCCGTCAAGCCTGACCAGGCTGAAGGGGCCTGCCGCGTGCTGGGCGCGGTCGGGATGACCCGGGTGCTGTCCATCGTCGCCGGCATCCCGTGCGCCCGGTTGGAGACCGCCTTGGGCGGCCAGCCGTCGGTGGTGCGGGCCATGCCCAACACGCCGGCGCTGGTCGGGGCCGGCGTCACCGCCATCTCGGGCGGGTCGCACGCCACCTCGGCCGATCTGGCCTGGGCCGAGGAGGTCATGGCCGCCGTGGGTACCGTGGTGCGGCTGCCCGAGCGCCTGTTGGACCCGGTGACCGGTCTGTCGGGATCGGGTCCGGCCTACTTCTTCCTGGTGGCCGAAGCGCTCATGGAGGCCGGGGTGCAGATGGGCCTGACCCGGGAGGTCAGCCGGACCCTGGTGGTCGAGACCATGCTCGGGTCGGCCCGCCTACTGGCCGAGACGGGGGAGGACCCGGCGGCGCTGCGGGCCATGGTGACCTCGCCGGCCGGCACCACGGCGGCGGGCATACGGGCGCTGGAGTCCCGGGCGGTGCGCTC
>DASZMA010000164.1:0-1946 GCA_035552095.1 Acidimicrobiales bacterium | reverse complement strand
GTTCGGTCGGCCGCCCGGGCCGCCAGCGTTGGCCGGGCCAACTTTGATTGCCACCGCTCGGGACACCACCTAGTCTCAGCCCAGCTAGCTGTCCCAGGTAGGGAGGAACCATCGTGGCGAACATCAGCGCGGGTGCGGTAGACGAACTCCAGGCGGGTCTGGGCGGGGTGGTGTCCCAGCCCGGCGAGGCCGGCTACGACGAGGCGGTCAACATCTGGAACGCCGCCATCAGTCGTAGACCGGCGGTGGTGGCCAGCTGCACGTCCAGCGCTGACGTTGCCGCCGCCCTGGCCTTCGCCCGGCAGCAGGGGCTGGAGGTGTCGGTGCGCGGCGGTGGGCACAACTACGCCGGCTTCTCGCTGTGCGAGGACGGTCTGATGATCGACCTGACGCCGATGAAGACGGTGAGTGTCGATCCCGACGCCCGCCGAGGCAAATGTGGCGGGGGAACGACCTGGGGCGAGCTCGATGCCGCCACCCAGGCCCACGGTCTGGCCGTGCCCGGTGGTTTCATCAGCGCGACCGGGGTTGCCGGTCTCACCCTCGGTGGCGGGTTCGGCTGGCTGTCCCGACTGGCCGGGCTGTCGGCCGACAATCTGGTGGGAGCCGAGGTGGTCACCGCCAATGGGTCGGTGCTCCACGCCTCGGAGACCGAAAACCCGGATCTGCTCTGGGCCATCCGCGGCGGCGGTGGCAACTTCGGGGTGGTGACCGAATTCGAATTCCAGCTCCACCCGGTCGGGCCGATCCTCCAGCTGGGACTGTTCCTGTTCAGCCCCGACCAGGGCAAGGAGATGTTCCGGTTCGCCCGCGACTTCGTGGAGACCCTGCCGGATGCCTGCGGGGTGTTCATGGCCGGCCTGAGTGCGCCTCCGGAGCCGTTCGTAGCCGAAGACCTGCACTTCTCCCCGGTCTTCGGTCTGGTGGTGGTCGGATTCGGCGACGAAGCCGAGCACGCCCGGCTCATCAAGCCGATCCAGCAGGCGCTCTCTCCGATCGTGGAGCTGATCACCCCCATCCCCTACGTCGGCCTGCAGCAGATGTTCGACGCCTCGGCTCCCTGGGGGATGCACAACTACGAGAAGGCCGTCTACCTCTCCGAGCTCTCCGACGGCGCCATCGACGCCATCATCGAGCACCAGGCCAAGAAGATGTCGCCGCTGTCGTTCGTCCCCATCTTCCCATTGGGCGGCGCCTACCGAACTGCTGACGACGACGCCACCGCCTTCGGGGGGAGCCGCGACTACCGGTTCGTGGTCAACGTCTCCGGCACCGCCATGTCGCCGGATGACTACGAGGCCGAGCGGGCGTGGTCGCGCGACTACTGGACGGCGCTGGTCGACCACGCGGTCGGGGTCGGGAGCTACATCAACTTCATGACCGAGTACGACGAGGATCGGGTCCGGAGCGCCTACGGCCCCAAGTACGAGCGCCTCCAGCAGATCAAGACGTCCCTCGACCCCGACAACGTGTTCCATCTCAACCAGAACATCCCGCCGGCGCCGTAGCCCCACGGGACGCCGTGGGTAGGCTCGGCGGAGAGGTTGGGGAGCGGCGATGCCATTGGGTGACGGACAGCGTTTCGAGCGTCGACTGGCCAAGAAGGGGCAGTCCAGAATCGAACGGATGCGCGACCCGGTTCGCGGGACGGCCACCGTGGCGTCCGCCAGCAGCCCGACTGACAGTGTCGGAGAGGGGGTGGCCGCCTGGAACGGCTGCACGCTGACCTGCGTGCTCCAGGCCGACGGCGTGAGCGCGCAGACCGCCCACCAGCGCGCCCTGACCTCGCCAACCAACCGCTGGCCGTACCCGAACGTGGTCCTGCCGATCACCCTCGACCGGGCGGATCCCACTGACTGGGTGGTGCACTGGGGGGAGATGACCACCGCCAGGCAGGCCAATGACTCGCAGGCCGAAGCGTTGGCGGCGTCCCTGCGTAACCAGCC
>DASZMA010000163.1:0-2504 GCA_035552095.1 Acidimicrobiales bacterium | reverse complement strand
GGCGTGGCCCGGCGGATCTCCTCGACCTGCTGGTGCCATCGGTCCATGTCCGCCCATTGGCCGGGGAAGGCGAACAGCGTTCCGGTGGTCGCGGTGCCGTCGGTGAGCGTCATGCGCCAGCCTCCTCGCTGGGCCCCATGTACCGGGGCTCCATACCGCAAAGTATGTTATCCCATGGGCCCGGGCCGGGCCGCCCCGCCATCCGTAGACTCCGCGCTATGAAAGCCGCGGTGTACTACGAGACCGGCTCCCCTGACGTGTTTCGCTACGAGGAAGTGCCCGATCCGGTGTGCGCGCCCGACGGCGTCCTCGTCCGGGTGGAGGCGATCAGCATAGAAGGCGGCGACACCCTCAACCGGAATGGCGGCGCCATGCTCGCCACTCCGCACATCGTCGGCTACCAGGCCGCCGGGACCATCCTGGAAGTGGGGGAGAAGGTCGTCGACAGGCAAGTCGGACAGCAGGTGGTGGCCACCATGTTCTCCGGATCGCATGCCGAGTGCGTCGCCGTCCCTGCGTTCACCACGTGGGTCATCCCGGACGGCGCTGACGTGATCGCCTGCGCCTGCGTCCCGGTGGCGTTCGGCACCGCGCACGACTGCTTGTTCGAGTTCGGGCACCTGGTCGCCGGCGAGACCGTGCTCGTCCAGGCCGGGGCCGGAGGGGTGGGGATGGCCGCCATCCAACTGGCCAAGCAGGTCGGTGCCACCGTGATCGCGACCGCCTCGAATCTCGATCGGCTGACCGCCCTGGCCCCGCTTGGGCTCGATCACCCCATCGATTACTCCTCGGAGGGTTGGGTGCAGCAGGTGCGAGCCTTGACCGAGGGCCGCGGTGCCGAGTTGGTGGTGGACTCGGTCGGTGGCCGGGTCCTCAAAGGCAGCGCCGCCTGCCTGGCCTACCGCGGCCGGCTCATCACCGTCGGGCGGGCCGGCCGAGATCCCGAGCCGTTCGATGTTTCGGTGCTGGCCATGGGCAACCAGTCGCTCACCGGCGTGTTCTTGGGCGCTGAGCTCGCCTACCAACGGGCCCGGACGATGATCGGCGGACTGGTCGACGAGGTGGCCGCCGGCCGGCTCGAGGTGCTGGTGGACCGGACCTTCCCCCTCTCCGAGGCGGCCGCCGCGCACGCCTTCATCGAGAGCCGCCAGGCGGTCGGTCGGGTGGTATTGGTCCCCTGACCTCCACGGTCGAGGCGATCATCGACCCCCTCACAGACGGCTCTGCGATTCTGCTCGCATGTCCGACCTCTTCCACTACGTCCCCCACCCGCACATCCAGCGACGGCAGGCGACCGGACCCCCTAAGGTGGTCCAGGCCGTGGCCCAGATTCACGGCCCGGGGCGCTTGGGACGGCTCAACGCCAAGGTCGGGCTCAGGATCACCATCATCGTCGGCACCATGTGGTGCGCCTACCTGTTCACCATCATCGCCCTCGTCAGCGCCCCGGCGGCGTTCAAGACCGGCGACAGCCTCATCATCATCGCCTGGATCGCCCAGACCTTCCTGCAGTTGGTCCTCCTGCCGATCATCATCGTCGGACAGAACGTCCAGGCCGCCGCCGCCGACGCCCGATCCGAGGCCACCTACAACGACGCGGCCGCCGTCCTGGAAGAGGCCAAGCAGATCCAGGCCCACCTGGCGGTGCAGGACGCCGAGTTGACCCGATTGGTGGCCGCCGTATGTACGCCGAACGCGGGCTGACGCGGCCCGACCCGGCCCGACCCGGGCCGGATGAGCGGGACCCGCTCACGTCTTCCTGGTGGGCACCACCCCGCTGGGTGAGCGGCGAGGGGGACCGGGCTCCTGGTGGGGGACGGTGTTGGGGGGCACCGGATAGGGGATCCCGTCACCGAGCGTGCCGAGGGCGGAGTTGACGGCGTTGGCGAAGACCAGGTCGCCGACGAGGCCCAGGTCCGCGAGGGGGATGGGCAGCTCGGGGCGGCGGGGGTCGGGTGGGGCCGCGAAGTCGAAGGCCCCGGTCATGTCGCCGACGGTGTGCCGCCGCCAGGCACTCAGGTTGGGGACCGGCGTGCCGAAGCGAGTTTCGCCGGCTCAGGGTGCGTCGCGACACCATCGGATGCCTCTACCCCGTCTGTAGCTGAAACAGGGTCGAACCAGCCACCGCCTGGCCCAGCCCGGCCACCGTCCCGTCTCCCGCCACGTAGGCATCGAGGAAGGCCAGGGTCACGGCTTCCACGCCGGGCAACCAGACGCTGCCGGGTTGGAGCGGCGGCAGATGGCCGCCACCGTGGAGCACCAAGAGGAACTTCGGTGAGTTGGCGGCCTGCCAGACCTGGTACCCGTAGGACGGCGGGTTGATGGTGTCCGCGTCGCCCTGCGTCACCAGGATCGGCGGGGTGGCGGTCGCACCTGCGACCGACACCTGCTGGGCGGACATGGCCACCAGCGCCCGGAACCGCGGTTGACCCACCGGCGCGGGCGTCACCGCCGCGGCCAGCGCGGTTTCCGCGCCGTCGCTGTGCCCGGCCATCGCCACCCGT
>DASZMA010000162.1:0-29189 GCA_035552095.1 Acidimicrobiales bacterium | reverse complement strand
TTCACCCCGACCGGGTCACTCACCGACACCATGCCCATCCTGATGCTCTGCGTGGCCTTCGGCCTCTCCAGGAAGACCTCGTAGTCCATGGAGAGGCCGAAGGCCACGCAGAGCATCAGGATGGGCATGGTGTCGGTGAGTGACCCGGTCGGGGTGAAGTCGAGCACGCCCGAGAAGTGGCCCTCCTGGAAGATCCACACCATGACCCCGAAGGTGGCGCCCAGGCTGAGCACGTTGAGCGCCAGGGCCTTGACCGCCACGAAGACGCTCCGGAAGAGGAGGAGCAGCAGGAGGAACGTGAACCCGGCCACCAGGAGCAGCGCCAGGGGGACGTAGTGGTCGATGACCGAGGTGGAGTCGACGAAGCCGGCCGGCAGTCCGCCCACCAGGACGGGGAACGGAGCCGGGCCGTCCCGGATGGCCTGGACCAGCGCGATGCCCGACGACGAGAGCCCGTTGCCCGCCGGGACCACCGAGTACCAGGTCCCGCTGCCCCCTCTGAACTGGGCCAGGTAGGTCGCCGGGCCGCCCAGGTCCGTGCCGTGGTAGTAGACGCCGCTGGCCGAGTCGACCCGCTGCACGTCGGGCAGGCGGGAGAGGTGGGCGGCGTACGCCGCCTGCTGGGCCGCGGTGGTGTCCCCGGTAGAGGCGGCCACCACCTGGAGGGCGTCGGTCTGGCCCGCTCCGAAGTCGGTGCGCAGGCTGTCGTCCACCTGGCGTACCTGATCGGAAGGGGCCAGCACCCGGTCGTCCAGATAGCCCAGGCGGATGTGAAGGAACGGCGCGGCCAGGACGACCAGCACCGCGGTGGCGCACATGATGACCACGACCGGGCGGCGCATGACCCCCCGGGCCGCCCGGGACCAGAAGCCGTGCTCCGGGGGGCGGATCGAACGCCGCCACACGGTGAGCGAATTGATGCGGTGCCCCAGCAGGGCCAGGACGGCCGGCAGCACAATGAGCGAGGCGGCGCCGGCCAGCACGCTCACGGCGATGCCGGCATAGGCGAAGGAGCGCAGGAACATGAGGGGGAAGACCAGCAGCGCGCTGACGGCGGCGGCCACCGTGAGCGCGCTGCCGACCGCGGTGCGCCCGGCGTGGGCCAGCGTCTCCTCCAATGCCGTCGCCACGTCGCGGCCCGCCCCGAGCTCCTCGCGGAAGCGGCTGACGATGAACAGGCTGTAGTCGATGGCCAGGCCCAGCCCGAGCACCGTGGTCAGGTTCACCGCGAAGACCGAGACCGGGGTGATGCTGTCGAGGATGCGCAGGGTCAGGAGCGTCCCCACCACGGCCACCCCGCCGATGGTGAGCGGCATGGCGGCCGAGACCAGGGACCCGAAGACGAACAACAGGAGCAGCAGGGTCAGCGGCACGGCGAAGGCCTCGGCCCGCAGGAGGTCGTGCTCCACCACCGTGTTGACTTCATGGAAGGCGGCGCCGAAGCCGCCGACCGAGACCGATATCGGACCGGCGGGGTGGCTCAGGGCGGCGGCGATCGCCGGCTCGCGCTGGACCACCTGGTTCTGGTCGCCCACGATGCGCCCGACCACCAGCGCCTCGGTCCCCTGGGCCGCCCGCAGAATGGGCACCGAGTCCAGGCTCCAGTAGGACATGACGTTGGCCATGTGGGGTTGGGCCGCCAGCCGCCGGGTCAGCGCGGTGCCGGCCGCCGCTACGTCGGCCCGGTCCACCGTCCCGGACCGGGCATGGACCAGCAGGACGATGTTGTCCTCCCCGTTGTGGAACCGGGCGGCCAGGACATTGGCCGCATGGACCGACTGCTCGGACGGGGCATCGAACCCGCCCTGAGAGAGCCGGGAGGAGACGTTGCCGCCGAAGACGGCCGCCACCACGATGAACAGCCCGGTGCCGGCCACGATCCCCTTGCGGTGCGCCGTGGTGGCCCGGGCCAGCCGGCGCAGCGAACGTTCCACGATCCCCCGGGGTGGGCCCACATACTCGTGGTAGGTACTCACAGTATGTAGTATTCTTAGGGTGTCCCAGTATGTCAAGAGGTGGGGTGTTCGGGTCACTGAACAGGGAGATCGCTACGATGACGGACGTGGAACCGGCCCGCTCGCGGCGAGAAGAGTACGCCGAGGCGACCTATGAGGCGTTGCTGGATAGCGCCGCCGCCTGCTTCTACGAGAACGGGTTCGCTGCCACCTCGCTCGACCAGGTGGCCCAGCGGGCCCGGGTCACCAAGGGGGCCATCTACCACCACTTCGCCTCCAAGCGGGACCTCTTCATGGCCGTCCTGGACCACCAGGAGGAGTTGACTGGCCGGACCATCACCCAGGCCGGGGCCAACGCGCTCAGTGCCTGGGACGGCATCGTGGCTGCCTTCGACGCCTTCCTGGAGTCGCTCTCGGATCCCGTCTACCAGCGGCTTTGCTTCGTCGAAGGCCCGACGGCGCTCGGATTCGAGGAGTGGTGGGCCTGCGGCGAGCGCTACGAGATAGGGATCATCCGCAACCAGTTGGAGCGGGCGGCCGCGGCCGGGATCCTGGCCGTCGAGGACCTGGACATGCTGGCCGGGGTGCTCTTCGGGGCCGTCACGGCGGGGGTGCTGGCCATGGTCCGCTCGGGGAACCCGGTGGTCGAGCGGGACCGCTTCCGGAGCGTGATGCTGTCTCTGATGGCCGGGTTGGTGCGGTCGGCTTCGCCGCCCAACCTGGGAAAGGACTGAAGTTCATCGTCGGTTCACAATTCCGATACGGCGGCGAAATACGTTCTCACCAGACTGCAGGGGAACGGATAGGCGGCGCGCCTGGCGCGACGTGATTCGGCTTTGCGGCAAACTGCAGCACGCACATCACTTCACGACGAAGGGGAGCACAGGAAAACTCATGAGCTACCAGGCTGAATACATCTGGATCGACGGGACGGAGCCTTCGCCCCTCCTCCGGAGCAAGACGAGGATCGTCGAGGACGGCAAGGATCCCGGCATCTGGGGCTTCGATGGTTCCAGCACCAACCAGGCGGTCGGCCACGACTCGGACTGCGTGCTCCAGCCGGTCTTCATCTGCCCCGACCCGCTCCGGGCCGAGGGCGACAAGCTGGTGATGTGCGAGGTCCTATTGACCGACATGACCCCGCACTCGAGCAACACCCGCCGCAAGTGCGCCGAGCTGGCCGAGAAGTACGCCGACCAGGAGCCGGTGTTCGGCATTGAGCAGGAGTACACCTTCTTCCAGTACGGCCGCCCCATGGGCTGGCCCGAGGCCGGGTTCCCGGCGCCGCAGGGTCCGTACTACTGCGGGGTCGGCGGCGACAAAATGCCCGGCCGTGAGATCGTCGAACTGCACACGGTGGCCTGCATGAAGGCCGGCCTGGGGATCGAGGGCACGAACGCCGAGGTGATGATGGGTCAGTGGGAGTTCCAGATCGGCGTCATCGCCCCACCGCTGATTGGCGACCACCTGTGGGTGGCCCGCTGGCTGCTCTTCCGCATCGCCGAGGACTTCGACGTCTACGCCACGTTGGAGCCCAAGCCGGTGCTGGGTGACTGGAACGGGGCCGGGGCCCACACCAACTTCTCCACCAAGGCCATGCGCGAGGACGGTGGCTGGGACGCCATCATCGCCGGCTGCGAGGCCATCGGGAAGCGGGTCGATGAGCACGTCTCCAACTACGGGGTGGGTATTGAGTCCCGCCTGACCGGCGCCCACGAGACGGCGCACTACTCCCAGTTCAGCTACGGCACCTCTGACCGGGGCGCGTCCATCCGCATCCCCTGGGCCGTCGCCAAGGCCAAGAAGGGGTGGCTGGAGGACCGCCGCCCCAACGCCAACATGGATCCCTACGTGGTCGCCGGTCTCATGGTCGAGACGGTGTGCGGCAGTGCGGCGGGCGATCTCTAAAGCGATCTGAGGACGCCGCTGGTTTCGGGCTGCACCACCTGGAACCGGCGGCGTTCCTCGCTGTCCGGGCTCAGGCCGGTGGGACGGGTTGGTCCGACGGCGCCCGGGCGGCCATGGCCGGCTCTCCCGGGCGGGCCAGCGGTCCCTGCTCCAGCGAGGACGTGTCACCTTCGAGGAAGGTGCGACCGTCGCTGTCGGCCATCTCGTCCATGCCGATGGGCCCTTCGGGCCGTCCGGCCAGGAACTGCTGAATGATCGGGTTGTCCGTCGCCAGCATCTCGGCCTTGCTGGCGAACTTGACCAGGTTGGAGCGGAACAGCACGCCCATGTAGTCCGCCGTGCGCATGACCGACTGGATGTTGTGGGTGATGATGAAGAAGGTGGCGCCGGTCTCCTTCTGCGCCGTGACCACCAGCTCGTCCAGGTAGGCCACCCGGACCGGGTCCAGCCCGGAGTCGGGCTCGTCGAAGAGCACGATCTCGGGCTCGGTCACCATGGCCCGGGCCAGGCCGGCTCGCTTCTTCATACCGCCGGAGACCTCGCCGGGCAACTTCTTCATGTGGTCCATGAGCCCGACCAGCTCGGCGTTGCGGTTCACCAGTTCACGGATCTCGGCCTCGTTCTTGCGGGTGTGCTCGCGCAGCGGGAAGGCGATGTTGTCGTAGAGGTTCATGGAGCCGAAGAGGGCCCCGTCCTGGAAGAGCACGCCGAACTTCTTGCGCACCTCGTACAGCCGCTTCTCGCGCAGGCCGACGATCTGGTCACCGTCGACCCAGATCTCTCCCTGCTCGGGCACCAGGAGACCGAGGATGTTCTTGAGCAGCACCGACTTGCCGGTGCCCGACGGTCCCAGAATGGCCGTGATGCGACCCTTGGGGACGTCGAAGGTGATGTCCTCGAGCACCGTGTGCGAGCCGAAGGACTTGGTGACGTGGCGGATCGAGATGATGGGCTCGCCGGGGGCGATCCATTGCTGCGCCGTGTCGGGCTCGACCGGGGTCTCGGACGCCATGGGGGAAGAACCTACGCCCAACCGCGGCCGGGCGCCACGCACCACGTGCGCACGGGCACGCTCAGTGGCCGAGCAGCGTTTTCAGCGTGTTGTCCACGGCGGAGGTCAGGCCGCTGCCCAGCGAAGGGGTGGTCGTGGTGGTGGTGGTGCTGGCGGTGCCCGCCGCACTCCCGGCGGACGGGGTCAGCCCCAGGGTGTTGAGGACCGGGCCCAGCCCGAGGGTGGTGGCCAGACCGTTGACCGTGTTCTCCAGTCCGGTGGCCACCTGTCCGAGGCCGCCGGGGAGGACCTGGGTCAGCTGCGGCGAGTTGGGCAGGAAAGTGGGGCTGGTCGGTCCGGCGGGAGGACCAGAGACGCTCACCGGTTGGTGCCCGCTGGTCAGGGGGTGGAGCGCCGAAGCGGCCCCCTGCTTGAGGGCGGTGGAGGTGGGCTTCTTGCTGATGGCGATGGACGCCGCGCCGTCATTGTCGGTGGCCGGCGCACTGGCCGAGTCGGTGGCCGCCGGCGCGCCGGCCGCGGTCAGCGGCAGGGTCGGGTCGGCCAGCCCGACGCTGGACGGCACGGAGACCGCACTCTGCTGGGCCGGGTGGGACGGCGTCGAGAGGGCATGGGGCGTGATGAGAGCGGCTGCCACCGCCGCTGAGGTCACGGCGACACCGGCGAAGGCGTTGCGCAGCCCCCCGCCGCCCCCGCCGCTCTGCTGCACCACGCTGGTCCGGTGGGCTACCCGCAGGACCCCGCGACGCACCAGGGCACCGGTACCGACCAGGAAGCCGGCCAGCGCGCCCTTGGAGTCGCTGAGCACGGTGAACTCGCGCTTGAGGGCCTGACGGGCCCGCCACAGCAATGTCTCGATGGTGCCGATCTCGACGCCTTCGTGGTCGGCGATCTGCTGGTAGGTCCAGCCGGAGCCCTCGCGCATGGCCAGGACGTGCCGGTGGCGCACCGAGAGCCGGTCGAGGGCCTTGTTCACCAGCTCGCCGTCGACCGCGGCGATGATGCGCTCTTCAGAGGTCTCGTGGGTGCCGACCCCGATGGGCTGGTGGGCGCTCAGCTCCAGGTCGTCGGTGGGGGTGCTGCGGTTACGGCGGCGCAGCATGTCGGTGCAGATGTTCCCGGCGATCACCGTCAGCCAGGGGTAGAAGCGCCGCTCACCGGCGAAGTTGGGGAGGGCCTTCCAGGCCCGGGCGAAGGCCTCCTGGGCCGCGTCCTCAGACTCGTGGCGGTCGTTCAGCCGGCGCATGCAGAAGCGGAGCAGGCGCTCGTAGTAGCGGGCGTAGAGGTTGCCGAACGCCGCTGAGTCGCCCGCCTGGCAGCGTTCGACAAGGGCGCGGTCGCGATCGAGGTCGACGTCGTCGCACAAGCTTGTGAACTCTTCTTGGCGTAGAGCCACGTTCCGTCCCTCTCCCCCTCTAAGCGATTCCTCTTGAGGGCACTGCTTATTATGCCTTCAATCGCGTGATTCCAAAAGAATGAATCGAAAAACTCCTCCACTGAGCTAAACGCCGGTTGAGTCAGACTCTCACGAAATTGCCCAGATTCTTTCTCAGGCGACGCCTCTACCCATGGTGAACTCCTCCTTTCGGGTTGTCGTGGGCCAAAAGGCCCATATCGGCCCTCCGGTGCCCGTCACCCACAGCACGCCCCCAGATTCAATGCTCGACGTGAGGCGGCGGTCCAGGAACGGTACGGTGTCCGGCTACCGCAAGGTTGCGCACGACGTGCTGTTTTGCTTCAGGCACTGCAATAGGGCTGTTGGGGCGGTACCTTCTCCCTGTTGGTGCAGAGGAGGCCTCGGGAAGGGGGGAAACCAGTGGCGCAGTCCGGAGAGACGACCGGGGCGACTCCGATACCGGGTTCGGGGGCCGATACGGCCACCCTCAGCCGGGAACAGATAGCCCGCCGCCTGGGCTCGCCGAGCGGGCGGGCGGCCACCACGGGGGCGCTGGGTCGCCCGATCAAGCCGCTGACCGACGACGGGAAGATCGCCACCGCCGTCCGGGAGACCGGCAACATGTTCGCCACCGCCCTCGAAGCCCTGCGGCAGGGGTTCCTCAAGGGCTTCCCAGCCACGGAGTTCTTCGACCAGTGCTGGTTCCTGGCCCGGGTCACCACCCTGCCCCTCATCCTCCTGTCCATCCCCTTCGGCATGGTCATCGCGCTCGAAGTCGGGTCCCTGCTCCAGCAGATCGGGGCCCAGTCCCAGTTGGGGGCGGCCATGGTGCTCGCCGTCGTGCGCGAGCAGGCACCCGTGGCCACCGCCCTCCTCATCGCCGGCGCCGGCGGGTCGGCCATGTGCGCCGACCTGGGCTCCCGCCGTATCCGGGACGAAATCTCGGCCATGGAGGTCATGGGGGTCAACCCGCTGCACCGCCTGGTCTTCCCGCGGCTGTTGGCCGCCACCCTGGTGGCCATCCTGCTCGATGCGGTGGTCAGCGTGGCCGGGATCCTCGGCGGCCTCTGGTTCGGCACCCACTCCATCCACATCACCGCCAGCAGCTTCTTTCACACCTTCGGGGAGCTGAGCCAGCTGGCCGACCTGGGCATGGCCTTGCTCAAGGCCGGGATCTTCGGCTTCATCGCCGCCATGGTGGCCTGTTACAAGGGGCTGTACTGCAAAATGGGCCCGAAGGGCGTGGGCGACGCCGTCAACCAGGCCGTCGTCGTGACCTTCATCCTGTCGTTCTTCGTCAACTTCATCCTCACCGTCTTCTACTTCAACTTCATCCCGCAGAAGGCCATCTGAGATGGCCATCGACACACCGGTACGGCCGGAGGGCGGCGGGGAACTCAGCAAACCGCGTAACGGCGGGGGGCTCGGCAACGCCGGCCGGAACGTCGGCGCCAAGGCGGTCGGCTCGGGTGACGCCGTGGTCGGCGTGCTGGAGGACTTCTACGCCCAGCTGAAGTTCTACGTCCGGATCCTGCGGTCCATGCCCCGGGCCCTGCGCTACCCCCGGGAGATCCTGGTCCTCATGTCGGACATCACCCTCGGCTCGGGGGCGTTGATCGTCGGCGGCGGCATGTTCTTCGTGGTGGTCTCCATCGCCTTCTTCACCGGCACCGAGGTCGGGCTCGAGGGCTTCAGCGGCCTCAACCAGATCGGGGCGGAGGCCTTCACCGGCGTCATCACCTCGCTGGCCAACACCCGGGAGATCACCCCGCTGGTGGCCGGGGTGGCCCTGGCGGCCCAGGTGGGCGCCGGCTTCACGGCCCAACTCGGCGCCATGCGGATTTCCGACGAGATCGACGCCCTCGAGGTCATGGGCGTCAACAGCGTGGTGTACCTGGTGGCCACCCGGGTCTGGGCCGCCCTGATCACCATGATCCCGCTCTACCTGGCCGCGCTGTTCGCCAGCTACCTGGCCTCCGAGTTGATCGTGACCAAGTTCTTCGGGCTCTCACCGGGCACGTACCAGCACTACTTCCAGCTCTACCTGCCGCCGATCGACATCTTCTACTCGTTCATGAAGGCGATGATCTTCGCCGTCCTGGTCACGTTCGTGCATTGCTACTACGGCTACAACGCCGGCGGCGGCCCGGCCGGGGTGGGCGTGGCGGCGGGTCGGGCCATCCGCCTCTCCATCATCCTGGTCGTGGTCGTGAACCTCATCCTCTCCCTCGTCCTCTTCGGCGGTGTCAACGTGACCGCAAGGTTGGTTGGATGAAGCGACTCATCCGGGTGCTGATCAGCCTCGTGGTCATCGCCGGGCTGGTGGTGGCCACCGTCACCTGGATCCGCAATGCCAACGGCGACTTCTCCGGCGACTACAAGCTGAGCGGGGACTTCGTGAAGGCCGGCGAGGGCCTGCCGCCCGGAGCCGAAGTGGTCTTCCGCGGCGTGCAGATCGGGCGGGTGTCCACGGTGAAGCTGGTGGGCGCCAAGGCCCGGGTCACTCTGCTGATCAACCCGTCCTTCAAGGTGCCCAAGGACGCCACGGCCACCATTCAGCCGGTCAACCTGTTCGGCGCCGACGAGGTGTCCCTCACCTCGCCCGATGGCAACAGCGACACCGGGCCCTTCCTGGCCCACAATGCCTCCTTCGCCCGGGCCGAGAACAGCGACGAGCTGGGTGACCTCTTTGCCGCCGCCACCCCGCTCTTGCAGAAGATCGACACCAAGCACCTCTCCAGCGCGCTGGGCGAGCTGGCCCAGGCCAGCCAGGGCGAGGGGCCGGCCATCGCCAAGTCCATCAGCGCCGGCACCCAGTTGGCCGGGCTCCTCAACTCCACCCTCAACGCCCAGGTGATCGCGCTGGACTCCTTCGCCCGGTTCGCCCAGTCCATCGCGCCCGACGCCAGCAGCCTCAACGACATCAACGCCAAGGTGAACGCCGCCCTGCCCGCCTTCAACGGCGAGGAGGCGGACTACGTCAAGTTGCTCAACTCGGTCATCCCCTTCGCCAACGACCTGGCCTCGTTGCTGACGACCTACCGCCCCGACATCGACACCATCCTGGTGGCCGGGGACAACGTGTCCCGGGTGCTGCTGGCCCAGCAGGACGAGATCGGTCAGGTGGTCCGGGGGGCCTACAACTACTTCCACACCATCGCCACCGGCGCCGCCGCCCAGGCCAAGTTGCCCGACGGCAGCACCTACGCCTACTTCAACACCTTCCTGCTCTTCAGCGACGTCAACACCCTGGTGTGCAATCTGCTGGCGCCCGCCTCGGGCGGCCTGTCGTTCCTCCAACCCATTCAGCAGGCGCTGACCGGCGCCAGCTCGGCCTTCAACTGCGCCACCCAGATGGCGGCCTTCAACCAGGCTCAGGGCAGCGCCGGCTCGACCACGAGCGCGGTGACCCTCACCCCGGCCGCCACCCAGCCCTCCACCGCCGCCGGTAAGTCGGCCAGCACGCAGGTCTACGGCATCGTCGGCGCGCCGGACCGGTCCAAGCCGTCCGGGTTGCAGGGCTTCATCGACACCCTGCTGGGGAGAACCCCGTGAGGTTCCTGCGCCACCTACCCTCGTCGGCCTTCAAGTTCGCCATTTTCACCGTGGTCTGCCTGGTGCTGTTGGTCGGCCTGGCCGTCAAGATCGGCAACGTCTCCCTGCTGAGCCACCGGCACTCGCTCAGCGCGCAGCTCAGCGACGTCACCGGGCTGACCCAGGGCGACCCGGTCAACATCGCCGGGGTTCCCATCGGTCAGGTCTCGGGCATCTCGGTCCAGCACGGGCACGCCCTCGTGGCCATGTCGATCAACAACACGGTGGCCCTGCACCGGGACAGCGATGTGGGCATGCGCTGGCAGAACGTCATCGGCCAGAAGGAGATTGAGATCTTCCCGTCCCAGCAGGGGCGCCTCCTGGCTCCCAACGCCATGCTCCCGCTCAGCCACGACGTATCCGACGCCAGTGTGAACGCCTTCTTGAACACCCTGGGACCGCTGCTGTCCTCCATCAATCCCCGCCAGGCCAACCAATTCGTGGAGAACGTGTCGGGCGCCCTCGAGGGCGACACGGCGGAGATCAACCAGCTCATCAACAGCGGCGCCGCCATCTCCAACACGGTGGGCGCACTCGATACACAGGTGGGACAGGTCATCACCAACCTGGACCAGGTGCTGGCCGCCATCGCCTCGCGCAACGGTGACCTCGGCTCATTGGTCGACAATCTGCAGACGGTGGCCTCCTCGTTGGCCGCCAAGAACTCGCTGCTCGACAACGTGGTGGGCAACCTGTCCCAGGTGGCGACCGATCTGGCCAATCTGATCGGCTCGAACCACTCGGTCATCACCAGCATCGTCAACAATCTGGGCGCGGTGGCGACCGACGTGCAGAACAACCAGCAGGCCCTATCCAGCAGCCTCTCCAGCCTCGGCGCCGGCCTGGCCCCCTATATCCAGATCTCCAACATCGGGCAGTGGTTCGCCATCCAGACCGTCTACACCTGCCTGTCCAACCAGACCGTCTGTGTCTATTACGAGCCGGCCAACCCACCGGCCGGCTCGGGTGTCGGCGGCGGGTTGCCGCTCAAGGCCAGTGCCGCCAACAGTGCCGCCAACAGTGCGGCCAAGCCGGCTTCGGTGCTCAACTCGGCCGTCAAGCAGCAGGCCGCCAAGCCGGTGGCGATGACCAACATCGGCCGCGTGCTCAAGGCGGTGGGCGGCTCATGAAGTCCTTCACCGAGCGCCGGCCCAAGGTCATCGGCGTGATCGCCGTGGCCATCATTCTGGTCGGGGTGGGGGCCATCCTCCTGCTCAACCGCTCCATCTTCTCCTCGGGGTACGACGTGATGGCGCGCTTCCCCAATTCGGCCGGGATCACCAAGGGCTCGGACGTGATGGTGGCCGGGGTCAAGGTGGGCACCGTCAAGAGCGTCAAGGTGCAGGGGAACGCGGTGGTGACCGATCTGTCGGTCAGCCACTCCATCACGCTGCCCCACGTCACCAGCGCGGCCATTGAGGTCGAGACGCTGCTCGGGGTGGTCGACGTCACCCTCAAGCCGGTCAGCGGGTGGCAGGACCCCTTACGCAACGGCGCCCTGATCACCAACACGTCAGTGCCGACCGAGCTGTACCAGATCCAGAACACCGGGCAGAAGCTCCTTTCCAAGAGCAACGCCAAAGCGCTCAACACGCTCATTGAGTCCCTGGCCACCATCACCAAGGGCAAGCAGGTCCAGGTGGGGGAGATCATCAAAGGCCTGGGCGCCCTCACCACCACCATCAACCAGCGCAGCGGGCAGGTCTCCAATCTGATCGACTCGGCCAACACGCTGTCGGGCACCTTGGCGGCCAAGGACCAGGAGCTGGTCTCCATCGTCGACAACCTCAACACGGTCTCGACCGGGCTGGCCGACCACAGCACCGACCTCTCCAACCTCATCGACAACGTCGACGCCATGGCCAGCCAGACCAACTCGTTGGTGACCGGGGACTCGCCCGCCCTCAACACGCTGCTCCAGAGCCTGCACACCGACCTCACCGTGGTGGGCCAGCACCAGGTGGACCTGGCCCAGGGCGTGAGCTACCTCGGTGGCGCCCTGAAGGGTTTCGCCTCCATCGCCTACACCGGCGACAAAGAGGTCAACTGGGCCAACATCTTCGTCAACCCGGCCGGGCTGACCGGGACCTACGGGATACTCGGGCCATGCGGTGCGCTCGATGTGGCGCTCACCGACGCGCTGGGCCCCGACCCGCTGGCCTGTTCGGCCCAGACCGGGACGACGCCGGGTGAAGGGACCAACGCCACGCCGGGCACCAGCAACGCCCGGGCCGGGGGCGCGGCGAGCACCACCACCCCGACCACCGCCCGCAAGGGCGGCTCGGCCGGCGCGCTACCCGTCGGCCCCAACTCGGGACTGGGCGCCCTTTCACAACTGTTGGCCCCCCTCCTCAGCGGGAAGTCGTGATGGGGCGGGCCCTCGACGTCATGCGCTCCAAGGTGTTCCGCTTCGTGGTGGCCGGGGTGGTGCTGATCGCCGCCGTGGTGGTGGGGATCGAGGTCACCAAGGGCTCCGCCACCTATCAGCTCAAGGCCGTCTACTCCAGCGCCCCCGGCCTCTTCCCGGGCGCCGCGGTCGATGTGCTCGGGGTGCCGGTGGGCACGGTGACGGCGGTGACCAACGTGGCGGACCACGTCGACGTCGTGATGCAGGTGCACACCACCACGAAGATCCCCACCTCGGTGGAGGCCTCGCTGGTGGCGCCCCAGGTGCTGGGGCAGCCCAACGTGGACCTGAACCCCGGCTACACCGGCGGTCCGCACCTGCAGCCCGGGTCCACCATCCCCGAGTCGCGCACGTCCATCCCGGTCTCGACCGACCAATTGCTCAAGGAGTTGCAGCGCACCCTCAAGGCGCTTAACCCGCAGGCCGTCGGCAACCTCATCACCAACCTCTCCCAGGATCTCGACGGCCAGGGGGCGGCGCTCAACCAGCTGATCCAGTCGGCCGCCGGCACCATTCAGCTGCTGGCCAACAAGGGGAACGACCTGGGCCAGCTGGACGGCACGCTGGCCCAGCTCACCGGGACGTTGGACTCGGACACGGCCCAGATTGAGCAGCTGGTCAAGGAGTACGACACCGTCTCGACCGTGCTGGCCCAACGGGCCGGACCGTTGAACGATGCCATCACGCAGCTGACCGGTGCCACCACCTCGTTGGTCACCCTGTTGACCCCCAACCTGGCGCCGTTGGAGGCTGACGTGGGGACCGTCACCACGGCCGGCCGGACGTTGGACCGCAACCTGAGCAACGTGGACGAGATCCTGACCCAGGCCAACAACCTCTTCCAGGGGGCCAAGCGGGCCTTCGACCCCACCTACAACTGGCTCAACCTCAACGCCGCCCTCCCGGTCGGGGTGACCGGGAGCTACATCGCGGGGCTGGTGCGAGACCGCCTGGCCGGCATCTGCCGGCGCCTGACGGCCAACCACGCCGCTGGGCTCAGCGCGGCCACGTTGGCCACCCTGACGTCCTGCGGCAACGTCAACTCGGGGTTCTTCGATCCCTTGATCAACGAGATCCCCACCATCCTCAACACCCTGACCGGCGGGTCCGCCTCCTCGTCGGTGACCTCGCTCCTCCAGACCGGGCTCAACCTCATCGGCGGCATCGGGGCGCCGTCGGGCGCCACCTCGGGCGGGGTGAACAGCGTGACCGAGTCCGGCACCACCAGCACACCGGTCACCGCACCACCGGCGTCGTCGACCACCACGACCACCACCCCCAAGACGGTGTGCAACGTGCTGCAGGCGGTCCTGGGCTGTACGCCCACCTCGGGCAGCAGCGCCAAGAGCACGCCCAAGGCCACGCCCTCGAAGTCGACCACCACCACGACCTCGACCGGCCTGGGCGGGCTGCTGTCGCAGACCGACGCGGCCGCCCCGAGCACACCGCCGAGTGCCAGCCTGGCGGCCAGCGAGAGCGCCGCCCCGTCGCTCAACGCGCCGGCGGCGCGCCTCCTCCCGGCCCTGGGATCGCACCACCACGCCCATTCAGTCCACCGGGGCCTGGTGGCCCAGTGGGCGCACGACCTCGGGAGTTGGCTGTAGTGCGCCGGCGCGCCTGGTGGGCCGGGCCCGCCGTGCTGGTGGCCGCCCTGGGCCTGGCCAGTTGCAGCGGATCAGGCGGGACGCCGGACCGCACGGCCTCGGCCATCTTCGCCGACATCGGCGACCTGGCCAACGGGGCCCAGGTGCAGCTGGCCGACGTCCCGGTGGGCCACGTGACCTCCATCGCGCTGGTGGGTGACAAGGCCAAGGTCACCATGACCCTGCTGCCCGACATCCGCGTCCCGGCCGATGTCACCGCCGACATCGACAGCACCACCATCCTGGGCGACCAATTCGTCAGCCTCGAAGTGCCCACGCCATCCTCCACCGCGTCCGGCGTGCCGGCGGCCCGGCTGGCCGACGGGGCGGTCATCCGCCGCACCGGCGTGGTGCCGGGGCTGGAGCAGCTGGTCCAGAGCGGGGCCGAGGTGTTCGGCGCCGTCTCCACCACGCAGCTGGAACAGATCATCGCCGCCGGGGGAGAGGGGTTCAACGGCCAGGAGGCCTCGCTCAAGGCGCTGCTGCTGGACTTCACCAACGTGGCCACCGGCTACGCCAACCACACCGACGCCATCACCCAGGCCATCAACGGGCTCAACCAACTCAGCGCCACCCTGGCCCCCAACAGCAGCGCCAACGCCACCGCGCTGAGCACCCTGTCCCAGACGGTGGCCATCCTGGCCCAGAACTCCACCCAGTTCGAGAACCTGCTGCAGTCGATCGACACGCTGTCCCAGCAAGGGCGGAGCATCCTCGAGACCTATTACCCCGAGATCGTGACCCAGCTGCAGACGCTCCAGGCCGTCAGCACCCAGCTCAGCCAGAACCAGGCTGACCTGGCCGGCATCCTCGAGGAGCTGCCGCTGAACAACAGCGCGCTGCCGTCCTCGGTGCGGGGCGGCTTCATTCAGGTGTTCGAGAACCTCATCATCTGCGGCATTCCCGCCGGGGGCGAGGACGACAGCTCGCCCGCCTTCACCTGCGCGCCGACCACCAAGGCGGCCAACAAATGATCAGCAAGCGGCTGATCGCCAACCTGATCGCCTTCTTCGTGGTCAGCGCCGTCCTGGTGGGCTACGGCGTCGTGAACCTCCTGGGCAATCCGCTCCGGAGCTCGACCGTCCTCACCACCGAGTTCCCCGACGCCTCGGGCCTCTACCCCAACTTCATCGTCGAGCTCAACGGTGTCCCGGTGGGGACGGTGGGCGCCATTTCGCTGACCGCCCGCGGCACCAAGATCACCATGGATATCCATCCCGGTACCAAGGTGCCGGGCGATGTGCGCTCCTCCATTCAGATCGCCAACGACCTCGGTGAACAGGTGGTCGATCTGATTCCCGCTCACGGCGGTACTGCCCCGGCCCTACGCAGCGGGGACAACGTGCCCGTCTCGCCCAACCAGATCCCGGCCAATGTGGGGCAAGTGGTCCAGGCGGCGACCAAGCTCCTCCAGGCCATCCCGGCTGGCGACCTGAACAAGCTGATCGGCGAGCTGGCCACTTCGCTCAAGGGCCGCGCCGCAGACCTGCGCACCATCATCACGGCGGGCACCACCTTCTCGCAGGAGTTCGTGGCCTACGAGAAGCAGTTCACCGAGCTGCTGGCCAATGCCCCCACCGCCCTGGACACGGTGACGGCGGTGGCGCCCGAGCTCAAGGACGACCTGGCCAACACGGCCGCCCTGCTCCAGGTGCTGGCCGAGCAGAAGACGGGCCTCGACACGCTCTTCAAGGAAGGGTCGACGGCGGTGTCGCAGGTGAACCAACTGGTCACCACCCAGTCGGCCAATCTCGGCTGCATCTTCCACGACGCCGCCAACGTGCTGTCGAACCTGGCCCAGCCGGCCAACCTGACCAACCTGTCCCAGGGCCTGACCTACAACGAGTTCTTCTTCGGCGCCATCAACAGCGTGGCCGCGCCGGGGTTGGCCAAGGCGACGACGAGCAACGGCAAGGACATCCCGAATCAGCTGTTCCTGCGCACCAGGCTGCTCATCCCGCCCGTCCTGGCTCCGGCCGCCACCACGTACGCCACCCCCAACCAGATTCCCGACATTCTGCCCGGGGCGGCCTGCGTCACCGTCTACGGCAACGGGGTGGGGGCGGCCACCCAGGCCGGGTTCACGCCGGCCGACGGCGGGCACGTGGTGGCCCCGACCGCCCAGGACGCCGATGTCGAACTGAACGGGGCCACGCCGGTGCCGGCAACCCCCTCGGCCGATGTCATGCCGGGCCAGAGCCAGTGGGCCCTGCTGGCGCTGGGCGGCCTGCTGGTACCGGCACTCCTCCTGCTCTGGGGGGCGAGGCCTTCCCGCCGCCGGGCAAGGCGACGGGCCTAATTGGCCAGGCGAAGCGGGCCACCCGGAGTGGCGCGCGAGAATCTCACTGATCCCATGACTCCCGATGCCACCACGCCCGTCCATCCCGCCGACGGATGGAGGGGGTCATGACGCCAGCTGACGGGGAGCAGGGGGCCATGGACAGTGGCGTCAAGGTGGTGGGCGCCCAAACGGGGGACGACGAGCCGCCCCCGCCGCCCAGCCCGGCCCGGGGCGACACACGCGGCGCCCCGGCCGGCCGGTCGCCCCGGCCCAGATCCGTCGTGGCCTTGGCCGTCGCGGCTGCGCTAGGGGTGACCGGCACGCTGGTCTTCGGGATCCTTTGGGGCGGCGGCGGCAGCTCCAGCCAGGATCCGGCGGTGCTCTCCGCTTCCCGGGCCTTCCTGACCGATCTGACCAACTTCAACGCCAAGACGGTCGACGCTGACTTCAGCGCCATCACCGCCATGGCCACCGGCACGTTCTCCAAGCAGGCCAAGCAGTTCTTCGACTCGGCCATCCGGGTCGACCTGGAGAAGGCGCTGGCCGAGTCGCGGGGGCAGATCCGCAATCTCTACGTGCAGAGCGACAGCGGAACCCAGGCCACGGTCTACGGCGTGATCGACCAGGTCTACGTCAACAACAAGATCTCCACCCCTCAGGCCGACGTCCTCCGGGTCGTGGTCAACCTGCAGCAGGTCGGGGGAACCTGGATGATCTCCGACGTCACCACGCTCGAAGGGGCCACGCCGGGCAGCGCCACCAGCCCGTCGGGCTCAGCCGGCTCCGCCGTTCCCGGCCAGTAGAACCGTTCGCCTACTTCGGGCTAGGGCCCGAGCCCTGCCCGTCCAGGGCGCGGCTGAGCAACTGGTGCAGCATGCTGCGCTCCTCGGCGCTCAAGGCGACCAGGAGGTCGTCTTCCACGCTGCTCTGGGCCCGCTCGGCCCGCTCCAGCGCGGCCAGGCCGTCTTCGGTGATCTTGACCAGGTGGCGTCGCCGGTCCTGGGGGTCACGCCGGCGCTCCACGTAGTCCAGCTCCTCCAGCTCGTTGAGCAGGAGGACGCAGTTGTTGGCGTCAATGCACAACCCCTCAATGAGCCCCTGCTGGGTCATCTGGTCGTGGTCCCGCAGCAGGGCCAGTGTGCCCAACTCCTTCAGGCCCATGCCGACCAGCTCCACGGTGCTGCGCCGGTACACCAGCCGGGCCAGCCGCGTCAGCAGCACGATCGAACCGGTGGCCGCAGTGGTCTGCATGATCCCTGATAGTACCTGAATTGCCGACCATCATCAATGATCTATACTCACTAATACGGGATTATCCCTCCCACGGTATCTGGCCGCCGACCGGCGCCCGATGCGACGCCCCTCATTCAGCTGGAGACAGGACGCATGGCCACGACGACGCTGAACGAGTCAGCCCAGCAGGGCGATCGGCGACGGTGGATCGCCCTGATCGTGGTGTGCCTGGCCATGCTCATGAACGCGCTGGACGGGTCGATCGTCAACGTGGCGCTCCCCTCCATTCAGCACGACCTGCACTTCAGCCAGGCCAACCTGACCTGGGTCATCGACGCCTACCTCATCACGTTCGGGAGTTTCCTGCTCATGGCCGGCCGCTTGGGCGACCTGATCGGGCGCAAGCGGGTCTTCCTGGGCGGTGTCGCCCTCTTCACCGCCTCCTCGGCCGTGTGCGGGTTCGCCACCAGCCAGGCCATGCTCATCGCCGGCCGCTTCGTGCAGGGAGCGGGCGGCGCGCTGTCGGCGTCGGTGATCCTGGCCATCATCATCACCGAGTTCCCGCAGAAGGCCGAGCGGGCCCGCGCCATGAGTGCCTACATCTTCGTCGCCGTGGGCGGCGGCGCGGTCGGCCTGGTGCTCGGCGGCATCATCTCCCAGACGGTCAACTGGCACTGGATCTTCTTCATCAACTTGCCCATCGGCGTCGTCACCTTCGTGCTCGGCCGCATCCTGATCGTGGAGAACGTCGGCCTGGGTATCCGCCGCGGGGTGGACGTGGGCGGCTCCATCCTCGTCACGGTGGCCCTGATGGTCGGGATCTACGCCATCGTGACGGTGACCCAGTACGGCTGGGTGTCGGTGCACACCCTGGTCTTCGTGCTGGCCACCGTGGCCATGTTGGTGGGCTTCGTCGTCCTGGAAGGCCGGCTGCAGAACCCGATCGTCCCGCCCCGGATTCTGCGGCTGCGCAGTCTCATGGGCACGAGCGTGATCCGGGGCTTCCTGGCCGCCGGCATGTTCTCCGTCTTCTTCCTCGGTGCCCTCTACCTCGAGCATGTCCTGCACTACGACCCGCTGCGAACAGGGCTGGCCTTCCTGCCTGTCACCCTGGTGGTGGCCACCCTCTCCACCGGCATCACGGTGCGGCTGGTGGAGCGGTTCGGGTCCATGCGCGTGCTGATGCCCGGGATGGTCTCCATGATCCTCGGCCTCCTGCTGCTGGCCCACGCCGGGACGCACGCCCACTTCGTCACCGACGTGCTGCCGTCCTTCCTCCTCATCGGGCTGGGCGCCGGCACGGCCTTCGTCCCCCTCTTGACCATCGCCATGGCCGAGGTGCCCAAGGAGGACGCCGGGCTGGGCTCGGGGATCGTCAACGTCTCCCAGCAGATGGCGGCCGCCGTCGGCCTGGCCCTGCTCAGCACGCTGGCCGCCAACCGCACCGCTTCGCTGCGGGCGTCGGGCCACAGCGTGCAGAGCGCGCTGAACAGCGGCTACCAGCTGGCCTTTGTCATCGGCGCCGCCCTGGTGGCGCTGGGCGTGGTGATCACGCCGTTCCTGTTGCGCGGGTCAAAGGTGCTCAACGACGAGAGCGAACAGGCTGGGCTCTCGGCCGAGGAGCGGCGGGAGCTCGAGGCTCACATCGTCTGAAGCGACCCCCGTTCAGATCCCGAATCGGGGCGGTGCTGACCGATGAATGGGGGGTCGGCCGGACGTCTACCCCTTGACGGCCAGTTGGACCCACGCAAGGACAAAGGAGGCGGCCCATGATCGATCTGAAGCCGGCCAGCCGGCAGATGGCCGGGTTGCTGGCCGGCGTGAGCGGTGACCAGCTCGCCGATTCCACTCCATGCACCGAGTACCACGTCGGCGACCTCATCGATCATGTCGACCATCTGTCCCGTATTTTCGGCGCGCTGGCCCGGGGCGACACCGACGGCGTGGCCGCCGCCGCGACCACCGGACCGGGCGCGGCCCATCTCGACCCGGACTGGCGGCACCACGTCACCGCGCACGTCGAGGACCTCGGAACGGCGTGGGACGACCCGGCGGCCTGGGTGGGGGTGGGACAAGTGCCCGGGTCCGATCTCTCCAACGAGGTGTGGGGGAAGATCACGCTGACCGAACTGGTCGTACACGGTTGGGATCTGGCCACGGCCACCAGCCAGCCCTTCGACCTGCCCCAGGCCACACTGCAGGCTTGTCTGGACCATGTGGCGGCATTCATCCCCGCCGCGCCGATTCCGGCCCTGTGGGGACCGGCGCACGAAGTTGCATCCGGCGCCACCCTCCTCGACAAGATCGTGGCCATCACCGGCCGGACTCCGTAGCGCCCGGGCCGCCGCCCGCGGTGAGCAGAAGCGCTCAGCTGGCTACCTCTAAATGGTGGCCCGCTCGGTCCAGGTCCCGAAGACCGACCCCAGGGCGCCCATGAGTTCTCCCACGGTGGCGTAGACCCGGACCGCTTCGAGGATGGCAGGCAGCAGGTTCACCTCGGGCGAGGCGGCGTGGGTGCGCACCTGGGCCAGTGCGGCCTCTACGGCGTCGACGTTGCGGGTGCGCTTGACCTCGGCCAGCCGCTTGCGCTGAATGTCCTCCACGTCGCCGCCGATGTAGAGGATGTCGTGCTCGCCGTCGTCGCCGTCGGTGAAGTCGCTGACCCCCACCACCACCCGCTGGCCCTCGTTGACCCGGTGCTCGAAGTCGTGCGCCGAGTCGGCGATGCGCTCGCAGAACCACCCGCTGTCGATGGCGGCGTAGACGCCCTCGAGCATGGCGCCGCCGCCCAGGTCGTCGAGGTACGTGAAGATCTCCTCGGCCCGCCGCTCCATCTCGTCGGTCATCCACTCGACGTAGTGCGAGCCCCCGAGGGGGTCGGTCACGTCGGCCACCCCCGTCTCGTGGGCGATGACCTGCTGGGTGCGCAGCGCGATGCGGGCCGCCCGCTCGGTCGGCAGGGCCAGCGCCTCGTCGAAGGAGTCGGTGTGCAGGCTCTGCGTCCCGCCCAGCACGCCGGCCATGGCCTCAATGGCCACTCGGGCGATATTGACTTCGGGTTGCTGGGCCGTCAGCGACACCCCGGCCGTCTGGGTGTGGAAGCGCAGTTGCAGCGAGCGCTCGGACCGGGCGCCGTAGCGGTCGCGCATGACCCGGGCCCAGATGCGCCGGGCGGCCCGGAACTTGCCGATCTCCTCGAAGAAGTCGATGTGGGCGTTGAAGAAGAAGGACAGGCGGGGGGCGAAGTCGTCAACAGCCAGCCCGGCGGCCAGCGCCGCCTCCACGTAGGCGAACCCGTTGGCCAGCGTGAAGGCCAGCTCCTCGACTGCCGTCGAGCCCGCTTCGCGGATGTGGTAGCCCGAGACCGAGAGGGGGTGCCAGCGCGGCATCTCGGCGGCGCAGTAGCGCATGAGGTCGGTGATCAGGCGCACCGAGGGGCGGGGCGGGAAGACGTACTCCTTCTGCGCTTGATACTCCTTCAAGATGTCGTTCTGCAGCGTCCCGCTCAGCGCGGCGTGCGGGATACCCCCCTGCTCGGCCACGGCCAGGTACATGGCCATGATGATCAGGGCGGGCGAATTGATGGTCATGGAGGTGGAGACGTCGGCCAGGTTGATGCCGGCGAAGAGGTCCTCCATGTCGGCCAGGGTGTCCACCGCCACGCCGGCCTTGCCCACCTCGCCCAGGGCGGCCGGGTCGTCGGAGTCGACGCCCATCAGGGTGGGCAGGTCGAAGGCGGTGGAGAGCCCGGTGCCGCCCGAGCGCAGCAGCTCCTTGAAGCGGGCGTTGGTGTCCTCGGCCGTGCCGAAGCCGGCGAACATGCGCATGGTCCAGAGCCGCGAGCGGTACATGGAGGCGTGCGGCCCCCGGCCGTAGGGGAACTGGCCCGGGAAGGGGCCGTCGGGGGGCCCGTAGACCGGGTCGACCGGGATGCCCGACATGGTGGTGCCCACATGGGGCCGCACTTTGGAGGCCCGGTAGGCCTCCTCCCACTGTTCACGGTTGGTCATCGGCCCAGCGTACCGGCGCAAGTGGGCAGGGGCTCTCAGGCCCCTGGCTGCCCCCGAGCCACCTGCCTCGCAGAGGCAACCCGACAGCAACCGGCACGCTCCCTGGGGGAAACCCCTCCCTGGTTATCTGTGGCTTGCAAGTCGTGCCTCTCGTTCAGGCTCAAACCCGCCGTGGGTGTCATATCCGTGCACCCCTGAGAACTGAAAATGAGGCCCCACCGACATGACGCTCCTCCATCTGGATGCCGCCGCGTCCAGCGCCATTCTGCCCGACGTTCCCTTCCCGATCGTGCTCGCAGAGACCGAGCGGCCTGCTCTGCCGCTCCGCCGCCGCGGCCCTGTCGTGGCGATGGTGATGGCGCTGCGGCCGAAGCAGTGGATGAAGAACGGGTTAGTGTTCCTGGCTCCCGTGGGTGCCGGCATGGAGCTGCATTGGCGTGTGATCGTCCAGGCGGCGATGTGCTTCCTCGCCCTCTCCCTGGTGGCCGGAGCCACGTATCTGGTCAATGACATCCGGGACGTCGAGGCTGACCGCGTCCACCCCAAGAAGTGCCGCCGTCCGTTGGCCGCCGGTGAGATCTCTGTGAGATCGGCGTGGGTGCTTTTCGCGTTCTCGGTCGTGGCCGGCTTGGGGTCCGGCTACGTTGCCGGCGGCTTCCCATTGGACCTTGTGTTCGCGGGTTATGCGGCACTGTCGATGAGCTACTCTTACTGGTTCAAGCACCAAGAGGTCCTCGATGTGGCCTCGGTGTCGATGTGCTTCGTCATCCGGGTCGTGGCCGGGGCGGTGGCCACGCACGCCGTGCTACCCCACGCCATGCTCCTATGCACCGGGTGCGGGGCACTCTTCATGGTGGTCGGGAAGCGCTATGCAGAGTTCCGGTCGCTGGGCGACGGTCGAGACTCGCACCGGAAGGTACTGGCGAACTACTCGGAGAGCTACCTGCGGTCGATCTTCTACTTTGCCGCCGCCATGACGACGGTGAGTTACTGCTGGTGGGCCATCGAGCGGGCCAAGGTGAGCCCCTTCGCCGTGTGTTTTCAGCTCTCCATGATCCCGGCCGTGGTGATGGTCATGCAGTACGCCCTCCTGATCGATCGAGGCGCCGGGGGTTCACCCGAAGACCTCGTGCTCGGCAATCGTCGGCTGCAGGTCCTGGGCGCCCTGGCCGCCGTCCTGTTCATCCTCGGCGGCCTGCCCGCCGTCGTCCACATGTAGCCCAGGAGAGATCATGATCGCTGCGCATCGAACCGGGGAGGACAACCCCCATGAAGACACCGTTGGGACCCCCGAATCCGAACTGCTGGCCGCACTGCTGCAGGCGACGCCATCGGCGGCGCCGGCGCAGCCGTCGGGCCCTGACTATGAATATAGGAGCGTGCCGTGCCCGCCGGGGACGATGCGGGTCCGGGTCGGGCGACGCTGGTGGATGCTCGGGCTCGTTTCCTCGCTGCTCCTGGCCTCGCTCATCCTGTTCACCGCGGGCGGGCACGCCGGTGCGACGACGTTTAGCGCGCCGACGAACTTGGCGGGCACCGACCTTGGCCTCAGTTCCGTCAGCCTGGCCGGACCCTCAGCCACCTATGAGCTGGCGCTTCCCGCCGAACCGTTCGTCAAGTGGACTGCCATCGGGTTGACGGTGAGCTGGCCCGCCCAGGCCGCTTCGGGGACGTTGGTCGCCTCTGACTCTGAGGGCCGCCTGGCCACCCTGAATTCGGGGCCCGACCCGGCTCAGTCCCAGCAGTGGGTGGTGCCGCTCCGGGCCCAGGTGGACCAGACGTACGTCATCACGCTGGCCTCATCGTTGCTGTTCCCCGGAGCGGGCAACAAGTGTGGACAGGTCGATGAGGACGCCACGGTGTCGGTTGACCCGGGACTGCTGCAGTATGAGAGCGCTGGTGGTCCGCAGAGCGTGGGCAGCTACCTGAGCGGACCCATCAGCGCGTTGGTGATCCGGGTCCCTGATCACCCGGATCACACGGTCATGGCGTCGGCCCTGCAGATGGAGAGCTCACTGGTGGCCCGCGACATCGACCGCAACGTATCGGTTCGGGTCGAGCCTCAGGCGAACCCCATCTCGACTCCGTCGCTCCTGACCCGCGTAATCACAATTTCGCCGGCAACGCGTGGTGGAGTCGCCATCTCGGATGATCCGGCTCTCGGGCTCGTGGTCTCGGGTTCCGATGTGCGGATCAGCAACGAAACGCGCTTGTTGGAGTCGAACCTGGCCCCGCTGCTGGTCCAGCAGGACATCAGTGCGGTCAGGGTGCCTGGCGTGACGCAGAATCTGGCCACCAGGCTCTCGCTGCGCCAGCTTGGGCTGGGTGCCGTCACCGCCTCGGGCGATGGGGCGTTCTCGCTTCCGCTCTCCTTCGACCAGGCGGCCACCGGCCGAGAGATCGACGCACTGTCATTTGATCTCTCGGGGACAAGCCAGCTGCCGGCGCAAGGGACGTCGGCCACGGTCAGCCTGTTCAACGGAGCAGTGCCGGTTGCCTCCAGCAGCCTTGGGTCGGGCACGTGGCGCATCGCCGGCGCCCTGGGACCGACCACCATCACCCGGGATCTGGATCTGTCGCTCCGAGTCAACTACTTCGGTGGCGTAGGCTCGTGCAGCACGCTCCTGCCGATTGCCGTGTCGGTCAGTCCGGGCAGCACCGTGACCGTGACGCCTGGCGTCACCGAGGGTGAGCCGGGCTTTAACGAGATGCCCCAGATGTTCTATCCCTCTGCCCAGGTGGTCCTCTCGGACCAGTCGGTCACCCAACTGCAACTGGCCGCCCAGTTGATCGCTGGCATGCAGCGCATGACCACCACATCTCTCAGCCTCACCCTGGCTGATTCGGGACGTCTGCCCCCGGCGGGCACGCCGGCCATTGTCGTCTGCCGCTCGGGAAGCGCTCTGGCCAGAACCCTCCAGCCGGCCGCCGTGGCCAACGGTTCGGCCCTCTTCGCCCGGTCGAGCGGCCGCCCGGTGACCGTCAATCCCGATGAGACCATTCTGGCGGCCGGTCACGCCTTGTCGGGCCAACCGGTTGTCGCCCTCATCGTCAACGGCGCCCAGCCCAGTTCGGGGCGGGACCTACTGTCAGCCGTGGGATCCGAGGCGGACAACTGGTTCGCGCTGACCGGCGACACCGCGGCGCTTGGCCCCGACGGCGTCGTGGTCACCGCCCAGGTGGCTGGGTCCACCGTCCCAACCACAGCGCAGGCGCTGCATGCCTGGTTCGGGGTCAAATGGGTGCTGATAGCCGGGGCCGCGGTCGCCCTGATCCTGGTCGTGGCCGCACTGTTCGCCTGGAGCGGACGACGAAGCCGTGGGAAGCGCGGCGCGCCGGCTACGACGTCCGACCACCCTGGCTGATCGTGCCGATCACCCCCCGCCGGGTCGTCTCCTGCGCCCTGCCGATCGTGCTGGGTGCGGCCGCCTGGCACAGTATCGTCATCAGCGCGGCCCAGCTGCGCTTCGTCCCGGTGCCCGCCGCCCTGGTTGGAGCGCCGATCGCCGTCGGCCTC
Organism: Acidimicrobiales bacterium; assembly: GCA_035552095.1. GTDB lineage: Bacteria > Actinomycetota > Acidimicrobiia > Acidimicrobiales > RAAP-2 > Bog-473. The sequence goes on along the minus strand of DASZMA010000162.1, from coordinate 4,236 downwards.
TCGTGGGTGCAGGCACCGCGTTCGATCGTCACCGTGGCCGACCGGGACACTGACTACATCTGTGCGACCATCACGGCCGCCCTGGGGAGCTGGCTCATCTACTGGCCGCCGGGACGGCTGGAGGGCGACTTCATATCCTTCCGTCCCGACCTGATCGGCCTCGCCCTCTACGTCCTGGCGCTGATCTGCCTACTCAGGGGCACAAGAGTCGCCCTCTCCACCCTACCGAGCGTGGCGGCGGCGGCTGCAGTGGCCTGCCCGGCGCTGCAGTTGGTGTTGGTCGGATTCTCACCCACTCCGGGCGCCCTCGGCTTGTTCTCGGGTTTGCTGGCTTCATTGCCGTTGCTGCTGACCCGTCCCTTCCGTCTCCGTGTGAAGGCCCGGGGGACCGTGCTCGTCGTTGTGGTGGGTGGGGCAGTGGCTCCGCTCGGTCACCTGGCCCACCTGGGGTATTTGGGGTCCAGCCTGATTGCGGGTGGGGCGGCCCTCGGCGGGCTTGGCCTCGACTTGGGCCGCCAACGCTGTGACCCGGGACGGGGTAGGCGGCCCGCGGTGGCGTTGACCCGGCCCCTTCTCGCGAGCGTGGCTGCGGTGCTCGCCGGGCTGGCCGGCCTGGAGTTGCTCGTGCCCACGGCGCAGGTCGCCGGCGCGACAGAGCGCCACGGCGCGCTCGTGCCGCATGGGGTCTCGGCGCGCACGTACGAAACCGCCCAGGGACTGCGGGTCACCAGCTGGCAGCTCTCACTGGGCCAGGGCGAGAACCAGGCAGCGATGGTCACGACGACAACCGGGCCGGACCCCGCCGCGGTTAACACCTACCCGACGGCCGACGTGGTGGCGTGGGCCCAACCCGCCTGCCCGAACACCTTCCACTACGACCTTGGCGCGATCGCGGTGAGCGCGACGGAGCGCATCGATACGACCAACGGATTTCGCTGGGACGACTACGAATGGGGGTGGTCCACGCCGGCGGGCTACCAGCGCGTGGCGCTGACGCTGGCCTCGGGCCCCAGCGGCGAACCGGTGCCGCTCCCGGGTGAGAGCCCGAACTACGTCCGCAATACGCTCGGCGTCGTCGGCCAACTCGTCGCGGGCCGACACCTGCTCTGCGGGGCATCGGTGCCCCGGCCTGGCTCCGCCGTGGGGCGTCTGCTGGCCGAGCTCGTGGGCTCGCCCGGTGGCAGCGGCGCGCCATGACGTCCACCCGGGCCGATCAGACAGCGCTGTTCGCGCAGCGGTTCCCCCAGCCGGCCCGGGCGGAGCGTGACGCTGCGTTGGAGCAGTCCACGCACGGGCTTGCGCGCCAGTACCCCGACCTGGTGTCGAACCGCACGTTTGTTCGCTGGCAGGTGATCACGCTGGTCGCCGTGCCGGCCACCGTCGTGGTGGGGGGTCTGGTGGATCTACGGGTCGCGGCGGCGTGCGTCGTCTCCGCCATCGTTGCCGTTTACCTACTGATCATGGTGGTGCGCCTCCAAGTGTTCGCCCGTGGCCTACAGGCCTCTGAACGGCGGGGGCCACCGGTCCCGTCATCAATCCCCGAGGCCGCGTTGCCCTTCTATACCGTCCTCATGCCGGCCTACGACGAGCCCGAGGTGATCACGGCCCTCCTTCGGGCCACCGGCGCCATCGACTACCCCAAGGATCGCCTGGAAGTGCTGCTCCTGCTGGAAGAGGACGACGAGCGCACCCTCTCGGTGCTGCTCGACGTAGACCTGCCCCCCGAGGTTCGGGTGCTCCTGGTGCCAGCATCGGAGCCTCGCACCAAGCCCAAAGCGTGCAACTACGGGCTGGCTTTCGCCCGGGGAGAGTTCGTCACCATCTACGACGCCGAGGACCGACCCGAGGCCATGCAGCTGCGCCAGGCCGTCGAGGCTTTTCATCACGGCGGGGATCAGATGGCGTGCACGCAAGCCCGGCTGGACTATTTCAACCCCACCCAGAACCTCCTCACCCGTTGGTTCACCGTCGAGTACACGACGTGGTTCGGAGTCTTTCTCAGAGGCCTGAGCGCGCTGCAACTCCCTATCCCCCTCGGTGGCACCTCGAACCACATGCGCACCGCCCTGCTGCGGGAGGCCGGCGGCTGGGACGCCTTCAACGTCACTGAGGATGCCGATCTCGGGCTCCGGCTGGCCCGGCTGGGTTACCAGACGGGCGTGCTCGATTCGGTCACCTACGAGGAAGCCAACAGCGACTACATCAATTGGGTGCGGCAGCGCTCCCGCTGGTACAAGGGGTATCTGCAGACCTGGCTGGTCCACTTCCGCCGGCCATCGGAGGCAGTGAAGGTTTTCGGCTTGAGGGGAGCCCTGAACATCACCCTCCTCATCGGGGCCACACCCATTCTGGCCGTCCTGAACTTGTGCACCTGGCTTTGCACGGCCATGTTCGTCATCGGGGTGCCAGCGTCCTTCCAGACGATCTTCCCGCTCCCGGTGATCTACGCCGGAACGGCGTGCGCGCTGCTCGGCAACGCCACCGTCATCTACGTCAGCGTGCTGGCTATGGCCGAGTACGACGATGGGCGCTTCGCCTGGGCCGCCTTGACCTACCCGCTCTACTGGCTGCTCATGGCCATCGCAGCCACCAAGGCCTGCGTGCAGTTGATCACCAAACCCTCCTACTGGGAGAAGACAGCCCACGGGTTGACCGGGGAGACCACGTGACCGCGCTGTTGGAAGCCGGGGCGCCCGCGCCGACGCCGGTCGCACACCTTGCGCCGTCGTTCGATGCCGCGGACGCCCGGGCCTCGATCTTCCGGACCTGGCCCTTCGCCCTTGGCCTCTTCTACCTGCTCAGCGGGTCCTTCTTCGTCAACGCCCACGTGCTGATCGGCGACGCCTTGAGCCGGACGGCCACCGCCCGCATGGTGGTGGCCGGTGCCGACCCGCACTTCGGCGCGCTGGGCTGGGTGTGGGGCCCGCTACCGACCCTGCTTGAAGTGCCGCTGGTCTCGCTGGGTGGCCTGGCTCCGTGGCTGGTCAAGGACGGCTACGCCGGGGTCATCGTCTCCGCGGTCTTCGGGGCCTGGGCGGCCTGGCACCTCTTCCGGCTGCTGGTGGAGCGCGGGACCGGTGGGAGTTGGAGCGCCATCATCACGGCGGGGTTCGCGCTGAATCCCTTCGTCATCATCTTCAGCGGCAACGGCATGAGCGAGGCCATCTACCTGTGCTTCCTGCTGGGCGCCGTCCGCCATCTCTCCCGCTTCCAGCAGTCGGCTCGGCCCAGCGCACTGGCCCTGGCCGGGCTGTACCTCGGCCTCGACTGCCTCGTGCGCTTCGAGTCCCTGGCCGCCGCCGTCGGGGCCATGGTGTTCATCAGCGTCGTCAGCTGGCAGCGAGGCACGGCGGGGGCCGTCCGCGAACGCCTCCGCTCCATCCTTGTGAAGTGCCTGATCATCGGCTTTCCGGTGGCGTTCTGCTTTATCCTATTCGTCGGGTTCTCGTGGTGGCTCACCGATCAGGCCCTGGCCCAATACTCGTCCCTATACGGGCAAAGCGCGCAGATCGTCGGTACCGGATTGGCCACGTTCGCTAACGTCCGGGTGCCCCAGGTGGCCGTTGAACTGCTCGCCCTCTCACCCGCCCTGGCGGTGGTGCTCCCGCTGGCGTTGTGGCGGAGCCTCCGGGGGCGAGGTTCGGTCTTCCCGTGCGCGGCATGTGTGCTCGGCCCGGCGCTGCTCTTCGACGTGGAGAGCCTGTCCACCGGTGGCCTGTTCAACCTGATGCGCTACCTCATCCTCATCATTCCCCTGACCGTCATCGCCCTGGTCACGGTGGCCGGTCGGGGCCGGATGGTCAAGACATTCGCCGTGGCCACCATCGCACTGTCCTTCGCCGGCGCGTGGTGGATCACCGGCAACCGGTCTGACGCTTCGCAGGAGTACGCCTATCACCAAGCCGTGTTGGGTCACTCGGCCGAGTCGATGGCCGATCTACAGCTGGGCGGGGCCCGGGCCGTCACGGCCTGGCTTGACGCCCAGTCGAGCGGGTCCTCGTCCATCCTGCTCGACACCTACGATGGGTTCGAGATCCTGGCCGAGACCGATCACCCCGGCCGGTATGTCATCCCGGCGGATCAGGACTACCAACAGATCCTCGAGGCTCCCTACCAGCACGGCGTGCGCTACCTGGTCACCATCCCACCCGCCGGGCCCGGGGCGCTGTACATCCTCAACCGCTACTACCCCGGTCTCTTCGAGGGGTGCCTGACCAACACCCAGCTGGTCCTGAC
>DASZMA010000161.1:0-3925 GCA_035552095.1 Acidimicrobiales bacterium | reverse complement strand
GCCCGGATCAACCGGCTGGCGCCGTATCTCGGCGACTTCGGGACGCTGCAGTTCGTCTTCCGGGCCGAGCGGGCCGAGCCGGCCACCGCACCATGACCCACACCACGACCAAGGGAGCGGCATGAGGGAGCACATTGGCGGCTTCGCCACCGAGGCGGCCCGGGTCCTGCCCTTCAGCGCGCCCATCGTGGAAATCGGCGCCCGGCCGGCGGAGGGCCAGGAGGCGTCGATCAACCTGCGCGGGCTCTTCCCCGACTTCGAGTACATCGGCTGCGACATTCAAGAGGGCGACCGGGTCGACCGCATTGAGGACGTCCACCACCTGACCTTCGAGGACAACAGCATCGGTGGGTTCCTGGCCCTGGACACCCTGGAGCACGTGGCCGATCCGCTGCGGGCCCTCCAGGAGATCCACCGGGTGCTGCGGCCGGGCGGGGTGGTCATCATCTCCTCGGTCATGTTCTTCCCCATTCACGCCCACCCCTGGGACTTCTGGCGCTTCACCCCCGAGGGCTTCAACCTGCTGCTCGAGCCCTTCGAGAGCAAGCTGGTCATGGCTTTCGGCTGGGAGTCGATGCCCGAGTCCGTCTTCGGCGTCGGCGTCAAGGGACCGATGCCCGAGCTGGCCGAGTCGCTCTTCCCCGAGACCGCCGAGCGGGCCTCCCAGTGGGGCCGAGACCTGCCGGTGGACTTCGGCCCCATCCGGATGGGTATCCGCCAGATGTGGCGCCTGACCCTGCAGGAGACCTCCAAGGAAGTCCGGCGCCGGGTCTCGGCCCGCAAGACTCCGGCCGCCACCAAGACCCCAGCCGCATGAGCCCCACCCTCCCGCAGCAGGCCAAAGCCCGCGTCGCCAAACTGATCAGACAGGCGGCGGCCAAGGGCGGGTACGAGATCGTCTCGAACAAGTCGATGCCGGTCGACTTCGATCCGGCCACCATCGCCCTCATCGCCAAGGTGCAGCCGTACACCCTCACCTCGCACGAGCGCATCTACGCCCTGCGCCAGGCCGTGGCCTACGTGTCGCGGGCCGGCATCCCGGGCGCCATCGTCGAGTGCGGCGTGTGGCGGGGCGGCAGCATGCTGGTCATCGCCCACACCCTGGTCGAACTGGGCGACACCGAGCGCGACCTGTACCTCTTCGACACCTTCGACACCATGCCCCCGCCCGGCGAGTTCGACCGGGACGTCTGGGGCACCCACGCCGCCGACTTCTACGACGCCGCGCTGGCCAGCCCGGTCTACTCCTACCTCCCGCAGGACCAGATCCACGCCCTGATGGTCTCCACCGGCTACCCGGCCGAGCGGCTGCACTTCGTGCGGGGCATGGTGGAGGAGACGATCCCCGAGCAGGCCCCCGCGCAGATTGCCTTGTGCCGGCTCGATACGGACTGGTACGAGTCAACCATTCACGAGATGGAGCACCTCTACCCGCGCATGACGCCGGGCGGCGTGCTCCTCATTGACGACTACGGCCACTTCATGGGCTGCAAGCGGGCGGTGGACGAGTACATCGAGAAGAACCAGCTGGCCCTGCTGCTCAACCGGATCGACTTCACCGGCCGCCTCATCGTGGTGCCCCAACCGGCCTGAGCTTTTGGGAGGACCGGGTCGGCCCCCGGCCACCCTCGGTGAGCGGGCCGGCCCCGGCCGCAAAGCTGTATACATATGAGTCTACGATAATGTAGACTCCCGATATGAGTACGACGATCCGGGTGACTGAAGTCACGAGGGATCGGTTTGCCAAGTTGGCCAAGGCCACTGGCCGACCCATGACGGAAGTGTTGGATGATGCCGCGGACGCGCTTGAGCGCCGAGTGTTCTTTGACCAATTTGCGGTGGGTTTCGCGGAACTTCGTCAAGATCCTGTGGTCTGGAACGACATCGAGAGAGAACGCAGCGGGGAGAGCGGGGCGCTCTCAGACGGTTCGGCTTGAGCGCACGTCGAGGCGAGATCTGGCTCGTTGATTTCGGCGAACCAGTCGGAAGTGAACAGGCTGGTCGACGTCCAGCTGTCGTTGTATCCGCCGACCCCCTGAACGAGAGCCGGGCGGGCGTGGTGATGGTCGTGCCGTGTACGACGGCGCGACGAAATCTTCCGTCCCACATCGAGCTGGATCCGGAGCGATGTGGACTTGGCGCAGTCAGTTACGCCAAGGGTGAGGACGTGAAATCGGTTTCCGAGCGTCGGCTGGTCACCCGTATCGGATCGGTTGATGATGAGGCCCTCTTTGGAATCACCCGGGTACTCAAGCTTCTGCTGGACTTCTGAATCAGTGCTCAGGAAGTGGGATGGATCGACGGAGGTTCTCGCTCCCGGCGTGAGCGACCGCCTGCCGGTTGTGGGGCACCCTCACCGGAATCTTCAGGGATGCCGGTATTGACCGAGAAGAGTTAGGGGAGGTTCTGTGAGAAATCCCGCGGTGTGTGGGTCGACCCCGGCCGCCACCAGCGAGGGCTTCCGAGAAGGTCATCTCGTCGATTTGATCCCCCGTAAGGACCAACCAGTTCGTCAGTCTCTCGCTGAGCCAGCCGGGAATCGGCTCAGCTGGCGGCTCAGGGAACCTGCGCCACCATCACGACCACCACGCCCAGTCGCGCCGCCCCGGCCACCTTCTCGACCGCTTGGAGCACCCGGCGCATCATCGGGTTGGGCAGCAGCACGCTGCCCTGGTCCCGCTCCTCGCGCACCGTCAGCACCCGCTTGGCCAACCGGGGGGTGAGCCCGTCGACCCCCAGGTCGTGCAGGGCCTGGGACAGGGTCTGGTCCTTGTATTGGTAGAACGGGGTGCGCACGGCCACCGGCTTGAAGCCGATCCGCCGCATGGTGGCGGCCAAGGTGCGCGGCGAGTAGTGGCCCATGTGCTCCAGTGGCCGCAGGCCGTACCAGCGGTCGTGGTTGCCCCGGCGGTCGATGCTCTGCCAGTTGGGCACCTCAATGAAGATGTGGCCGCCCGGCTTGACCCAGCGGCCGATGGAGGTCAGGAAGGCGGCGCCGTCCTGCATGTGCTCGAGGACGTGGGTGGCGGCCACCACGTCGAACGAGCGTTCGGGCAGCCCGGACTCCTCCAGGGTCGAGGTGTGCACCTCGAGCCCGAAGGTGTCGATGGCCTCCTGGGCCGCGCTCGGCACCAGCTCGACGCCGACCGTGTCCCAGCCCCGGCGCTTGGCCGCGGCCAGGGTGTGACCGGGCCCACAGCCGACGTCGACGATGCGCCCGGGCGGGCGCACCACGGACTCGAGGATGTCGATCCGGCGGTCGCCCACGAAGTTCAGGAAGCCCCCCCAGCCCGGATCGGACAGGTCGACCCCGAAGTTGCCCACCCCGCCCGAGTGGTAGCCCTCCACGTAAATCTCGGCCGGGTCGACGTACTCGGGCGCATAGGGCAGCTGGCAGGCCGTGCACTGGCGCAACATGTCGGCCCCGATGGCGATGGTCCGGGCCGACGTGCTGTGACAGGCCGGGCAGGCCAGCATCGGGATGGTGCGGATCGGTGAGCTGGTGTCGGTCACGTCAAGGTCTCCCGGATCGTCAGACGGCGAGTGGGCGCACGGCGGCCCCGGCCTCAATGGCTCGCAACCACGCGACGGCGCAGCGATCCCAGGTGAAGTCCCGTGCCCGCGCGATGCCCGCTGATCCTACTTCTCCCGCTCGGACCGGATCAACGAGCAAGGAGCGCAGACCCTCGGCGATCCCGTCTGCCGTGGGCTCGACCAGCACGGCCGCGTCCTGCCCCAACTCGCGCAGGGCGGCCCGGTCCGAGAGCACGGCCGGCACGCCGCAGGCCATGGCCTCCATGGCCGGCAGGCCGAAGCCCTCCGAGAGGCTGGGCAGGCAGAAGGCGGTGGCCCCGCCCATGAGGGCCGCCACGTCTTCGTCGCTGAGGCCGAAGGGCACAAGCACCAGCCGCCCCGGTGCGCCCGG
>DASZMA010000160.1:0-3356 GCA_035552095.1 Acidimicrobiales bacterium | reverse complement strand
ACATTGCCGCCCTGGCCGAGCGGGCGGCAGCGCTGCGGGGTGGGCCATGACCGCCGCCAGTGAGCTCTGGGCATTGTTCGCCGAGGTGGGAGGGGCCGGATGGTGCTCGCATCCGGTGCGACTGTCAGGAAGACGCCTCGATCGGGAGACCGGAGAGCTGGAAGTGGGGTCGGTGACCATTGCCTGCAAGGACCGACGGTGGGCCGTCTGCCCCGCCTGCTCTGCGTTGTATAAGGCCGACGCCTGGCAGCTGGTGGCAGCGGGTCTCCGGGGTGGGAAGGGCGTCCCATCCGAGGTGGGTGCGCACCCCCTGTTGTTCGTGACGTTGACCGCCCCGTCGTTCGGACCCGTGCACGCCAGGGTGCGAGGAAACGACACAGCCCTCTGCCATCCTCGTCGCCGCCCGGAGGTCTGTCCCCATGGTGTGACCCTGGCCTGCGGGCAACGACACCGGGTCGACGATCCTGTGCTCGGAGAGCCGCTGTGCCCGAGGTGCTTCGATTACCAGGGCGCGGTGTTGTGGAATGCCCACGTTTCGAGGCTGTGGGGGCGAACGACGGTGGCCACGGTGAGAGCGCTGGCCAAAGAGCATGGCTGCTCGGAGAAGGCACTGCGCCAGGTGGCCCGACTGTCGTTCGTGAAGGTGGCCGAGTTCCAGCTGCGGGGGCTGGTCCATGTGCACGCTGTCATCCGGGGCGACGGGAGGGAGGGGCCGGAGGAACCGGCGCCTTCGTGGTTGGACACCGAGACCATGGCCAGGGCCCTGACGGCGGCGGTGGAATCGACGACTGTGATTCGGATCGACGGACAGCGTGGTGTCGGTTGGGGCAAGCAGCTGGACATCAGGCGGCTGGACGGGACTGCATCGGGCTTGGACAGGAACGCACCGGGAGTTGACGGTGCGGGGAGTGTGGCGGTTGCCGGGAGCGCCGGCAGGGTGGAAGCGATTGCCGCCTATGTAGCCAAGTACGCCACCAAGACCTCAGACGGCGCCGGGCAGCTGGCCCGGCCATTGCGATCGATCTCGGACCTCGACCGTTTGGACCTCCGTCCTCACCTGGCCGAGCTGGTGCGGACCGCCTGGCGGCTGGGGACGGTGTCGATCTACTCAGACTTACGGCTGCGAGCTCACGCCCACACCTTCGGCTACCCGGGCCACTTCACCACCAAGTCCCGCCGTTATTCGACGACCTTCGGAGCCCTGCGTCAGGCTCGGGCCGACTACCACGGCGATGCTGAGAGGGAGGCGCTCGAGGTCGATGGTCGGTGGCACTACGTGGGTCGGGGCTATGACCACCCCAACGGCGAACGGCTGGCCGGCGTCCTGTTCGAGGCCACCCGAAGGGCGCCTGGGCCGTTCCCCGGCACTTCCCAATCCGGTTCCCCAGCGGTTCCCCACTCCTCTGACCAGGCCTAACACCGTCAAAGAAGTTCAAGATTGCGGACGTTGGGGGAAGCAGACCAGGAACTGGTTCAGGAAGGTCGTGTGGCGCGATACCGGCATGCACACGACATCAGGCCCCATCAGCGCACTGACCGCCCATCTGGCGGTCCGATCACAGGGAAAGGAGGGAAGGATGGCCATGAGCCGATTCAGGGCTGCCGGCATCGATACCGGCACGGCACTCGACCCATTGGAGCTGGCCCGATCGTGCCACGACCCCACCCAGTCTCTCCGCTCGAGGGCCGTGGTGTCGGCGTTGGTGGCGCTGTCAGCCACCGACGAGATGGCGGGGTTGGCCGCCTTGGTGGCGCTGCGGCCGGGATTGCTCCGCATCGTCGGGCGTCTGGCGGCACGAGGAGTAGCTCGAGACGACGCCGAAACCGATGTGGTGGCTAGCGCCTGGGAGATCATGGGATCGGTGGCCAGCGAGGGTGCACATCCCCGGGTAGCTCAACGGGTGATCAGCGCCACCTGGGAGCGGTGCCGGAGCGCATCAAGGCGGGCGAGTCCGGGACGGTCAGCATCGGGACACGCAGTCTGGGGAGGGTCAACGAAGTGCCGAGAGTTGGCCCTGCTCGACGGTTTCGATGTGGAAGCCCTCGACGCCAACCCCGCCGATCGGGTCAGCACAATCTTGTGGGAGGCACGGCGAGCTGGAGCGGTCTCTGCCCGACAGGCCACCCTGGTCCACGATACGCGGGTCCTCGATATCGGCATCGCCGCTGTCGCCGCAGAGCAGGGCCGGACGACGGTGGCCGTGCGGAAGGACAGGGAGCGGGTCGAGGCACGGCTGCGTGCCGTCATCGACAACCCGGCTGGCAACGAGGATGTAGGCACTGGGTCAAGGGGGATGGAGGTGATCCGATGAGCCGGACACGCATCTCAGGCTCCAACCCGGTGCTGGATCCGGTCGGCGGCGTCGGGTCCGAGTGCGCCGGCCAAGTCACGCCAGAGCCGGCGGATGTGCTCGGGGTCAGCGGTGGCGATGGTGACGTTGGCAATGTCCATCCACAGCAGCTCCTCTTTGGGCGAGGCGCGCAAGCCGGCCCGGGCGGCAGCCAGAGCACCGGTCACGTCCCCGCTCCCCATCAGGTCAGAGGACAGGCGGTGGGCGCAGTCCACGATGCCCGCAGTCATGTCGGTGGCCCACGATTCGGCGAAGACCCACCGGTAGTGGCCAGCGGGGACACCCTGGAAGGGGATGCCCCGGACCAACGACAAGGCTTCGGCCCGAAATCGGTTGGCATCGGCGGCGTTGTCGGTGTGAGATGCGGCCTCGGCCTGGTCGACCAGGTGGAGGAACTGCCGCCAGTCGGTGGTGACGCCAAAGAAGCGGTAGCCGCCGACCGAGGCAGCGTCGGGGAGGTGCTCGGGACCGACCGCCTGGCGAAGCCGGGACAGGTAGTTGTGCAGCGTCTTCCTCGTCGCCTCGGGTCGGTCGGACTCGATGGGCCACAGGGCGACCAGGAGCTGTTCGGTGGCAAGGGGGTGATCGTCGTGGACGGCCAGGTAGATGCACAGCTCCTTGGTCACCGCCCGGTACTGGGCGTCGTCCCAGTCGGTGATGTGGAGAGGGCCGAGCACGGAGACCACCAGCTGCCCGTCGACAGTGGGCAGTACCGGCGGGGTGGCGGGTTGGGGATCGCCGCCGAGAGGTACTCGGGTATTCCCCTGGGCTGGCGCCGCAACGGCCACCGCCTTCTCCTTCTTGACATCGACCGGTTCCACATCGTCATCGATGGCGCTGGTCGCAGTCTTGCCGGCGCTGGGCTCGGCGCTCGTGGGCAAAGCGTCCTTTGGCGATGCTTGGCCACTTGCTCTTCGGCGGCGCAGGGCCCGTCCGAGTACGACTGCGGCAACCACCAAGACGGCCAGGATGATCACGGCCAGCCAGATGGTCAGTCCGCCACCC
>DASZMA010000159.1:0-2182 GCA_035552095.1 Acidimicrobiales bacterium | reverse complement strand
CGGGCCAGTTGGGCCCGGCCCACCCCGCGGGTCACGCCGACCCACGTGCCGCGGGCATGCGGGTCCCACCACGGGCTACCCAGGCCGGTCAGCGCCGGCACCAGGTACGCCCCGCCGGCGTCGGGTACCGAGGCGGCCAGCGGCCCGACCTCCGCCGACGAGGCGATCAGGCCCAGCTCGTCCCGCAGCCACTGCACCGCCGCGCCGGTCACGAAGATGGCCCCTTCCAGGGCGTAGGCCACCTCCGCCGGCCGCTCCAGCACCCACGCCACCGTCGTGAGCAGACCGGGGACGGGATCCGGGCAGCGCTCGCCGACGTTCATCAGCACGAAACTGCCGGTGCCGTACGTATTCTTCGTCATCCCCGGCTGGAAGCAGGCTTGGCCAAAGAGGGCCGCCTGCTGGTCGCCGGCCACTCCGCTTATCGGCACGCCAGCCGGCAGTCCCGCCACCACGCCGGCCGCAGTGGTGCCCAGCCGACCGCTCGTCGAACCCACCTTCGGCAGGACCGAGGTCGGCACCCCGAAGAGGTCGGCCAACTCGGGGTCCCACGCCAGCCGCCGGATGTCGAAGAGGAGGGTCCGAGAAGCATTGGTGGGGTCGGTGGCGTGTACCGCGCCCGCGGTGAGCTTCCAGAGGAGCCAGCTGTCGACGGTGCCGAAGGCCAGGTCGGGCCCGGGGGCGACGCCGCCTTCGGTGAGAAGCCAGGTCAGCTTGGTGGCCGAGAAGTAGGCGTCGAGGACCAGTCCGGTCCGGGACCGGACCAGATCCAGGTGGCCGGCGGCTTCCAGTCGCTCGCAGAGCGGGGCGCCGCGGCGGTCCTGCCAGACGATGGCCCGGTGCCGCGGCTGCCCGCTGCGGCGGTCCCAGACCACGACGGTCTCCCGCTGGTTGGTGATCCCGATGGTGGCCACCGGCTGGTCGAGGACGGTGAGCAGGTCGGCCAGGGTGGCAGCCACGGCCGCCCAGATCTCTTCGGGGTCGTGTTCGACCCATCCCGGGCGGGGAAAGTACTGGGGGAACTCCCGGTAGCGGGCGCCCATCGGGACCCCGTCCTCGCCGAGGGCCATGGCTCGCACCCCGGTCGTTCCGGCGTCCAAGGCGATCACGACGGCCATGCCGAAATGACGATACCCGGCCCACTCGGCCGGGTATGTCGGCTATAGGATCCCCAGACAAGAGGTATCCCCGGCGCGGCCCCCTGTCGAAGGGGCGGGGACGAGGGGGCCGGCGCCAGGGTTTATGACCGCCGAGGGGGCAGCTTCGGCGGTGCTGAACCAACTCTACCCCCGAGGTGTCGGAACATCACACTTTGCAGGTAATTTTTCCGTGAGGACGCCGCCCCTGTGGACGAAGGGGCCCGCTATCCGCAGGAAATACACAGCCCGCGCCCCTGTCGGTCCACAGTTGATCGCCCCTACCGTGACGGGCGCTGGGCCGCCCGGCGCGTGGCACCCAGGGTGCAAACCTTCGCGAGCACCCGCTGACCTGCACTTTTTCTCCTGGTGGACGGTTGACATCAGTGGAACTACGATGATGTAATTCACTCCTCATGTTGTGGCTCTTGGCCGTCCTGACGACCGAGCACCACAACCGGTTGTGGTCGACAAAGAAACTCTCCAGGAGGTAAGTGGCATGGCTATCGCCCCCGAGCGGATGGGCATTGGCATCCACCGGCAGTTCACCACGCCGGGCCAGGATCCCTACGACACGGTCGAGTGGGAGCGCCGCGACGCCCGCATCGCCAACTACGCCACCGGTGCGGTCGCCTTCGAGCAGCTCGGCGTGGAGGTCCCCGCCGGGTGGAGCTTCAACGCCACCAACATCCTGGCCCAGAAGTACTTCCGGGGCACCTTGGGCACACCCGAGCGGGAGTGGTCGCTCAAGCAGGTCGCCGACCGGGTGGTCGACACCATCACCCGCTGGGGTCACAAGGACGGCTACTTCGTCGACGACGAGGAGGCCGAGACCTTCCGGGCCGAGCTCAAGTACCTCATCATCCACCAGAAGGCCGCCTTCAACTCGCCGGTGTGGTTCAACGTCGGCGTGGAGGGCGTCCCCCAGCAGGGCTCAGCGTGCCAGCCCTACGACGCCCTGGTCAGCACTCCCGACGGGCTGATCCCGATCGGCCGTCTGGTGGATACGAACGCGGTCGGGACCAAGGTGTACGACGCGCACGGAT
>DASZMA010000158.1:0-4519 GCA_035552095.1 Acidimicrobiales bacterium | reverse complement strand
GACCATGACCTCACCGAGAACATCGTCCACTTGGTGTTGGCCAAGATCCCGAACGGACCGCCTGGGGTGAAGGGTCTTTCCCTGCTTATCGTGCCCAAGTATCTGGTCGGCCCCGACGGCGAACGCGGGCAACGCAACGACATCGTGACGGCTGGGCTGAACCACAAGATGGGCTATCGAGGGACGACCAACACACTGCTCAATTTCGGTGAGGGAGGCCATACTCCGAGCGGAGGGCCCGGCGCCGTGGGATTCCTGGTCGGTGAGCCCCACCAGGGACTCTTCTACATGTTCCATATGATGAACGAGGCTCGGATCGGCGTCGGGTCAGGAGCTATGGCTCTCGGGTATACCGGCTACCTTAAGTCAGTTGACTACGCCCGCAACCGGCCCCAAGGTCGCCTGGCCACCGCCAAAGATCCCACCTCCCCGCAGGTCCCGATCATTGAGCACGCTGATGTTCGGCGGATGCTGCTGGCGCAAAAGTCGTACGTGGAGGGGGCACTTGCCCTTGTCCTGTACTGCAATCTCCTGGTCGATGAGGAAAAGACCGCACCGGCCACGGCGGAGAGAGACCGCGCCCATCTGCTGCTCGAAGTCCTGACCCCCATCGCCAAGAGCTGGCCCTCACAATGGTGTCTGGAGGCCAACAGCCTGGCCATCCAAATTCACGGTGGCTACGGCTACACCCGCGACTACGACGTTGAGCAGCACTACCGGGACAACCGACTGAACCCGATTCACGAAGGTACGCACGGGGTCCAGGGTCTCGACTTGCTCGGTCGCAAGGTCGTCATGGCCGATGGTGCCGCCCTCAACTTACTCATTGAGACGATGTTGCTGACCGTGGGCCGAGCGGCGAATGCCGGAGGAGAGTCGGCTGAGATGGGACAGTTGCTCCGGTCTGCCACGGAACGCATCGCGTCAACAACCGCTTCCTTGTGGGCCGGTGGTGTTGCCCAAGACGCCCTGGCCCATGCCTCGCTCTACCTCGAAGCAGTGGGCCATGTCGTCGTAGCCTGGCTCTGGTTAGAGCAGACCCTGGCGGCGCAGGAGAAAGCCGGTGATTTCTACGAAGGCAAGCGCCAAACAGCACGGTATTTCTTCCGCCACGAGCTGCCCCGGACGGGCCCGCAATTCGACCTTCTCTCCTCGGGAGATCGGACGACTCTGGACATGGACACCAGCTGGTTCTAGGAGGCCGGCGTCGGAAATACCTCTGATTCAGAGGTATACTGCTAACCGTGCCCGGTGCAACCATCACAGCAACACCTCCTCGTCACCGTGGAAAGGCCATTCAACCCAATTCGACCGAGTTGCTGACCCAGACCGAACAGCTGCTGGACGCCATGGCCTCCATCCGGAAAAGCGGTCGACTGCTGGCGGCCCGCCCCATTGAGCTCGCCACCCTCACCGGCTCCCAACTTGACCTGGTCAGCCTGGTGTTGCGCCAGCCCGGGGTCTCGGTGGCCCGAGCGGCCAAGGAATTGCAGCTCGCGCCGAACACGGTGAGCACCCTGGTCGGCCAGCTGACCGAGGCCCGGATGCTTAACCGCCGGGTCGACCCGGGGGACCGACGGATCGCCCGGCTCGAACTGACGCCGGCCATGCAGCGCAAGGTGGGCGCCTTCCGGGATCGTCGACTGGCCACCCTCGGCACCGCCATCACCCGGTTGTCGCCGGCGGATCAGCGGCGACTGACCGACGCGCTGGCCACCCTGGGCCGGCTGGCCGATTGCCTGCAAGAGCAGGCGGCCGGAGCGGCGGCAGGACCATCGCTGCCATGAGCATCCTGACCCACCCACCGTCGGTGCCCCGGCTGCCACGCCTGGGCCGGCCGGACATGGCCGCGCCCCTGCCGGGCAACTACAAGTGGGTGGCACTGTTCATCTCGACCCTGGGCATGCTCATGGCGACCATCGACGGCTCCATCGTGCTCATCTCCATGCCTGACATCTTCCGGGGCATCGGGCTCGACCCCCTGCAGGCGGGCAACAGCTTCTACCTGCTCTGGATGATCCTCGGTTTCCTCGTCACCACCAGTGTCCTGGTGGTGACCCTGGGGCGGTTGGGCGACATTTACGGCCGGGTGCGGACCTACAACCTCGGCTTCGCCGTGTTCACCTTCTTCTCGCTGCTGCTCAGCATCACCTGGATGTCCGGGCACGCCGCCGGCATCTGGTTGATCGTCATGCGCATCTTCCAAGGGGTCGGCGCCGCCATGCTCATGGCCAACTCGGCCGCCATCCTGACCGACGCCTTCCCGACCGAGCAGCGGGGCATGGCACTCGGGGTGAACCAGGCCGCTGCCTTCAGCGGCTCCTTTATCGGCCTCATCCTGGGCGGCGTACTGGGCCCGATCGAATGGCGGCTGGTCTTCCTGGTCTCGGTGCCCATCGGCCTCTTCGCCACCGTGTGGGGCTACCTCAAGCTGCGCGAACTGGGTGAGCGTCGCGCCGCCACGATCGACTGGCCGGGCAACATCACGTTCGCCATCGGTCTGATCCTCATCATGATCGGCATCACCTACGGCATTGAGCCCTACGGCCACCACGCCATGGGCTGGACCAGCCCCCTGGTGCTGACCGCCCTGTTGCTCGGCCTGGCCTTCATCGGCGTCTTCTGCATCATTGAGACCAGGGTGGCCGAGCCGATGTTCCGCCTGCAGCTCTTCAAGATCCGGGCCTTCACCAGTGGCGTGGTGGCCAGCTTCCTGGCCGCCCTGAGCCGCGGCGGTCTCATGTTCATGCTCATCATCTGGCTGCAGGGCATCTGGTTGCCCCTGCACGGCTACGCCTTCAGCGCCACCCCGCTGTGGGCCGGCATCGCCATGATCCCCCTGACCGTCGGCCTCCTGGTGGCCGGCCCCATCTCGGGCATCCTCTCGGACCGGTACGGGGCCCGCCCGTTTGCCACCGGCGGCATGATCGCCGCCGCGGTGTCCTTCTTCCTCCTGGAGCTGTTGCCGGTCGACTTCCCGTACTGGCTCTTCGGCCTCCTCCTCTTCGTGGCCGGGCTGTCCATGGCTGCCTTCGGATCGCCCAACCGGACCGGCGTCATGAACAGCCTCCCGCCGGCCCACCGCGGCGCCGGTTCGGGCATGAACACCACCTTCCAGAACTCGGCCCAAGTGGTCTCCATCGGGATCTTCTTCAGCCTGATGATCCTCGGACTGTCGTCGTCGCTCCCCCAGAGCCTCTTGCACGGCCTGGTCTCGCACGGGGTGCCGGTCGGAGCCGCCACCAAGGCGGCCCACCTGCCGCCGGTGTCAACGCTGTTCGCCGCCTTCCTCGGGTACAACCCGATTCAGCATCTCATCGGGCCGGCCGCCCTCTCCCACCTCACCTCGGCGCAGCGGGCCATCGTCAGTGGCCGCAGCTTCTTCCCCGGTCTCATCACCGCACCGTTCCGCAGCGGCCTGCACGCCGCGTTCGACTTCGCCATTGGGGCCAGCCTGGTCGCCGCCGCCGCCTCGTGGACCCGGGGCGGTCGCTACGTCTACGCCGAGCCCGCCGTCACAGCTGAACCCGTACCCGACGACCACGCCGCCACGGAGCGGACGTCGCTAGCCGCCAAGGGAGCGTCATGACCACCAACGAGGACCACATCAGCATCGAGACGGCGGACGGACCCATGCCCGCCTTCGTCGCCGCGCCCGCCGGGGAGGCCAAGGGGGGCATCCTCGTCGTCCAGGAGGCCTTCGGGGTGACCACCCACATTGAGGACATCGCCCGGCGCCTGGCCGCCGACGGCTGGCACGCCGTCGCCCCGGCCCTGTTCCACCGGCAGGGTTCGCCGGCCCTCGCCTACGACGATTTCGACGCCGTGATGCCGCTAATGGGGCAGCTCAGTGCTGAGGGCATCACGGCTGATGTCCTGGCCGGGCTGGACTACCTGGCCCAGGCCGGGTTTCCCGGCGGGCGGACCGGCGTGGTCGGCTTCTGTCTGGGCGGGAGCGTCACCTTCTACGCCGCCACCCTGCGCCCGCTCGGCGCCGCCGTCACCTACTACGGCGGCGGCGTGGCCGAAGGCCGCTTCGGCCTGCCCTCCCTGCTCGACCAGGCCAAAGAGTTACAGACGCCGTGGCTCGGACTCTACGGCGACCTGGACCAGGGGATCCCGGTCGACCAGGTCGAGCAGCTCCGCCAGGCGACCGCCCAGGCCCCGGTGCCCACCGAGGTCGTCCGTTACGCCGACGCCGACCACGGGTTCAACTGCAACGACCGCCCGGCCGTTTTCAACCCGGTCGCCGCCGCCGACGCCTGGGCCCGCACCTTGGAGTGGTTCGGCCACCATCTGGGGTAACCATCGGCCTCCCCACCACGTTCCCGCCGGGTCGGCGTTTTATAACTATGACGTTAACGTTATACTTTAGGGATGCCCCCTTCCCCTTGCCGGGCCTAGCCCGATGAGCGTCATCGCCACCACTCCGAACGGCTCCGCCTCCCCGTACGCCGACCAATCCCGCTACAAGTGGGTCGCCCTGTCCACGGTCACCCTGGGCACGCTCATGGTCTTC
>DASZMA010000157.1:0-3481 GCA_035552095.1 Acidimicrobiales bacterium | reverse complement strand
CGACTGTTGGCGGCAACGGTCTTTGACCATCAATCGGCAGGGCTGGGCGATGATGTCTCGGCAGGATTCGGTGATGACGTTAGCGGTAGCCGAGGATCGGTGACGAGGCCCCACAAGGCGAGGGCCAGCACCTCGACGGGGATCCGGAGATCGAAGTAGGCCTCAAGCCAATCGGGCTGCCGACCCAGTTCGAGGTCCCGGCGGATGAGGTCGTCGACGCGGTCTAGTTCGGCATCGACCTTGGCGGCGTAGTGCCGGAGCAGGGACAGGTACGCCATGCTCACCGCCAGATGGGGCTGGGGGCTCACTCCCGTGTGAGGTCGGCGACCGCCCGCTTGGCGCAGGCGTCGTCGACGATCGCCTTGCCGTCGGCTGCTGCGGCGATCAGGGCCGCCGTGGCCACGTTGTTGAGCGCCCGGGGGAGGCCGTTGGAGAAGCGGTGCATCCGGGCCACGGCGTCGTCCGCGAACACCGGGTCGTTTCGTCCGACGAGGCCAAGGTGGTGCCGCAGGTAGGACGCGGACTCGCCGAGGTCCATCGCCGACAACGTGTAGCGCGTCGCGATGCGCTGGTCGAGAGCGGCGAAGATCCCCATGCGCAGCTGGCGCAGCAGGGTGGGTTGGCCGACCAGGATGCCGGCGAAGGGCGAGGCGGCGTCCATGTTCTGGTTGGTCAACAGGCGGATCTCCTCGAGCTGATCGGGGGCGAGCAGGTGCGCCTCGTCGATGACGAACACCACCCGGCGGTGGCGCTCGGCCTCCTCCGCCGCCAGCAGCTCTGCGGCCTGGGTCATGACCTCGGCCCTATGGAACCGGGGTCGGGCACCCAGGGCGCTGACGATGGTGATGTAGAGGCCCCGGATGCCGATCATGGGGTTGGGCACGTAGATGACGTGGTAGCGCAACGGGTCCAGACTGCCCACGGCTGCTCTGACGGCCACCGTCTTGCCGGCCCCGACGTCGCCTGCGATGACGCCCAGGGCGGACTCGTTCACCAGGTGGCCGATGCGGGCCACGGCCTCGGCGTGGGACTGGCGCACGAACAGGTCCCGGGTGGGGATGGATTTGGAGAACGGGGTGTGGGTGCAGCCGAAGTGGGCCACCCAGGGCGAGCGGGTCCTCATGACGCGTCCTCCTCGTCGGTGTCGTCGTCCTCTGCGTTCTTGCCCTGCGAGTCATCACCCAGGTCCCGGTAGGCGATGCCGTCCCTGGCAGCCGCCTCCTCGGCGGCGAGGATCATGCCGAGGTAGTCCACCCCGGTCGGCGGTGGTGGCGCCTGCTCGGCCTGCGGGACCCCGGGGTGCACGTGGCGGCCGATGACGAAGGGGATGCCGGCCCCGGCGGGCCTGCCCTCCAGGAAGACGTCGATGCGGGAGAGATCCTCGGGGTCGTAGCGGCACTCGACACGGCGCCCGACCAGGGCGGGGTCCACGGCGTAGCGGTTGCCGGCCAGCGAGATGCTTGCCGTCTTGGAGACCACCCGCAGGGCCGACCACCGGAACGCCTCCGCCATGAGGGCGGGGTCGGCGGCGGCCGGGGGACCCTGCGAGAGGAAGCGGGCGACGGGGGCCTGCAGCGTCTCGGTGTGCACCCGGGTGTTGGCCACGGACTCCGCCCAGGCGGCGAACTTGTCGTTGAGTTCCTGGAGGGAGCTGACCCCGCCTGCGTCGATCTCCACCAGGAAGCGCTCGCGGATGAAGCGGAACAGCCGCTCCACCTTGCCCCGGCCCTGGGGCCGGTAGGGCCGGGAGTGCACCAGGCGGATGCCGAGCACCGCGCAGCTGCGGGCGAGCACCGCCGCGGAGAACGGGGCGCCGTTGTCCAGGTACACCACCTCGGGGATCCCCCGGCGGGCGATCGCCGCCCGGAGCACGTGCTGGCCGGCCCGGGCGTTCTCGTGGGTGACCCACACCCCGTGCAGGATCAGGCGGGAGTAGTCGTCCAGGAACAGGAACAGCTTCGCCCGGATGCTGCCCGCCACCCGTGGGTGCGGCACGAAGGGCCCCACCAGCACGTCGCCCACCCAGATCTCGTTGGGGCGGGCGGCCTCGAAACGCCCGTAGCTCGCCCGCTCCGACTGCAGAGCCTTGCGGGTGAGGCCCCTGGTGTGCAGCCAGTCCCGGATGGTGCGCTCGGAGACGGCAATGCCGTGGCGGGCGAAGAGGATGGCGGCGATCTGGGCCGACGAGCGGGCGGGGCTCTCCCGGCGCAGCGCCGCCGCCTCGGCCACCAGGTCCTGGTGGCGTCGCACCATGCCGGCGTCGGAGCGGGTGGCAGGACGCAACCCCGCCAGTCCCTTCGCCCGCCACGCCCGGATCCAGCGGTCCAGGGTGCAGCGCGTGTACGTGCGGGCGGACCCGTCGGGCAGGACATGGGCGCGCCTCGCCAGATCCCGGACCAGGCGTCCCCGCTCGGCGGGGCTGAGCCGGGGGTTGGTGGCCTCGGCGATGACCGAGAAGCGGTGCAGGGCGATGGCCTCGGCCGGGTCAGGTGGCATCCGTGGTCGACCTCCTTTTGTCGGTGGGCACTGGCGGCATCCAACTCCCACCGAGGAGGCCTGCCCAGGGCGGGGTTGTGTTGGTGGCCAGCAGCGCACCGCCGCTCACGACCGAGGCAAAGCCGAAGGGACCGGGAATCGACCCGCCGAGGCGGATCCGGGCTCGGTCCCAGGCCCCGGCCAGGGCCTCCAGGGCGGCGGCCTCGGGGTGGGCTGACAGCTCAAGGGCTGCCCCACCCAGGGCCACGGCCAGCGACCCGAACCCCGCCGCCAGCACCGGGGCCCGTGCCCGGAACCTCCACCGCCAGCCCCGCACCGTGGTGTGGGGCACCTCCAGAGCCGCGGCCACGCTGCGCAGGCCGAGACCCCAGACGGAGCGGGCCAGGCCGGCCCCGATGACGGCAGCGGGATCGACACGGCGGACGAGCAGGAACGAGGGGATCAGTGCGTGGCTGCGTGCGCACGGCCGGCAGCGGCACCGGCGGATCCAGATCCGGTGGACCCGTTCGCGGCCACGCACGTAGCGCCCGTAGCCCGACCAGAGGATCAGCGGCCCGCCACAGTCAGGGCACGCCCGCAGGGGGGTACCGACGTTCCTGCCGGCAGCCTCGTAGGACTCGACATTCATGGCGCAGGGCCATACGATCGCGATTGCGTAACCGCCTTGGACCCTCCCGTGAGTGCCAGCTCGTGTGGGGAGGGTCCTTCGCTTTCCAGGACCCGGAGATCCTCGCGAAGGGAAGGTCAGTCAGTCATCTCGTAGGAAGTGCGGCCTCAAAGAGCGGTGCCGTGGAGCAGGCTTACGTGCTCAGGCAGTCATGCCCGCAACAACTAGATTCCACGAGTCAGGCTAACTACTCCCACCTGCCAGCATTGACGACCTGAGCGAATCCTATAGCAGGGTCAGTGCCGGGACGTGGGGCTCAGGTGTTGTCAGGTTGTGGTCAGGTTGGTGCTAGATGGGAGGGGAACTTCGGACATGAAG
>DASZMA010000156.1:0-17181 GCA_035552095.1 Acidimicrobiales bacterium | reverse complement strand
GTCCCAATCTTCGTGCCAAGCCACCGGCCGCTAGGACTATCAGCCGCGAAGTATCCATTGGTGACGCATGCGGCGGCTGGGATCGCCAGCGCCATGGCACAGGCCAAGGCCGCTGCTGGTGACCGCAACGTGCTGGTCCATGGTGCATATACGGCACAGATGGCACTTGAGGCTGAGGTACTCGATGAGTTGCAGATTCACCAAGTCCCGGTGCTTTTCGGCAGTGGTCGCCGACTATTCGACCTGTTGCCTATGAGGGTCGAGTTGGAGATCGTCCGAGTGATCGACACCCCCGAGGCCACACACATTCGATACCGCGTACAGAGGTAATTCAGGTAGCGCCAGCGTAAGGGCAGATGATTCACGCGCCCGCGTTGTCGCCGGACCAGGTCCACCGAGGAACCTCATGCAGGGGATAGAGCTGATCATCGGTCTCTGCATTTGAGTTTTGCAGCGCGACCTTCGATCCGAACTCAACGTGAGGTCGGATCGCCTCGCGAAACCCTTCATCGTCGGGAAGGTCGGATTTTTCGCTGCTCCTCGGTGATCCGAAGGTGGCGATGGAGTGCATCCTCGCCGCCTGCGAATTCGTAGAGGGATGGCATGTGAAGCTCGTAGGGATGCCCGGGCGATAGGAGGCGCGACGCGTCCCTCAGGAAAATGGGAATATTGGGAAATGGGAAATTGGAAATTGGACCGAAGCAGGTCGTGGCTGGGGGGCGCGCGCGGCGGAATGGGCCTATCTACTCGAGCCGTACACTCGGCCCGCCAACGAGCTGCTGTTCGACCGTTTGGGCGTCGGAGAGGGAGTGCGGCATATCGATATCGCGTGTGGTTCTGGATTCGCAGCCCACCTTGCGGCCGAGAGGAACGCCCAGGTCTCCGGGTTGGATGCAGCTGAAGCGCTGGTGGCGATTGCTAGAGCGAGGACACCGAAGGGAGATTTTCGCGTCGGAGACATGTTCGAGCTGCCCTTTGCAGACAACAGTTTCGAGGTCGCAACTAGCTTCAATGGCATCTGGAAGGGATGCGAGGGTGCATTGAGCGAAGCTCGGCGAGTGCTCGGGCCCGCTGGACGACTGGGGCTGACGTTCTGGGGGCGAGCCAACCGTATGGGCCTCATGCCGTACTTCGCCAAGATGATCGAGTTGTCACCACCTGATCACTCGACCGCGAGCATGGAGCAGGGCGACACCGGGCGTCGCGGCGTCATGGAGGACATGCTGGCAACAACGGGATTCGAACTGGTTGAGCGTGGAACGGTGGATGTCGTCAACGAGTGGCCCGATATCGGAACGGCCGTCCGCGCATTGGCGGCCGCGGGCCCGTGCGTCCCTGCCATCGAGGCCGTGGGCTACGAAGCATTCTGTGATGCATTGCAAGAGGTCATTTCGCCATTGTGGGATCCGGAGGTCGGCGTTCGCATCACATCTGAGTTCGGGTGGATCACTGCCAAAACCATGTGATCCCGTTCATATGGCTGAGCTCCTCTTCGTACTGGGGCCACACCGCTGCTGTTCCAGATGGATCATTCGGAGGACCCCTATCCGGCCTGGACGGCAGTGGGGGTGACTGAACTGATCCTCCCAGAAGCATTAGTCGAGATCAGTTGTGTGGCTGTCACCACCGATCCGACCTAGATCAGACCGCCGCATTAGGCGAGAGGTGCATTGAGCGGAACAGCATCAGCCCCCGGCGGCGGTACTCTCGATCCCATGGCCACCCAGTCCGAACTCGCCGCCCGGTTCCGTCAATTGCACCAGCCCGGCACGCCCCTGCTGATGCCCAACGCGTGGGACATCGGCTCGGCCGTGTTGTTCGCCTCGCTGGGCTTCGAAGCCTTGGCCACGACCAGCGGAGGCTTCGCGGCCACCAAGGGCAAGCTCGATGGCGCCATGACCCGCGATGAGGTTCTGGCCCACTCGGCGGAATTGGCCGCCGCGGTCGACGTTCCGATCTCGGGTGACCTGGAGAACTGCTTCGCCCATGACCCCGAGGGTGTGGCCGGCACCATCACCGACGCCATCGGCACCGGATTGGCCGGCGGGTCGGTGGAGGACTTCACCGGGGACCGTGACGACCCCATTTACGAGCTGGCCCACGCCGCCGACCGGGTCCGGGCGGCGGCCGAAGCAGCCCATGCGGGGCCCACTTCCTTTGTGCTGACCGCCCGGGCCGAGAACTACCTCCACGGGCGGGCTGACCTGGCCGACACCATCGCGCGGCTGCAGGCCTACCAGGAGGCTGGGGCCGACGTGCTCTTCGCACCGCGGGTGGTCGACCCGGTCGATCTGCGCCAGCTGCTCAGCGCAGTCGACCTGCCGGTCAGCGTGCTGGCGCTGCCCGGTGCACCCACCGTGGGCGAACTGGCCGAGCTGGGCGTGAGCCGGATCTCGGTCGGGGGCGCCGTCGCCGTGGCGGCCTACGGGGCCGCCATCAATGCGGTGACCGAGCTGCGCGACCAGGGCACCTGCAGCTACTGGGACCTAACTGCGGCGGCCCGCCCGGCCATTCAGGCGTCCTTCACGCGCTGAGCCCTAGTCGCTGAGGGCGACCGTCACCTCTATCTCGACCGCACCGTTGCGGGGCAGCGCGGCCACGCCGATGGCCGAGCGGGTGTGGCGGCCGGCGGCGCCGAAGACATCGGCCAGCACCTGGCTGGCCCCGTCGACCACCGCCGGCTGCTGGTGGAAGTCCGGCGCCGACGATACGAACCCGGTGATGGTCAGGACGCGCGCGATGCGGTCCAGCGAGCCCAGTTCGGCCTGCAGCACGGCCAGGGCGTTGAGGGCGCACACGGCGGCGGCCTCCCTCCCTTCTTCCACGGTGACCGTGTCACCCAGGCGGCCCAGACAGGTCAGCTCACCGTTGATGCGGGGCAGCTGGCCCGAGGTGCGGGCAATGCCGTTGTGGACGACCACCGAATCGAGCGGGTCGTGCGGCGGATGGGGCCCGTGCAGGGTCAGGCCCAACTCGGCCAGCCGGGCCGAGATCTTCCCTTCACTCATGTGCCCGCCCTATCGCATGTAGGGCCAGTAGCTGGCGAAGGTGGCGTTGACCTTCTCCGGCAGCGGGAAGATCCCGCCCAGCTGCTTGGCGCCCCAGATGATCTTGGCGGATCGCTCGACCAGCGCGGTGTTGTGCATCGCCTTCTCCATGGTCGTGCCGATGGCCACCATGCCGTGGTTGGCGATGAGCGCCGCGCTCCGGCTCTCCAGGGCCTTCACCACCTGCTCGGCCAGTTCGGGAGAGCCGCTGGCGGCGTACTCCGAGCAACGGATGTCCCCGCCCAGGTAGATGGTGAACTCGTCAATGCAGCTCGGAATGTCCTCGTGGGCGACGGCGAACATGGTGGCGTGGACGGCATGGGAGTGGATGCACACCGCGAAGTCCTCGTAGGCGGCCAGGCAGGCCAGGTGGAGGTACTTCTCCGAGGTGGGGCCGCGCTCGCCGGATACGACGTCGCCGGCCGGATTGACGATGACGATGTCCTCCAGCTGCATGACCTTGTAGTCCAGGGAGGAGGGCGTGACGGCGATGTTGCCGTCCTCCATACGGGCCGAGATGTTGCCTGAGGTGCCCTCGACCAGCCCTCTCTCCAGGAGCTCCTTGGCGGCGGCCAGTACTTGCTCAGGTGCGTTCTCAATGAATGTGGCCATGACCCGGGGGCTCCTCACCGCTCGTCGGGCGTCGGCGCCGCCCGTTCCGGACCGAATCGTACAGTGCCCGGGCCCACCCTGACACGGCTGTCAGGGAATGGGGGCACCGGGGTAATGTCGCCCGATGGGACTTCTCAACGACAAAGTGGCCGTGGTGACCGGAGCGGGGCGGGGCATCGGGCGGGACATTGCCCTCTGCCTGGCTGCCGAGGGGGCCAGTGTGGTGGTCAACGACGTCGGGGTGTCGCTGGGGGGCGACGGGACGGGCGAGGATCCCGCCGCCGAGGTGTGCAAGGAGATCGAGGCCGCCGGCGGAGCCGCCGTGCCCAACCACGACTCGGTGAGCGACTTCGAGGCGGCGGGGCGGATTATTGGAGCAGCCGTCGACTCCTTCGGGTCGATCGACATCCTGGTCAACAACGCCGGGATTGTGCGGGACCGCACCCTGGTCAAGATGGACGAGGCCGACTACGACGCCGTCATCGCCGTTCACCAGAAGGGCACCTTCAACACGGTGCGCCACGCCGCCCCCCTCATGAAGGAGAAGGGCTACGGGCGCATCGTCAACATCACCTCTTCAGCCGGGCTGCGGGGCAACTTCGGCCAGACCAACTACGGGGCGGCCAAGGCGGCCATCATGGGCATGACGTTCGTGTGGGCCCTCGAGCTCGGGCGCTACGGCATCACGGTCAACGCGGTGGCCCCGGCCGGCTTCACCCGCATGACCGAGGGCCTCTACGCCGGGGCCGAGCCGCCGGCCGATCAGGACCCCGCCCTCAACGCCCCGTTGATCGCCTTCTTGGCCTCCGAGGGCGCCTCCTACGTCAACGGCCAGGTGCTGGGCCGCACCGGGTTCGCCTACACTCTCTTCCAGACCCCCCGGCAGATCGCCACTATGTGGCACGAGGGGGGCTGGACCCCTTCCGAGGTGGCCGAGCACTTCCACGAGGTCCTGGGCCAGCATCTCCAGCCGGTCGGGATGGGCGAGCACCCGCTACTGGGCAAGAAGGACTGAGGGGCCCCGGGGCGCCAGCCCAGGCGGGCCCAGCACCGGAGCGACCGGGTGAGAGTGCGGGATTCCGGCGGTATCGGTAGGGTGGGAACCGTCAGCACCGCTCAGGGAGGGCACGAAATGGACGTCCGCGACAAGATCTACATCAACGGCAACTGGGTCGCCTCTACCGGCACCGGCACCCTGGAGGTCATCGACTCGACCACCGAGGAAGTCATGGCCACCATTCCCGAGGGGACGGTCGAGGACGTCGACAAGGCGGTCCAGGCGGCCGCGGCGGCCTTCCCGGCCTGGTCGGCCACCTCCCGCGAGGAGCGGGGCAAGCTCCTCATCCGCATCGGCGAGGCCCTGGCTGCCCGCACCGATGAGATCGCCGCCATCATTTCGCACGAGGTCGGCATGCCGATGACCCTGTCCGGGGCGGTGCAGGTCGGCCTGCCGGCCGGCGCCTTCGCCGACGCGGCCAAGGCCGCCGAGGCCTTCCCGTGGGAAGAGGAGATCGGCAACTCCCTCGTCGTCCACGAGCCGGTCGGCGTGGTCGGCGCCATCACGCCGTGGAACTACCCGCTCTACCAGGTCGTCCTCAAAGTCGCCCCGGCCCTGGCCGCCGGGTGCACCGTCGTCCTCAAGCCCAGTGAAGTCGCGCCCATGAACGCCTTCGCGCTGGCCGAGATCATTCACGACGTGGGCCTGCCCCCCGGCGTCTTCAACCTGGTCACCGGGATCGGCCCCGTGGTCGGCGAGGCCATCGCGGCCCACCCCAAGGTCGACATGGTCTCCTTCACCGGCTCCACCCGGGCCGGCAAGCGGGTCATGGAACTGGCCGCCGACTCCATCAAGCGGGTCTCGCTGGAACTGGGCGGCAAGTCGGCCAACATCCTGCTGGACGACGCCGACTTCGCCACCGCGGTGCCGGCCGGCGTCTTCGCCTGCTACATGAACTCGGGCCAGACCTGCTCGGCGCTCACCCGCATGCTGGTCCCCCGGGACAAGCTGGCCGAGGTGGAGGAGCTGGCCCGGACAGCGGCCGAGGGCTTCGCCCCCGGTGATCCCTTCGAGGCCGGCAAGCTGCTCGGACCTCTTGTCTCGGCCGTACAACGGGACCGGGTGCGCGGCTACATCAACAAGGGCATTGAAGAGGGCGCCAAGTTGGTCATCGGTGGCGCCGAGGCGCCCGACGGGCTGGAGAAGGGCTTCTTCGTGCAGCCGACTGTCTTCTCCGAGGTGACCCGGACCATGACGATCGCCAACGAGGAGATCTTCGGCCCGGTGCTCTCCATCATCCCCTACGACACCGAGGAAGAGGCGATTGAGATCGCCAACGACACCCCCTACGGCCTGGCCGGCGGGGTCTCGAGTGGCGACCCGGCCCGGGCCGAGCGGGTGGCCCGCCAGATGCGGACGGGACAGGTCGACATCAACGGGGGGGCGTTCAACCCGAGCGCTCCATTCGGCGGGTACAAGCAGTCCGGCATCGGGCGCGAGCGCGGCAAGTACGGGCTGGAAGAGTTCGTCGAGACCAAGTCGATGCAGCGCTGACTCTGGACTGATCCCGCCCACGTTCGAGGGTGGACGGGCAGGCCCGACCCGGCTGCCTGTCGGCGGGCGGGCTCAATACAGCGGGTGATTGTGGAGCGAACAGCAGTTGTCGGGGTTGTACGCGGAGAGGTGGGTCCGGCAGCCTGAGGCGGCACAAAGCCGCCCACGCCCAAAGGTCGGCGAAGGCCGGCCGTGGATCAACTCAGTACCAGAGACCCACTGCGATCCGTGCTTGGTGTTCCTGAACATGCTCATGTGATTGCTCCAACTTCCTTTCGGTGTTTGTGAGAGGCCATGGTGTTACCAATCAGCGCCTTTCGCTACGACGCGCCCGGTCGCTCCATGACACCGGACAGCACCTTCGGTGAGTTGGCCAACCGACGCTCCAGCCAGATCCCGGCCATGAGCACGTGACCCACCATGTGAATGGCGCGACGATCGAACTCCGACTGCCTCTTAAGAAGAGAGCGGCTGCTGCGGCCAACTGACATGAAGTCCCCTTTGTTCGTCAAGTGGATGTATCCCTGCTCCCGAAGACAGATAGGGCGGCGGGTTACACCCTTTGACGCTCGTCGGCCCCGGCGAAGCAGGGGCCACCGACCACCGTCAAGCCAAGGTAGCCAGCCCCACGACGGCACCCGAGGAGTTGTAGAGGGTGGCCCCGCGCAAGCGGCCGGTGTCCACCCGTACGGTCTTGGACAGTTGACCCGTCCCATGGTGCAGCTCAATGGTGCCGGCCGCCACGATCGATCCGTTGTCCAGCTGAAGCTTGCACATGATGGTGCCGTTGGTCTGCGCCAAACCCACGCTCATGTAGACCCACGATGGATCTCCGTTGTAGACGACAATCTGCCCCAGGGGCCGACCGTCCTTGCTTTCGAAGGTTCCGGTTCGCAGGACCTTCCCGTGAGGTAGCTGCACCGCCGCCGTCGTCCCCGTGGAGTGCGTCGTGGCCTCGGTGACCGCGAAGGTTCCGCCGATCAACGCCAGGCTGGCCGCCACCGCCACCACGGCCGCCCTGGCTCGGCGCCTCTTGAGGGCATGGACGTTCGGCGCGGTGGCCGCAATCGACTGATCAGCCAGATTCTGCTGCAGCTGGGCTACGAACTCCTCGTCGGGGGAGGCATCTCCGGGGCGGGCCGCACTGAGGGCGATGGCCATCCGCAGCACGTCGACATCTTCCTGATCAGGTTCGAAATCGCCCGGCGGCCGCCGGCCTTCGGCCAGCGCGTCAACGAAGTCAGTGAGTTTGCGGTCGTTCATGGTTCGAGCTCCAATCCGACTTTGGCCGCCATACGCAGGGCGCGGTGTTGGAGGACCTTGGCGTTGGCCACGGTGACATCCATTGAGTGGGCCGCCTCCTTGATGGTGCACGCTTCAAGGAAACGGAGTTCGAGGATGCGTCGATAGCGTTCAGGGAGGACGGCCAGGATCGCGGTGATCCGCCGGGGGGCATCACTCGGCGGCTCGGGCCCGGTCGGTTCAACCAGGTAGTCGAAGTCCGTTTCCGGATCGATGGTGGTGACCGAAATTCCCAGATTTCGGCGCCAATGTGAAGCCAGGACGGTCTGGGCGGTGGTGAGGAGGTAGGACCTCACCTCCCCCTTCGATGCCGCCAGTCGCAGCGGACCGAGCGCGGTCCGGAAGACTTCCGACGTGAGGTCCTCGGCGTCTGGCCGGTTCCCCACTCGGGCGTACATGAGCCGGTAGAGGCGAGTGATGTTGTCTCGATACACCGACTCCCAGTCGGGATAGGCGTCAGCGTCAACCACTCGAAGGTAGGCAACATCGACCTCGTCCGGGACGGGTGGTGGGGTGAAGCCGGTCAGTGCGGATCGAGGAGCAGGAAACATCTCATCTTAAGATAGGCAGCGGGGTTACACCGGGGCACCGGACCTCCTCGGCCTGAGGGGCAGGAGACCGCACCGAGGGGCCGGTGCCGGAGCACACACGCCGGGGCGAGTGCTCACGGTGAGATAGCCGATGGAGTTACGTACTCGCCTCTCCCTGGTTGACGCGACACGCCGCACGCGCCGCGCCGAGCGGTGTCGAGATGCGACTCGGAGCTAGGGCGCGCTGTAACTCCCGAGCGTATTGCTGCATGACATTCGGACCTATAGGAGGTTTCACTCATGCCACGCCATCACACGTCCATCTTCAGCGGGGCCATTGCCCTGGCCGGCTTCTTCGGCGTCGGTATGGGGGCGGCCGGTGCCGCTCCACCGCCGCAGGCGTCCTCACCGGTGTCCTCGTCAGTAGCGCCCGCATCGGCCGCGCCCTCATTGAAGACGTTGGTCCGCCTTCAAGGTGTCGCCAAACCGGCCACCCTGCACACCGCCGCCACCGCCGTCGACGGCAAGACCGAGACGATCCTGGTCGACGCCAAGGGACTTCCGCTCTACTACTACCAGGCCGACACGGCCCGGAAGTCCTTGGTCAGTGGAGAGCTGGGCCGGCTCTGGCCACCACTGCTGTCGGCCAAGCCCACCGCCACCGGCGCGCGGGGAAGGCTCACGGCGTTGAAGGTCGCCACCGGTCATCAGGTGACCTACAACGGCCACTTCCTCTACACCTTCATTGACGACAGTCCGGGCCATGTCACCGGACAGGGAGTGTCGAACTTCTTCCTGGCCACGCCACATCTCAAGTCCATCGGTGGCTCAACAAAGTCAACGGCGCCCGTGGCCACCTCAGGCAGCGGTTACGGCTACTGACGCCTTCGGCGACGGCCATCGCCCGCCTGGCCAACTCACCCGATGCAAATGCGACCTTGAAAGGAATCCCGAAGATGCCCACCGAGTTGCTGCCCGCCCAACCTCGACCGGACTATGCGCCGCGTGACCCAGTCAAGTCGACCGCACCAGACCCTGTTACCGAGGCCATGCTG
Organism: Acidimicrobiales bacterium; assembly: GCA_035552095.1. Lineage (GTDB taxonomy): Bacteria > Actinomycetota > Acidimicrobiia > Acidimicrobiales > RAAP-2 > Bog-473. The sequence goes on along the minus strand of DASZMA010000156.1, from coordinate 8,084 downwards.
CGTTCGACCGGCCTGGTCATGCTGATGGGGATCGCCCTGATCCACCTGGTGCAGATCGTCCCGACCTTCCAGCAGTCCACCCTGCTCGGCTTTTCCTTCCTGGCCTTGATGGTCGGTTCGGTGATGGTGGCCGCGCACGTGGTCAGAGGAGCGTCAACCCGGCGCCAGTTGTGGCTGCCCGTGGTGGCCCTCGGGGCGGCGGGCCTGGCTGGTTACGCCTTCACCCGCATGCTGAGCTCCCCCCTCGACAAGGCAGACGTCGGGAACTGGTCGTGCATGCTCGGCCTCGTGGCCCTCTTCGTCGAGGCCGCTCTGGTGGCAATCGCCGCCTACGCCATGAAAGTACGGCCGGTGCTCCGCCCGACCCCGGTCAGATCGCATTGACAGTGGCGCCTGCAGCAGGAGGCCGGGCCCTACTCGCTCGATATGGCGTCCAGCATGTTGACCCGGGCCGCCCGGCGGGCCGGCACGGTGCCGGCCAGGATGCCGGTGGCGGCCCCGGCCACGACGTAGGCCACCAGCCGGGCCCAGGGAATGGCCAACTCTTGAATCTGGCTGCTCAGGGCCCGCTGGAAGACCCAGCCCAGGAAGAGCCCCAGCGCCACACCGAGCAGCGCGCCCACCATGCCGATGAGGGCGGCCTCCGAGCGCACCATGGCCCGCATCTGGGCCCGGGTCATGCCGATCGCCCGCAGGAGCGCCAACTCGCGGGTCCGTTCCACCACGGACAGGGCCAACGTGTTCACAATGCCCAAGAGGGCCACCACGATGGCCAGGACGAGGAGGATCGAAATCAGGTTGAGCTGACCCGAGATGCTCTGGTCGGCCACCGCCTGCACCTGAGCCGGGTCCTGCACGCTGACATCGGAGAACCCGGCCACGGCCCGGGTGACCTGTTGGCCCGCCTGACCGACGGCGACCCCGGCCTGGGCCTTCACCAACACGGCGGTCAGCGCCAGTGAGGGGTCGATCCGGTACGCCGTGGCGGTCGAGAAGATGTAGCCCGACAGCGCGCCGTCACCGTACTGGTAGATGGCGTCGACCCGCATGACGTTGGAGGCACCAGTGGACAGTTGGCTGTTGAAGGCCAGGTTGACCCGCTCCCCCACATGGAGATGGGCCGCCGCGGCCTGCTGCACTGAGGCGGCAAACCCGCCTGAGGCCAGCTCGGCCAGGCTGCCCTGCACGTGGCCGAAGGAGTTCATGCGCCCGATGGTGGAGGGGTCGACGGCCGCCCCGAAATTGCCGGCCCCGTTCAAGCGGAAGGTGACGAAGGCGAACGGGGACACCACCAGTCCGGGCTCTGCCTGCAACCGGTTCAAGACGGAGACGCTGATCGGGAGCGAATGCGCCGGGCCCACGGTAAACGGCGCATCGCCGTTGTGCAGCACCGTGAAGTCGGCGGTGAGCGCCTCACCGAGTTGGGTGTTCGAGGAGGCTTTGAAGGACGTGCTCATGATGGCCAGCGTGCTGACCAGTGCCACGCCGATGACCAGCGCGGTGGCGGTGACCACGGTGCGGCGGGCGTTACGCATGGTGTTCTGCCGGCCGAGATGCCCGGCCAGTCCGGACAGGTGCTGGAGGGGCCACCCGAGCACCCCGATGATCGGTGGGACCAGGAGCGGGCTGAGGCGACCCAGGCCGACCAGGCCCAGCGCCATGCCGGCGCCGACCAACCAGATCTCCACCTGGTCGCCCTGGTCGACGAAGAGGCCCACCGCCACCAGCGCCAACCCGACGCTGGCCAGGCCGAAGCCGGTCCCGCGCCAGCGGGCCGAGGACTCGAGGGCATCGCCCATGGCGTCCTGGCGCAGCGCGCTGACCGGCGGGATCCGGCTAGCCGCGATGGCGGGCAGGAGCGAGGCCAGCATGGTGACCGCGGTGCCCACCACCAGGCTCACCGCCACGGTGCCGAAGCTGATATCGAGACTGGCGGCCGAGGTCTGCGCGCCGGCCCCGCCGGTGTCGATGCGCAACAGAAGCGCGGCGGCAGCGATGCCCAGCCCGAGCCCCACCGTCGAGGCCACGAACCCCAGCACGGCCGCTTCGGCCAGGACGGACCGGTAGATCTGGGTCCGCGTGGCCCCCAGGCAGCGCAGGAGGGCCAGCTCCCGGCGGCGCTGCGCCACCAGGAGGCTGATGATGTTGAAGATCACCAGGGCGCCCACGAAGAGGGCCAGCCCGAGCACCACGTCCAGCACCGGCCCGAACTTCAGCGCGCCCCGGCTGCTCACCTTGGCGATCCCGGCCCGGAGGAAGGATCCGGTGAACGAGTAGTACTGCGGCCCGATGGCCCGGGCCACCCGCGAGGCCAAGGTGCGCTCGGAGACTCCGGGCTGGGCCGACGCCACGATCAGGCTGAAGGAGCCCTCGGTCCCCAACAGGTGCTGCGCCGTCGACTGGGTGAAGCCGACCAGCGTCGTGCCGAGCACGTCGGAGGACTGCCGCGACCTGATCGTTCCCACCACAGTGAATCGCGCCGTGGGCTGGGCGGTGACGACGCGCACCGTCTGGCCCAGGTGCCATCCCTGGGCGGCGAAGGTATGGGCGTCCACCACGACCTGGCTGGAGGTGGCCGGGAGCCTCCCGAGGTCGAGCACGAAGGGGCGCAAGCTCGGGACGGGCCCGACCGAGATGCCCTGGGCCGACGACGTGGCCCCGCCGATGAGCGTGCCGTCCGCGGCCACCAGCTGGGCGTAGCCATCGACCTCCCCCGCCGCCCGGGCCACGCCGGGCACCGCCAGCACGGTGGGGAGCAAGTGCTCGGGCACGGCCTGGAACTGGCTCAACCCCTGCTGACCGGAGGAGGATAGGTGCCCCTGCACGGCCACCGACACGTTGGCGTAGGCCTGATCGGCCGTCGACGCGTTGGCAGCATGTTCGCTGTTGGTCAGGATGAACGTGCCGGCCAAGAAGGCCACGCCGACCGAGATGGCCAGGCAGATCAGCACCAGGCGCATGCGGTGGCGCTGGTGGCTGCGCAGCACCACCCGCCACACCGCTCAGCCCTCCAGGATGGCCAGGCGGTGAGCCACCGAGTCGGTGTTGGGGTCGATCAGATCGTCGACCACCTCGCCGTCCAGCAGGAACACCACCCGGTGGCCGTGACTAGCCGCGGCCGGGTCGTGGGTGACCATGATTACCGACTGACCTTCCTCCTTGACGATGCGGGCCAGCAGTTCGAGCAGGGTGGACCCGCTCTTGGTGTCGAGGTTCCCGGTCGGCTCATCGGCAAAGACGATGGTGGGCCGGTTGACCAACGCCCGGGCCACCGCCACCCGCTGCTGCTGGCCGCCCGACATCTGGGAGGGACGGTGGGCCAATCGATCGGTGATGCCGAGCAGCTCGGCCAGGTGGCTGACCCAGGCGGCGTCGGGGCGCCGGCCGGCCAGGGCGGCCGGCAGCTCAATGTTCTCCCGGGCCGACAAGGTGGGCAACAGGTTGAAGCCCTGGAACACGAAGCCGACCTCGGTGCGCCGGAGCTCGGTCAGTTGCCGGTCGTCGAGGGTGGACAGGTCGGTGTCGCCGATGTGGACCGTACCGGCGTTGAGGGTGTCCAGCCCGGACAGGCAGTGCAGCAGCGTCGACTTCCCCGAGCCTGACGGGCCCATGATGGTGCTGAACTGGCCCTGCTCGAAGGCCACCGTCACCGAGCGGAGTGCCGTGACCGACGCCGTGCCCATGCCGTAGCTCTTGCAGGCCGCGGTGGCCCGGGCCGCCGGCGGCTTAGATGCTTCGAATGCCGCGGTCACCAGTACGCCACCTTGCTGTGTCGCCGCCGCGCCGGAGCGAAGCCTGCCACGACATCTCCACCCACTGATCGCATCCCAGTCGGGCCCGGCGTCGCTCGCACTACGTCCCCCACACCGAGACCTGGCGCAGGGCGGTGAAGAAGCCTCCGGTGGCCGTCTGCACCCGCACCGCCGCCACCATCTGGTCGGGCACGGGCACGACGAAGACCACGCCGGTGCCGCTGTCCTGAGGCGCCTGGCGCCAGGAACCGAACGTGGTCCCATCGGTGCTCCAGGCCACCTGGCAGGTGAACCCGCACCCCCGCACCACAATGAGGCCGCTCCGGACCGGATGGGACAGGGTCACCGTGACATCACGGGCCTGGTTCTGGACCGTACCGGGGCACGGGCCCTGTTGGCAGAGCGGGTCATCGTGCAGGGGCCACGCCGAATCGAGCATGCCGTTGGTCAACCCGCACGGGTGCTGGGCGATCGACTGGCCGGTGCTGCCCTCCACCGAGCAGGCTGCGCCGCGGCTCGGCGGCACCAGCGTGCCCTCGACCAGCAGGCTGGAGGTGAACACCGCCGGCGCCAACTCGACACTGCCGATCGTCGTGCTGGCCAACAGCACGCGCCCATCCTCGACCAGCTGCGGGTTGTAGCCGGGCGACACGTCCTGGACCGGATCCTCGACCACGAACTGGTCACCGCCCGCCACCGATGCCGCCCGCGACATGGTGACGCCGGGAGCCCCGCTGGCTCCAGGCATGGCGGCCGGGACGTAACGGTTGACGCCACCCTGGGCCACCACCGAGCCGGCTGAGGTGGCCAACGGGATCGTCCCGACGTCGGCTCCGACATGGTCGGCGTAAGGCAGCGTCACCGTGGTGCCTACCCGGCCGGTGCTCCCCCGCTGCGCCAGGACGGTGAGGCTCAGGTCATCCTGTTCGGTCTGGCCTATGGGCACGGCCACCTCGAACCGGCCGTCTTGCGCCACCCGCCCCTCCGACGTCGGCGCGGTGCACCCCACCCGGTCCAGGCAGCCGAGTCCGAGGGTCAACGTCCCTTTGAGAGCCCGACCGGCCACTTCATCGCGGCGCAGGATCACCGTCACCACCACAGTCGCACCGGCCACCACGGCCCGGTCCCCGCCTGTGTTCGCCCCGGCCGCCGCCGCCAGCACCCGGCCCCGGATCGCCGCACCCGTCACCGCCACCGGATGGGCCGGGACCGGCCCGGTCAAGGTCGCGGTGTTCCCGGCATCGACCCCGGTACTGCAGGCCGACGCCGTCAGGGCCAGTGCGGCCACGAATAGGCCGAGCAGGCTGCGCCGCCCACCGGTGCGCCTCGTCGTTACTCCAGCGGGTTGCGCCAGCCCGGTGACCCGGTGCGGCCCCCGGCGGCGACCCGCAGCCCGATGAAGTTGCGCTGGGCCTCGACCGTGCCGGCCCCGAAGCAGAGGCCCCGGATGTCGCGATAGGCCCGCTCGAGCGGGTACTCGCGGCTGTAGCCGTAGCCCCCGTGGATCTGCATGGCCTCGTCACAGACGAACTTGGCCGCCAGGTTGGCCGCTGTCTTGGCCAACGCGGTCTCCAGCGGCGGCGGGGTGCCGCCGGGGCCGGCCAGCCGGACGGCCCGGGCCAACAGCAGGCGGGCCCCTTCGAGCTGGACGGCCATGTCAGCCAGCTTCCACTGCAACCCCTGCAGGTCGGCCAATGGCTTGCCCCCGATGACCCGTTCGGACATGTACCGCACGGCGTGCTCCAGCGCGCCCTGGGCGGCGCCCACACACATGGCGGCGTTGCCGCAGCGCTCATGGTTGAGGTGGCCCAGCAGCACCTTGAAGGCTTCGGTGCTCCCGGGCACGCCGGCGATGAGGATGTCGTCGTCGGTGATGGCCACCGAGTCGAAGGCCAACTCGGCTTCGGTGGCGGCGTGGATCCCCATGCCCTGATGGCGTCCGGTCACCGAGACGCCCTCGCGGTCAGTGGGCACGATCACCGCCCCGATGCCCTTGGCCCCGTCCCCTCCCGGCCAACGGCACCACACCAGCACACCCTGGGCCACGTGCCCGAGCGTCGAGTAGTTCTTGTACGCGTTGAGGCGCCATTGCCCCGGACCGTCCTCGGTCAGGGCGGCCCGCATGTTCTGCACGGCTGAGCCGGCGTCGGGCTCGGTGATCCCGATGCTGATCAGCGCGTCCCCGTTGGCCACGGCAGGCAACCAGCGCTCCTTCATGGCCTCGGGGCCCAGGTGCTCAATGCCCCGGGGTGGGCCGTTGAAGGTCAGCTGGCAGCAGATGGCCGAGGAGACATCGGCCCGGGCGATCTCCTCGAGCACGATGGCCGCTTCGGTGTCGCCCAGACCCATGCCGCCGTAGGCCTCGCCGATGGTGATGCGCAGCAGGTCGGCCGCGGCCAGCGCCTTGCGCACCTCGGGTGCCACTTCCCCGCACTCATCGCCCTCGTGGGCCCGGGGCGCCACCTCCCGGTCGGCCACGTCACGGGCCAGCTGGCGCAGGGCCGACTGGTCCTCGGTCTCGGCCAGCAGGTCAGTGCCCGACGCGTCGCTCATCCGGCGGCGAAGTCCGTGTTACCGAGCCCCGGGTCGTCGAGTTCGGTGCCGACGATGCCGACGAAGCTCACGCCCTCACCGGGCGCCCCGCCCAGGTTGTGGGTCAGGCCCAGCGTGCGGCCGGGCCCGACAGTTGAGATCTGGCGGTCGGCCGGCGCTTCGCCCCGCAGCTGCAACCAGCACTCGAACAGCATGCGCAGCCCGGAGGCGCCGATGGGGTGGCCGAAGCTCTTCAGCCCCCCGTCGGGGTTGACCGGCAACTCGCCGTCGCGGTCGAACGTGCCGGCCAGCACCTCCTTCCAGGCCGTGCCCCGGGCGGCGAAGCCCAGGTCCTCCATCAGCACCAGCTCAGTGGGCGTGAAGCAGTCGTGCACCTCGGCCATGGCCAGCTGGGCCCGGGGGTCGGTGATGCCGGCCTGGCGGTAGGCGTCCTCGACCGAGCGCACCACCTCCTCGAAGGTGGTGTAGTCGTAGGCCGGATCGATGGGCCCGGCGGCCGGGCCGGCCACGAAGCTGAGGGCCTTCACGTAGAGCGGGTTGTCGCAGTACTTGTGCGCATCGGCCGCCCGGCAGATGATGGCGGCGGCCGAGCCGTCGCTCACGCCAGAGCAGTCGAAGACGCCCAGCTCGCCGGCCACCAGCGGCGCCTTGGTGATGGTCTCCATGGAGACCTCCTTCTGGAACTGGGCCCGGGGGTTGCGCGCCCCGTTCTGGTGGTTCTTGAAGGCGATGCGGCTCATCACCTCCTTCATCTGCACCGGGTCGACCCCGTACTTGTGCCCGTAGGAGGGGGCCAGGAAGGAGAAGGCGGCCGGCGAGGACAGGCCCGGGTCGGTGCCGTCGCCCACGGCGCGGATCCCGGTCAGCCCGGAAAAGCCGGTGTCCTTGAGCTTCTCCACCCCGATGGCCATGGCGGTGTCGTAGGCGCCCGAGGCCACGGCGTAGCAGGCGTTGCGGAAGGCCTCCGAACCGGTGGCGCAGTAGTTCTCCACCCGGGTCACCGGCTTGTAGTCCAGCTTGAGGGGTCGCGACAGCGTGACGCCGCAGACGCCCGAGGTCATGGTGCCCAGCCAGAAGGCGTCGAGGTCATGGATGGAGAGGCCGGCCGAGGCGGCGGCCTCGGTGGCGGCGTCGGTCAGCAGGTCGTCGACGCCCTGGTCCCACCGCTCCCCGAACTTGGTGCAGCCCATGCCAATGATGGCCACCTGGTCGCGTATGCCCCTACTGGCCATGGCTGCTCCCTTCGCTCGAAGCGTCCGTACTGGTCGGTGCCGCCCCACGCAGCGGGCGGGCCTTCCAGAAGTAATTGTGCACACCCTGCGCCGTGTAGATGCGGCGGAAGGTCATCTCCACCCGATCGCCGATGGACAGCTCGGAGGCCTGGGCGTCGGTCAGCTCGCAGCGGTAGCGGCCGCCGCCGTCAAAATCGACGATGACACCGATCACCGGCGGCGCCAGGCTGTAGGCCAGGTGGTCGATGGTGAAGGTGGCCACGGTGCCGGGCACGTCGGAGAGCCGCTCGGCCCGCATCTGGTCGATGGCCTTGCACGAGAGGCAGACCCGGGTGGGCGGCATGTGGCGGAAGCCGCAAGCGGTGCAGGTGCTGGCGACGAAGGCGTACTTCCAGGACTCCGAGCGGTGTACCGTCGGCGCCCCGGGCCGTTCGGGATCGGGCCGCCGCGGTGGCTCGCGGTGCAGTTGGCCCCGCCAGGTCAAAAAGGCGGCGTAGGTGAGGTCGCTGCGACCCGAGGCCACCTGCTCGGCCACGGTGGGGACCCC
>DASZMA010000155.1:0-3540 GCA_035552095.1 Acidimicrobiales bacterium | reverse complement strand
CCGATTCCCAACCGATCTGGCTCAGTTTCGAACAACGTGCCAACAAAATGGTAGTGCAGGGATTGCCCAGTATCACCGCGACCGGCGGGCAATCAGGGGCGCCACCTGGGACTCCGAGGCGGCGCCGATCATGCTGGTACGGACGCGGGACTCAGCGCCTCGACTCCATCGTTCACCTCGCCGATCAACACCTCCAATAGCTCCAACACACCGGCGACCAGCGACGCTTCCCGTGCACGATAAGCCAGCGGGGTGAGGGTGTTGGCATCGACCGCCAGCTCGGCCCTCCGTCCGGCCCGAAGGTCGGCGGCGGCACTGCTGACTTCGGCCACCGCGTCGGCCAGGTCCTGCTTCCCGACCCGGGACGGGTCCGGGGCCCGGTGCTGACGCAAGGCCTCGGACAACTCGGACAGCGCCCGGTCGGCGTCGCGCTGGGCCCGGTCGAGCCGGGGACGGGGCGAGGTGTCGTCGCGCGGGCCCAGGTGCCCTTCGAGTGAGCTGGTGGCCAAGAACGTTCGTCGGGCGGCGTCGGTAACCGACCACAACGCCTCCGACTGGCGTCGGTTGCGGGCCGGCTCACCCAGAAGGCGCTGGAAGGCGGTCTGCGCGTTGGCCACCGCCAGCCCGGCCTTCTCGTGCAAGCTGCGAACCGCGGCGGCATCGGAGGCGTCCGACGGATGAACCGAAGCATCCAGCACGGCCCCAAGGTGGACCCGGTCGGCTTCCAGAGCGGTGGCCAGCTCATCCACCAGCTCGCGTCGATCAACCTTCGGCCACAACACATAGCCGCCGAGGAGGGCCAGGCCCGCGCCGATCAGCGTGTTGAGGATCCGGTGACCGGCCACGGCCCAGTCACCGGGCTGGCCGGTGGATATCAACACAATGACCAACGGGGTGAGGAAGACCACCCCCAGTCCGTAGTTGAGCGAGATCAACGAGAAGGTCAGCAGGGCGAGGACGAACAGGATGAGGATCAGGCCCACCGACTGGTCCTCGGCCACCAGGATGCCGGCCGCGATGGCCGCCCCCAGCATGGTGCCGGCGAGCCGCAAGATGGTCCGCTGCAGGGTGATCGCGGCGTAGGGGCGGAGGACCACGGCGATGGTGACCAGTACCCAGTAGCCCTTGGCCAGGTGGACGGCCAGGACCAGGGCCTCCCCGGCCGCGCAGGTGCCGCCCATCCGGAGGGCATGGCGCAGCACCGCCGACTGCAGAGTCAGGTTGGATACCAGGATCTGGTAGGCGCTGCGGATCCAGTCACCGAAGCGGACCTCTTTCCTCGGGGCCAGCCGGGCACCAACGTCGGCGGCCGAGTCGGACCCGTCTGTCCCTGGCTTTTCTCCCGTCGCTCTCCACTCGGAGGCGAGCAAGGCGGTAGTGGTGACCACATGGCGCTGCACCTCGACCATCGGCCGGAGGGTGGCGACGGCGTCATACAGTTGGATCCGGCGGATCGAACCCATGAGGTCGTCGAGCTCGGCCATCTGGGTCTCGATGGCATCGACCGGACGCCAGTCCAACCCGGCATCCGGATGCTCGATGGCATCGGCCATCGCCACCATCGCCGCCGCCACTCCGTCGAGGGACCGGGCGGTGGCGGCGTTGATCCCTCCGGAGTCGGGCAGCCTCGAGGCCATCTCGCCGAGGGTGACCATGCTCTCGGTCCCCTCCACCAGTGATCCCGCCCCGTCCAGTAGCTCGAGCAACACCGAGCCGCGGGCACTGTGCCCTCGCCGCCGGGACCGGGTGAGGGCGAGCACCGAGCGAGCCGCGGCGATCTCTTCGCGGGCGGCGATGGCCGCAGTGGTCACCTCGATGGCGTCGGTGCGGTCGCGGTACCGGACCCGTTCGGCCACCACCCGCGCCAGGGCGGCGACCGATCGGAAGCTGCCGGCCACCCCGTCACCGGCGGCGGCATAGGGGCGCACCGGCCACACCAGCAGCGCCACCACCACCGACCAGGCCCCGCCGATCAGGGCCAACCAAAGCCGCTGGGCGGACAACGCGCCGTCCCCGGGTTGGCCCACCCCGAGGATGAAGAGGATGGACACCAGGAATCCCACGTTGGAGGCCACGTTGCCGTAAAGGTTGACCATGGCGCAGGCGAACGTCACCACCAACACCAACGGCACCGCCGCCCCGATGTGATTGCCGGCCAGGGTGCCGGCGGCGAGAGCCAGCGCATTGAAGAGGGTGGCGGCGGTCATGGCCCGCCACCGGGTGATCTTGGCTCCCCCGCTGTCGGCCATACCCCCGTTCACCGCGGCGAGGGCGACAATGGAGGTAGGGCCGACCTGGCCGAGCCCGACGCCGACGGCCAGCGGGACGGTGATGATGATGGCCATCCGCAGGCCGAGGGCATACGCCGGGCGGCCGGGTTCGAGCCGGACCAAGGTGGACACCAGGTGAGGTTGCAGCTGGGCGAACCGCGACCTCCGGCCGACGGTGGCGGTGGTCGTGATGGTGCCGGCGGTGCCACCGGCGTCGGTCGCGTCTGGCGGAAACCGCACGCCCGAGCTTGACACAACCGGCGGTTCGACCGGTCAGAAGATCTGGTGGACCACCCCGTCCCGGACGAGACCCCCGGCCACGTACCCGGCGATCTTCTTATGGCCGGCCGGGGTGGGATGGAGGTGATCGCGTATTCGGGGGAACACCCAATGCGAGGTCAACGGGTCGAAGACCAAGAGGTTCGGTACCGCCGAGCTCGCCGCCGAGACGATGGCGGCATTGGTGTTCAAGATGGACAGTGGGGCCGGTCCGATGCGGCTGGTGTCGAAGAAGCCGAGCAGGCCGATCCGGGCATGCGGCGCCTCCTGGTGGATGGTCTGAAACAACGAGGCGACCGCCTGTTTCTCCTCAGTGGTGCTGATTCCGGCATCATTATGGCCGCCCTGAACGAGGACGAGGGCCGGGTTGAGGGCGGTGATGTTCACCCGGCCCAAGAGGAGGGAGAAAGGACCGAGGCCGCCGTCGCCCAGATTCACGAAGCCGGCTCCGGGATCGGCGCTCACCACCACCCGGTAGTTGATTCTCCGGCCGAGGATGCCCGGCCAGGCCAGCTGCGGGTTGAGATCGACCCCGACCCCGGCGGCGAACGACGCCCCGATCACCAACAACAACGGTTGGTTGCCGGCCGGAATCGGAACGGTTGCGGGGATCTGCGGGCCCTCGGTCGCCGCGCTCAGCGGCAGTGCGGGGATATGGACTCGGGAGGCAGGCACGATCCCGGCGTTCTGCAGTGCGGTGGCAAGGTAGCTGGCGATGACCTGGTCCCCCGCCGCGGTCGGGTGGAGGCCGTCGGCGTCTCGCTGGAATTGCCATTCGTCGGTCAGTGGATCGATGATCGCCGGCTTGGGTGCCACGCCGGAGGCGGCGTCGAGGATGGTGCTGTTGGCCGCCTCCACCGCCGGGGACAACGGGCCCACGATGTTGTCGTCGAAGGTGCCCATCACCACGACGGTGGCGGCAGGGGCCTGCTGGTGGATGGTCTCGATCAGCGAGACGACCGCGGCGGCCAGGGCGAAGGGGTCGACGCCG
>DASZMA010000154.1:0-15027 GCA_035552095.1 Acidimicrobiales bacterium | reverse complement strand
ATGAGCGACCTGTGCCGGGCCATCGCGCTGCCGGTGGACGTCGACTTCATGGCGGTGTCGTCCTACGGCAGCGCCACCAAGACCTCCGGCGTGGTGCGCATCGTCAAGGACCTGGACTCCGAACTGCAGGATCGCCACGTGTTGGTGGTGGAGGACATCATCGACAGCGGCCTGACCTTGAACTACCTGCGCCGCTACCTCAACGCCCGCCAGCCCAAGAGCGTGGAGGTGTGCGCCTTGCTGGTCAAGGAGGGCGAGCAACGGGTGGAGCTGGACCTGCGCTACGTGGGCTTCACCATCCCGGCTGCCTTCGTGGTGGGCTACGGGCTCGACGTGGCAGAGCGCTACCGCAATCTCTCCGGCGTGCACCTCTACGTCGGTTCCGACGGCGACGGGAATTGAGGAGGGTTCGTGGCGGTTGACATCGAGCGCGTGCGGGCCGCCGTGTCCGAAATCCTCCTGGCCATCGGCGAGGACCCGAATCGTGACGGCCTGGTCAACACGCCGACGCGGGTAGCCGCCATGTACGAGGAACTCTTCTCGGGCCTGCACGACGACCCGGCCCGTCACCTCGAAGTCACCTTCGCGGCGGAGCACGACGAGATGGTCATGGTGCGCGACATCCCGTTCGCCTCGCTGTGCGAGCATCATCTGATCCCGTTCCTGGGCCGGGCCCACGTGGCCTACATTCCGGCCGAGGACGGCCGCATCACCGGCCTCTCCAAGCTGGCCCGCCTGGTCGACGGCTTCGCCCGCCGGCTCCAGGTGCAAGAGCGCATGACCACCGAGATCGCCGAAGCCATTGAGACGGTGCTGCGGCCCCGCGGTGTGCTGGTCGTCCTGGAGGCCGAGCATCTGTGCATGTCAATGCGGGGGGTGAAGAAGCCGGGCACCATGACGGTCACCTCGTCGGTCCGCGGGCTTTTCCGCTCCGACGTGGCCACCCGGGCCGAAGCCATGGGCTTCATTCGGGGGCGCTAGGGGCGTTTTACTGGCCTACGCTGGCCATTGTGCCCAACCCCAGTGCGCTCGCCCGCGTGGATCGGCCTCTGGTCATGGGCGTCCTCAACGTGACGCCTGACTCCTTCTCCGATGGGGGCCGTTGGGCCACGACGGAGGAGGCGGTGGCCCAGGGCCGCCGGTTGGTGGCCGAAGGGGCCGACATCGTCGATGTGGGTGGGGAGTCGTCGCGTCCGGGCGCCGGTCCGGTGCCTGAGGCGGCGGAGCTGGCCCGGGTAATCCCGGTCATCGAGGCCCTGGCGGACAGCGTGCGGGTCTCGGTCGACACGGTGAAGCCGGCCGTCGCCGTAGCCGCCCTGCGGGCCGGCGCCACCCTGGTCAACGACGTGTCGGCCTCCCTGTTCGAGGTGGCCGCGTCCGCCGGCGCGGGCTGGGTGGCCATGCACCGGCAAGGTTCCCCGCGCACCATGCAGGACGATCCCCACTATGACGACGTGGTGGCCGAGGTGCGCCGGTTCCTGGTCGAGCGGGCCCGGGAGGCCCGGGCCGCCGGGGTGGCCGAGGTCTGGATTGACCCCGGCATCGGGTTCGGCAAGACAAAGGAGCACAACCTGATCCTCCTGCACCACCTGCCCGAGCTGGTGGCCGCGGCCGTTGAAGCCGGGTGTGTCGGGCTGATGGTCGGGACCAGCCGCAAGCGCTTTCTGGGGCTGCTGGCTGGCCCCGACGGGGCCGAGGCGGCTGGAGTGGAGGACCGGCTGGAGGGCTCGCTGGCCACGGCGGTCGGGGCCATGGTGGCCGGAGCGTCCATGGTGCGGGTGCACGACGTGGCGGCCACGGTGCAGGCGGCCCGGCTGTATGGTCCAGCCGCATGAAGGGTAAATGGGCGGCCGGTATCCCGCCGCGCAATTTCACCTGGGTCATGAAGGACCATCTGGCCATCAGTGAGCGCCCGGGCGGCTTCGCGCCCAACCACCGGCGGGTGCGGCGCCAGGAGGAGATCATCTGGTTGCGCCAGCAGGGCTTCGGTCGGGTCATTTCGCTGCTGCCCTCACCGCACAACCTGCACGCCTACGACGACGAGGGGTTGGCCTGGGCCCACTACCCGCTGCCCAAGGCGGGTGACCCTCGCGCGGTGCTGGCCGACTGCTTCAAGGACATTGACGACTCTTTGGGCAACGGGCTCCGGCTGCTGGTGCACCAGGACGAGTTGGGCGACCGTGTCATGGGCGTCGTGGCCGGCTACCTGGTGTGGTCCAAGCGGATGCACAACCAGCCCCAGGCGGTCGCGCTGATGGAGCACGTGTGCGGGCACGCCATGGGCGAGCCGGGCCGCGAGCTGCTTGCCACCTTGGAAGGGCTGCCCCGGCGCCAGACCGCGCCATGAGCGACGGGGGCGGTGACCGCATCGAACTGCGGAACCTGCGCGTCCTCGGGGTGCACGGCGTCCTGCCCGAGGAGAAGGAGAGGGCTCAGCCTTTCTCACTTGACATTGTGGCCTGGCTCGACATGGCGGCGGCCCAGCGCAGCGACGACTTGAGCGACACCGTCGACTACGGCGCCCTGGCCCAGGTGGCCACCGACGTGGTGGCGGGACGCTCGTACCAGCTGCTCGAAGCGCTGGCCGGGCGACTGGCCGAAGCGCTGCTGCTGGTCGACGGCCGCCTCAGCGCGGTGGAGGTGACGGTGCGCAAGCTGCGGCCGCCGGTGGCGCTGGACCTCGGATCGAGCGGGGTGCGGGTGCGGCGCTCCCGCTGATCGCTCACCAGGTTTGATAGACCAGAGGTTGCCGGCTCCTCGCTGGTACGAGGGGGCGGGACAATGAAGCGGTTTATCGTGGGTCTTGCAGCAATCGTGGCGGTGTCGAGCCTGATTATGGCCGCTCCGGTCGCCGGAGCCAGTAAGGCGAGCAAGGCCGAGCGTCACGCGCAGTCGGTGCGCTGTGTGAAGGCCGTGACGGCGCATTCGAAGCTGACCAAGGCCGAGGTCGGTGCGTGTAGGTCGTCAACGTTCAAGGTCAGCAAGTGCCCGGCGGGTTCCAAGGTGGTCACGCTGCAGGTGAACGCGGTCACCTACGCCATTCAATCTGGGCACAAGCCGCTTTCGCTCGGCAAGCAGCCTGGAATGGGCTCCTTCAGCCATGCCTGCGGGCATCCGAAGTCATCGACCTCCACCACCACCCCGGCTCTCGCGGCACCGACCACGGTCCCCCTGCCGACTTCCACGACGACCACCGTGCCTCGGCCGCCGGTCACCACAACAACCCGAGCCCCCGTCGTGGTCACGACAACAACCCGAGCCCCCGTCGTCACGACGCCGCCAACGACGGTGCCCGTCACGGCCGCGCCGGCTAATTGCACGCCGCTGACCAACGGCGGCAACTGTTACGAGCCGGGCGAATACTGCCGGGACAGTGACCACGGAGTGACCGGACGAGCGGGTGATGGCGAGACCATTACCTGTGAGGACAACAACGGGTGGCGCTGGGAGCCGACGTGATTCTGCGTTGCTCCGCGTTGTGACCCCGGTCCGGCGGGCTTTCATCGGGCTGGGCTCCAATCTGGGTGACCGCCGGGCCACGCTGGCGGCGGCGGTGGAGGGGCTCCGGGCGGGCGGGGATGTGACCGCCGTCTCGCCCCTCTATGAGACCGAGCCGGTCGGGGGACCTGACGACCAGGGGCCCTATCTCAACCTGGTGGTGGAGCTGGCCACGGCGGACAGCCCCCGCCAGCTTCTGGCCCGGTGCCAGGCGCTGGAGCAGGCGGCCCACCGGGTGCGCACCGTCCGGTGGGGAGCCCGCACGCTCGATGCCGATGTCCTCCTAGTGGGTGAGATGGCGGTGGACGAGGCCGACCTGGTGGTACCCCACCCCCGCATGTGGGAGCGCCGTTTCGTGCTGCAACCGCTGTTCGATCTGGCCCCTGACCTGGTGGGGGAGGACCGTTTAATTGCCTCTGGTGGTGAGGTCGCCCGTATGGGTAACCTGTAGCCGTCTGTTGTTTCGATCATCTGTAGACGAACGGCACCCGAGAGGGGCTGGAACGTCGAGGAGGTCTGATGCACACCATCCGAATCATCGGCCCCGGGCGGGCTGGAACTTCATTGGCCGCGGCCCTATCGGGGCACGGCTGGGACGTGGTCGGCTTTCTGGGGCGACGCGATGACCTCAGCGACGCCGCCCGCGGGGTGGACGTGCTCATCATCGCCACCCCCGATGACGCCATCGCCGCGGTGGCGGCCGCGGTCACGCCGAATCCCGACACCACGGTCGTACACCTCTCGGGCTCCCTCGGTCTCGACGCCCTGGCTCCCCACCCATTGCGGGCCGGCCTGCACCCGCTGGTGCCACTGCCCAACGCCTCGGTCGGCGCGGCCCGCCTGACCGGTGGGGTGACCTTCGCCGTGGCCGGCGCCCCGGCCGCTCGGCTGATGGTCGAGAGCCTGGGCGGGCGGGTGGTCGAGGTGGCCGACGCCGACCGCGCCGCCTATCACGCGGCCGCCTGCATCGCGGCCAACCACGTAGTGGCCCTGCTGGGCCAGGTGGAGCGCGTAGCCGCCTCAGCCGGCCTGGACCTGGAGGCCTTTCTCCCGCTGACCCGGGCCGCCGTCGACGACGTGGCGGCACTCGGGCCGCGCCAGGCCCTGACCGGCCCGGCCCGGCGGGGGGACTGGGCCACGCTCAGCCGCCACCTCGATGCGCTGCCGGCGCAGGAACGGGCTGGCTACCAGGCCGGCGCCGCCCTGGCCACCCGCCTGGCTGAATCGGCCGCCCCGGCTGTCCCGACCGCCCCGACCGCACCGACCGTCCCGGTGGTGGCCTGAATGGACGTGGTCGAGACGGTGACCGGGTGTCGCGACCTTCTCGCCGCAGTACGGGCGGCGGGCCGGACCGTCGGCTTCGTGCCCACCATGGGTGCCCTGCACGCCGGGCACGTGTCGCTGATGGCCCGGGCGGCCGATGAGTGTGACGCGGTCGTCGTCAGTATCTTCGTGAACCCGCTGCAGTTCGGTGATCCGGAGGACATCGCGAAGTATCCACGAACAATCGAGGCCGATCTGCGCGTGTGCGAAGCCGCCGGTGTGGACATCGTCTTCATCCCGGCCACCCCCGAGATGTACCCCAACTGGCCCAACCCGGTGCCGACCAGCGTGTCGGTCTCTGGGGTCAGCGAGGGCTGGGAAGGGGCGTCGCGCCCCGGTCACTTCGACGGCGTGGCCACGGTCGTGGCCAAGCTGTTCTCCATCGCCGGCCCCTGCCGGGCCTACTTCGGCGAGAAGGACTATCAGCAGCTGGCCGTGGTGCGGCAGATGACGGTCGACCTGGCCCTCCCCGTCGATGTCGTCGGCTGTTCCATTGTGCGCGAGCCCGACGGCCTGGCTCTCTCCAGCCGCAACGTTCGCCTCTCGGCCGAGGAGCGCCGAGCCGCCACCGTCCTGTCGGCGGCACTGGCGGCCGGCCGGGACATGCTGGGCCGGACATCGTCGGCGTCGGCCGTGCGCCAGGCCATGGCGACCGTGGTGGCCGCGGAGCCGCTGGTCGAGCTCGACTACGCCGACCTGGTGGGGGTCGATGACCTGGTGGCCCGTGACCAGATACCCGACGCCCACCTGGTGCGCCTCATCATCGCGGCCCAGGTGGGCCCGGTTCGCTTGATCGACAACTGTTCTGGTGCCGCCGTGTCGCCGCACCCTTCACCCTCGTTGGCGCGCCCGGCGCGCCTACTGGAAAGGATCAGATAATCCGATGCGCCGTCGCATGATGAAGTCAAAGATCCACCGGGCCACGGTCACCGGGGCCAACCTCAACTATGTGGGCTCGGTCAGCATCGACACCGAGCTGATGGCGTTGGCCGACATCCTCCCCTACGAGCAGGTGGCCGTTCTCGACATCGACAACGGCGCCCGCTTCGAGACCTACGCCATTGAGGGTGAGCGCGGCCAGATCTGCCTGAACGGCGCCGCCGCCCGCCTGGTCGCCTCGGGCGACAAGGTGATCATCATCACCTACGCCGAGTACGAGCGGGCCGAGCTCGAGGAGTACGTGCCCCGCGTCGTGCACGTCGACGGGCGCAACCGGGTGATTGACGAAGTCTCCGCTCGCCTCGATGCCGAGTTGACGCTGACCGAACCGGCGTGACCACCACGGCCCGCCCGGGACCGTTCCACGTCCTGGTCCTGGGCAGCGGGGTGGCCGGGCTGTCGGCGGCGGTGCGCCTGGCCGGCCCGTCAGTAGGCGTGCTGACCAAGGGCGTCCTGTCCCAGTCGGCCACCCGGTGGGCCCAGGGCGGCGTGGCCGCCGTGCTGGGAGGTGACGAGGACTCCACCGACCTCCACCTGGCCGACACCTTGGCGGCCGGCGCCGGGCTGTGCGACGAGGAAGCGGTCCGGATCCTGGTCGACGAGGGGCCGGGCCGGGTCCATGAGCTGATCACGCTCGGGGTGGAGTTCGACCGCGAGGTCAGCGGCCGTCTGGCCCTGGCCCGCGAAGGCGGTCACTCCCGTCCCCGCGTGGTCCACGCCGGTGGCGCCGCCACCGGGGCCGAGGTGGAACGGGCTCTGGTCGACGCCACCTACGCCACCGCCAGCGCGGTGCTCGAGGGCTGGTTCGCCCTCGACCTCCTGATGGAAGACGGTCGCTGTGTCGGCGTGACCGCCCTGCCCCCGAGCGGACCGGCCGTCGAGGTGCGGGCCGACCACGTGGTCCTGGCCACCGGCGGGGCCGGCCAGCTCTTCTCGGTCACCACCAACCCGCCGGAGTCGACCGGCGATGGGGTGGCCATGGCGATCAGGGCCGGCGTGCCGACGGCCGACGTCGAGTTCGTGCAGTTCCACCCGACTGCCTTGCACCACCCGGCTATGCCCAGGCCACTGCTCTCCGAGGCCCTACGCGGCCACGGGGCCCTGCTGCGCGACGCCGACGGCGCGCAGTTCGTGGACGAGCTGGCCCCGCGCGACGTGGTCAGCCGGGCGATGGCCGCCCGTATGGCCGAACAGGGGACCGACCACCTCTGGCTCGACGCCACCGGCCTGGAGCGCTTCGGCGCCCGCTTCCCCACCATCGCCGCCTCCCTGACTTCCATTGGCCTCAACCCCGAGACTGACTGGTTGCCCATCGCCCCGGCCGCCCACCATCTCTCGGGTGGCGTGGTGACCGACCTGTGGGGGGCGACCGCCCTGCCCGGGCTGTGGGCCGTGGGCGAGGTGGCTTGCACCGGAGTGCACGGGGCCAACCGGTTGGCCTCCAACTCGCTGCTCGAGGGAATGGTCTTCGGGGCCCGGCTGGCTGAGCGCATCGCCTCCTCCCACCACGAGCCCGAGCCCAGCGGCGCCCTACGGGCGGTGCTGGGTGGGGTCCCGTTGGACGGCATCGGGTGCACCGCTCTGGCCGACCAGCCGCGTCAATGGCCCCCGGCCTCGGGCGGCGCCGGGGTCGGGCCGAGCCCGGATATCGCCAAGTTGCGCGACTCGCTGCAGCGGACGATGACCAGCGGGGCGGGCGTGGTGCGCACCGCCGAGTCGCTGGCCGCCGCCGCGGCCGGCGTCGCCGACGTGGCCGTGGCCCTGGGCGATCGCACCGCTTCGGTGGGGGCGGGCGAGCTGGGCAACCTGCTCCAACTGGCCGACGCCCTCCTGGCCTCGGCCCTGACCCGCGCCGAGAGCCGGGGGTCCCACTCCCGGAGCGACTTCCCCCTGACCGATCCGGCCTGGCGCGCCCGGCTGGTCCACGGCGGGATGCGGCCTCATGCCTGAATCGGCTGAGCCGGAGGCGCCGCTGCAGGAGGCGGTGCGGGACGCGGTGACCCGGGCGCTGGCCGAGGACCTGGGTCCCGACGGGGACCTGACGGCGGCCCTGGTACCCGAAGGGGTGCGGGCCCACTTCGCGCTGCGGGCCCGCCAGGCCGGGGTGCTGGCCGGCCGCGAGTGCGCCACCGAGACCTTCCGCCAGGTCGGTCCAGCAGTGGCCTTGACCTGGCACCGGGCCGACGGTGATGGGCTGGCCCCCGGGGACGTGGTGCTGGAGGTGGACGGGGCGCTGCAGCCCATCCTCACCGCCGAGCGCACGGCGCTGAATTTCCTGGGCCGGCTCTCGGGCATCGCCTCGCTCACGGCGCGCTTCGTGGCGGCGGCCCACGCCGCCAACCCGAAGGTGCAGATTCTCGATACGCGCAAGACCACCCCGGGACTGCGGGCGCTGGAGAAGGCGGCGGTGCGGGCCGGCGGCGGCACCAGCCATCGGGCCAGCCTGTCCGAGGCGGTGCTGGTCAAGGACAACCACCTGGCCGGGATCTCCATCACTGAGGCGGTAGCCAAGGCCAGGGCGCTGTGGCCCGGCCGGCTGGTCGAGGTGGAGTGCGACACGCTGGACCAGGTGGCCGAGGGTGCCGCGGCGGGCGCGGACGCCCTGCTGCTCGACAACATGAGCCCGGACCGGGTGACCCATGCCATCGCGCTGGCCCGGAACAAGGCGCCCGGCCCCGTCCTGACCGAGGTGTCGGGTGGGGTCACGCTCGAGACGGTCGGGGGCTTCGCCGCGGCCGGACCGGACCGGATCTCCATCGGCGCCCTGACCCATTCGGCGCCCGTGTTGGACCTCGGTCTCGACCTCGTCTCGCGCCGCACCGGAGGGGACTGAGCAATGCTGCTGGTCATTGACGTCGGCAACACCGAGACAGTCATCGGGCTCTATTCGCGGGACGCGGCGGAGTCGGCGGCGGCCACCGAGGAAAGCGTGGGCGTGGGAATCGGGACCGAGCACGATCCGACGGCGCCGCGGGGACTGACCCACCACTGGCGGCTGTCCACCGTCCCCACCCGCACCCCGGACGAGCACGCCGTGCTGCTGACCCAGTTGCTGGACCTCGAGGGCCTGGACATCGCCACCTCGGTCACCGGCATCGCCGTGAGCTCGTCGGTGCCGCACGTCACCGGTGAGCTGCGCCAGATGGCCATGCGCTGGTTCTCCCAGTTGCCCTGCGTGGTGCTGGGTCCGGGCACCAAGAGCGGCATGCCCATCCTCTATGACAACCCCAAGGAGGTCGGAGCCGACCGGGTGGCCAACGCGGTGGGCGCCTACGACCTCTACGGCGGGCCGTGTGTGGTCATCGACATGGGCACAGCGACCACGGTGGAGGCCATCAGCGCGGCGGGAGAGTACCTGGGCGGGGCCATCACCCCCGGGGTGGCCATCAGCCTGGAGGCGCTGTACCAGCACGCGGCGGCGCTGCGCCGGGTGGAGATGGTCGAGCCCCGCAATGTCATCGGGCGGTCCACCGTCGAGTCCATCGAGTCGGGCACGCTCTACGGCTTCGCGGCCCAGGTGGACGGCCTGGCCCGCCGCTTCATGGAGGAGCTGGGACCCTCCACGGTGGTGGCCACCGGCGGCCTCAGTTCGCTCATCGCCCCCCATTCGGACACCATTGAGCACGTGGAACCCTGGCTGACCCTGCACGGCCTTCGCATTGTGTACGAGCGCAACGTGTCGAACGGCACCAAGTGACCGACGCAAGTAACGGGATCCCCTACCGCTTCGACCGCACCCACCAGGCGGCCGAGGTGGCCGAGACGTGGTCGGCCCTGGAGCCGGGGGAGGAATCCGGCGCCACCGTGGCCGTGGCCGGGCGCCTCATGCTGTCGCGTCCCCAGGGGAAGCTGGCCTTCGCCGAGCTGCGCGACGCCTCCGGCTCTATTCAGCTGTTCGCCCGGGCCGCCTCCACGGCCAACTTCGAGCAGTTCATCCGTCTCAACCTGGGTGACTGGATCGGCGCCCGCGGTGAAGTGGTGCGCACCCGCCGGGGCGAGCTCTCGGTCATGGTCACCGAGTGGGTGCTGCTGGCCGAGGCCCGGCGCAACTTCGGGGACAAGTGGCACGGCGTGTCCGACACCGAGACCCGCTACCGCCAGCGCGAGGTCGACCTCTGGGCCAACGAGCGCAGCCGCCAGCTGCTCCTGCTGCGCAGCAATGTCGTCCAGGGCATGCGCCAGCGGCTGTGGGCCAAGGGCTTCGTGGAGGTGGAGACCCCGATCCTCCATGCCATCGCCGGCGGAGCCACGGCTCGGCCCTTCATCACGCACCACAACGCGTTGGACATCGACCTTTACTTGAGGGTGGCGCCCGAGCTCTTCCTGAAGCGGCTGGTGGTCGGTGGTTTCGACAAGGTGTTCGAGATCGGACGGAGTTTCCGCAACGAGGGCATCTCACCCCGGCACAACCCCGAGTTCACCACCCTGGAGCTGTACCAGGCCTACGCCGACTACACCGACACCATGGTGGTCTTCGAGGAGCTGGTGGCCGGCGCCGCCCAGGATTTTCTGGGCACCACCGAGCTGACCTACGGCGGCCGCCCGCTCGACCTCACGCCGCCATGGCGGCGGGCCACCATGACCGAGCTGGTGGCCGAGGCCACCGGGTACTCGCTCAGCGTGCGCACGCCGCGTGACGAGTTGGTCAAGGTGGCGACTGAGGTGGGGATCACCGTCGAGGACGGTTGGGGCCCGGGCAAGGTCCTGCTCGAGATTTACGAGAAGACGACCGAAGCGGAGCTGTGGGGGCCCGTCTTCGTCATCGACTACCCCCAGGAGGTCTCACCGTTGGCCCGGCGTCATCGCGACGGCCCCGACCTGGTCGAGCGCTACGAGCCGGTCATCGCCGGGCGGGAGCTGGGCAACGGCTTCACCGAGCTCATCGACCCCGACGACCAGCGGGCCCGCTTCATGGAACAGGCGGCCAAGGCGGCGGCCGGGGACGACGAGGAGCCCGCCGAGGTCGACGAGGATTACCTGCGGGCGCTCGAGTATGGGCTGCCCCCGACCTCGGGCTTCGGCCTGGGTATCGACCGCCTGCTCATGCTGCTGGGCGACGTCTCGAACATCCGGGAAGTGATCGCCTTCCCGACGCTGCGCCCCGAGCGTTGACACTGTGATATCCCTTACTGTCTTGAAGCTCCTGTCGGGAGCGGTCGGGCCGTAGCAGCGTCGCTGGCGGCCGGGGGAAAGTAGGGGGATGTGGGTGCACGACGAACCGGTCCGTAGTGTCATGGTGAACCGTCGTCGGTTCCTGCAACTGGGGGCGAGCCTCGTGGCGGTGCCGGCCCTCGGGGAGATGCTGGCCTCGCCGGCGCAGGCGGCCAGTAAGGGGGGATCGGGGAAGCCAGACCGGACCGCCATTCTGCAATTCGGCGAGATGCAGGGGGTGGACTACGACCCGATCCATCTGGCCGAGACCGAGTTCTTCCAGCTGTACGCCATCTTCGACACCCTGGTGAGCTACAAGCCGAACGGCACCATCATCCCGCGGCTGGCCACCAGCTGGAAGGCGACGTCGGACAGTTTGCGCATGACGCTGCGTCCGGGCGTGAAGTTCCAGGACGGGACCGTCATGGACGCCACCGCGGTGGCCTTCAGCCTCAACCGGGCGCTCACCGACCCTTCGTCGACCATCAAGTCCGAGCTCCCCATGCTCGGGAGCGTGAACGTGGTCGACGCCGGAACCATCGATCTGGTCCTGACCCAGGACGCCGTCCTGCCACTCCTGTTCCAGCTGGCCAACCAGGCCGGCATGATCGTCTCGCCCACCGCGGTGCGCAAGGCGGGCAGCAGCGCGGCCTTCAGCCAGGCGCCCGTGGGTGCCGGGCCCTACGCCATTGACGGGCCCTGGTTCCCGACCGAGAAGATGTCGGTCCGGGCCTGGTCAGGCTACTGGGACTCCTCGGGCCAGACGCTGGGTGGTATCGACTTCGTGAACGTGGCCGAATCGGCCCGGGTGAATGCGCTGCGATCGGGCTCCATGGACATCTGTTGCGGCTTGCTCGGGACCGACGCCCAGGCCCTCAAGGGCGACTCCTCCATTAAGTTGGTCACCGGGCCGGGGAACTTCATCTACGGGCTCAACATCAACATCACGAAGGCGCCCCTCAACGATCTGCGGGTGCGTCAGGCCATCGCCCACGCCATCAACCGTCCGGCGGTGAACCAGGCGCTGGCGGCTGGCCTGGGTACGCCGGCCTTCCAGTTCGCCACCGTGAACTCCCCGGCCTACGACGCCTCGCTGAACAAGCTCTACCCCTACGATCCGGCCAAGGCCAAGCGACTCCTGAAGGCGGCCGGTCACGCCAATGGGGTGTCGTTCAACTCGGTCATCGGGGCCACCGCCGCCGCCTACGTCCAGTTCGGTGAGCTGATCCAGTCCCAGCTAAAGGAAGTCGGCATCGACATGACCCTCCAGCAGGTCGAGTTGGCCCAGGCGCCGGTTGGCATCTGGGGTAGCCCGGGCCAGGGACACGGCACCTACGACTCCGCTCCCATCGGGGGCGGCCTCACCAGCCCCGCCACCACCGACACCGTGCTGCGCTCCTATGCGCTGTCGACGGGCTACGAGAACGCCGGCGGGGTCGAGGTGCCGGGTGTGGCGGCCCTGCTGACCCAGGCCGACGCGGCCAAGACCAGCGCCCAGGCCGCCGCGGCCTACAAGAAGATCAACCGGATCATCACCCAGGGCGTCTACGCCGTGGTGCCGGTGTATGCCGGACCCGCCATCACCGCTTACGGGGACTACCTGGGCGGTCACCCCATGCCTGAGTTCGACACCCCGCTCACCCCGGACTTTTTGCGCGGCCTCTACATCACCAAAGGAAAGAAGCCGGTCTGACTCCCGACCCGACATCATCCGGGCCACGGTGAACTGAGCATGCTCGAGGTACTGGTCCGCCGCCTGCTCAGCCTGGTGCCCATGCTCTTCGTGGTGTCGCTGGTGGCCTTCTTCCTCCAGGTGCTGATGGGCGGCAACGCCGCCTACGCCCTGGCCGGCCTGAGCGCCACCCCCGAGGAGATCCGCTACATCGAGAACCAGGAACACCTCAAGGAACCGGCCGTCGTTCGCTACTGGTACTGGCTCGACGGGCTGCTCCACGGCAACCTCGGGATCTCCTACGCCACCCAGCGGCCCGTGGCCAGTGAAATCGCCCACTACTTCCCGGTGACGGCCTCGTTGACCATCGCCTCGCTGGTGCTCATCGTCGTCATCGGCGTGCCGATCGGCATCCTCCAGGGCATGCGGGCCGGCAGCACCCTCGACAAGGGACTGCTCGGGTTCGTCTCAGTCGCCATCTCTGCACCCGGGTTCTGGGTGGCGACCATGCTCGTCTTCCTGCTGGCGGTCAAGGCCAAGGTGCTGCCCGCCCTCGGGTACGTGTCCTTCGCGCAATCACCGCTCCAGTGGGCCAGCCACATCTTCCTCCCTGCCCTGACGTTGTCGCTCGGGGGTTTCGGCATCATCGCCCGCTTCCTGCGGACCGGGATCGTGGGGGTGGCCCAGGAGGACTTCGTCCGGGCCTTACACGCCCGCGGGCTGTCCCGACGGCGCATCGCGTACAAGCACGTCCTGAAGAACGCGTCGCTCTCGACCATCACCATTCTCGGGCTGAACATCGGCTACCTGCTGTCGGGGGCGGTCATCGTCGAGCAGATCTTCACCATCCCCGGCATGGGTACGTACGCGCTCAGCTCCATCCAGACCCGTGACTCGCCCGCGGTCCAGGGCGTGATCCTGGTCACTGCCCTCGTCATCATGCTGGTGAACGTGTTGACCGACGTGACCTACAGCTACCTCAATCCGAAGGTGCGGTTGGCGTGAGCTCGGTCCTGCCCGACACGTTCACGGTGGCCGTCCTCCACGAGGAGCGGGCCGACGACCTCGCCGCCACGCCGATCTTCGGGTTGCGCCGGGTCCTGCACGACTTCCGGCGCCGGAAACTGGCCATGGTGGCGGCCGGCGTAGTGATCGTGGGCATCGTGCTGGCCGTCATCGGCCCCTACATCGCCCCCGACGGCCTCGAGCAGACCTCGAACATCTTCAACGGCCCGCCGTCATTGCACCACCTGCTCGGGACCGACCAGATCGGTCATGACGAGCTGAGCCAGGTCCTCTTCGCCATGCGCACTTCGGTCTTCGCCGCCGGCTTTGCCGCCATCGTCGGGGCGGTGATCGGCACTGTTATCGGCGTCATCAGCGGCTACGTGGGCGGCGCGCTCGACTGGGCGGTGATGCGCGGCATCGACGCCCTCATGTCCTTCCCCGGCCTGTTGCTCATCATCGCCCTCATCGGCGTCATGGGGCCCGGCCTCTTCCACGCCATGATCGCCCTCGCCGTCTCGTTCGTCCCCGGCTTCACCCGGCTCCTGCGGGGCGAGGTGCTGGGCGCCCGGGAGCGAGGCTTCGTGGCGGCGGCCAAGGTAACCGGGGTCTCGCCGCTCCGGATCATCCGTCGGCACATCATGCCGACCGTGCTGCCCTCGTTGATCGTCCAGCTCTGCCTCACGCTGGGCCTGGCCCTCATTGCCGAGGGCGCGCTGGGCTACCTCGGCCTGGGGGCCCAGCCTCCTCAGGCCAGCTTGGGCGCCATGCTGCAGAGCGGCTTCACCGAAATCAACTCGACCGTCCGGCTGGTCTTGGTCCCTGGCCTCGCCATCACCGTCCTTGCCACCTGCCTCAACGTCATCGCCGACGCGCTGCGCGACGCCCTGGGTCGCGGCAGTGAGGTGGTCGGGTTCCTGGCCGCCCCGAAGGCGTGAGCGGGATGACCGAGTTGAGCGGAGCCATCGTTCCCCGCCCGGGAGATTTTTCGGCTGATCCGCTGCTCGAGGTCCGGGGACTGACCGTGCAGGCGGGCCCGGCGGAGCAGCCTCTGACCCTGGTCGAGGACGTCTCCCTGCGGATCCGCCGGGGAGAAACGCTGGGCATGGTGGGTGAGACAGGCTCGGGCAAGAGCGTGACCGCCATGTCCATCGGCGGCCTGCTCCCGCCCGGCGTGCGGGTCACGAACGGCTCGGTGCACTTCGACGGGCGCGATCTACTGGCCGCCGACGACGCCGAGCTGCGCTCGGTCCGGGGCTCGCAGATCGGCTTTGTCTTCCAGGATCCCCAGAACAGCCTCGATCCGGTATTCAGCGTGGGCAGCCAACTGATAGAGGCCATACGGGCTCATCAACCCATGACTCGTCCCGCGGCCCGGGCCCACGCCACTGAGCTGTTGCACCGGGTCGGTATCGCCAACCCGGCCAAGCGCATGTCGG
>DASZMA010000153.1:0-6824 GCA_035552095.1 Acidimicrobiales bacterium | reverse complement strand
GGGTCAACCGGGAGTCTCACCCTCAACCAGCCCATCGTGGGCATGGCGTCGACGCCCGCCGGTGGGGGCTACTGGCTGGCGGCGGCCGACGGCGGGATCTTCAGCTTCGGGGACGCGCCGTTCTTCGGGTCAACCGGGAGTCTCACCCTCAACCAACCGATCGTGGGGATGGCAGCCAGCCACGACGGGGATGGCTACTGGCTGGTGGCGGCCGACGGGGGGATCTTCAGCTTCGGCGACGCGTCGTTCGACGGCTCGACCGGGAGTCTCACCCTCAATCAGCCCATCGTGGGCATGGCGGCCACACCCGACGGGGGTGGGTACTGGTTGGCCGCCCGGGACGGGGGCATCTTCAGCTTCGGGGACGCCTCCTTCGCCGGCGCCGCCCTGAGCGACCAGGAGACGCCGGCCATCGCCATCACGGCCATAGGTGGGTCGGGCTCGGGCTACCGGATCGCCTACGGCCACACGCCGTCCCCGTTCAGCCCGGCCGTGACCGCCTATCTGGCCCAGCGCGCCGGCAGCGTGACCGCGGCGGTGTACGACGCCAACACCGGCCGCACCTGGCTCCTCAATCCCGGAGCGGTGCAGGTGACGGCCAGTATCGTCAAGGTGGACATCATGGCCACCGCCTTCGAGGAGGCGCAGCAGCGCGGGCAGCCCATTCCGCCCGCCCAGGCCGCGCTGATGGTCCCGATGATTGAGGTGAGCGACAACAGCGCCGCCACCGCCCTGTGGAACGACGTGGGCGGGCCCTCGGCCATCGCGGCCTACAACCACAACTTCGGGCTGACGGCCACCACGCCGTCGACCCAACCCATCACCCCCACCCGTTCGGGGTGGGCCTTCACCACCACCTCGGCGGCGGACCAGGTCAAGATTTTGCGCGCCTTCGCCTTCCGCAATGGCGTCCTGTCCGACGCGGCCCGGGCCTACGGCCTCTCGCTGATGGAGCACGTCGAGGCCGACCAGGTCTGGGGCATCCCAGTCGGCATCGCCCCGGGGACGACGGTGGCGCTCAAGACGGGCAACTACCCGCTCACCCCGACCGACTCCCAGGTCAACAGCATTGGCTACCTGTCCGGCGGCGGGCAGCGCTACGTGTTCGCCATCCTGACCACCGGCGACCCGGGTGAGGCGTACGGGGTGAGCACCATCAACGCACTGTCCAGCCTGATGTACGCCGCCCTGACCGCGGGCTGATGCGGCGCCTCGCCGTGGCCGCCTCGGCCGCCTTCCCTGACCTCAGCACCGACTGGCCCTTGCTGCGCGCCGCGCTGGCCGAGCTCGACATTGAGGCCAGCACCCAGCTGTGGACCGACCCCAGCGTGGCCTGGGATGCGTACGACCTGGTGGTGGCCAACGGGGCCTGGGACAACATCCACCGGCCGGACGAGTTCCTGGCCTGGGCCGATGCCCTGGCGCCCGTGGTGCGGGTGGTCAACTCCCCGGCCACCCTGCGCTGGAATCTCGACAAGCGCTACCTGGCGGAGCTGGACCAAGCGGGCGTGGTCATAGTGCCCACCACCTGGGTGTCGGACCGGGCGATGGCGGATGACCCGTTCCCGCCCGGTCAGTTCGTGGTCAAGCCGACCGTGTCGGGTGGCGGCTACCAGACGGCGCGCTACGGGGTCGGCGAGCATGCGAGCGCCCGGGAACATGTCACCCGCCTGCTGGCGGCGGGCCGCACGGTGATGGTCCAGCCCTACCTCGACACGGTCGACGTTCAGGGCGAGGTGGGCCTCATCTTCCTGGGCGGCTCGTTCAGCCACGCCATCAGCAAGGGGGCGATGCTGCGGGCCGGCGTCGGCGCGCAGGACCATCTCATGGAGTACCAGGTGATCGGCGCGGCCGAGCCGAGCGGGACGCAGGTGGCCGCGGCGCAGGCCGCCCTGGCCGCGGCCGAGCGGCTGTTAGGGCCCGCCACCTACGCCCGGGTCGACCTGGTGCCGTTGCCCGACGGCACGCCGGCGGTGCTGGAACTCGAGCTGCTCGACCCGGCCCTCTTCTTCGAGATCCGGCCGGCGGCGGCGTCCCGCTTCGCCCAGGTGCTCAGCGAGCTACTGCCCTGAGCTGAGCTGAGCTGAGTGAGCTCAGCAGCCGGCGATGGTGCTGGTGGCCGAGGCCATGACCACATCGGCGTGGACCAGGGAGCCGAGGTGCCGCGGTGGGGCTGCTGTGCGGCGCCCTGCTCATCCCCGGGGCGCGTTACCGGGCCATGTGGTTGCCGCTGGCGCTGGGCCTGGTGGCCGGTGCCGTGGCCGTCGGCACGTCGCTCAGCGTGACCCCGACCCCGTGGCTCGCCGTAGCCGTGGTCGGCTGCGCCCTGGCGGCGGCCCTGATCACCCCGCCGCCACTCCCCCGCCCCAGCCGGCGCACGCTCACCCTGGCCGCGGTGGCCATCGGCCTGGCCGCCCTGGGCACCGTCGCCTTCTTGCACTCGGAGATCTCGCTGCGCTTCCTCTCAGGTGCCGCCCTGTTCGATCGCAACCCGGAATGGGCCGCCGCCGTGCACCAATTCAATCTGGCGCCGTGGAGCGGGGTCGGGTCCGACCGCATCCTCCCCTTCATCGGGACGACCGGCGTGTACGCCCACTTCGCCCACAACGAGTACCTCCAGGTGGCGGCGGACGCCGGGATCATCGGTCTCGGGCTGCTCGGCCTGTCCGCCTGCTCAGTGGCGTGGGGCGTGCGCCGGGTCAATGTGGCGACCTCGTGTGCGGCGGCGGCGCTGGTCGCCTTCGCCGTGACCGGGGCCTTCGACTACGACTGGCACGTGCCGGCACTGGCGCTGATCGGCGGATGGGTGGCCGGGCTGGCCGGTCCGCCCGGATTGCGTCGCTCCAGGAGAGCTGGTCAGAAGGTCCAGCGGGCCGAGCGAGCGGCCCAGGCGTCGTCGGTGCCGAACCCGTAGACCACTTCGGGCTTGATCTCGTAGACCTCATAGGGCGGGGGCCCGGCGGTGGGTGCCCCGTAAGGCGCCTCGAAGGCGCCGTTGCGCACGACCACCGGCCACTCGTACTTGGCGATGTAGGCATCGGCCACCCGCTGCAGCAGGCCACCTTCGCTGACCTTGGCCGCGTACCCCTCCACCACCACGTCGAGTGCCTCGGTGCGGGCCGTGAGCACGCAGCGGTGGTCGTGGGCCAGATTCCGGCCCTTGCGCGCCGTCGGATTCGAGGTGGAGTACAGACGACCGCCCAGCCAGACGGCCAGCACCGGGCGCACGTGGGGATGCCCCTTGGGGTGGATCGTGGCCAGCCAGTAGGAACGGGCCTCGGCCAGATGGGCCCGCGCCTCTTCCCATGGAATGGCCGCGGTGCCTTTACTGGCCTCGGTGGCGATGCACGCCTCAGTCTGGGGCGGCAGGTTTGCGGTCCCGACCGTGTGCGTCGTCATGAGATCAGCCTCCTCCTCACCACAACCACTACCCAGCCGGTGGCTGGCCTATGTGTTACCCCTGGGCGGGAGCCTCGTCAGCCGTCGGGGCCACGTCGACTTCGAGCTCGGCGATGTCCTCTTCGGCCCGGGGCTCCTCGTCGGCGGGTGACTCGGTCGCGGCCGCGGCGGCCACGGCATCGGCTAGGGCACCGGCCATGGCCGTGTCGGGGATCGGACCAGGATCGACTTCCTGCCCGGATACGGCGCCGGAGTCAGACTCGCCCTGCACGACCGGCACGCCCACCTCTTCGGCGAAGTCGGCCCAGGCGGCCTGGGCGTCGGTCTCGGGGGTGAACTCGCCCTCGGCGTAGTCGAAGCCGATGTAGTTGCCCTCTTCGTCGTAGGCGTGCTCGCCGAAGGCTTCGCGGTACTCCTCGGAGACCTCGCCACCCTCAGCGGCCTGCTTGATCGACAGCGAAATACGGCGGCGCTGCAGGTCGATGTCGATGATCTTGACCCACAGCTCCTCGCCGGGGGTGACGACCTGCTCGGGCAGGTCCACGTGGTGGACCGCCATCTCGGAAATGTGGACCAGTCCTTCGATCCCGTCACCGACCTGCACGAAGGCGCCGAAGGGCACCAGCTTGGTGATGCGGCCGTAGACCAGCTGGCCCACGGCGTGGCTGTCGGCGAACTCCTGCCAGGGGTCGGACTGGGTCGACTTGAGCGAGAGCGAGATGCGCTCCTTGTCGAGGTCGACGTCGAGCACCTCAACTTCGATCTCGTCGCCCACCTGCACCACCGAGGTCGGGTGGTCGACGTGCTTCCAGCTGAGCTCGGAGACGTGGACCAGACCGTCCATGCCACCCAGGTCGACGAAGGCACCGAAGTTGACCACGGAGGACACGACGCCCTTGCGCCGCTCGCCCGGCTTGAGGTTGGCCAGGAAGTCGCCCCGCTGCTCCTTCTGGGCCTCTTCTAGCCAGGCCCGGCGGGAGAGCACCACGTTGTTGCGGTTGCGGTCCAGCTCAATGATCTTGGCCTCAATGACCTTGCCTACATAGGGCTGCAGCTCGCGCACCCGGCGCAGCTCGACCAGGGAAGCGGGCAGGAAACCGCGCAGACCGATGTCGACGATCAGGCCGCCCTTGACGACTTCGATGACCGGTCCGCTGACCATCTCACCGTTGTTCTTCTTCTCTTCAATCGTCGTCCAGGCCCGCTCGTACTGAGCCCGCTTCTTGGAGAGGACGAGGCGCCCTTCCTTGTCCTCTTTCTGCAGGACCAGGGCCTCGATGTGCTCGCCGAGCTTGACGATCTCCTCGGGGTGGACGTCGTTGCGGATGGAGAGCTCGCGGGCGGGGATGACGCCTTCGGACTTGAAGCCGATATCGAGCAGGACCTCGTCCCGGTCGATCTTGACGACCGTCCCCTCGATCACGTCCCCATCTTCGAACTCAATGATGGAGTCGCCCATCGCCTGTTCGAGATCGGCGTCACCCAGGTCGTCGTCAACGATGGTGCGGGGGGTGTAGTTCCCCTCGGCGTCGAAGCTGCCCATGGCTTCGGGAGAAAGGAGGGGGGTGCGTACGTCGGTCATGCAAAAGCTCGCTTTCAACTGCGCCGTCCCGATCCGCACCGCGGATGGGGCAGCTGACCGCGCCGGGGTCGGTGTGAGTCCAATAGGGTGCCGCGCTGCCGGTGCCAGCGGGCGTTTCAGGATATCAGGCCTTGGTCAGGACTTTGTCATCCGGGCTCGCAGTCCACGGGCGATGGAGAGGGCCAAGCAGGGGGCAACCAACGTAACGGGCAGAAATCGGCCAACCCGTCGGGCAGACGGCGGCGGGTGACGACCTGGACCTGGTCGAGGTTGGCCACCGACGGCTGTCGAATTCAGTTTTCGGCTTCAGTCTTCGGCGGCCGACCTAAACCTCAGTTGAGGTACCGCGTCGGCGGGTTCATTCGAGCGGATTGGCGTCGTCGGCGTACCGCCCCTCCCAGTCCGTGTCATTGGTCAAGGCAGCCGAGTCGGCCAGGAGGGCCGGGTAAATTTGCTCCTGAACTGGAGGTACGCGTCGATATGCCGCCATGTCAGCCCGTACTCGCTCGGTCCGGATGAACTGGTCCAGGGCCAGATCCACTGCTTACGAGCTTTGGCGCGGCCCAACGTGATGGTTGCCTTTTCCGTTGGCTTACATTCCATACTGCCAAAAGGCCAACAGGTGCGGTGATCCCCCACCTCTTGACGACCGGCCCCGACCCTACCCGCCGACCGCCGCCTGCAGGGCCGACAGGACATTGGGCCCGATGGCCAAGGGCCCACCGAAGACGAAGCCCTGGGTCCCGACGGCGAGACTGGCCAGGTACGGGAGGATCTCTGAGGGCAGGGGCGTGCTCTGGTTCACCAGCAGGATCGGGCCCGATCGGCCGCCCGTCGCCATGTAGACCCCGCCGCCCAGGGCGTCGGGGAAGTCCGCCGCCGTGGCCACCCCGAAGATGGGAGCGCTGGGGAAGAAACGGGAAGCGACAGCTGCCGACGTGTTGA
Source organism: Acidimicrobiales bacterium (assembly GCA_035552095.1). Lineage (GTDB taxonomy): Bacteria > Actinomycetota > Acidimicrobiia > Acidimicrobiales > RAAP-2 > Bog-473. Next base: position 898 of record DASZMA010000153.1, on the reverse strand, counting down.
ACAGGTCCTGGCCCGAGATGTTGATGGCGCTGGGGTCGGCCCCGCCCGCCGCCAGCGAACCACCGACGGTGTAGCGGGTGTCACTCGGGTGCGCCGCCAGGTAGGTGGCCGTGGCCGCGTCCTGGCTGGACCCGTTGGTCAGCAGGATCGCCGCGTGCTGCTTGATCGCGGCGGGCACGGCCGACAGGGCGTCGTAGAAGCTGAGCCCGGTGGCTTCGAACACCGTGCTGGGGGTGCCCCAGCTGGTGCTGGCGAGGGCGTTGGCGATCCCGACCGCGGTGGCGTAGGCATCGGCCCCGGCCTCCCGGATGGTGTTGAAGCCGTCAGCCTGGAGCGTGGTGTCGATGCTCGGGTTGAGCGCCTGGTTGCCGCCCAGGATGTACACCGTTCCACCGGCCGGCAGCACCCGCTGGATCTCAGTGACGACCCGGGGGTCGAGGCTGGCACTGATGGACGCCCCGGGCGTGATCAGCAGCGGCCCATTGATGGCGGCGGCCAAAGGACCACCGGCCAGGGAGTCGGAGAAGAAATCATCGCGGGCCAGCACGACGCCGCCGGCCGAGTGCGTGGTGTGGAACTCGGCCTGGGAGACGGCGATCGCCGTCCCGATGGCGTCGGTGCCGTAAATCTGGATCGGCACCGGGGTCCCGGCGGTGGCGTTGAAGTTGAGGATGCCGCCGTTGCCGTCGGTGGTGGTCAGCAGCTCGAAGTAGTAGGTGGTCCCCGCGGTCAGGCCGGTGATCGACGCCGACACCGACTGCGCACTGCCCGACGCCGCCAGCGGGGTCAGGGTCGTGCTGGTGGGCGAGGCGAGGGAGCTTGAGGTGCTGTACTCGAAGTTGTACGAGGTGGCCGTCCCCTCGTCGTTGACGGTCCCGTTCAGGGTGGCGCTGCTCCC
>DASZMA010000152.1:0-29300 GCA_035552095.1 Acidimicrobiales bacterium | reverse complement strand
TCCCCCATGAGCTGGGAGAGCATGTCGAAGTCCGCGCCACCGGCGCCGGCCGCCTGTTGGGCCAGTTTGCGGCCGGCCCGGCCGCCCATGCCCCCCATGGCGCCCATGCCCCCCATCCCGGGCAAGTTGGGCATGTTGCCCGAGGCCATCCCCTTCATCATCTTCTGCATCTCTTTGAACTGCTTGAGCAGGGTGTTGACGTCCTGGATGGAGGTGCCCGACCCCCGGGCGATGCGGCTGCGGCGGGAGGCGTCGAGCACGGCGGTGTCGCCCCGTTCGGTCGGGGTCATGGAGCAGACGATGGCCTCCACCTTGGCCACCTCGCCGTCGTCAATCTGCCCGGCCGCCTGGCGCATCTCCTTGGACATGCCGGGCATGAGCTTCATCAGCCCGCCCAGCGAGCCCATCTTCTTGACCTGGCGCAGCTGGGACAGGAAGTCGTCCAGGGTGAACTGGCCCGACATGAGGCGGGCGGCCCCCTTGGCCACCTCGCCGGCGTCCATGGTGCGCTCGGCCTGCTCAATCAGGCTCAGCACGTCGCCCATGCCGAGGATGCGGTCGGCCATGCGGTCGGGGTGGAAGAGGTCGAAGTCGCCCAGGCGCTCACCGGTCGAGGCGAAGGCGATGGGTTTGCCGACCACGCCCTTGACGGAGAGGGCGGCGCCGCCGCGGGCATCACCATCGAGCTTGGAGAGGATGACGGCGTCCAGCTCGAGCGCCTCGTGGAACGCCTTGGCCGTGGCCACCGCGTCCTGGCCGATCATGGCGTCAATGACGAGGAACGTGTAGTGCGGCTGCGTGCCCTTGGAGATCCCCCGGATCTCCTCCATCAGGTCGGCGTCAACGGTCAGGCGGCCGGCGGTGTCGATGATGCAGATGTCCTTGCCCAGGCGCCGGGCCTCCTCCAGCCCGGCCTTGGCCGCCCTGACCGGGTCGGTGGGCTCGCTGAACACGGTGACACCGGCCTGCTCGCCCAGGATGCGGAGCTGCTCCACGGCGGCCGGCCGCTGCAGGTCGGCGCCGACCAGGAGCGGGTTGCGGCCCTGCTGCTTCCACCACAGGGCCAACTTGGCCGAGGCGGTCGTCTTGCCCGCGCCCTGCAGGCCGGCCATGAGTACCACGGTGGGGGGCCGGGAGGCGTAGGTGATCTTGAGGCTCTCGCCGCCCAGGACGTTGACCAGCTCGTCGTGCACCGCCCGGATGACCTGCTGGCCCGGGGTGAGGCTCTTGGACAGCGACTCGGCGCTGACCCGGAGGCGGATGCCGTCGAGGAAGCGGCGGGAGACCGAGAGCTCGACGTCGGCCTCCAGCAGGGCGGTGCGGATTTCGCCCAGGGCCTCCTCGAGGTCGGCCTCGGAGATCCGTCCCTTGCCACGCAGGCTGGTGGAGATCCGCTCCAGGCGGGAGGACAGGCCGTCGAACATGACTGCCCACGCTAGCGGGGCGGCACGGCGAGAATGCCCCGGCGGTCGGGCCGTCCGGGTCGTCTGGGCCGGCCGGACCGTCCTGCTACCTTCAGCTTCGTGCTCCGCAATCGCCGGTCCGGTGGCCGTGCCGCGTCGGCCGGCGTCGCCGCCGTGATGGTCATCGGCGCCCTCCTGGGCCAGCCGGGCGGGGCGGGGGCGTCGCCCAGCGCGCTCAGCGCCCTGGCCACCAGCTTGAGCCGGAGCGATCACGAGACCTTCGAGGCGACGTACCAGTACACGGCCAAGGAGACGACGCGGACGGTGACCATCGCCCGGGCGCCCGGCGAGTTCTACCTCTCCTCGGGCGGCACTACGGTCGTCACCCGAAACGGCGCGACGGAGACGTGCACATCCATTTCGGGATCCGCCTCGGCCTGCTCCAAGGTGGCCAACGTGCCCAGCGCCATCTTTCTCGGCGGCTACTTCGACACCACGACCACCGTGGCCGAGCTCAAGTTGATTCAGGCCGAGGCCAGCGCCGGCCTGGGCCACGTGAGGGTGACCAGTTTCCCAGCCACTTACGCCAAGCAGCGATCCCGCTGCGCCACCATCAGGAGCAAAGGCCCGCTCACGACCTTCTGCGTCACCACCAGAAAAGGGATCCTCGCCCACTTGAGCGAGGCCGGCACCGACGCCACCGTGATCACGTTGAAGCGCTTCACCAGCTCGCCGCCGGCTTCGCTCTTCCGCCTGCCCGCGGCCACCACGACCACATCGACGAGCACGGTCACCACGACCACGTTGACGTCTTGAGCGCCGGGAAGCCTCAGCCGCTGCCGTAGGGACGCGTGATGACTTCGAGGAGGTGGCCGTCCGGGTCGCACCAGTAGACGCCCCGCCCGCCGTCGGACCGGTTGATCTGACCCGGCTGGCGCCGGCCGGGGTCGGCCCAGAACTCGAGCCCCCCGCTGGGTGATCCGACCGTGGATCTGGTCGAACTCGTCCTCGCTGACCAAGAAGGCGTAGTGCTGGCCCACGATGTCGGCGCCGGCGTCCGGGAACTCGTGAAAGTCGACCGAGACGCCGTTGTCCAACTCCACCACCATGAACGGGCCGAAAGCCACGGCGGGGGCCCGGCCCAGCACCTCGGTCAGGAACCGCGCCGAGCGCTGTTTGTCCCGGCACCAGATGATGGTGTGGTTGAGCTGCACCGTCACGGTCCCTCCGAGAGGAAGCGCCGGACGATGGGGAGCACGACCTCGGGGCGCCGCGTCACCGCCATGTGGGTGGCGCCCGGCAGCACCGCCAGCTGGGCCCGTGGGAGCAGCGCGTGCATGCCGACGGCGTGGGGCAGGGGCGCGAAGTCGGTGTCGCCGAAGATGAGCAGGGTCGGCGCCGCAATGGAGCGCAGCTCGTCATCGCTCCAGCCCGGGAGCGCCTGCACCATGGCCGACGTCTTGGCCCCGGCCCGGTCGAACTGGGTCGGGTCGGGCGCCACGGCGGCATGGGCGTCGCGCATGGCCTGGAAGTCCGCCTCGGTCGGCAGCCGATCGGGGGCCAGCTCGCTGTCGGCGCCATCGGGGCGGTAGTTCACCGAAGCGATGATCAGACGACCCGCCCGCGCCGGGTGCCGGAGGGCAAGAGTGAGGGCGACGATGCCGCCCAGGCTGAAGCCGAAGATGTTGACCTGGGCCAGGTCGAGGTGGTCCAGGAGGGCCACCACATCGTCCACCAGGTACTCAATCCGCATGGGTCGCTCGGTGTCCGTGGTGTGGCCGTGCCCCTGCAGCTCGACCCCGATCACCCGCTGGTCCTCGGCCAGCGCCGGGATCAGCGGCCCGAACGTCATCTCGGTGGTGACCAGGCCACCGTGGAGCAGGACCAGGGGCGGGCGGTCCGCAGCGCCGGGGCCGGGGCCGGGGCCGGGGCCGGGGCCGTAGACCTCGTAGTAGAGGTCCTGGCCGTTCACGTGCGCGTAGTCACCCATGTCGTCTCAGGCTAGGGCTCGAGGCGAGTTGTTCCCTCGGACCGGTACCGGACGAACGGCAACCGGACCGCCACCGCGGGGCCGCTGGCCTGCAACAGCCGCTCGGTACGTTGACCGAAGCGACGGCAACTGAGCCCTTCGGCCCACCGCTGCTCAATCACGAGCGGGGCGCGCGGGCGCTCAGGGGGACGTTCATGCCTATTCCGCTACTCCTACTGGCCCTGGTCTTTGGCTTCGCGGCCTACCGGTCCTCGGAGACCTTCAAGGCCAGGCATGAGGTAACCCCGTGGGGTTGGCCGTCATGGGCCTGGGGACTGATCGGGCTCCTCTCGCTGCTGGTCTGGGCCGTGCTGTTCGTCATCGCCCGCAAGACCACCAGGACCACGTCGACCGACCCGGTTCGCCCGCCCGAGGGCTGGTACCCCGACCCGGGCCACCAGCACCACTTCCGCTACTGGGACGGGGCGGAGTGGACCGACCGGGTCGAAGACGCCGGCGTGGCCCACGTCGACGCCCGTTGACATGACCGACCTCATCGACACCTCGCCGGAAGAGACCGCACCGGTCGGGCCGAGCGCCGGGGTGGACCGACCGGATCCCGGACCGGCGCCGATGGCGTGGTCGACCCCGGTCGCCACTGATCGCCGCTCCCCCCAACGTGGTGCCCCTCCGGTCACCGAGCCGAAGATGCGCCGGATGTACGGCTGGGAGACCTGGGTCGTGCTGGCCATCTTCCCCCTGCCCTCGACCGTCCTGGCCCTGGCCTACCTGGCCATGCACCTCACGGTCGGGTTCGAGCCGGTGGACTCGGGCTTCCTGATCTTCCGGGAACCCGTGCTCTCCTTCTGCATTTCGATCGCCATCCTGTTGCCCGGGTTCGCCGCCGCCGCCCTGGTCTTCTTCCTCCTGTACCGCAACGGCGAAGGCCTGTCGTCGATCGGGTTGGGCGGCAACCGCCTGCGCAAGGACCTGTCCTACCTGCTGCCGGTGGCGCTGTTCGTGTTCGTCATCCCGCAGTTCGCCGGCTCGGCCGTGGTCCATTTCACGCACCTGCCGGTCTACGCGCCGGGAGCGATCGACCTACCGGTGGCCTTCGTGGTCTTGGGGCTCCTCCAGAGCCTGCTGGCCGGGGTGGTCGAGGAGGTGGTGGTGCTGGGCTACCTGATTCGCCGCTTGGAGCAGCGGGGCTGGTCCAGCGCCCTCGTGCTGGTGGTGGCGGTGCTGGTCCGCGTGTCGTATCACCTTTACTACGGGCCCGGCGTGCTGCCCATCGTCTTGTGGGCCGTCGTCTCGGTGCTGGCCTACCGCAAGATCCGGCGCCTCCTGCCCTTCATCATCTGCCACTTCGTGTGGGATGCCAGCATCACGATCGCCCACTACTCCAGGCCGGCCTTCTTCGCCGTCGACGCCACCTTCTTCGCGCTGGCCATCACCTTCACTGCGCTCTGGCGCAAGGTGGAGCCGAACCCCGGCGCCATGCTGCTCCCGGTCCTGCCGTAAGGCCCTCCCCTTTTCCGTCCGGTGGCCTGCCTCGCCCACGCCCACGCCCACGCCCACGCCCACGCCAGACGCCGCGGGCACAATGGAGGGATGCCCGCCTGGGACTGCCCGAAATGCCGACGCCGGTTCGCCCGGGTCAACCAGGGGCACGAGTGCGCGCCCGCCCTGTCGCTCGAGGAGTACTTCTCGACCGGGCCCGCCCGCGAACGCCCCATTTTCGAAGCGGTCATGCGCCACCTGGACACCATGGGACCGGTGCACGTGGAGCCGGTCTCGGTCGGCATCTTCTTGAAGCGGGCCCGCTCGTTCGCCCAACTGCGGCCGATGACCAAGTGGGTCGCCCTCTCCTTCTCGCTGCCTCGCCCGGTCCAGCACGCCACCATGACCAGGAAGGTGCAGCGCTACGGCGGCCACTACTTCCACGTGGCCAACCTGCGCGGCCCCGAGGATCTGGACAGCGCGCTGCAGGGCTGGCTGACCGAGGCCTACCTCAACGCACCAGCGGCGTAGCCAGCGGCCCAGGCGTCAGCCGCCCAGGAGCGCGTCGACGAACTCGTCGGGGTCGAAGGGCACCAGGTCGTCCTGGCCCTCGCCCAGGCCGACCAATTTCACCGGCAGGCCCAGGTCGCGCTGGACGGCGATCACGATGCCGCCCTTGGCCGTGCCGTCCAACTTGGTCAGCACGATCCCGGTGACGTCGACGGCCTCGGTGAACTGGCGGGCCTGGACCAACGCGTTCTGCCCGGTCGTGGCATCCAGGACGAGGAGCACCTCGGTGACGTTCCCCGGATCGCGATCGGCGATGCGCCGGATCTTCTTGAGCTCCTCGACCAGATTGACCTTGTTGTGCAGCCGACCGGCCGTGTCGGCCAGCACCAGGTCGTTGCTGCGGGCGGCGGCCCGTTGCACGGCGTCGAAGACGATGGCGCTCGGGTCCCCACCTTCGGCCCCCCGCACAATGTCGACCCCGGCCCGCTCGGCCCACATCCCCAACTGGTCGGCGGCGGCGGCCCGGAAGGTGTCGCCGGCGGCCAGCAGGACCGAGCGGCCCGCCGCGGTCTGCTGGCGGGCCAGCTTGCCGATGGTCGTGGTCTTGCCCACGCCGTTGACGCCGACCACCAGCCACACGTCGACCTGACCGGGGGTGCCGTCAAAGCGCAGGGCGCGCGAGTCGGACACGTTCAGCAGGGCCCGGATGTCGTCGCCCAGGGCGGTGAGGAGGTCGGTCCCCCCGGCGATCTCCTTGGCCTCGACTCTGCGCTTCAGCCCAGCCAGGAGGGCATCGGTGGTCGCCACGCCGACATCGGCCCGGATGAGGGCTTCCTCCAGCGACTCCCAGGTGGCGGCGTCAATCCGACCGCTGCGTAGGGCGGACACGGCCCCGCTGAACAGGCCGCGCACGCCGCCCAGGCGGCCCCGGTAGGAGGGCGGGGCCGGCTCGGCCGCCGGGATCGGCTCGGCCGCCGGGATCGGCTCGGGCGCTGGGGCCGTCTCGGGCGGCCGGGGGGGCGGCTTCTCGACCGTGGCGGTCGGGGTCGGGGTCGGGGTTTGGGTGACCGGGGGCGGGCCGGGAGCCCGCCTCGAGCGGGTCCGCAGGATGAGGGCGGCGGCCACCAAGAGGACGACCACCACCCCGATGGCGATGTAGAGCGCGGTCATGCCGGCTCGCTCTCCTTCTCCACCTTCTGGCTGACCACCTGCGACGAGCCACCCGGTGCCATGGTCACCCCGTAGAGGGCGTCGCCCGTCTCCATGGTGCGCTTCTGGTGGCTGACAATGATGAGCTGCGCCTCGTCACGGAACTCGCGGACGAGGCCGAGGAAGCGGTGGAGGTTCACATCATCGAGCGCGGCCTCGACTTCGTCCATCAGGTAGAAGGGCGAGGGTCGGCTGCGGAACACGGCGAAGAGGAAGGCCAGCGCCGCCAGCGAGCGCTCGCCGCCCGAGAGCAGCGAGACTCGGCGCACGTTGCGCCCGGCCGGGCGCACCTCGATCTCGACGCCGGTGTTGAGCAGGTCGTCGGGCTCGGTCAGCACCATCCGCCCGGTGCCGCCCGGGAACAGCATGGCCACCAGCGAGGAGAAGTGCTCGTTGACATCGGCGGCGGCGGCGGCGAACGACGTCATGATTTCCTGGTCGAGCGTGCGCACCACTTCGTGCAGCTCGCGGCGGGCGCCGCGCACATCGTCCACCTGCACCTCGAGCTCCTTGTGGCGCTCCTCCAGCGTGGACAGCTCCTCGAGGGCCAGCGGGTTGACCGGCCCGAGCGCGGTGATCTTGCGCTCCAGCTCCTCGGCCAGCACGACCAGCGTGGTGCCCTCAGGGGCCACCGGTGCGGGTAGCCCGACCAGCTCCTGGGGGGCGGACCCGAGATCGCGAGATATGTGCTCGTGCAGCGCTTCGGAGCGCAGGGCCACCTCGTTGGCCTCGAGGTCCAGGGACCGGGTCCGGGTGCGCACCGCCTCCAGCCGCTGTTCGGTGGTGTGGCGGTCCTGGCGCAGCTGCTCCAGCCGCTCGCCCCCGGCCCGCACGGCGTCGACCTGGTCCTGGTAGTCGTGACGCAGGGTGTCGAAGATGCCCTCCAGGCGGGCCTGCTCGCCCTCCACCACGGCTTCGAGTCGGGTCAGGGCCGCGCCTTCGGACTCGAGGCGCTGGCGCCGGGAGGCCGCGGTGGCCCGCTCCTCGGCGTGGCCGAGCAGCCGGCGCTCCACCTCGGCCTGGCGCTCGGCCAGCACCCGGCGGCGCTCGGCCAGCCCGGCCTCGCGCACTTCGAGCTCCTGCTGGCGCCCGGCCAGCTCGCGGCGGCGGGCGACCAGTTCCTGCCAGGCCGCGGCGGCCGCTTCGAGCAGGGGCACGGACCCGGTCAGCTGCTCGCTCTCGGCCCGCACGCTGTCCAGGCGCGCCGTGGCCTCGACCCGGGCCGTCAGCGCGGCGGCCAGCTCCTCGGCCAGGCGGCGCTGCTCCTCGCCCGAGCGCTGGGTGTCGGCCACGGCGGTGGCCCGGGCCGAGGTGTGACGGTCGAGGGCACGCTCCGCCGCCGCCCGGGCGTCGCGGGCCTGGGCCAGCACGGCGCGGCACTCGATGAGCGCGCCGCGGGCCCCGTCGGCCGCGGTGGCCGCCGCCTCGGCCCGCTGCTGGGCATCCTCCACCGCGGCGGCCGTGACCACACTGGTGGCCGAGCGCACCCGCCAGCCGGTGGCGGCGAACCGGTCCCCCTCGGGGGTGACGACGATCAGGTCGTCGCGCTCGATGGAGAGGTCGATGGCCTCCTCCCAGCCGGCCACGCGGACGGCCCGGCCGACCAGGGCATCGAGCACGGACTCGGCCACGGGCTCGCCGTGACGGGCCCGCACGTGGCTGCGCACGGCTTCGCCGCTGCTGCCCGCCGGGAGGTCGGACGAGGCCAGGGCGCCGATGGCGGTGCGGGGGGCCAGCACGGCGCCGGTGACGCCCCGCTCGCGCAAGGTGGCCAGGGCGGCCTGGGCCGACTGGCGCCCGTCGACCACCACGGCGGCGACGCCGGCCCCGGCCGCCGCCTCGAAGGCCGCTTCCCAGCCGTCGTCGATCTCGACCAGATCCACCAGGGAGCCGACCACCCCGTCCACCCCGCGCAGGAGCTCGCGCCCGCCCGCCCCCTGCAGGTCGCGCAAGGCCCGCTCCAGCGCCTCGGCCCGGGCCGCGCCGCGGTGGCGGGACTGCTCGGCCTCGTCGGCCGCCTTCTGGGCCGCGTCGGTCTCACGTTGGGCCGTCTCGAGGGCGGCCAGGCGGGCCGCCACGTCGGCCTCCAGCTGGGCCGTGGTCTGGTCCAGCTCCGAGGAGGACCGGTCCAGCAGATCGGCCTTGACGGCGGCGGCGGTGGCCCGTTGCTCCAGCGCGGCCACCCGGTTGTCCAGCCCCGAGAGGTCCAGCTGCTCCCGGGCGGCGGCCCGGGCCACCAGCTCCAGGCGGGCCTGCACCTTGGAGGCCGCTTCCTCGGGGGCGTCGCCGCCGAGGACCTCGCTCCAGCGCTGGCGGATGTCGGACTCCTGCTGGCCCAGATCGTCCAGCGCCGCCTCAATGGCCATCTGGTCCGGGGCCGCCGTGGCCTCTTCCTCGGTCGCCGTGGCGATCTCACTGCTCAGGCGGGCGGCCTCGGCTTCGAGGGTGGAGACGACGTCCACGTCGGCCGCGGCGTCCAGCGCGGCCACCACGGCCCGGCCCCGTTCCCGCAGGACGCCCGAGGTGCCCCGGGCCCGCTCGACCAGCCCCTGCACCCGGCCCAGGGCCCGGGCCAGGTCCTCCTCACGGCGCGAGGACAGCTCGGCCGAGGTGGACGACGCCTCGGCATCGAGCGCTTCGAGGGCGGCGTGCAGCTCCTGCTCCTCCTCGTGGCAGATGGAGAGGTTGGTGGCGGCGGCGTGGCGGCGGCCGCCCAGTTCGGCCAGCTCGGCACTGGCCAGGTAGCGCCGGATGGCCATGAGCTCACTGGCCACGGTGTCGTGCGAGCGGGCGGCCGCGGCCTGGCGCTCCAGGGGGCGGATCTGCCGGCGCACCTCACGCACTAGGTCGCCCAGGCGTTCCAGGTTCTCGGCCGTGGCGGCCAGGCGGCGATCGGCCCGCTCCCGCCGCCGGCGATGCTTGAGGACGCCGGCCGCCTCCTCAATGATGGCCCGGCGATCCTCGGGGCGGGCGTTGAGCACGGTGTCGAGCTGGCCCTGGCCGATGATCATGTGCTGCTGGCGGCCGACGCCCGAATCCGAGAGCAGCTCCTGGATGTCCAGCAGGCGGCAGGGGGCGCCGTTGATGGCGTACTCGGAGTCGCCGGTGCGGAAGAGGGTCCGGGTGATGGTCACCTCGGCCAGGTCGATCGGGAGCTTGCCCGAGGCGTTGTCGATGGTGAGCGAGACCTCGGCCCGGCCGAGCGCCGGGCGCGACGAGGTACCGGCGAAAATGACGTCCTCCATCTTGGCCGAGCGCAGCGAGCGGGGGCCCTGGGCCCCGAGCACCCAGGTGACGGCGTCGACCACGTTGGACTTGCCGCTCCCGTTGGGACCGACCACGACCGTGATGCCGGGCTCGAACTCCAGCACGGTGGGATCGGCGAAGGATTTGAACCCCTTCATGCTGAGCGACTTCAGGAACATCGGGGCGACCCTACTGTGTCCTCTCCCCGGCCTGATCCAACGGGCCGGGCTCCGGCGGCAGTGGCGGGTGCGGGCGTGGTGGCGGTCACCCGCCCCGACCCGGACCCCCCGCTCGGGCGCCTTAGACCTGGCAGTGGTCGCAGAAGAAGGTGGAGCGCCCGCCGACCTTGACCCGCACGATCACGTTGCGGCAGCGCCGGCAGGCCTGCCCTTCCCGGTCGTACACCTGGTGCGAGCCCTGGAAGTCGCCCAGCTCCCCGAACAGGTCGCGGTACTGCTCGTCGGCCAGGGAGGAACCCCGGTGCTTAATGGCGTCGGCCAGCGTCTCGACGATGGCCCGGTAGAGGCGGCGCACCTCGGTGGCGGTGAGCGTGTCCGAGCCCCGGTCGTAGCGCAGGCCGGCCTGGTAGAGCATCTCGTCGGAGTAGAGGTTGCCGATGCCGGCGGTGAAGCTCTGGTCCATCAGCATGGCCTTGATCCCGGCCTTGTGCTGGTGGAGCAGGAGACCGAAGCGGTCCCAGCTCATCATGTCCTCAATCGGGTCGAAGCCCAGGTGGGCCAGCTCGGGGATGGCCTTGCGGATGGCGGCGCCATCCCCGCCGGCGGTGCCCGAGAGCGGGCTGAGCGGGGTGCCGTCCGCCTTGAGCGGGGGCGTGGAGACGAACATCTCCCCGAAGGTGCGCGGGTCGACGTAGCGCAGCTCGCCGCCCTGGGTGAAGGTGATCACCACGTGGGTGTGCTTGGGCTTGGGGTCCTTGACCGACTTGACCCGCAGCAGCTGGCCGCTCATGCCCAGGTGGGTGACCAGGGTGTCGCCGCTGTCGAGGGTCATGAGCAGGTACTTGCCCAGCCGGCCCACCGACTTGATCGTCCGGCCCTCCAACGGGGTGCGGAAGTGCTTGGCCGAGGCGTGGCGGCGCACGGAGCGGCCGTTGGCCACCGAGACCACCTTGATCTTCTTCCCCACCACCTCGCGGGCCAGGTCCTGGCGCAAGGTTTCTACTTCGGGTAATTCAGGCATTGCTCAGACCCTCCCAGGCATCCCGAGCAGCTTCCTGCTCGGCGTCCTTCTTGGAGCGCCCTGCCCCTTGGCCGACCAGCGTGCCGGCGATGAACACCTCGGCCACGTAGGCCCGGTCGTGATCGGGACCCGAGCCCACCACGGCGTAGCGGGGGGTCCCGGCGCCGTCGCGGACGGCTTTTTCCTGCAAGCGGCTCTTGTGGTCGAAGTCGTCGGGCTCGGCGCCGGCGGCGGCGATGGCGTCGCACAGCTGGCGCAGAATGAGCGCCTCGGCGGCGTCCCACCCGGCATCGAGGTAGACCGCGCCCAGAATGGCCTCGAAGGCGTCGGCCAGGATGGAGGCCTTGGCCCGCCCGCCCGAGCTCTCCTCGCCCCGGCCCAGCAGCAGCACCTCGCCCACGCCCAGGTGGTCCGCCACCTGGGCCAGCACCCGGGCGTTCACCACGGCTGAGCGCACCTTGGCCAGCATGCCCTCGGGGAAGTGCGGGAAGCGGTCGTAGCTGTAGCGGGCCACGACGAGGCCGAGGACGGCGTCGCCCAGGAACTCGAGTCGCTCGTTGGACGGCGCGCCGCCCTCCTGCTCACCGCACCAGCTGCGGTGGGCCAGGGCGTGCTGGAGGAGACTGATGTCGGCGAAGGTGTGACCCAACCGTTCGGCCAGCGCGGCCGCCCCTTCGACGCCAGCGTCACCCCGCCTCGAGCTTGGCGTAGACGTAGTCAACGGCGTCTCGGACGGTGCGGAGGTCTTCAAGGTCTTCATCATCAATGCGGAACCCGACGGTCCGCTCTCCCAACTCTTCTTCCAACGCCTCCACCAGCTCAATGAGGGCGAGTGAATCGGCGTCCAGGTCTTCGACGAACGACGCCCCTTCCGTAATGGACGAGGGGTCCGTCTCCAAAATGTCGGCCAGCTGGTCCCGGATCAATTCGAACACCCCGTTGCGGTCAAGGGGGCCCTGATTGGTGTGGGTTTCGGCAGGCATGGCCGGCATCCTACCGGTTTTTGGGCCGGAACCGCCCGTTTATGGGGTCTGAACTGGGCTTTTAGACCAATTCCGGCGCACCGGCAGCCGGCCGAACGGCGGCCGCCACGTGGTCGGCCAGCCCCTTGGTGGCGCATTCGTAGGCCACCCGGACGGCGTTGACCATGGCGGTGGCGTTGGACGAGCCGTGGCTGATGACGCAGACCCCGTCCACCCCCAGCAGCATGGCCCCACCCGTGTTCTCGGGCTCGAACTGGGCCGCCATGGGGAGGAGGTGGGGCAGCAGTACGTCGGCCGCCGCCTTGGTCTCGGCGTCGGTGTTGAAGATGCCCAGCATGGCGTCGAAGAGGAAGCGCAGGGAGCCCTCCAAGGCCTTGAGGGCGACGTTGCCGGTGAAGCCGTCGGTCACGATGACGTCGGCCGGCGAGGGCAGGAGGTCACGCCCTTCCAGGTTGCCCACGAACTCGAACCCGAACCCGGACCCGGCCGCCGACTCCAGCAACAGCTTGTGGGTCTCCTTGACCAGCGGGGTGCCCTTGGTGGGCTCCTCGCCGATGGAGAGCAGGCCGACCGTCGGGGCGACGGTGCCGAAGCGGGCCGACACGTAGGCCGCCCCCATCTGGGCGAACTGGACCAGCATGGCCGGGGTGCACTCGGCGTTGGCCCCGGCGTCGACCAGGACGGCCGGGGTGCGGCCCAGGCGGGGCAGCGGGGTGGCGATGCAGGGGCGGACCACGCCGGGCAGGCGGCCCATGCGCAGCAGGGCGGCGGCCATGGCGGCCCCGGTGTTGCCGGCCGAGACCATGGCCGAGGCCTGGCCGTCGCGGACCAGCTCGGCCGCCCGGACCAGGGAGGAGTCCTTCTTGCGGCGCACGCCGCCGGCCGGGTCCTCGTCCATGGCGATGACCTCGGTGCAGGCCACCAGCGGCAGGCCGAAGGTGTCGCCCACCTGGTCGGGCGGGCCGACCAGCACGACGGGGATGCCGTCCTCGGCCGCCACCCGGCGGGCCCCTTCGACTATTTCGCCGGGGGCCTTGTCGCCCCCCATGGCGTCAACGGCAACGGGCAGCGTGGCCAGCGTCTCCGCCGACGGTCGCTCACCCCGCCGGCTCAAGTCAGTCGACCTCTACGGCTTGCCGGCCCTTGTACCAACCGCAGCTCGGGCACACCACGTGCGGGGTCTTGGCCACCTGGCAGTGGGGACACACGCTGCGCGACGGGCGACGCAGGACCCAGGCGGCGGCCTGGTGGCTGCGGCCCTTGGCCTTGGACTTCTTCTTCTTAGGGACAGCCATCGTGGGTCTCCAACGTTCGAGTCAGGGGTTGGGCGCTGTCCGCAGGGGGGTCAGCTACCGGAGCACGTCGAGGTTAGCCCACCGGGGGTCCCTCGGGACAACGCAGGCGCAGTCGCCCTCGTTGCGGTCGGCCCCGCACTGGGCGCACAGGCCGGCACAGTCCTCCCGGCACAGGGGGGCCATGGGCAACTCCAGCACAATGGCGTCGCGCACCAGCGGGCCCAGGTCGATGGCATCGTCGACGATGGGATAGAGATCGTCCTCGGCGACCGAGCCGGGGACGAAGCGCTCGTGCACGGCCAGGTGGAGCTCGCCGCTGACCGGGACCGTGCAGCGCCGGCACACCCCGGCCCAGGGCGCGCTCACCGTGCCGTCGGCCGAGATCCCGCCCTCGAAGGGGCGCAGCACAATGTCGCACTCGGCTTCGGCGCCCAGCGGGACCACGCTGCGCCCCTGGTCGATGCCCGATTCCTCCAGCGGGCCGGCGGCGGGCAGGGGCCCGCGCCGGATCTCGTGCCAGGATGCGCCGGAAGAGCGCCGCAGCCGGGCCACGTGGACGATGAAGGGGTCAGCCGCCGCTGCCGCTGCCGCCGCTGCCGCTGCCGCTGCCGCCATCAGGTCACGTCCTGGTCGAAGAAGCCGTCCCCATCCTCCTCGGTGCCGGCGGGGGTGGCGGCGGGTTCGGCCGCTTGCTGCGGGGCGGCCAGCTTGGCCCGACCGGACTGCACGGTGCGGGTGAGGCGGTCCAGCACGATCTCCATGCCGGCCAGCTTCTGGTCGCAGAAGTCCTCGGCCTCGTGGCGCATGGTGCGGGCCTCGTCGTTGGCGTCGTCGAGGATGCGCTGGGCCACCGAGTTGGCCTGGCGGACGATCTCGGTGCGCTGGACCATGCGTTCGGCCTGGGCCCGCACCTCTTCCATCAGCGCCTCGGCCTCCCGGGTCCGCTCGGCCAGGAAGTCCTCGCGCTCACGCAACAGCCAGCGGGCCTGGCGCAATTCGTCGGGCAGGCGGTCGAGGGCACCCTGGAGGAGGCCCACCACCTCGTCGCGCGAGACGATGACCGAGGAGGAGAGCGGCATCGACTTGGCCGAGGCCACGAGGTCGAGCAGCTGGCCGATGATCGCCTCGGCGTCGACCTCGGCCGCCGTCTCCTCGACATCTAGGTACTGGTCAGTCATTGCTCCCCTTTCCTCTCCCGGAACTTCTCGACCATGTGCTCGGCCACCACCGGGGGCACGAAGGCGGAGATGTCCACACCGAACTGGGCCACCTCGCGCACCAGTTTGGAGGCCAGGAACGAGTACTTCGAGCTGGTGGGGATGAAGACCGTCTCGACCCCCGAGAGGTGATGGTTCATCTGGGCCATCTGCATTTCGGTCTCGAAGTCAGAGACGGCCCGCAGGCCACGGACGATGGCCGAGGCCCCCACGTCCCGCGCCACGTTCACCAGCAGCGTCGATACGGAGACGATGCGGGTCGACGGGATGTGGGCCAGCACCTCCTTGAGCATGGCCTCGCGCTCGGCCAGGTCGAACAGGGCCGTGCTCTTCTGCGGGTTGCGCAGGGCGGCGATGACCACCTCGTCGAAGAGGTGGCTGGCCCGCTCGACGATTTCCAGATGGCCGTTGTGGAATGGGTCGAAGGAGCCAGGGAAGAGCCCGACCTTCACGAGCCGGGACCGCTGCGTTGAGCCACGGTCACGAGCGTACCGCCGTACCGGCGCTCCCTGGTGACCACCCACCCCTCCGGCAGCACAATTTCGACCGCCGATTCGAGCACGGCGCGCTCGGCCGAGAGCAGGGACAGCAACTGGGGCCACGCCTCGAAGGTGTAGGGCGGGTCACACAGGGCCAGGTCGAAAGCAGGTGCCCCGGCCAGCCAGCCCGGGAGCGAGGCCCGCACCACGGTGGCCGGCTCGTCGCCCAGCCCGACCGAGGCCAGGTTGGTCCGCACCGCCTCCAGCGCACCCGGGTCCTGGTCGACGAAGGTGGCGGCGGCGGCGCCCCGCGACAGCGCCTCGAGGCCCAGCGCGCCGCTGCCGCAGAAAAGGTCGACCACGGTCAGCCCGTCCACGCCGCCCTGGGAGCCCAGGATGTCGAAGATCGACTCGCGCACCCGGTCCGACGTCGGCCGCACCGCCGGCGGGAGCTTTGCCCCCAGCCGCCGCCCGCGACTCCGGCCTCCGATGACTCGCACCGCCCTCAACCTAGACCTGACCTCAACTCTTGAACAGGTACTCCCCCTCGTCCTCGTCCAAGAAGAGCAGGATCTCGTCAGCCAGCTCGGCGTGTGCCGCCAGGAGCGGGTCGTCGCCGACGATGGCCTCGGCCACCCGCCGGGCCTCGGTGAGGAGGAACCGGTCCTCGGGATCCGACAGGGAAGCCAGGCGGAGGTCGGTGTGCCCCTTCTGGCGCGACCCCAAGAGCGTGCCCTCGCCGCGCAGGCGCAGGTCGTCCTCGGCCAGCGCGAAGCCATCGGTGGTGCGGGCCACCGCGGCCAGGCGCTCCGCCGCCACGGTATCGGTGCCGCTCCCCGCGCCGCCGCCACCACTCCCCCCACTCCCGCCCCCGCCGAGCAGGAAGCACCAGCTGGCCCACGCCCCCCGGCCCACCCGGCCCCTCAGCTGGTGCAGCTGGGCCATGCCGAACCGGTCGGCGCTCTCAATCACCATCACGGTGGCCTCGGGGACGTCCACCCCCACCTCGATCACCGTGGTGGCCACCAGCACCTCGACCTCGCCGGCGCGGAAGTGGGCCATGGCCTCCTCGCGGGCCGCCGGGGCCATCTGCCCGTGCAGGAGGCCGACCCGCAACCCGGCCAGCTCGCCGCCGGGCCCCGAGAGCCGCTCGAACTCCTCGGTGGCGGACTTGGCCTCCACCCGCAGCGACTCGCCGACCAGCGGGCAGACCACGAAGGCCCGGTGCCCCGCCGCCACCTCGGCCCGCACCCGGTCCCAGGCCAGGTGCTCGTCGCCCACCTCGGGCAACCAGGTCGTGGTGATGGCCACCCGGCCCGGCGGCATCTCGTCGAGGGTGGTCAGGTCGAGATCCCCGAAGATCACCATGGCGGCCGTGCGCGGGATGGGCGTGGCGGTCATGACCAGCAGGTCCGGGTCGCCCTCCTCGCCCTTGGCCCGCAGCGTGGCCCGCTGCTCCACCCCGAAGCGGTGCTGCTCGTCGATCACCACCACCCCCAGCGAGGCGAAGGCCACCTCCTCGGTCAGCAGGGCGTGGGTGCCCACCACGATCGCTACCGCGCCCGAGGCCAGGTCGGCCAGCAGGGCGGCCCGGGCCTTGCCCTTGACCCGGCTGGTCAGCAGCTCGACCCGCACATCGAGCCCGCCCAGCAACGCCCGCACGGCGGTGGCGTGCTGCTCGGCCAGCACCTCGGTCGGCACCATCAGCGCGCCCTGGTGCCCGCTCTGCACCGCCCCCAGCAGGGTCGTCACCGCCACCACCGTCTTGCCCGAGCCGACGTCACCCTGGAGTAGGCGGTGCATGGGGAACGGCCCGGCCAGGTCGGCCACGATCACGGCCAGGGCCCGGCGCTGCGCCGTGGTCAGCTCGAAGGGCAGGCCGGCCAGGAACCGGGCCACCAGCGTGCCGCTCTTGCCGCCGGTGATCTCCAGTGGGGAGACGTCGTGGCGCAGGGCCCGGGCGTTGTGCTCGAAGGCCCGGCGGCGCAGCACCAGCGCCAGCTGCAACCGGAACAGCTCGTCGAAGACCAGGCGGCGCCGGGCCGGCGGGACCACGTTGAGGGAATCAGGGCGGTGAATGGCCCCGAAGGCGGTCGTGCGGTCCTCCAGGGCCAGCTCGGCGCGCCACGCCTCGGGCAGGGGGTCCACCAGCACCCCGGCCCGCTCCAGCCCCTCCTCGACGAACGTCCCGATCTCCCAGCTGGTCAACCCCGCCTTGGCCGAGGCCGGGTACACGGGCAGGATGCGCAGGGTGCGCCGGGCCTGGCCGACCACCGGGTCGTCCACCCCCGCCACCACGTCGACCACCGGGTTCACCATCTGGCGCGTGCCTCTGTACTCCCCCGCCTTCCCCCAGAAGATGGCCTCGGTCCCTTCCCGGAGCTGCTTGGCCCGCCAGGGTTGGTTGAAGAAGACCACTTCCATGGCCCCGGTCTCGTCGCGCACGGTGAGGGTGACCACGGTGCGCCGATTCCGGGCCGGCCGCGTCCGCACCCGCCGCACCTCGGCCAGCACCGCCGCCTCGGCCCCCACCTCGAGCCCGGAGACATCGGCCTGCACCGTGCGGTCGATGTAGCGGCGGGGGTAGGTGGTCAGCAGATCGAGCACGCTGCCCACGCCCCACTCGGACAACTGCGCCGCCTTGCGCTCCGAGACGGTCTTGAGCACCGAGACCTCACGCAGGCTCAGGTCGCGCAGCGAGCGCGGTTTCGGGGAGTCCACCCCGGCCGGCCTACTCAATACCCAGCAGGTACGGGTACAGGGGCTGGCCCCCGTGGTGCACCTCGAGCGCCACCTCGGGGTAGTCCTCGCCCAGCCACTCGCTGATCTGGCGAGTGTCGCCCGCCTTGGCCCCCTCGCCCTCAATCAGGGTGACCAGCTCGTGCTGGGGCTCGAGCAGGCGGCTCAGCAGCAGGCGGGTGCTCATGACGGCCGAATCGGCAATGGACACCACGCCGTCGCGGGAGACGCCGATCCAGTCGCCCTCGTGCACTTCGCCGGCCGGGGTCGTGGTGTTGCGCACGGCCCGGGTGATCTCGGCCGGCACCACCCTCGCCGCCGACTCGCCCATCCCGGCCATGTTGGTGGCGGCGTCGGCCGCCGGGTCGTAGGCCAGCAGGGCGGCGAAGCCCTCGACGATGCTGCCGGTGGCCACCACCCGGACCGTCTTGTCACTCAACGCGTCGACCTGCTCGGCCACCGGCCGGATGTTCTTGTTGTTGGGCAGGATGACCACCTGGCCGGAGCCGACCGCCTCGACCGCCTTGACCAGGTCGGCGGTAGAGGGGTTCATCGACTGGCCCCCGACCACCTGATGGTGCACGCCGAGCGAGCGGAAGATGCGGCCGATGCCGTCCCCGGTCACCACCGCCACCACGCTGGTCGTGGGGGGCGGGCCGGCCGGCTCGGGGCCGGGGCCCGCCTGGGCCGCTTCCCTGACCCAGCGCTCCTCCTCCACCTGCTCGGCCAGGTCGGTCACCCGTATCCGCTGGGGGCGGCCGGCATCGACGGCCGCTTCAATGGCCGCCCCGATGTCGTCGGTGTGGATGTGGCAGTTCCACAGGCCGTCGCCCCCGACCACCACGATGGAGTCGCCGATGCCGGCCCAGACCTCCTTGAAGGCGTCGATGGACTCGTCCGGCGCGCTGAGGAGGTACATGACCTCGTAACGCAGGTCGCTCACGTGGGTGCCCTCGCCGTCGCGCTGGCTGCCCCCCTCGCCCGCCGCGGCCCGCAGCCCGTTGAAGTCGACCGCCGGCACCCCGGACGGCTCGGGCAGCGGGCGGCCGTCGACCACCAGCCACAGCGCATCGAGCAGGAGGAGGAACCCGGTCCCGCCGGCATCGACCACGCCGGCCTGCTTGAGCACCGCCAGCATGTCGGGGGTGCGGGCCAGCGCGTCGGCCGCCACCGCATGGGCCGACTGAATCACGTCGAGCAGGCTGGGCCCATTGTCGGCCCCGCCCCCCTCCATGGCGGCCCCGGCCCCCTCGGCCGCGGCGGCGGCCACGGTCAGGATGGTCCCCTCCACCGGGCGCACCACGGCCCGGCGGGCCAGGTCGGAGGCGTGGGCCAGGGCATCGGCCAGCAGCGCCGGTCCCACCCCGGTCCCGTCCGCCCCGTCCGCCCCGTCCGCCCCGCTCATCCGCTCGCTCATGCCCCGTAGGAGCTGGGAGAGGATCACGCCCGAGTTGCCCCGGGCCCCCATGAGGGAGCCGTGGCCGATGGCCCGGCACACCTGGGCCAGGCCCGCCCCGGCCGCCACCCCCTCCAGCTCGGCCACCACGGCCTCCAGGGTTAGGGCCATGTTGGTCCCGGTGTCGCCGTCGGGCACCGGGTAGACGTTCAGCCGGTTGATGTCCACCTGGTGCAGGCGCAGGGCGTCGCGGAAGCCGACCATGACCGCACGCAGGTCATCTGCGTCCAACGTCGCCCGGGAGGTCATGGCAGGGGATGCTAACCTTTGTGCCGTTCGAGAAGGCCTGCTTGGTGAGATCACCGCGGCCACCCTCAGGAGGGTCTACCCAATGGCAGCAGTGTGCGACATCTGTGGCAAGAAGCCTTCGTTCGGCATGAACGTGAGCCACTCCCACCGGCGGACCAGGCGACGGTGGGATCCCAACATCCAGCGGGTGCGGGCCGTGGTCAACGGCGCCCCCAAGCGTCTGCACGTCTGCACGTCGTGTATCCGCGCCGGCAAGGTCACCAAGCCGCTGCGCCGCAACTACACCCCCACCCCCACCACCACGAACTGAGCGCCCCCGGCGCCGCCGTGGCGTTCGCCGACCGGCCTCAGTCGCCCAACCGCGCCGGGCTCGGTTTGCTGCGGCCGCGCCCTACCAGACGTTAGCGAGTGGCCAGGACGGGTTGCCGGCGGTGGTGGCCCAGTAGGACTCCTGCACGGCGGCCACCGTGTGGCGAGCGGCGGCCCGACGCCGGGTGTACGCCACTACCCCGCCGCCGAACAGCGTCAAGCTCAGTCCGGCCGCGATCAGCGCGATCAGATTGGCGCCGGTGAAGGCCAGTCCGATGGAGCCAGGCGTCGTCCCGTTGCCAGAGGTGCCGGTGCCCGCACCGGCGCCGGTCCCGGTGCTCCCGCCGCTGCTGCCGGAGGCGGTCAGCGTGGCGACCGGTTGCGAAATGTCCAGCAAGAAGGTGGCCGTGTTGGAAGCGCCGGCCGGGTTGATGCCGGTGCCCACCATGGTGTTGACCCCGAAGATCGCCGGCTGAAATGCGGTGCCGTCGATGGAGAGTTCCGGGTCGCCCGGGTCGCCCGGGTCGGCGGCTGAGAGGTGCAGGGTGATCAGTCCGCTGGCCGGTGCGGTCAGCACCTCGACCACCGCGCCGTGATACGTGACCGCCACGTTCGTGCCGGGATCGAAGACACACGACTCGGTCAGGGTGGTACTCACGACGCCGCCATTGAGCGGCAGCACCACGGCCTTGCCCACCGAACAGGCGGTGGGCGGCGGGACGACGGGCGACTCCGAGTTGAGCGGATCACCGCCCACCGGGGAGGCGAAGATAAGCCCGCCCGAGGTCAACGCTGCGGCCACTGCTCCGCCGAACCAGAACGTCGATGCACGACTTTTCACGGTAGGTGTCCTCTCGCTAACACACCGCACTGCTTCTTACCTGCTGTTGCTCAACCGGCGTGACTCAGGCAGTCACACCTCCAGCCGTTGAACAAGCAGCACTTCCCGCGCTCCCGATTCGCATCGGGGGATGCCGTCACATTACAGCGAGAACGGCGCAAATGCCGCATTGGACGACCGCCTCGTACGGCCCTTTTCGCACGTCCATTTCGGACGTCGCAGGACCGTCACTCAACCGAGTCGGTGCTGCCACCCCAATTGCGGCAACGCCCCCCCGCCTAACGAACGTTCTGTTGGGTCGGCCACGACCATCCCGAGCCGAACCGGAGTCCGGAGTCCGGCGTCCCGGCAGCCCCGCTCGAACGCGGTCGCCGCGCCGGCCTCCATCGTCACGACTAACTCATAGTCCTCGCCACCGCCCAGCGCCTCCTCGATGGTGGCGCCCTCGGCCACCGGGACCTCGCTCAGGACGAACCCGACCCCCGACGCGTCGGCCAACCGGTGCAGGTCCAGGGCCAGGCCGTCGGAGACGTCGATCATGGCGTGGGCCCCACTCGCCCGGGCCAGCGCGCCCTCGCGTAGGCGGGCCACCGGTCGCCGGTAGGGCCAGCCTTCACCCGTCCCGGCTCGCAACAGGCGCAAGCCGGCGGCCGATCCGCCGCAGGGACCGGTCACCAGGACCACGTCCCCCGGGACGGCGCCGCTGCGCGGGATGGCGATCCCGCCGTCGACGGTGCCCAGCACCGTCACCGCCACCACCAACTGGCCCCCCGACGACACATCGCCGCCCACCACCGCGCAGCTGCTGGCTGCCGACGCTTCGGCCACCCCTTCCATCACCTCCACCGTGGTGTGTCCGTCACCGTCGGCCGGGGGCACGCAGAGCGCCACCAGCGCCCCGAGGGGGTGGGCCCCCATGGCGGCCAGATCGCTCAAGGCCCCCATTAACGCCTTCCAGCCCACGTCAGCGGGTCGGCAAAAGGCCAGGTCGACGTGGACACCTTCCACCACGCTGTCGACCGAGACGATCAGGGTGCCGCCGCCGGGCACCTCGACCACGGCGGCATCGTCCCGGAGTCCTACCGCTAGAATTCCCTCTCCAAGCACGGTACGGATACGCTCCAGCATCTCGTCTTCAGCGAGAGGGTGCGTGTGCCCAGGTTTGGGGGAACCCACGGCACATGCCTAGCATTGGACGCCGAAGTTACCGGCCGGAAGAAGGAGCAGACTCCCCCAACCATGCCTCCCACCACGAATACCAAACTCCTCGCCTGGGTTGAAGAGGTCGCCGCACTGACCAAGCCCGACCGCGTGGAGTGGTGCGACGGGTCGGCCGACGAGTACGACCGCCTGGCGCAGAGCCTGGTTGACGCCGGCACGTTCACCAAGCTGTCCGACGCCAAGCGGCCCAACAGCTACTGGGCCCACTCCGACCCCGGTGACGTGGCCCGGGTGGAGGACCGGACCTTCATCTGCTCGGAGCAGGAGATCGACGCCGGGCCGACCAACAACTGGCGTGACCCGGCCGAGATGCGCACCTTCCTCAACGGACTCTTCGCCGGGTGCATGCGCGGCCGCACCATGTACGTGGTCCCCTTCTCCATGGGCCCCCTCGGTTCGGACATCGCCCACATCGGGGTCGAGATCACCGACTCGCCCTACGTGGCGGTCTCCATGCGCATCATGACCCGCATGGGCGCCGGTGCCCTTGAGGTGCTGGGCGCTGACGGCGAGTTCGTCCCCTGCCTCCACTCGGTCGGCGCGCCGTTGGCCGACGGCCAGGCCGACGTGCCCTGGCCCTGCGACGCCGAGAACAAGTACATCGTCCACTTCCCCGAGACCCGCGAGATCATGTCCTACGGCTCGGGCTACGGCGGCAACGCGTTGCTGGGCAAGAAGTGCTTCGCGCTCCGCATCGCCTCGGTGATGGCCCGCGACGACGGCTGGCTGGCCGAGCACATGCTCATTTTGAAGCTCACCTCGCCCGAAGGCGAGACGCGGTACATCACCGGCGCCTTCCCCTCCGCCTGTGGCAAGACCAACCTGGCCATGCTCATCCCGTCCCTCGAGGGCTGGAAGGTCGAGACCATCGGGGACGACATCTGCTGGATGAAATTCGGCGCGGACGGACGCCTCTACGCCATCAACCCCGAATCCGGTTTCTTCGGCGTGGCGCCGGGCACCAACAACCACACCAACCCCAACGCCATGTTGACCCTGGACGGGAACTGCATCTTCACGAACACGGCGCTGACCGATGACGGCGACGTGTGGTGGGAGGGCATGACCGACGAGAAGCCGGCCCACCTCACCGACTGGAAGGGCCAGGACTGGACGCCGGCCTCCGACACGCCGGCCGCCCATCCCAACGCCCGCTTCACCACCCCGGCCAGCCAGGACCCAGCCATCGCCCCCGAGTGGGAGGACCCGGCCGGTGTGCCGATCTCGGCCATCCTCTTCGGCGGCCGCCGAGCCTCGGTGGTGCCGCTCATCTTCCAGTCGACCGACTGGGACCACGGCGTCTTCCTGGGCTCGATCATGGCCTCGGAGACCACGGCGGCGGCGGCCGGTGCGGTCGGCAACCTGCGCCGCGACCCCTTCGCCATGTTGCCCTTCTGCGGGTACAACATGGCCGACTACTTCTCCCACTGGCTCGACGTCGGCGCGGCCGCACCGGACCGTGAGCTCCTACCCAAGATCTTCTACGTCAACTGGTTCCGTAAGGACGCCGAGGGCAAGTGGCTGTGGCCCGGTTACGGCGACAACTCCCGCGTCCTCGAGTGGGTCTTCAACCGGGTGACCGGCAAGGCCGAAGCCGAGGACTCACCCATCGGCTGGCTCCCGACTCCGGGCGCCATCGACATCGACGGCCTGAGCGTCACCAAAGAGGACATGGTCGAGCTACTGCACGTCGACCCCGAGGAGTGGAAGGCCGAAGTGCCCTCCATCCGGGAGCACTACGCCAAGTTCGGCGATCGACTGCCCAAGGCCCTCAACGACGCCGTCGACGAGCTGGAGCGCCGGCTCGGCTAGCGCCGGCCGTCAGCTCTCGACCGGCCGTGGTCGGGTCGCCGCCCTGGGCACTCGCAGCGCCCGCCGACCGGTGACGTAGAACAGGCCACCCAGCCCGGCCACGATCGCCATCACGGCGTCCCCCTGGGGCAGCCGGAAATTGATGATGACCGGGATCATGGAGCCGATGACCCAGATGAGCTGCTGCCGGGTGGCGAAGCGGGCGAAGGCCCGCCCCTGGGCCGATTGCGGTATGTAGCGCTGGGTCATGGCGTCGAAGGAGGGTTGCCCCAGCGCGCCGGCCACCCCGACGGTGAAGGCCAGGATCACCTGGGCCAGGAGGGTGCCCCAGATGGCCACCCCCAACGACGACACGGCGATCAACCACAACGAGAGCAGGAGCAATTGCTGCTCGGTCATGCGGCCGCGCAGACGGCCGATGAGCATGAGCCCGACGATGGCGCCGGCGCCGCTCGCCCCCAGGGCGAATCCGTAGATGTACAACCCCACCCCGAGCCGCCGCAGTCCGAACGCCAACAGAAAGATCTGGAAACCCTGCAAGCCGCGGATGATCGACATGGCGGACAGCCCGAGCAACACCTCGGGATGGGCCACCGGCTGGAGGCGCACCAGGTCCGGGTTGCGCCGGTCCGGCCCCGCCTCCATCCGATCCTGCTGCTCGACCCCGAGTTCCCTGGGCACGGCGCGCCGCGACCCGATGGTGGGCAACCGGAAGCCGGCTACCGCGGCACCGATGAAGATGAACGCGTCGACCCACAGCACACTGGCCGAGCCGCCCAGCTTCAAGATGCCGGCCCCGGGTACCGCCACCACGAAGCCGGCCACGGTGCCCAGCAGGGTCAGACGGGCGTTGAGGGTGGCGTAGCCGGCTTGTTGACCCAGCTCGTCGGGGGCGCTCATGGCCGCTATCTCGGGCACCAGGGCGCCCCGGGTCACCAGGTAGAGCTTGGACAGGACCAGGACGACGAACGCACACGGAAAGAGCAGGAGGCTGTGGACGTTCAGGGCCATGATCGGGCAGATGGCGGCCCGGCCCAGGGCCGAGAAGACGACCATGGCCCGGCGGGCCCCCCGGCTGCGGTCGATGAGCGGGCCGAGCAGCGGGGACACGATGGCGAACGGCGCCAGGGTGAACAGCAGGTAGTAGAAGACCTTGCTCTTGGCCTCGGTCGGCGAGATTGAGAAGAAGAGCGACCCGGCCAGTGAGACGGTGACCAGGGTGTCCCCGGCCAGCATGGCCACCTGGACCAGCGAGAGCCGACCGATCGGGTTGTTCTGGTCAAAGAGATCAGCCCGGGCCTCCCGCGCCATGTCCTTGAACTGCTCGATCCTCGGGCCGATGGGCACCCCGCCAATGTACGGTGTGGCATGACCGTCCATGCGTACGTGCTCATTCAGGCGGAAGTGGGCAAGGCAGCGGGTGTTGCCCGGCAGATCGGCGAAATCGAGGGCGTCGTCCTCTCCGAGGACGTCACCGGCCCCTACGACGTGATCGCCCGCGTCGAAGCCGTCTCCATCGATGAACTGGGAAAGCTCGTGGTTAGCCACGTGCAGTTGATCGATGGCATCACCCGCACCATCACCTGCCCGGTCGTCAATCTCTAATCCGGTTGGCCTTGCCCCGGGCCGCCTCCACCTTGCGGGCCCGGTTGATCTGCTGCGCGCTGAGGGGCTGGGCCGGGGGGACCCACCGTTTACGGCCCGTGGGCCCGATCAGCCGCCAGCCGCCGTAGGTCTTCATGGCGTGGTGTGGGGGGCAGAGGCGGACCAGGTTCTCTATGTCGGTGGGGCCGTCGTGGCGGTAATCGATGCCGCAGTGATCGGCTTCGAGGCCGCGACGCTTGGGACACTCCGGCACGCCACAGGAGCGATCCCGGGCGATGAGGGCCATTTCTGTGCGTTGGCGCCTGTTGCGGGTGACGCTGGTCACGGTACGGATGTCCTTGCCATCGCGGATCAAGAACTGCAGGTTGGCTTCCCCGATCAGCTCGGTGACAGCGTCGACCGAGACGGGCCCGACCCCGTCGATCTCACAGAGCTCGTCCTTGGAGGCCTGGCCTCGGCGGAGCGCCTCGGCATCAAGCAGGATGAGGAAGTGGGGTCGAGCGCTGGCGTCGGCTCCCTCGGAGCCGCGAGAGCCGCTAGAGCCGCTGGAGCCGCTGGAGTCGCTGGAGGGCCGGGAACGGACCAGCAGGTCCAAGAAGGCGTCCAGCCGGTAGGCCTCGAGCGATTCGCCGGTGCTGGCGCCGGCCAACTTCCATCTGGCCCTGGCTTCGGCCTCAAGGGGGACGCTCACCGTGGCCCACTCGACCTCGTCACAGCTGAACTCGCCCCGGATCCCGCCCTCCGGATCCTGGTGCCAGCGCAGGTGGCGGTTCTTGTGCACCCTGATGCGCCGGGCCTGTTCGTTCTCCTTGGAGCGGGCGGCCCGGGCGATGCACCTGGCCCGTTCGGTCAGCTCTTGCACGCTGGAACCCCGACCGGTGAGGGGCAGCAGCTCATCGAGGCACTCGGGAGCCACGGCAGCCGTCTGGGCCACTGCCTTGAGTTCGGCACTCGAGAGCTCACCGTCTCGCAGCGCCTCAGCCAACTCCGGAGTGGCGGCCGCCCGTTCGGCCGCGGCCAAGCGCCCCTTGGCCATCCCGGCCGAGGTGCCGGTCACCGAGCCCAGCCACTCGGCCGCCGAGGCCGAGCCGGTCTTGGCGTAGGAGCCGGACTCAATGACCCGAGGCGACAAACGGGCGACGCCCGACGCCGTCACCCGCTCGACCACGCCATACCGCTCGATCACCGTTCTGGCCTGATCCCCCGAGAGCTCGGCGGGGTCGAGGTCGCGCACGACCCGGCGGAGCTTGGCAACGGCCGAATCGAGTTCACCCAGAGCTGCGTTGTACGTGATTCTCATTGCTGGGGAACGGTGCGACGGCGACGCCAGATTTCCGAAAAAGTTTGGGCAATATTTGGTGCGGCCAACCGAACGGCTGAACCTGAATCTCAGATAACCGTCCTCTCGGGCCGGTGCATCCGGACATCGGGTTGCCGCTCTTCGTTGCCACGGCCGTCGGTGCGCTCGACCTCCAAGAAGCCCAGCCGTCCGTACAGCGCTCTGGCCCTAACGTTCTCCTCGAAGACCCAGAGCGAAAGGTCCCCCGGGTGCTCAAGCAGGGCCCGGGCCACCAGCGCGCTGCCGATCCCCTGGCCCTGATGGTTGGGCGTCACGTAGAGATGGTTGATCCACCCCTCCCCCAGGGCGCAGAACCCGACGACCTCACCGCCGCTCCAGTCCCCCGGGCCCGGCTCGGCCACCGCCACCAGCACCGAGCTCGTCGGCAGCACCCGCTCCGAGAAGTACGCCACGTCCTCGGCCGCACTGTGGAGATGGGGCAGATAGCGCATCTGCGCCCGCGCCGCGCCGAAGACGGCGGCCACCGCCGCCCCGTCTCCCGGGCGGGCCGGGCGAAGCGAGATCCCCTGCACGAGACGAACCCGACCCGACCCGACCCGACCCACCCGACCCGAGAACTAACTCAGCGCGCCCGACTCCTGCAATTTCGCGATCGTCCCCTCATCAATCCCCCATTCGGCCAACCCGGCCAGCGTGTCGGCCCCGGGGGGCGACGGCGGCTTCGATACGGACGAGGGGGTTCGCGAGAAGCGGGGGGCCGGGGCCGGCTGCACCACGCCCTCCACCGCCACGAAGGTCGAGCGCGCCGCGTTGTGCGGGTGCTCATGGGCCTCCCACGGCGACAACACCGGCACCGCGCAAGCATCGGTCCCCTCGAAAATGGCCGTCCACTCGTCACGGGTCTTGGTGGCGAACACGGCGGCGAAGCGCTCCTTCATGGCCGGCCACTTGTCCCGCTCCATCTGCCCCGGCAGGTCGGGGTCGCCCGTCAGCCCCATGCCCTCGAGGAGCTCGGCGTAGAACTTGGCCTCGATCCCACCCACCGCGAAGTACTTCGCATCGGCTGTCTCGTAGACCTCGTAGAAAGGCGCTCCCGAGTCGAGCATGTTCGACCCCCGCTCCTCGTTCCAGATGCCGAACTGGTGGAACGAGTACATCATCGTCATCAACGACGCCGTCCCGTCGACCATGGCGGCGTCGACCACCTGGCCCACCCCCGAGCGCTTGGCTTCGAGAATGCCGGCCAGCATGCCGAAGGCCAGCAGCAGGCCGCCGCCGCCGAAGTCCCCGATCAGGTTGAGCGGCGCCACCGGCGGCGAATCGGAGCGGCCGATCGACCACAGCGCGCCACCGAGACCGATGTAGTCGATGTCGTGGCCGGCGGCCTGGGCCATCGGGCCGTCCTGGCCCCACCCGGTCATGCGGCCGTAGACCAGCGCCGGGTTGCGGGCCCAGCAGTCCTCGGGACCGAGGCCCATGCGCTCGGTGACGCCGGGCCGGAACCCCTCGGTCAACCCGTCGGCCTGCTCGATCAGCCCCATGACCAGTTCAATGGCCTCGGGGTTCTTCAGGTCGATGCCGACCGAGGGCCGGCTGCGGTTGAGGAGGTCCCAGTAGGGCCCGGTCTGGGCCGCCGCCCGCTCGGCCGCCCCGGGCGCCGCCCGCTCCAGCCGGATGACCTGGGCCCCGGCGTCGGCCAGCATCATGTTGGTATAGGGCGAGGGCCCGATCCCGGCCAGCTCAATGATCTTGATGCCGGTCAGCGGTCCCGTGCGTCCCATGCGTCCCGTGCCGGCGGTGCGTGCAGTCTCAGCCATGGCAGGGATCGTGACCCGCGCTGCCGGTAGGGGTCAAGCTGGGGTGGTGCGCCTCCCCTCCACGACCGCCCGGGCGCCCGGGCGGGTCACCCTCATCGGCGACCACACCGACTACAACGAGGGCCTCTCCCTCCCCCTGGCCATCGACCTGGCCACCGAGGCCACCTTCACCCCGACCCCCGGCAGCTTCCTGGTCGGCCTGCACAGCGACCAGTTCCCCGACCCCTGGGAGATCCCCCTGGGGGGCACCGCCCCGGCTCCGGCCGATGCCGTACTGGCGGCCGCTCTCGTCGCCCTGGCCCACCCGCCCTCCGGCGGCTCGCTCCGGGTCACCAGCACGGTGCCGGTGGGGGCCGGCCTCTCCTCGAGTGCCGCCTTCTCGGTCGCCCTGCTGATGGCCCTCGGGGTGACCGGGGACGCGCTGACCCTGGCCCGGCTGTGCCAGGAGGCCGAAGCGGCGGCCGGGTCGCACGTCGGCCTGCTGGATCCGCTGGCCATTGTGGGGGCGCAGGCGGGCCACGCCCTCTTCATCGACTTCGCCACCCTGGAGACCCACCAAGTCGCCATCCCCGAGCAGGCCGCCTTCGTGATCGTGCACAGCGGGACCAGCCGCGAGCTGGGAACCTCGCCCTACGCCACCCGCCGGGCCGAATGCGACCTGGCGGCCAACCATCTGGGCCGGCCCCTCGGCGTGTGCGAGCTGGGCGATCTGAGCGCCTTGCCCGAAGCCGTGCTGCGCCGTCGGGCCCGGCACGTCATCACCGAGTGCGCCCGGGTGCGCCAGGTGGAGCGGTTGCTCGGGCGGGGGAACCTGGCCGGTGTGGGCGAGGTGATGACCGAGGGCCATCGCAGCCTGGCCGAGGACTACCGGGTCTCGACGGCGATGGTCGACCAGGTGGTCGACCATCTGCTCGGCCTTCCCGGCGTCTACGGCGCCCGC
>DASZMA010000151.1:0-1550 GCA_035552095.1 Acidimicrobiales bacterium | reverse complement strand
CATGGACGAGCCCGCCCTTCGAAACCTGCTCCAACGACTGGCCGCCAGCGAGGTGGACCCCGACGAGGTGGTGCGCCAGGTGCGGCAGCTGCCGTTCGCCGAGCTGGGCTACGCCATGGTCGACCACCACCGGGAGTTGCGCCAAGGGCGCCCCGAGGCCGTGTACGGACCAGGAAAAAGCACCGCCCAGTGCGTGGGCATCGTCACCGAGCTCCTCTCCACCGGTGACGGCCCGATCGTGCTGAGCCGGGCGACGGACGAGCAGATCAACGCCGTGCAGGCGGCCTGCCCGGGGGCGGTAGCGACCGGCCGGACGGTGGTGTGGCGCCCAGCGCCGGGCCGCCCTGAGGGGGTGGTGGTGGTGACGGCTGGCACGGCCGATCTGGTGGTGGCCGAGGAGTGCCGGGCCACCCTGGTCGCCTTCGGCTTCCGGGCCGCCCTGATCGCCGATGCGGGTGTGGCCGGGCTGCAGCGGATACTGGCCCACGTGGCCCTGCTGCAGGCCGCCGACGCGGTGGTCGTAGTGGCCGGCATGGAAGGCGCGCTGGCCAGCGTGGTCGGCGGACTCACCGGTGCGCCCGTGGTGGCCGTTCCCACCAGCGTCGGGTACGGGGCCTCGCTGGGAGGCGTGACCGCGCTCCTGTCGATGCTGGCCAGCTGTGCCTCCGGGATCGTGGTGGTCGGCATCGACAACGGTTTCGGCGCCGCCCACGCCGTCGCCCGCCTCCTCGGCCCCGCCGCGGTCCATTCCGGGCCGGCCGACCAGGCGCTGGCCGCGGCCGATCCGTGACCACCGTCGCCTGGTGGCACTGCTTCGCCGGGATCGCTGGCGATATGGCGATGGGAAGCCTGGTGGACGCCGGCGCCGACCTGAGCTTGATCGAGCGCGAGCTGGCGGCCCTGCCCATCGGCGGTTGGGAGCTCGAAGCCGAGCCGGTGCTGCGAGCCGGCCTGGCTGCCACCCACGTCCGGGTCCGCACACGCGAAACCTCGGTGGTGCGCACCCATGCTCACATCGTGGGCTTGATCACCGAGGCCCGCCTGCCGGACCGGGCTCGACGACGGGCCCTGGCCACCTTCGCCCGCCTGGCCGAGGTGGAGGGTCGCATCCACCGGCGGCCCCCGGCCCAGGTGCACTTTCACGAGGTCGGCGCCGCCGACGCCATCATCGACATCGTGGGTACCTGCGTGGGCCTGGAGTTGCTCGGGGTGGACGAGGTCCGAGCCAGCCCGGTGGCCCAGGGAACGGGCCTCATTCACAGCGCCCACGGCAACATCCCGAACCCGTCACCCGCCGTGGTCGAGCTGTTGGAGGGAGCACCGACCTACGGCACGGCCTTCCCGTTCGAGTTGACGACGCCGACCGGCGCCGCGCTCGTGTCTACGCTGGCGTCCGGCTGGGGGCCCATGCCGGCCATGGAGGTGCGATGCTCAGGGTTCGGGGCGGGCACCAGGGAGATCGACGGCCTGCCCAATGCCGTGCAAGTGGTGATCGGCACCGCTGCCGATCGCGACAGCGTGGATCCCGAGCACGGCCAGCCGGTGGTGGT
>DASZMA010000150.1:0-8241 GCA_035552095.1 Acidimicrobiales bacterium | reverse complement strand
GGCCAGACGGAGCCCGACCATGAATCCCGGCAGCGCGCCCGGTAGGACGACTCGGCGTATGACCTGCCAGCGGTTGAGACCAACGGTCCGGGCCAGCTCCAGGTAACGCGGGTCGAGGTCGCGTACAGCGGAGTAGGTGTTGATATAGATCGGGAACATCACCCCGAAGACGATCAGGGAGATTTTGGCCACGTTGCCGATGCCGAACCACAGCACGATGAGCGGCTGAAGGCCGATGATCGGCACGAAGCGGGCGGCCTGCATGGGCGCGTCGACCAGGTTGTCGCCGGCCCGGGACAGCCCAGCCACCAGGGCCAGCGCGGCGCCGATCGGCACGCCGATGGCCAACCCGATCAACACTCGCTGCAAAGAGGCCCAGATGGCACTGGGCAGGACGCCGGTACGGGTCAGGTCCCAGCCAGCCTGCAGCACAGAGGCCGGGCCGGCCAGCACCTGGGTGCTGAGCAGACCGGTGCTCGAGGCCAACTGCCAGATGGCGAGCACCACCACCACGCCAGCCAGTCGTTCCACCCCACGGGGCAAGCGCAGTCGGCGGCGCTCCGTAGTGACCGTCGGCTGCTTGGTGGGCAGATCGATAACGGTCATGCGTTGGCCTTGACCACCGAGTTGAAGGCCCCGTTTAACTCGGACTTGACGTTCACCTTGGTAGGGATCTCACCGGCGCTCTGATACAGGTTGGCCAGCACCTGCTGCGGACCAAGGAGCGACCCGGGCAACGTGAGGAACGAGACCGGGCCGGCGGCGGCCAGCAGCTGTTCGCCTTCGGCCAGTGGCACTTTGTACTGGGTTACGTAGAGGTCCTGGGCGTACTGGGCCGGGTGGCTGTTCACCCACTTGTAGGCGCCCTCCAGTCGGGCGATGAAGTTGGCCATAGCGGCCTTCGTGCCGGCATTGGCCAGCGCGGTCCGAGACGAGATGAGCGACGAGACCCGGGCGGTGACGTCGTTGCCGACCAGCACCTGCTTGGCGGTCGGGTTGGCGTTGAGATAGGCCGCCGTCAGCGGCTGCACCAGTATGCCGGCGGACACCGAACCGTTCTCCAGGGCGGGGGTGATGCTCGTGGTGGCCAGGTTCACGGTGCTGATGTCACTGAGGGTCAGGCCGACTGAGCGCAGCCCCTCGAGGACGACAGCCTCCTCCACCGTGCCGACCTGGTAGGCGACCTTCTTGCCCTTGAGCGACTTCCAACCGCTCACCTTCACCCCGGGCGCTGACACCAGGGCGTCGGATCCGTGCACGGGGCCCCAGGCGGCCACCGTGGTGAGATCCTGACCGGCGGCCTGGGCGAAGATGATCGGCGTATCGGCGACAAAGCCGACATCGAGCGATCCCGCCTGGAAAGCCTGGAGCATCGGCGGCCCGCCGACGAACTCTGAATAGTCGACCTTGTAGGTGTAGCTCTTGTCCTCCCCGGCATCGGCCAGCAGGTTCTGAACGCTGTTGAGTTGGTCCGCCACCCGCAGGGTCACCCCGGCCGGCACCTTGGGTAGTGAGGCCGACCGCGAAGCCGCCGAGGCAGGCGAGGCCGCGACGCCGGCGGCCAGGGTGGCGGTGGTGGCCAGGGCGCCGACTGTGGCAAGGGCGCGACGAGCCACAACCCGGTAGCGGCGGGTGGCGACCCTCTGATGACGGTGATACAGCAACGAACATCCTCTCTTTGTGGTCGACGCACAGGTCGGACCGGACAATGGCAGTGACAACTGGGCTCTCGAAGAGAGCGAGCCGCCGACGCACCGGGGTGGGTGGTGCGTCGGCGGCTCTGGTCGGGCGACTAGTACGGGCGATCGCCGCGGATGGTGACCCGTTGGATGACACGATGGGCGTCGCCGTAATCGCTCACGGCGTAGTGCATGGTGGAGCGGTTGTCCCAGAATCCCAGGTCGCCCTCGTCCCACCGATAGCGCACCAGGAACTCCTGGCGAGTCATGTGCTCGTAGAGGAAGGCCAGGATGGCGTCGCTCTCCCGACGGTCGAGCCCGTCGATCCGATCGGTGAAGCCCGGATTGACGAAGAGGCTCTTGCGCCCACTCTCGGGGTGCGTGCGGACGACCGGATGCTTCACCGGTGGGATGTTGGTGATGCGCTCGCCGTCCCACTCCCCCTCACCGAGCTGGTCGAGCAGCTTTTGAAAGGCAGGACGACCGTCATGGACGGCCTGGAGACCACCGAGGAACTGGCGGAACGGCTCCGAGAGGGCTTCATAGGCCGCTTGGGTGTCGGCGAAGGCGGTGTCGCCGCCGGCGGCGGGAATGACGATGGCGTTGAGGATGGAGCCCAGCGGCGGGTGGTCCATGAAGGTGACATCGGTGTGCCACGGATTCCTGCTCCGTTCGCCGTCTTTCTCCTGTTTGCGGGCGTCGAACATCTGGCGGGCCTTGGTGTAGTCGATCTCGAAGACCTCTTTGTGCTCGTCCACCCCGGGAATGACAGGGTGCGCGTTGGTGATCTCGCCGAAGTTGAGAGCGAACTCCTTGTGTTCGGCGGCGCTGAGGTGTTGGCCGGGGAAGAAGATGACTTTGAAATCCACCAGGGCCTGGCGAATTTCGCCCACCGTGCCGGAGTCCAGCGGACCGCGTAGATCGACCCCTCGGAGTTCAGCGCCAATGGTGCCCGAGAGGCGCGTGATGTCGAGCTTGGTGGGCGACTTGATGTCGGTCATGCAGTTCTCCTCTGTCGGCGGTTCTCCATTTATGACTAATCCGATAGGAATTGTCAAGTATAAATCAAAAGAAGGACCGCGGCGGCGTCCCGTTCCCGGCCACGGCACAATGACGGACCGTGATCTTCCCGTTGCTCGACGTACTGCTATCCCGGCCCGGGCCGACTGCTCACCCCCTGGAGCAGGCCATATTCGGGACGATCGATCCCCGGCGGATAGCCGAGCTGGTGGAGCGGGCGGCCTACGACCAACTGGGGGTGGCGGTCGACGGGGGCGAGTTCTATGCCGTCTCTTCGGGTTGTGTGGTCGGGCTCCACCTGGCCGATGGGCGGTCAGTAGTGCTTAAGGCGTACCAATCTCACTGGGAACAGCCGTTCCTCCAAGGGGTCCAGCGGGCGCAACGGGCCATCTTCGCTTCCGGGTACCCGTGCCCCTGTCCCCTGGCCGAACCGACCCCGCTGGGAGCCGGCTGGGTCACCGTTGAAACCTCATTGCCCGACCCGGGAATGGAACGACCATCGGATGACGGGCGTCTCGAACAGTCGACCGCGGCGCTGGTCGACCTGATCGGTGTCGCCCGCGGCGTCGACCCGAGCGGCCTCGACCTTCACCCGTTTCGTATCGCCGCCGGCGACCTCTACCCGACGCCTCACAACCCGATCTTCGACCTGACCGGCACCGGTGAGGGAGCCGAGTGGATTGACGACCTGGCCCGGCGGGCCTGGATGGTGCGGGAGTCCGGCCGGCAGCCCCCGGTCATCGCCCACCTGGACTGGTCGGCCCGCAATGTGCGTCTGGGGCGCTCCGCCGCGGTCGCCATCTATGACTGGGACAGTCTCTCGCTCGCTCCAGAAGCGGTGGTGGCCGGCCATGCTGCCCCGACCTGGCGCTCCACCGGAGAGAGCGATGACGTCGTGGCCCCGGACGCCGATGAAATCATGAGGTTCATTGCCGCCTTCGCCGCCGCCCGCGGCCTCCCGTTCTCCACTGACGAGCTGCGTGTGGCCCGGGCTGCTGCCGTGTGGGTCATGGCCTACACCGCACGATGCGAGCACGCCCTGGAGCAACTGACCCCGTGGAGGCGAAACCGGGCCAGGACGTGGCTGCAGAGCCATGCGGGGGCGCTGCTCTGAGCCGACGCCTCAGTGGGTGGAAAGGATGACCTCGAGCACGGTGCCCATGCCGGCCACCAGGAGGGAGATCGACACCACAATGGCGGTGACCCGGATCACCTTGCCGTGCCGGGGCGCCCAGTCCTCGTCCATCTCGTCGTCGCGCTCCCACCACTCAGGTTCCACCGGTACCCGGTCCTCGAGAGGCTGTGGCTCCCGCGTGGCCAGGTACCCGATGATGGGAGCGATCCCACCGGGAACGTGGGGCGGTGGCGGCACCGGCACGTGACCTTGCATTGCTTTCGAGGATACCAACCACCTCCTCGGAGTGCCCGCGCCCGCCTACCCTGTCGTCATGACCACCTCTCCTGATGTGCGGCGGGCCCCATGAGCGCCGCCCAACACGCCCAACGGATCGGGTTCACCCCGGCCGAATCTACCCCGCAGTTTCCGCATGACCCCAAGCCTCCGGCCGGGGCACCCAACGTGGTGGCCATCGTGCTCGACGACACCGGTTTCGGACATCTGGGCTGTTTCGGTTCCGATATCGCCACGCCGCACCTCGATGCGTTGGCCGACCACGGTGCCCCTTTCAACCGGTTCCACGTCACGTCGCTGTGCTCACCGACCCGAGCTTCCTTCTTCACCGGACGCAACCATCACGCCGTCGGCATGGGGTTCCTGGCCGACATTCCGCTGGCCTTCCCGGGCTACACCGCCCGCCTGCCCAAGACAGCCGCCACGCTGCCCCGTCTGCTCCGTGACGCCGGGTACTCCACCCTGGCGGTCGGGAAGTGGCACCTGACCCCTCGCTGGCAACGCTCGGCCGCCGGCCCCTTCGACACGTGGCCGCTCGGTCTCGGGTTCGAACGCCACTACGGCTTCCTGCAAGGTGACGCCAACCACTGGGCGCCCAATCTGGTCTGCGACAACCACTACGTGGAGGCACCCCGACGGCCCGAAGAGGGTTATCACCTGAGTGAGGATCTGGCCGACCAGGCCATCGGGATGCTGCAGGACCAGCGGCAAGCCGCACCAGGCAAGCCGTTCTTCCTTTATTTCGCGCTCGGTGCCATGCACTCGCCTCACCACGTCGCCCCGGAATGGGTGGAGCCGTACCAGGGCCGATTCGACCACGGTTGGGACGCCTGGCGGCGGGAGGTCTTCGACCGCCAGCGGCAACGGGGCGTGGTACCCGAGGGCACGATCTTGACCCCGAGGCCGGAGTGGGTGCAGGGCTGGGACGACCTGTCGGCCGATGACCGTCGCATGCAGGCGCGCCAGCAGGAGGTCTTCGCCGGCTTCCTGACCCACACCGACGCCCAGATCGGTCGCGTCCTCACCGCGCTGGAACGGTCGGGCCAGCTGGAGAACACCCTCGTCCTGGTCTTCTCCGACAACGGAGCCAGCGCCGAGGGCGGCAAGGACGGCAGTGTCAACGAACACCGCTTCACCGCCCACCTGCGCGAGTCGGTCACCGACAATCTGGTCGCCTACGACGATTGGGGTGGCTTCACCACCTACAACCACTACTCCTGGGCCTGGGCCTGGGCGGGGAACACCCCGCACCGGCTCTGGAAGCGCTACACCTGGTTGGGCGGGACCCGGACGCCGCTCATTGTGCACTGGCCGGCCCGCATCGCCGACCCGGGCACCGTGCGCTCCCAGTTCGCCCATGTGGTCGACCTCATGCCGACCGTGCTGGCCGCCGTAGGGCTGGAGGTGCCTGACCGGGTCGACGGGGTCGAACAGCAGGTCATCGACGGCGTCAGCCTGCTCCCGACCCTCGACGATGCAGAGGCGGGTGAGATGCACCACACCCAGTACTTCGAGATGCTGGGGTCGCGCTCCATCGTGCACGACGGCTGGAAGGCCACCACTAACCACATCAGCTCCGGCGTGCTCGATGAGGAGGAGCTGGCCGTCGGCAGCCGCGACTTCAACGAGGACAGGTGGGAGCTGTTCAATCTGGCCACTGACTTCTCGGAGGCCACCGACCTGGCTCAGGATGAGCCGGATCGGCTACGCCAGCTGACCGAGGTGTGGTCGACGGAAGCTGCGCTCAATCAGGTGCTCCCGATTTCCGATGGCATGTTGGACCGCTTCGCCGGGATGATCCCACCGGCCTGGCCGGCCGGCGTATCGCGCACGTTTCACCCGGGGGGTGGACCGGTGCATGACGAGTCGCTCCCCCCCTTGTGGGGCGGCTTCCGCCTCTCGGCGGAGATCGAATCGATCGGCCCAGAGACCGATGGTGTGATCTGCGCCATCGGCGACTGGTTCGGCGGCTACGCCCTCTACGTGACCGAAGGAGTGGCGCGCTTCAGCTTTGCCCGGGCAGCCGACGCGCTCGACCTCAGCAGCCGCTCCCAACTGGCCACCGGCCGGCGCCGGCTGGAAGTGGCCTACGCACTGGGCGGCCCGGCGGCGCCGGGGCGGATGGTGCTACTGGTCGATGACGTCGTAGTCGATGAGATCACGGTGGAGGGAATTTTGCCCATCGCCTTGCAACACGGCGGGGCCGGGCTGCGGATCGGGCTGGACAGCGGGTTCCCGGTGTCCCCGAGCTACTCCCCGCCGGCCGCCTTCACCGGCGTGGTGCACCACGTCACCATCGAAACGCCCGGCGCCGCGCTCCCCGATCCGGCCGACGAAGTGCGGGCCGCATTGCACGGGGATTGAGCGCCCTTCGGGCTCCGGTCCCGGCTCGAACCATCGGGGGCACTTTGGAGGTCCATAGTGACGGCCCTGAGTTTCACCGCCCCCCGAGCATCAGGGATGTGAACTGACCCAAGTCGAAGTAGTCCCGCCAGGCTGCGATGTATCCGTCGTGGACCTCAATCACACCCATCACGGGCAACGAGATGGTCGCACCGTCCTTCGTGAAATGGTCGACCCGCTCCGTCATCACAATCGGGCCCTCCGCCACCATGTGGACGATGTCGACGTCCACCTGCCCACCCATGCGCATGAACTCGGCGAAGGTCGACACGATGGCGGGGCGTCCCGTGACGATCTCCAAAGGTATGTTGTGATACACGGCTGTCTCTTCGAAGAATGAGCCCAGAAGGCTGGCATCAGCAGTGGGCCAAGCCTTCACGAAGGCAGCAATGAAGTCCTGAACCGTCTGCACTGAAGTGGGCACGGGTCACTCCTCCTGAGGAACCAGCGGGTTTTCAAGGCGAAACTATGAGCGCCAGATCGGCGGCGTGGTGCTCGATTTCATGGGCCATGATTCGGAGAACGTCGTCCAATCCGAGTAATCCTTGCTCAGGATGATTCAGAGTGGACCCAGCTGAGCTGGCCAGTTCTTCCGCCGCCGACCAGTCTCCGACGGCTCGTTCAAGCGCCCAAAGAGCACCCGCGAGAGGCAACTCGGAATAGCCACGGACCACGCCCAACTCACCCTCATCGTAGGGAACAATGAGATCTGAGCTCCCGAGAGCTGCGGCGGCTACTCGGTCGGCCCAAATTCGCAGTACGTCGGCGACATGAACAACGTAGGCGGCCGCGTTCCACTGAAGTTCAACGTGCTTCCTCTTGCCGTCTTGACCAGCCATCAATGTGGCAAAGCGAAGTGCTGCGCTGGTGATGATTTCACTACAAGCTCGAGGTCCGAGCGCCCATTCGTAGCCACATCTGCGGCAAGGGTCGCCATAGGTAGCTCTAAGAAACTCGTTCACAGCGAAATGCTACCGAGCCGAGCCGATCCGAGCCGAGCAGATCCGCTCTTCTGGACGACGACTGTTCGCATCCAGTGTCTATAGGAACCTTTTAGATCAGTCGACCCACCCTGCTTCGGGTGTGAATGGCTGATGGAGCGTGTCCGGGGTGAGAGACCACATCCGGCATGGCATCACGACGACTTGTCGGGGCCCCACATTTCTTTTGGGACTAGA
This sequence comes from Acidimicrobiales bacterium, assembly GCA_035552095.1. Lineage (GTDB taxonomy): Bacteria > Actinomycetota > Acidimicrobiia > Acidimicrobiales > RAAP-2 > Bog-473. The sequence goes on along the minus strand of DASZMA010000150.1, from coordinate 550 downwards.
CATGCTTCTCCCTGCTGAACGTGCAGTACGCGCTCGCCAGGGCCGACAGTGCGACGTAATGTGGTTCGCTGCGCTGCCGATTGAGCGGACAATGCGCGGGTCAGCATATAGAGGCCATGGGAGCGTTCACCAAGTTGATTGACTCTTGGTGACCGGCGAGACTTCTGATCGGTCATGTCAAAGAGACCAGCAACCGCATCGTTGCTAGAACATCGGTATGGAGGACGAGACCAACGCAGGAGGGGTGTGGGCTCGTCCGGGATTCTCAACGTTCTGGATCGCGTCAACCGTCTCGGGGTTCGGCACTTATATCACCACGCTCGCCGTGCAAGTCCTGGTGGTCGTGACATTGCACCAGCAGGCGGCAGGGGTGGGGCTGGTCAGCGCAGCCCGCTGGTTGCCCTACATGCTCTTCGGGCTCGTTGCCGGGGTCTTGGTCGATCGTTCTCGCCGACGACCGATTCTCGTGATCACCGACGTCGGCCGCGGGATACTGCTGATCGCGATCCCCCTGCTCGCCTTCACTCATTATCTTTCGTTGATCGTGCTG
>DASZMA010000149.1:0-9617 GCA_035552095.1 Acidimicrobiales bacterium | reverse complement strand
GCCTCAACATCACCTACAACGTGGCCTGGTTGCGTCAGGAGGAGAACCAGTACCTCTCGGTGCCGCCCGAGGTGGCCCGCACCCTTCCGGTCGAGCTCCTCCGGTTGATGGGGTACGACCGCGGCGCCTACGCGCTGGGCTATATCGACGACCTGCGCGACCCGATTGAGGCCATCCGGCCGGGCCTGGGCACGGTCGGCTTCGGCAACACCGATGCCGCCATCGCGGCCTCGTCCGCTTTGGGTGACGACGTGGTCGGCGTAACCGGTCCAACCCCTTAGGGGTCCGGCTCACCTTCGTGCCGATGGAGATCCGACCGGCCACGCCGGCCGACCACGACGCCCTCTTCGCTGCCTTTGATCAGATCGTGGCCAGCGGTGACGGCTTCCCCCAAGCGCCGCCGCTGTCCCGGGCCGAGTTCGACGACTACTGGATCACCCACGCCTCGGGCGTGTGGATGGCCTGGGCCGAGGGGTCGCTGGCCGGGGCGTACTACCTGAAACCGAACTTCGTCGGCCGGGCGGCGCACATCGCCAACGCGGGCTACTTCGTCGTGCCCGAGCACCGGGGCGGGGGCTACGGGCGCGCCCTGGTGGAGCACTCCCTGGTCGAAGCGCCCCGCCTGGGCTTCGATGCGATGCAGTTCAATCTGGTCTTCGAGTCCAACCCGGCCCGGTCGATGTACCACCACCTCGGGTTCCGCCAGATCGGCCGGATACCCGACGCAGTGGCCGGGGAGGATGCCGTGATCTACTGGCGCAGCTTGAAAGCGGAGGCCCCATGAGCGACGTGTCGATCAACCCCAGCGACAACCACGTGGCCGTGGTGTCACTGCGCCGTCCCCCCAACAACTTCTTCGACACCGAATTGTTGCGCCAGTTGGCCGACGCCTACGAGGAGTTGGGCCAGAGCGATTGGTGCCGGGTCATCGTCCTGGCCGCCGAGGGCAAGAACTTCTGCGCCGGCCTCGACTTCGCCGCCAACGCCGGACAGGACATCGCCGCGCTCTACGGCCACGCGCTCCGGCTCTTCGCCGCCCCCCTCCCCGTGGTGGCGGCGGTGCAGGGCGCGGCGGTGGGCGGCGGACTCGGGCTGGCCCTCTCGACTGACTTCCGGATCGCCACGCCGGAAAGCCGGTTCAGCGCCAACTTCGCCCGGTTGGCCTTTCACCACGGCTTCGCCCTGACCGTCACCCTGCCCCGGGCTATCGGTGCGCAGCGGGCGGCTGACCTCCTCTACACCGGCCGCCGGCTCGGGGGCGAGGAGGCGCTGGCCTTCGGTCTGTGCGACGAGCTGGTGGAAGGGGCCGATCTGCTCAAGCGGGCCGAGCACTACGCCGCCTCCATCGCCGCCTCGGGCCCGCTGGCTGTCCGTTCCATCCGGGCCACTCTCCGGGAGGGGTTGGCCGAGGCCTGCCGGGCGGCCATGGAGCACGAGTGTGCCGAGCAGGAACGGCTGCGGTTCAGCCAGGACTTCGCCGAGGGAATCAGGGCCAACGCCGAACGACGGGAGCCCCGCTTCACCGGCCAATGAGGTGAAGAGCGAGGTCCCCGGATCGTCTACCCGGTGGGCGGTTTCCCGCTCTTGGGCGCTTGACCCTGGCCCGGTCGTCCCCCCGGGCCCTGGCCCGGCCGGCCGGGCGGGGCGCTGCTGATCATGATGCTCTTGGCCGTCACGCTGCCATCGGCGTTCTTGGTGCCCTCCACCGTCACGAACTGGCCCACCTTGAGGCTGAGTGAGCTCGACGAGCCCGACCTGGTCCGGAAGGTGGTGGCCGAGGAGTAGGTCACCGTCTGGGTCGTCTTGGCCCGGGTCGAAATGGTGATGGCACCGGTGGCCAACCCGGTCACCCGGCCACCGGTGGTGGGCTGTGTCCCGCGGGGCGGGGCTTGCCCCGGCGCCTGCGACGAAGAGGGGTGCGTACTGCTGGTGGCCGAGGCGCCGACGGTGGCACCGCCCAGGCTCAAGGCGGCGGCCAGGACGCCGCTGCCCACCAGCATTCGGCGCGGCGCTGACCAGCGCCATTTTGCGCCCCGTGGAGGCTTGGGCAGCGCCGCCTCGGTGGTGGCCGCCTCGCCCTGGTCGCTGGTTCTGTTCATGGCGCGTCGCTCTCCTGGAGTTGGGCCCATCGGGGTGATCTACCCCACCCCAACCCTGCGCTCGGGAGTTATGCGGTGACTGCACCGGGCCTGTGCGGCACGTAGGAGTTGCCGGGAGGGGGACCGACGGGGACTTTCCGGCCGCATGGGCGAACCAAACCGGGCTTCCCAGCGTCATGCACAGTGAGGGAAGGAGGTCCCGGCATGGTGGACGACACGGTGGAGGGGGTGCTGCCTCCCGGCGGACCGGCGGCACGATCCGGACGGTGGAACAGCCGGACCGTACTGACGGTGGGCGTCGTGGTGGCCGTCGTCCTGGGCGGGGTGGCCCTGGGGGAGGCCCTCAGCCGGTCGAATCCCGCCGCCGGCCCGGCCCCGGTCACCTGCGCGTCCACCACGCCCAAGTTGACCGTGCAGGGCACCGGGCAGGCCAGCGCCACCCCCGACGTTCTCACCCTGGTCCTGCAGGTGAACGCCTCCGGTCCGACGGCCAACGTGGCCCTGGCCTCGGACAACCTGAAGGTCACCGGTGCGGTGGCGGCTCTCCGAGGCGGCGGGGTGGCGGCCAAGGACATCCAGACGTCGGGCCTCTCCCTGCAGCCCCAGTACGCCTATCCCAAAGGCGTGCCCACGGTGACCGGCTACCAGGTGACCAATTCCATCTCGGCCACCCTGCGCCAGGTGGCGAAGTCGGGCACCGTGATCGACGCCGTGGTGGGCGCGGCCGGCAACGCCGTCCAGATCCAGTCCCTGACCTTCTCGGTGGCCCACCCGGGCCAGGTGGAGGACCTGGCCCGCGCCCGCGCCGTGACCCAGGCCGTCACGCACGCCAAGGCGATGGCCGGCGCCGCCGGCCGGGCGCTCGGCCCGGTGTGCTCGCTGCGCGATCAGACCCAGGTCCAAGCTCCGGAGCCATTCGCGGGCAACGCCATCCTCGGGGCCACGTCGGCCGCCTCGGGCGCGGTGCCGGTCCCCATTGAAGCGGGCTCGCAGAGCGAATCGGATCAGATCACACTGGTTTACGCGCTGGTCTCCCCTCCGGCGCCCGCTGGTGGCCGCCGGTAACGGCCTCCGGGGTGGAATGGGCAGGTAAATTCGCTGGCAGTAGGGTGAACTCGCATCTCATCTGACCCAGGCCCAAGGGGGGTCCCTATGACACAGACTGCGCCGGTGAAGGACTGGGCGGGCGACTTCGACGTGCTCGACCCGCGCTATGTCGCTGATCCCTTCAGCATCTGGGACGACCTGCGCTCGACCTGCCCGATCGCCCACACCGATCGTCGTATCAGCAGCTGGCTGCCCACCCGCTACGAGGACGTGACGGCCATCGCCCACGACATTGAGCATTTCAGCTCCCTGCGGGTGGCCGTGATCCCGGGCGGCGAGGACGATGACGACGAGAACTTCGACGGCCCGAACCTCGAGTACGGATTGCCGCCTATTTCAGCCGACCCACCGCTGCACACCTGGACCCGGCGTCTCCTGCTCCCGTGGTTCTCGCATCGCCGGGTGGAGAGCTACATCCCCATGACCCGCCAGCTCTGCCAGGGGCTGCTCCAGGAGTTGGCCACCAAAGGTCACGCTGACGCGGCGGCGGACTACGCCCAGCAGATCCCGGTGCGGGTGATCGCCCACATCCTGGGGGTCTCCACCGACATGTCCGACGCCTTCACCGGGTGGGTGCGCGACGTCCTCGAGTTCGCCGATGACCCCGAGCGGCGCCAGCGGGGGGCCGAGGGCCTGCTCAACTACTTCGTGGCCCAGGTGGCCTACCGGCGCCAGAACCCCGGGGACGACCTGCTCAGTGAGCTCCTGCAGACCGAAGTGGAGGGCCAGCCCCTGGACGAGGGGATCATCCTGGGCATCGCCGCGCTGGTGCTGATCGCCGGCGTCGACACCACCTGGAGTGCCATCGGCTCCTCCCTCTGGCACCTGGCCACCCATCCCGAGGATCAGAAGCGGCTGGTGGCTGAGCCCGAGCTGATGCCGATGGCCATTGAGGAACTCCTGCGGGCCTACTCGCCGGTGACCATGGCCCGCCTGGTCACCCAGGACGTGGAATACGGCGGCTGCCCCATGAAGGAAGGGGACAAGGTGCTCATGAATTTCCCGGCCGCCAACCGGGACCCCGAAGTGTTCGAGGACGCCGACACGGTCCAGTTGGACCGGGCCCACAATCGCCACGTCGCTTTCGGCTCGGGCATCCACCGCTGCGCCGGGTCCAACCTGGCCCGGATGGAGTTGCAGGTGGCGCTGGAGGAGTGGCTCGGACAGATCCCGATCTTCTCGCTGGAGGAGGGCAAGGAGATCCTCTGGGCCGGCGGTCAGGTCCGGGGACCTCGCATCCTGCCGGTGGTGTTCTGATGAAGATACGAGTTGACTCCGACAAGTGCCAGGGTCACGCCCGCTGCTACGGCCTGGCCCCTGAGATCTTCGACGTCGACGACTACGGCCAGGCGTCGGTCATCGTCGACGTCGTCCCACCGGAGCTGGAGGACAAGGCCCGCCTGGCCATTGCCAACTGCCCCGAGTACGCCATCGAAGTGGTCGAGGAATAGAGCCGGACCGACGACATCGATGACGAGCCCGCCCGCGCCAGCGGCCCCGTTCTGGTTCCGGCGCGCACTCTCGGTCCCGTTTAGCGACGAACGGGTGAGCGTGGACGGCGCGTCCATCCACTACCTGGCCTGGGGCGAGCGCGGCCGGCGCGGCCTGGTCTTCGTGCACGGCGGCGGGGCCCACGCCCATTGGTGGAGCCACGTGGCCGCCACCTTCGCCCATGAATTCCGGGTGCTGGCCATCGACCTCTCCGGGCACGGCGACAGCGACCACCGGGAGGCCTACGCCCTGGAGCAGTGGACCGACGAGGTGGTGGCGGTGGCGGCCGACGGCGGATTGCGCGGGCTGCCTGTCGTGGTCGGGCACAGCATGGGTGGCTTCGTCACCATCGCCACCGCGGCCCGCCATGGCGAAGAGGTGGCCGCGGTCATTGTGTGTGACTCGCCGGTGGACGAGGTCGACCCCGAGATCAGCGCCTTCCACCTGCGTGAGGCCTTCGGACGGCCCCGGACCTATCCCGACCTGGAGGACGCGGTGGCGCACTTCCGCACCGTGCCGGCCCAGGAGCACTACCTCGACTACGTGATCGACGTGGTGGCCCGCCGCTCGCTCAAGCCGGTGCAGGGTGGCTGGCAGTGGAAGTTCGACCGGCGGATTTTCGAGCAGTTCGGTGCCGGCATCCGCTCCATCGCCGAGCCCTACCTCTCGGCGGTCAACTGCCGGCTGGCCCTGTTGCGCTCGGAGTACGGACTGGTCACGCCCGACATCGGCGCCTCCATGTACGAGAAGCTGGGCCGGGTGACCCCGGTGATCGAGATCCCCGAGGCCGGCCACCACGCCATGTTGGACCAGCCCTTGCTGCTCCTCACGGCGCTGCGCACCCTGCTGGCCGACTGGGACCACTCGGACCCGCATCACCGCTGACCGGCTCGGGGCCATTGGCCCCTGCCTCACACGGGCAGGGCGGCCATCTCGGGCACCTGATCCTTGGAGGCCCTGATCAACGTGAAGGCGGTGACGGCGGCGACGGCCAGCACCACGGCGCTGAAGGTGAACGCCGTCGTGTACCCGTGCACCGCACCCGCTGCCACGGCGGCGGCGGAGGAGCCGTGCACCGCCAGGTAGGAGGCGGTGGCCGAGGTGGCGATGGTGTTGATCAGGGCGGCCCCCAGGGAGCTGCCTGTCTGTTGGGTGGCGTTCACCAGGGCACTGGCGACGCCGGCGTCTTCGGGGTGGACGCCGAGAAGTGAGGTGCTGCTCATGGCCACGAAGGCCAGGCCCATACCCAGGCTCACAATGAGCTCGGCCGGGAGCACCAGGCTCACGAAGTCCGAATGCACGCTCAGGAAGGTGAACCAGGCCAGGCCGACGGCGCCGAGGGTCAGTCCGCCCAGCATGACGGCCCTCGGGCCGAAGCGGGGCAGCAGCCGGCTGGCCATGGTGGCCCCACCGATGATGCCGATAGAGAAGGGCACGAAGGCGAAGCCGCTCTTCATGGCGGAGTAGTGCAACGTCCCCTGGAAGTAGTACGTCAGCGACAGGAACGTGCCCAGCATGGCGATGCCCACGAAAAGCGAGGCCAGGAACGAGCCGCCCCGATTGCGCTCCAGCACAATGCGCAGCGGGAGCAGAGGGTGGTGGGCGCGCCGCTCAATGAGCACGAAGGCGGTCAGGAGCACCGCGGCCAAGGCGAAGAAGATGACCGTGGTCGATGACGTCCAGCCGTCCAGTCCGGCCTTGGTGAAGGCGTAGACCAGGGCCATGAGTCCGCCGGTGACCGTGATGGCGCCGGGGATGTCGTAGCCGTGGCGGACCGGGCTCCGGCTCTCGCTGACGAACCTGGTGGCGGCGATGGCGGCCACCACCGCGATGGGAACGTTGATGAGCAGCGTCCAGCGCCACGAGGCGTACTGGGTCAGGGCGCCGCCGAGGATCAGACCGATGGCCGCCCCGCCGCCGGCAATGCCGCCGTAGACGGCGAAGGCCCGGGCCCGCTCCTTGGGCTCGGTGAAGGCCACCGTCAGCAGGGAGAGGGACGCCGGCGCCATGACGGCGGCGAACGCTCCCTGCAGGGCGCGGGCGCTGAAGAGCATGGCGGCGTTCGGGGCCAGGCCACCCAGGGCGGATGCGGCGGCGAAGCCGATCAGGCTGATGACGAACATGCGCTTGCGGCCCACGTAGTCGGCGATGCGCCCACCCAGGAGGAGAAGGCCGGCGAAGGCCAGGGTGTAGGCCGTCAGCATCCACTGGCGGTTGGCGGTGGAGATGTGCAGGGATCGCTGGGCCGAGGGCAGGGCGATGATCACCACTGACGCGTCGAGAACGACCATCAGCTGGGCCACGGCGATGACGGCCAGGGCCCGGAATCGCTTGGGGTCGGGCGCGGTGGCAGCTGGGGTCTCGAGGACTTCGTGTTCGAGGGTGGCGGTCATCAGGTCTCCTAATTCGGGGGCAAACGGCGTGCCTGCTCTCCGGTCCGGCGGGGCCAGATCGAAAGATCTCGCTTTTGGCTCGGGTCCGGCGTACAATCGGAGGGCGGGTTCCATTTAGACTATACGGAACGTAGACTCCGTTTGTCAATGGGGAGGGAGATTTCTTTTGGGACGCAAACCTGAGACCGAAACGACGGGGTGTGAAGGCCTGTCCGAGGAGGCGTGTCGCCCCCTCCGGGCCGACGCGCTGCGCAACCGGGCCCGGGTGCTCGAAGCGGCCGAAGTGGTCTTCGCCGAGCAGGGGCTCTCGGTACCGGTCGACGTGATTGCCGAGAAAGCCGGAGTGGGGGTGGGCACCCTCTACCGGCATTTCCCCACTAAGGAGAAGCTGTTCGAAGCCGTCCTGGTTGACCGCATGATCGACATCGCCGTCGATGCCCGGGCCCGGCTGGACTCGGAAGACCCGGGCGCCGCCTTCTTCGGTTTCCTGGCCCACCTGGTCGAGCAGAGCGCGTCCAAACGTGACCTGATCCTGGCCCTGTCCGGGGCCGGCATTGAGTTCGAAGTGGCCTGTGCCGAAGCCAAGGTGGAGCTGACTACGGCCGTGAGTGAGCTGCTCCAGGTGGCTCAGCGGGCCGGCGCCGTCCGCCCCGACGTCAGTTCCGAAGTCGTGCTCTCCCTGATCGGCGCCACCTGTATGGCCACGGAGCAGCACCCGACCACGGTCTCATCCATGGACATCCTGGCCGTGGTCTGTGACGGACTGCGGGCGTCGTCGGTCCCAGGCTGAGGCGGGAACCGCCGGCCCTTACGAGAACGCCGCGATGTAGGCGGTGATCCCGTTCACGTATTGCATGGTGGACGGCAACTCCCCGATGAGGGCCAGCGAGGCCATGCCCTGGTAGTAGCTGGCCAGGGCCGTCTGCGTGTTCCCGGTCGCCCGGAGGAGGTCGGCCAGGAAGCGGGCCGCCATCTCAATGTTGTCCGACGCCACAGCCGGGTTGAGCCCTGGTTGGCCGAGCTGGGCCCGGACCTCGTCCGTGGTTGCCGGTTCCAGCTGGCCGATGCCGATGGCGCCGGTGGGGGACACCACCTGGGACTGCCAGCCCGACTCCCACCAGCACATCGCCTCGAGCAGCGCGGCGGGCACGCCGAAGGTGTTGGCCCACTGCACGAACGTGGGCCGCAGGGCCAGACGGTCCGGCGATGCCTGCAGCAGCGCGGGAAGTGAGCTGGCGCTGCCCCCGCCGACCGGAGCGGACGACGCGGCGGCCAGGGCCGGCAGGGCCAGGTGACGACCCGCGGTCACGTAGTTGGGGTTGGTGATCCCGTTGGCCGCGGCCAGGGCGGCTACCGAGACGCCATAGCGGGCGGCGATGGCGGTCAGCGTGTCGCCGAGCTGCACGGTCACCGAAGGCGTCTGACCGCCTGAGCTCACCAGGGAGGCGGTGGAGACGCCCGGCCCGGGGACGACCAGGGTGGCGCCGATGAGGATCTGGTTGGGATTGGTGATCCGATTGGCCGCGGCCAGCGCAGCCATAGTGACGCCGTAGCGAGCGGCCAGCGTCGAGAGCGTGTCGCCGCTCACCACGGTGATGGTACGGGAAGCCGCGCTCGGGGACGCGGTCGTGGCGGAGCCCGGCACGACCAACGTGGCGCCGCTGAGCACCTGGTTCGGATTGGTGATCCCGTTGGCCGCGGCCAGCGCGGTGACCGTCGTCCCGTAGGCCTGGGCGATCTGGGTCAGCGTCTGCCCCGGGGCCACCCGCACCGTGGTGGCGCCGGCCGGAGACGTGGCGGCGCCGGCCAGCGTGAGCGCACCGACGAGCACCCCCGTCGTCATGATGGACGTGACGAGGCGACGCGCCGTCCGGCGCACATTGCGATCGTTGTACCGCCCCTGGGCCGGCAACATGGCCCACCACTGTTCTACGTCGGTGCTGGTCAAGCAAGCGCGAGTCGCGCGGTGGCACGAAGCGTCACCAGTGGCAACGCGCGTTGAGCCGGGTCGGACGCTTCGCCGCGACGTGCCTGGCCCGAGCGTGAGCGCGGCGCCCCCGGGTCCGGACTATGACGAGGTGGACTCAATCCACGCCGCGACGTCGGCGGCCATCGTCGTCGGGTTCTCCAGCGGGCCGAAGTGCCCGAGGTGGCGGCGCTCGACCAGGGTGGCCCGGGGCAGATGGTGCACCAACGGGCCGGCGAAGGACACCGGTCCGAACGATTCGTCGCGGCCGGCCACCACCGCGATCGGGAGGTCGAGGGACGCGCTGGCGGCCCACGCGCCGCTGTCGAACGCCCCTTGGAACACCGCCGCCTCGGTCAGCGGTCGGCAGCGCAACGTCACCGAACCGTCGCCCAGTTGGGCGAAGCCGCCCATGACGTAGCAGCGCAACGCATCGCGATGGAGTTCGTTCAGCGGCGGCTTGGAAGCGAAGTTCTCCAGGGCGGCGTCGAAGGAGGGAAACGAGGCGCGCCGGCGGGCGGCGCCCTCGGCCATGGGGTTGGGACCATCGGGCTGGGGCAG
>DASZMA010000148.1:0-44594 GCA_035552095.1 Acidimicrobiales bacterium | reverse complement strand
GGATACTTCGTGTCGCGGGCGGCCCCCATGGGCGCGGTCGCGGCCGAGGTGGTGATCTCCACCTTCTTCAACTTCAATCCCGAGCTGGTGCACGCCGCCCTCCCCGCGGCCTGGACGGTCACCACGCCCGAGGCGATAGTGGCGGCCCGGCTGGAGGCGGTCGACGGCGCCTTCCGGCGGCTGTTGGGCGACGACGTGGTCACGTCGGCCGAGATGAGCCGGGCGGCCGAACTGGCCCGCACGGCCGCGGAAGTGGCCAGCACCCGGGTGGAGGGCCGGCCCCTGTGTGCCGGCCACGCCGACCTGGCCTGGCCCGACCAGCCGCACCTGGTGCTCTGGCACGCCCAGTCGATCCTGCGCGAGTACCGGGGTGACGGGCACGTGGCGCTGCTGCTGACCCACGGCCTGTCGGGCATTGACGCGTTGATCACCCACGCCGCCTCCGGCGACGTGCCGGCCCACCTGCTGCAAACCTCCCGGGGCTGGTCCAACGAGCAGTGGGCCGCCGCCGTGACTTCCATGCGGGACCGGGGCTGGCTCAGCGACACCGACCCGCTCGACTTCAGCGAGTGGGGGGCGGCCCAGCGCCAGGAGATGGAGGAGCAGACCGACCTCCTTGCCGCGGCGCCCTACGCCGCCCTGGGCGAGGAGGACTGCGCCGAGTTGCGCGCCCTGGCCCGCCCCTGGAGCAAGGTCTTCTCCGAGGTGCTGTTCCGGTAGGGGCCGGAGGCGGAAGCGGCCGTGGCGGTCACCTACGCTGTACGCCCCCACCTGGTTTCGTGGGCCCGGGCGCTTAGCTCAGCTGGTTAGAGCAGCTGGTTTACAACCAGCAGGTCGGGGGTTCGAGTCCCTCAGCGCCCACCAAGTGTCATTGTGCGAAACCAGTTGGGCGCTCCCCCAGAAGTCAGTTGATGTCCTGTCGAACGGACAGTGCGATACCGACGACCGCGATTACGCCGGCCCAGGCGATCAACGTGATCGCGCCAGCGCCTGGCGAGACCAGGTGTTGGACTCGGAGCCCCATGAGTGCGTCCGAGGCACGGGTTGGCATGAACCGCCCCACCGAAGGAACGAGGCCGAACAGGAGGTCGTTGATGACGAGGCCCCAGGCGAGCAGGGCGATGACTGCGCCGACTTGGTTGTGGATGATCGCTCCGAGGCCGGCGCCGATCGCGCCCCACAGGGCCGCGCCGGCGATCCCGCCCAGCGTGAGCAGCAGAATGTCGCCACTGCTGAGCACCACGTTGATGCCACGCCCGTCAAGGACCGGGTACCCGACCGCCCAGCCGATCGCCTCGCCGAGGACCCCGAATGCGAGTCCGGCCGATGCGCCGGCGGCGACCTTGGCGGCCAGGACGTGTGACCGGACGGGGTTGAACAGGATCGTCGGACGGATCGTGCCGAAGCGGTACTCGCTGGTCACCAGCAACACCCCGGCAAGCGCGGAGAACACGCCGGTGAGACTGCTCACGCTCAGCAGCTCGCGCTGGTCCTCTCTGCTGACAAGCCCGCTCGGGTGGGTGAGCAGCCCGGTGAGCAGCGTGATGAGTAGGATCAGCGCCATCATCGCGAGGATCAGTGCGATCGTGGTGCGGGTCGTGCGGATCTTCAAGAGCTCTGCCCTGATCTGCCGGATCATGCTGGTGCCTCCGAGGTCAGTTCGAGGAAGATGTCCTCCAGCCCGCCTCCGTCGTTGACCAGCTCGTGCACTGGAATGCCGGCGGTATAGGCAATCTCACCGATCCGCTCGCTCGATGCTCCCTGGACGAGCAGCGCGTGGTCGCTACCGGTCGTCACCTGCAGCGCCTCGTCACGCAGCGCCCTGGTGAGCCGCTGGGGGTCGCCGCTGCGGACGCGAACCGCGCCGCCGGCACGGGCGGTCAGCTCTGCCAGAGGGGACGAGATCACGAGCCGCCCGCGGCTGATGATGAGCACCTGGTCGGCGGTCTGCGCGATCTCGGCGAGGACATGGCTGGAGATGAGCACCGTGCGGCCTTCTGCGGCCAGGCTGTGCAGGAAGTCCCGTAGCCAGCGAACGCCTTCCGGGTCGAGCCCGTTGGCCGGCTCGTCGAGGATCAGCAGCTCCGGGTCGCCTAACAGTGCCGCCGCGAGCCCGAGCCGCTGGCGCATCCCCAACGAGTACCCCTTCACCCGCCGGTGGGCCGCCTCGGTGAGCTCCACGAGGCGCAATACTTCGTCCGCACGTGCGTCGGGAACATCGACGGCTTGGCCGAGCATCCGCAGGTGATCGCGCCCGGTTCGGCCGGGATGAAAATCGGTGGCCTCGAGGACGGCGCCGATCCGCAGTGCCGCACGCGGCAACGCCGCGTACCGATGATCGAACACCAGTGCTCGTCCACTCGTCGGAGCTACCAGGCCCAGGATCATCCGCAGCGTCGTCGTCTTGCCAGCACCATTCGGTCCGAGAAAGCCCGTGATCGTCCCAGCCTCCAACGCAAACGACAGGTCCGTGACCGCCGAGACATCACCGAAGCGCTTGGTCAACGACTCTGCTTCGACGACCGCCGTCATCCCCGTGGCCGACCGGTATACGGGACCGCGACGTCGCTGGCAAGATAGGTGACCGCATCCAATCGGCGCCGAACCTCCGACGTGTTCACGCCGAGAGCGCCCAGCAGCACCGCCGCCGGATCTGGTGGTTGGAGGGTGAGGATCTGGGCCAGCACCTGCTGGGCCGTGATCTGGAGCTTCCGACGGTGGGGCTTTGATGCTCCCTCAAGCACTTTCTTCGCCGCGGGCGTGATGCGGAGACGATCTTTTTGCGCCACATCTCTGATCGTCGGCTTCTTCGGCACGGCGCGCATCGGCAGTGGGGGCGCGTCGGCGCTGGACCCCAGGCCCAGGGCACCGAGGGCTTCGTGATCGAGCGACGCCAGGGCCTGGCGAGCTTGCTGGAGGTTTACGCCCACCACGGCTTCGACCGAGGGATCCTCGAACAAGGCAAGCAAGAGGTGATCGGTGCCATATCTGCGATCACCTCGGCGACGAGCCTCCTCACCGGCCTGCAGACAGATGGCCCAAGCGTGAAGCGTCCCTGGTGCAACCGATTCGGTGGTCATGCTGACTCCTTGTTGTATTTGGTGTGCACGGATTGGCGGGTGACCCCCAAGGCGTCGCCGATCTGCTGCCACGACCAGCCCTTTTCCCGGGCCGACGCGACGTGGTTCGCCTCGACCCTCTCAGCCAGGCGATGGAGCGCCAACGAGGCGCGAAGCCCAATTGCCGGGTCATCCGACGAGAGGTTCAGGTTGAGATCTTCGACATCCATAAGTGTCAGTATAGACTGACATCGGTTATTTGTCAACCTAAACTGACACCAGCGGGATCGCCACACCGGGGCGCCCCGGATGGCGGGATAGAGCGCATCCTTCGGGCCCATAGATTCGGGTCGAAGGCCTACGGAGCTGTCGCCTCAGATCGATGTAGCGCCACCCAGGTTCCCCACAGCGCCTCGCTCTCTACGGGGCTGAGGGATCGTTCAGAACTTGTGCGGGCGCCCCACTTCACCGGTTATAGAGATGATCCACCCCCCGGGGTCGCACTTTCGGGGGTGTGGAAAAGTGCCGCCCAATGCCGTCAGTAGGGGCACGCCTCTCCGCGGCACGAAACGAAGCCAACTCCGAATACCCGCTCGGTGAGGGAACCGGAGGCTTAGGGGCGGTGCAGGGATGAAAGAGCCCGAAATGACAGGACCGTGACCCATCCGAAGCCGGACACAATGGAGATGCGCTGGAAGACACCTCCCTTTCCAGCAAGGCTCGATTCCCGTCCAAGTGCTGCTCCGAATGCGACAAAGCTTGCCACCATGGCGAGACCCGAAAACGAGGAGTAGCTCGCCCAGCGGAAATCCCTACGCCGAGCTGCTCCGACTGCGCTAACCAGCGCGGCGATCGGCAGACCGGCGAAGATCGGGATGGCCGAGAGGTTGTGCAGCTTGCCTGCGAGTGTCGCCACTGGCTCGTCTTCGCCAGCGGTCCCAGGCGGGAAGTTATCCACAGGATCGGCGATGAACAGGCCTGATCCGATCAGTCCGCCGCCAGCAGCGGCAAGCAGTGCTGGAACTGCTCGGGGTCCCACACTTCTTCGAGGACACTTGCGCAGACCCAAGGTCGCGAGTAGGTGGAGTACTCCTACGACACCGAAATTCGCGCGCTGCGGCCACCCTTGCTCACCGATTCCAAGCGAGCTCACCGGATACCGTCGCCAGTTGTATCCAGGGCGTCGTGCCCCGATCACTGTGAACGCGGTGATGAACAGCGGAGCGCTCACGGCTCCACATGCCACTTGAGCCTCAATCGTGAGTCGCCTGTGCTCGTTGATCCGCACCAGCCCCACGCTATTGCACCCAAAGAGCTATCCATTCTCGCCGGGCCAAGCAGCATCCCCTCCCGAAGAGGAGCACTATAAAAGGGTGACCATCGGGAGGAGTCGATCAGACAAGCCGAGCCGGCTGGTTCGCTCGGGAGCATGTCTGTCTGCTGTAACCGCCCTAGGACTCGGTTCCACCAGCTCTGGCGCCTCTTCCCAGAACAGTGGCCGGTTGAATCCCGCGACTTCATGCCATGTGTCTCATTTCGAGGCTCGACAAGCTTCAAGCGGAAGCGAGGCCAGCCAACCATTTGTAATCATCGCCCTGGTCAACCATGGGCCGCGGTGTTCGATCGACGGCTATCCCAAGGTCATCTCCGCTAGTGGGCGGACGCAGCAAGCCCGGACGGAGTCGCTTCCGATCAAGGTCATCGATGGCCCGGACTACGAGCATCCCGATCCTGGGCCCCACCGACTCACCCTCGTGCGTGGGGCTACCGCTTCCTTCGCCCTCGGCACCGGGACGGCGTACGGCGGCGGCGCCCACCTCTACACGATCCTCTCTCTGAGTATCGCCCTGCCTGGAAAATCGTCCTCCTCGGCGATCAGAGTGCCGGTGCAGACAAACGTCAGCGCTCAGTCCGGGGTGCCATTCCGCCTCGAAGTGACGGCATTTGTAATTGGTTCACGTGGCCCGCCAGCGGGATGAAGACACCGAGTGTGCTCCATCGGGCGACTGCCCCGGTACGTCGGTACTTGGCGTCGAGAGTGGCAGTGCGTCAGGAAGCGCAGCTGTTCGGGTCACGCCTCGTTCCCTCAGCCTTACCCTCGGGAAGCACAGTGAGAATCACCGCCCTGAGTGAGCAATCCTCCTTCAACGAATGAATCACCCTGCTGTGTTCGAATATGGTCACCACACCGGGCGTCGGGCAATCGGTTTCATTTGCGGTCCAGGCCGGGCGATGGGCTCCTTTGCCATCCAAAAAGATGATCGAAAAGCTTTCGGGATTTTCCATGCATATGGGGGCGGTGGAGCGAATGATCTTCAATGCCCTCAGCGCGATGCGTATTGCGGTCGCCTGGTGTCCATTTGCCCTGACAGTGACAGGTTGAGACGACCCTTGAAGGGTCACTCGACCGTAACCAGTCACTTCAACAATCCCAGTCTCTGGTACGACAACGGCGGCCGTGGCGGGAGTCGCTGGCGCTAGTAAGACGGCCAGTACAGCGATGACACACGCGCCGCACGTCGCCATTTGATGCCGGATTGTCGCCCCTTGGAGTGCTCCATCAGAGAATCATGACTCCGCTGGCCGAGGTTTGGTTCGGGATATCCATCTGTGAAACTGGGCTCGGGACCCCGCCTCAGGCGGCTGGTGTCAGGCGCCGGTGTGCCACACCGTGTGCTGGGGTTCCCAATCACCGAAGCCGGTGGTGCGGGTCAGGAGACACGATTCAATGAGGAACTGGACAAGGAGGTCGTCATCGGCCGGGAAGGGGACACCGATGGCGACGCGCTCACTCACGAACTGCGCTCCCAGTCTCTGGCGGAGCTCTCCGTCGCCCACCACCTCCACTTGTCCGGACAGGTAGAAGGCGTCCTCATTGTCATCGGTCGGGAAGGAGTGCAGGGCGTAGCGCCCGTCGCGGCGCAGGTCCCGCCCTTTGGGCGATGGGATGATGAAGCCGAACAGGCCATCGTCGGTCAGGAGCGGGCAGAACGGGTGCAGGCGCGGGCCGGTGTCCGGGCGGATGGTGGCCAGGTAGGCCAACCCCACGCCGACCCGGTAGAGCAGCTGGCGACCGCCCTCGGCCAGATCCGGGCGCCGCCGCGAGAGCTCACCCGACGACGACAGGCGGTCAGCCACCTCAGCGGGGGCGGCGCCGCAATGACGGCTCGGCGATAGCCGCCGGCACCCATCCCACGTCGGTCTCGTTGAGGTCGATGCCGGGCGGCACGATCTCATCAATCCGGTCGAGCACGTCGGGGCTGAGCCGGAGGTCGAGCGCGAGAAGTTGGGACTCCAGGTGCTCCATGGTGCGGGGGCCGATGATCGGTGCCGTGATGGCCGGATGCTCGAGCACGAAGCCCAGGGCCAGCTGAATCAGGCCGAGCCCGGCCTCGTCGGCCAGCTGGCCCAGCGCCGTCACCGCGGCCAGCTTCTGCTGGTTGCCCGGCAGGGTCATGTCGTAGTGGTGCGGGAGCATGGCCGAACGGCGGCTGGTGTTCTCCTTGCCGGTCCCGAAGGCACCGGAGAGCCACCCGCCGGCCAGCGGGCTCCACGACAGGGCGCCCATGCCGTACTTCTCGCACATGGGGAGTACGTCCTTCTCAATGCCGCGCACCAGGATGGAGTAGGGGGGCTGCTCGGTCACGAACCGTTCTCGCGACCGCCGTTGGGCCACCCATTGCGCCTCGACGATCTCATGGGCTGGGAAGGTCGAGCTGCCGAAGTAGCGGATCTTGCCCGCCCGCACCAGGTCGGTCAGCGCGCCCAGCGTCTCGTCAATGTCGGTATCGGGTGAAGGCCGGTGGATCTGGTACAGGTCGATGTAGTCGGTCCCGAGTCGGCGCAGGCTGTTCTCGCAGCCGGCGATGATCCAACGGCGGGAGTTGCCCTGCGCGTTGGGGTCCCGCCCCATGGCGCCGTGCACCTTGGTCGCCAGGACGATCTTCTCCCGCTTGGTCTGGGCCAGCGCCTTGCCCACGATCTCCTCGGACTCCCCGAACGAGTAGACGTCAGCCGTGTCGACGAAGTTGATGCCGGCATCGAGCGCGCGGTGGATGATGCGGATGGACTCGTCGTGGTCGGGCGTCCCCCAGGCCCCGAACATCATGGCCCCCAGGCAGAGCGGGCTTACCTTGACACCGGTGCGACCGAGCGTGCGATATTCCATGGCCGCACAGTAGCCACCAACCCGGGCCGCGGCCGGGTCGGCCGCCGATCAGCGGCCCAGGCGGGCTGACGCATCGGCTGCCGCCCACAGCAGGTCCGATTCGTCGGTCCGGGCGTGGCAGCGCAGCACCGCTTCGGTCAGCTTCAGGGCGTGCTCGTCACCCGACTCGACGGCGGCCTCGACCAGCTCATCGGTGGTGGGGAGCGCTCCGGAGGCCTCGTCGGGAGCGTGGCGGTCGATTGCGTAGGCCACATGGATGGCCGCCACCGCCTGCCAGGCGTAGGCCAGGGCGGCCTCACGGTCCTCTTCGGCCAGCCAGGGCAGGACCATCTCCAGGGCCAACGGCGCCGTGACGGTGTGGATCAGCGCGATCGGGTTGCCTTCACCGGCGTTGCGGAGGTAGGCCCGCGCCCCGCCGATGGCCAGGGCGTCGAGCAGGGCAATGGGGTCGCCACTGTGCCCGAGTGAGGCCACGGACTGTTCGAACTCGTCCGCGATGTCCGCCACATGTGCCACCTGCTCGGTGATCAGGAACTCCTGGGGCGTCTCCTCGGGCAGGTAGGGCAGGTCGGCCAGGGCATGGGGCACGTCCTGGTGGCCGATGAGCAGCGGGGGACCCGGGAGCTCCTGGTACTGGGTAGCCCAGTGGGCCAGGCCGTGGGCCAGCTCCAGCCGGCGGGGGCCGGTGTCGGCGCCGCGCAGGGCGCGCAACGCGTGCGCGGTCCGGATGAGCCCGTGGGTGGCGGCGCCGATGGTGCCGGGCACCAGGCGGGGCACCCATTCCCCGACCACGGCCTGCACCGGTTGGTCGGCGATCTCGGTCTCGAAGAGGGCCAACCACTCCGGGAAGCGATCCCGGGCCCCCAGGGCCCGGGGCCACTCGGACTCGCTCAGCGGCTTGTCAGCCGGTGGCGGGGCATCGTCGAGCTTCGTCCGGTAGGCGGCGACCCAGGCGGGAATGGCTTCGGCCCGGCCCATGTAGTCGAGCACTTCGGACGCCATCGGGCCGTGATTGGACAACCCGTGCGACCCGAACAGGGGTGCCGTGGTGGCGAAGGTGCTCAGGGCCTCGTCAAGGTAGTCAGACTCCATCACCCCAGTATGTCGGTGAATGGAATCGAACACCCACCGAGGTGGCCGCTACGATCCGGCGGTCAATGACTGGAGGTCAGATGGCGACCAACCCGCCACTACACGGGATGAGAATCATTGAGTGCTCGGCCCTGGGGCCGGCGCAGATCACCACGCCCCTGGTCGACCTGGGCGCGGACGTCATCAAGATCGAGCCGCCGGCCGGTGACTACATCCGCGAGATGACCTGGCCCATCGTCGAAGGCGTGTCCCTCATGCACCTTCACCTAAACCGGGGCAAACGCTCGCTCGTCCTGGACCTGCGCACCGAGGCCGGGGTGGCCATCATGAAGGACCTGGTGCGCACGGCCGACGCGGTGGTCGAAGCTATGCGGCCCGGTTCGCTGGCCCGGCGGGGCGTGGGCTACGACGATTTGAAGGCGATCAATCCCAAGATCGTCTTCTGCACCATCTCGGGCTACGGCATGACCGGGCCGTACCGTGACTACCCGAGCCATGGGGTGGCCTACGACACCTGGGCCGGCATCGTCAACGTGGCCACCGACGACGAGGGCTTCGCCTACATTCCCGAGCACGCCTCCATCGGCATTCACGCTGGGCCGCTGTTCGGCGCGCTGGGGATCCTGGCCGCGGTGACCCGGGCCCGGGCCACCGGCGAGGGGTCCTACGTCGAACTGGCCCAGTCCGACGCGGCGGCCGCCATGGACTGGCTGCGCAGTGAGACCTGGCGCGCCTACGAGCGCCCCGAGTCCGAGGTGACGGGCAACAAGGCGGACAACTACGAGCGGCGGGCCCCGGGGACGGCCGGGATGGTCGAAGGGGTGCGCTACCAGGTCTACGAGGCGGCCGACGGCCGCCACGTCCTCTTCATGGCCTCGGAGCAGGCCTTCTGGAAGAACTTCTGCGAGGGCGTGGATCGCCTGGACCTCTTCGAACGGTGGCCCGGCTCCAAGTACGCCGACCACGCCCGAGGTAACCGCGAGCTGCAGCGCGAGCTGCGTGACATCTTCTTGACCAAGACTTCGGCTGAATGGCTGGAGTTCGGCGGCCGGGTCAACACCCCGATGGCCCCGGTCAACACGCCCAAGACGCTGCTTGAAGACCCCCAGTTCGCCGACCGCTTCGATCTGCTGCCGGCGGCGGACTTGGGCAGCGACCAGATTTTCACTCCCCTGCACTTCGTGGACGAGAAGCTGCCGATACCGGCCAAGGCACCCACGGTGGGCCAGCACACCGACGATGTGCTGCAGACGGTACTGGGGTGGGATGATGCGCGCATAGCGACCGCCAAAGAGGCCGGCGCCTTCGGTTCGAGCGAATAGCCGTCACCGGCCCACCGCACCGCGACCTAGAGAGAGACGGTTCACATGGAGAAGGTGCGATTGGGCGTGGTCGGGGCCGGCAACATTGCCGCCACCAATGTCTTGGGCTACCTGCAGGATCCGCGCTGTGACGTGGCCGCGGTGTGCGACACCAACGAGGAAGTCGGTCGCGCCGCCGCTGAGGCCTGGGGCGCCACCTACTTCTCCGACCTCAGTGCCATGCTGTCGGACTCCTCAATCGACGCCGTCGAGATCCTCACGCCGACCCATCTGCACCACGATCACGTGATCGCCGCCCTGGAAGCCGGCAAGCACGTCTCGGTGCAGAAGCCGGTGGCCAACACCATTGAGGACGCCCGGGCCATGGGCATGGCGGCCGAACAGGCCGGCCGCACCCTGCGTATCAGCGAATGCTTCGTCCACTACCCGCCCCTTGAGCTGGCCAAGAAACTGGTCCGCCAGGGCGCCATCGGCCAGCCGACCGGCCTGCGCATCCGCACCCTGGTCGGGCAGACCACCTCGCCCTTCCAGGCCGCGCTGCGGCCGGAGGGGTACGGCTGGCGCCTCGACACCCGCAGTCCGGGGGGCCACCTCTTCGACGACAACGTGCACAAGTACGCCATGGCCCTGTGGCTCCTGGACCTCGACATCACCTCGGTGCAAGCGGTGGTGCGGCGGCGGGACCTGTTCTTCGAACCGTGCGCCGCCATCTTCGAGTACGAGGACCCGATGGTGCTCGGGACCATGGAAGTCCAGTACGCCCCCAAGCTGTACCTGCGCTCGAGCTACTACGGCGCCGACGAGTTCTTCGAGATCACGGGCGATGAGGGCCAGATCTGGGTGACCCGGGCCACCGGCGAGATGCTCGACCTGGCGCCGGTGATGCTCTTCACCGGCACCGAGCATGAGCTCAAGACGACCGAGTTCCGCGACATTGACGCCGACTGGGGAACCGGCTTCGTCCGTTCGTCGCAGCACTTCGTCAGCTCGCTGCTGGACGGGACGACCGCCGACATGACCCCCGAAGCGGCCATCAAGGTCCTGCAACTGTGCTTCGCCGTCTACCAGGCCTCAGAGATCGGCACCTCGGTGGACCCCCGCACCATGACCGGTTCGGTCACCCCGGCCGGCTGGGCGGACTGGTAGAGCCGGCCTTACCGGGCGGCCCCGCTCAGTGGCGGGCGAAGAAGTCGATGAGGTGCGCGGCCACCGCTTCGGCGTGGGTCACGATGCCGATGTGGCCCGAGCCCATCACCTCCTGGTACTCGCAGCCCGGAATGGCGGCGGCGGCCAGGCGGGCCTTCTCCGGCGGCGAGTCCACATCGTGTTCGAAGGCCAGGACGAGACAGGGCACCGTGATCTCAGGCCAACGGGTGGTGCGGACGGGGTCGGTCGACCAGGCCAACGCCGCCTCGTACTGCCCGAGGCGGCCCGGATTGGGCCAGACCGGCAGGTCGGCCGTGAAGGAGAGCCAGCTGCTGACCACCTCGTCGTTCTGGATGTCCGCGATGGGCAGGTAGCGCAACGTCTCGGTGGCGTAGAACAGCGGCGGCAGGTCGTAGTCGAGCCGGGCCAGGTCCCGCTCCACGGTGGTGATGGCGATCTCCCACGCGGTCGGCTGGTTGGCGCTGCCCATCAGGGCGGCGGCGCGCACCCGATCCGGGTGGTCCAGCACCAGCGTCTCGGCGATCCAACCCCCCAGGGAATGGCCGGCGATGCGCACCGGATCGTGCCACCCAAGGTGGTCGAGCACGGCCAGGGTGTCGCGGGTCATCTCCTCGACCCGGTAGGGCGCCCGCGGGGACGAGGAGGGCGCCACCCCGCGGTTGTCGAAGGTGGCCACGGCGTACCCGGCCGCGGCCAGGGCCGGCGCCAAACTCAGGTGCCAGGCCACCGCCGGTTGGCCGCAGCCGGCGATGAAGAGCAGCGGCTCCCCGCGGCCCACCACGTCGTAACTGAGGGTCACCCCGCCTGTCGTCACCTCAGGCGTGGAGCACCTCCTCGAAGAGGGTCGGGGCGATATTGCGACCGGTGAGCAGGACCACGGTCTCCCGGCCGTCGGTACCCGCCGCGACCTGGCCCGACCGGACGGCGGCCACGCCCACGGCGCCGGCCCCTTCCAGCACCAGGCCCATTTTGAGGGCGGCGAAGGACATGGCGGATCGGATGTCGGCTTCGCTCACCGTCAGGATCTGCACCTGCTCGTGCAGGGCGATGTCCACCGTCACCGCCCCCAGCTCGAGGTTGCCCGCCAGCCCGTCGGCCAGGGTCGGCTCCACTTTGATCGGCACGATCCCGCCCGCGGCCACGGCCGCGCTCATGGACGGGGAGGCCTCGGACTCCACCCCGATCACCCGCACCCCGGTGCCGGCCAGGCCGAGGCTGACGCCGGCCACCAGCCCTCCGCCGCCACAGGGCACCACCACCGTGCCCAGATTGGGCACCTGCTCCAGCAGCTCCCGGGCGATGGTCCCCTGCCCGGCGATGACGTCAGGATCGTTGTAGGGCGAGACGTAGCGGCTCCCGGTCTGGGCCGCCAGGTCCAGCGCGTGCGCCTCGGCCTCGCTGTAGCCCTCCCCGTGCAGCACCAGCCGCACATCGAACTGTTGCAGGGCCGACACCTTGGCCGCCGAGGCCAGCTGGGGGACGATGACGGTGACCTTGGCCTTGAGCACGGCGGCGGCATAGGCCAGGCCGAGCCCGTGGTTGCCGGCCGACGCCGCCACCACTTCGCGGCCGGGGTCATCAGCCAGCGTGGCCGCCACCGCGGCCAACCCGCCGCGGACCTTGAACGAGCCCGTCGGCTGCATGGTCTCGACCTTCAGCGAGATCAGTGGGCCGAGCTGCGGTACCCCCACCACCGGCGTCACACTTAGGTGCTGGCGCACCACGTCCCACGCCGCCTCGAACTGTGCTCTTCCGGGCTGGGTCACCGCACGCATCACTCCAGTCTGTCCGAGTCGCACCTGGCATGCTGAACGCCATGACCAGTGCAGCCGCCGTGGCCTACGGCGAAGCCCAGGTGTTCGTGCATCCCGACGTGATGACCATGGCCCGGGCCGCGGCCGACCAGGTGGCCGCCACTATGCGGGCCGCGGTGGCTGCCCGCGGCGTGGTGCACGCCATGTTCGCCACCGGCAACTCGCAACTGGACTTCATTGACCTGCTGGTGACCCAGACCCCGGACGTTCCGTGGTCCGACACGGTGGTCTTCCACATGGACGAGTACGTCGGGGTCGGGCCCGACCACCCGGCCGGATTCGGGCGGTGGATCCGCCAGCGCATCGTGGACCGCACGTCGCCCCGAGCCGCCTACTACGTCGAGGGGTTGGGCGACGCCTCGGCCGAGTGCGACCGCTATGCCGGTCTCCTGGCCCGGTTCCCGCTGGACCTGTGCTGCCTGGGTATCGGTGAGAACGGGCATCTGGCCTTCAACGACCCGCCGGTGGCCGACTTCAACGATCCGCTCGACGTCAAGGTGGTCGAACTCGACGTCCCCTGCCGGCAACAGCAGGTCAACGAGGGCCACTTCCCCGACCTGGCGACCGTTCCCACGCATGCGCTCACCGTGACCATCCCCGCCCTGCTCCGGGCCCGAGCCGTGCTGGCCATCGTCCCCGAAGCCCGTAAGGCGGAGCCGGTGCGGGCCGCCCTCATCGGGCCCATCTCTACGAGTTGCCCGGCCTCAGCCCTGCGCACGATCCCCCACGCCACCATCCATCTCGAGCCGGCGTCGGCCCGCCTGCTGTAGGCCCGGGCGTGGGCCCGGTGGCCGAGCCGGCTACGCCGCGAGCGCCGGGAGGAACCGCTTCT
Organism: Acidimicrobiales bacterium; assembly: GCA_035552095.1. GTDB lineage: Bacteria > Actinomycetota > Acidimicrobiia > Acidimicrobiales > RAAP-2 > Bog-473. The sequence goes on along the minus strand of DASZMA010000148.1, from coordinate 31,140 downwards.
TGAGGGCGGCGGCCGCTGCCGCTCCCAGCAGGGCAGCCGGCACGGCGGAGACGGGGGAGTCGTGGGTGCGCAGGTGAAAGCCCACGGCAATGCCGTAGTAACCGATCAGCCCGACCGCGGTCACCGCACCGAGCTCGGGCACCAGCAGGCCGAGCAAGAGGCCGGCCGACGAGGTGGCCTTGATGGGAGAGAGGAGTCGCCGCAAGGTCGGCGGCACACCCAGGTGATCGAGATGGTCGCCGATGAACTCCGGCGAGACCAGCTGGGCCGCCACGACGTCGGTCAGCTGGGCCACCGCCAACCCGACCACCACTTGCTTCGCTCGGTCAGCCAACGCGCCCTACTCGACCTCGGCTTTGATCCGCTCGAGCGTGGTCCGCATGTCCTCACGGTTGGTGCGGCCACGGGACCAGCCCAGGACGGCCCAGTAGAGGCGGAGGGCCCGTGTCTTGGCCAGATCGAATGACTCGGTGACGTCGGTGCCCTCACCCGAGGGCTCCAGGTGGTAGCGCCACACGTTGAGCGGCTTCTCGCCGGTGCCCACGCCGAAGGCGAACTCGCTTCCGGGGACGCAGTCGGTGACGGTGCAGGTGGTCCAGTAGGTGGGGCCCCGGCCATTGCGCTTCACGTGGCCACGGAAGCGAGCCCCAACGGCCGGTCCGGCCGCCCCGTCGAGCCACTCCGCCTCAAATGTCTCAGGGCTGTAGCGGCCGATCTTGGTGACATCGCTCACCAGATCCCAGATGGTCGCCGCGGGAGCCGCCATGTGCACGGTGACGGAATCGTTCATCGCATCACCCTACGGGCGAATCTCCCTAGACGCTGGCTGCATCAGCCACCCAGGCAAATTCCAAGCACACGCACACAGGGCGCTGTCGTGGGGGTGGTCGTTGTCGGCGGCGGCGCGGCGGTGGTAGTCGTGGTTGGCGGCACCGTCGTGGTGGTGCTCGGGGCCGCAGTGGTCGTGGTACTCGGTGCCGCGGTGGTCGTGGTGCTCCCGGAGTTGGCCGTGGTCGTCGTGGTGGACTTGGGCCTGACCGTCGTCTTGGTCGTCGTCTTCTTGGTGGTCACGGTCGTGGCCGGCGCCAACGTCGTGGTGGTGGAGGCCGGCGCTGTGGTGGACGTGGTGCTGGCCGCCGGCAGGGGCACCGTGGTCGTCTGGTGCGTGTCGTGCTTGGGCGGCGAGGCCGTCGGGACCTTCTTGGACCCGGGCGCCAACAGGAAGAAGGCACCCACCACGACGGCCACCACGACGGCGCCGGAGCCCAGCCACACGCCCATCGGGCGCTTGCGGGTGCCGGCGGCGCCGAACACGAACTCCTCATGAATGGGCTGATGCGCACCCGTCGGCTCTACGGGAGGCCGTGCCTGGCCCCAATCGGCCTTCGTCTCGTCCTCGTCCATAAGTTCGATCTATCTCTCCGATGGACCGCCACGGAATGCCGGCGCGTTACCCCATGTCTCCACACATTACCGGCAGACGCCGAGGCGGTGGGGTCCGCCGCCCCGACCCGACGGCGACTGAGTAACACCTGAGCGGCCAATTCCTCCCATAAAACGGCCAGTGCCGCGGCGGGATATCCCGTTACGTCGAGGGCGGGCGGTGGGAGAGCCAGTGATTCAGGAAGGGGATGGCCTCGGTGCCGTGCCACTGATGCTCGCCCTCGAAGACATCGTGGGCCAACCGGTCACCAGCCGCCTGGTGCTCGTAGACGAGCCTGGTCCGGCGCACGGACTCGATGGCGCTGGCGTAGGGGAAGAGGTCGTCTTTGGTGCCGGACTCAATCAGCAGGGGCCGGGGGGCGATCAGGGCACCGAGGTCCTCATGTTCGAGGCGGCCCAGCATGCCGTGGAGGACCTGGGATCCGCACATGTTCCAGGGCATCTGGTGGGCGACCCGCCACGAGGAGAAGTACCCGCTGACCACCGCGGCCGCCACCCGGTCGTCACAGGCGGCCGTAAAGAGGGTGACCGTGCCGCCGTAGGAGAGGCCGACCATCCCGATGCGGGACGCGTCGACCAGCGGGTGCCCGGTGAGCACGTCGAGGCAGCGGGCCAGGTCCCACACGTTCTGGGCCAGTGGGTTCCAGCCCGCCATGGCCGCATGCACCAGGTTGGTGTCGCAGGCGTAGTGGTCGTCGGGATTCCAGTCCAGACGCTCCCCGAAACACCGCAGGTCCGGAGCGAGCACCACATAGCCCTGCCGGACCAGCTGCAAGGCGTAGTCGCTGTTGGGCGCGTTGGTGTGCTCCAATCCCACCGCCTGGGACTTGCCCGGGCCATGACCGTGACAGGCCAGCACGGCTGCCCCCTCGGACACCCGTCCGTCGGGGATCAGCAGGTAGGCCGGCACCGACATGGTGTCCTCGGTGTCGAAGACGACCTTGTCCCGGCGGTACCCGTCACACTCCACCGACTCCAGCGTCTCGGTGCTCAAGGGGACCGGCGACGGCATGGGTCCGAGGAGCTCGGTCAGGCGAGCGCGCCGGCCGGCCAGCCAGCGGGGCAGCGAGCCCAGGTCACCCTCGGGCAGTGGATCCTCATGCGTGGTGCCGGCCAGACGGGTCATCCACTGGTACCAAGGCGAGTAGTTCCGTGACGGGGCCGGCAGGTCCAGCCCCGGCGTGTGGCTACTCATACGTGCCCCTTTCGTCGCTGATCGCGGGATGTCCTCGTCCAATGTAGACACCGGCCACCGGGTCGGATTGAGTAACGCGGCCCGGTCGGGCACAATTCGCCGGTGACCCTCGCCACCCGCCTCAGCGTGCATCCCCTCTCACCCACCATCGGGGCGGAGATCAGTGGCCTCGATCTCTCCGTCCCGCTGACGCCCGAGGTGGTCGCGGCGGTGCGCGACGCCCTCAACCTGCACCACGTGATCTTCTTTCGCGACCAGTCGCTCTCGCCCGAACAGCAGGCCGATTTCGCCCGCCAGTTCGGCGAGGTGACCGAGGCCCATCCCGTCCTCCCGGCCATTACCGAGAGCACCGAGGTGCTGGCCATTGACGGCAAGGTGGACCGGGCCAGCTGGTGGCACACCGACGTGACCTTCCTGGAGACCCCGGCCATGGGCTCCATCCTCTACATGCTCGAGGCCCCGGCGGTCGGCGGCGACACCATGTGGGCCAGCCTGCAGGACGCCTACGACGGCTTGGCCCCGGGCGTGCGCCAGCTGTGCGACGGCCTGATCGCCATCCACCATGACCCCTGGTTCGCCGCCGACGTCGAGGCCCGCGGGGGCTACGAGTGGAACGGCACCTGGAGGGACAAGTTGGTGCCGGCGCTCCACCCGGTCGTGCGCACCCATCCCGAGACCGGGCGCAACGGGCTCTTCGTCAACGGGCAGTTCACCCAGACCCTGCTCGGTCTCTCCAAGAACGAGAGCAACTCCATCCTCGAGATGCTCTACCGCCACTGTGTCCAGCCTGAGTTCACCTGCCGCTTCCGCTGGCAGGCCGGCTCGGTCGCCTTCTGGGACAACCGGGCCACCATGCACTACGCCCTGGACGACTACGGCGATGCCCCTCGCTACGCCCATCGGGTGACGTTGCGGGGCGACCGCCCCTTCGGGCCGTCCATGCCGGCCCGCCCCGCCGACTGAAGACCCGGACTCGTGTGGGCCGGCCTGCCGGCCGATATCGGGGTCGCCGCGGCGGCCTTCATCGGCACCAATCTCGACAATGGGTTGGTCACCGCGGCCATGGTGGCGGCCGCGCCGCCCGAGCGGGACACCCGCATCGTCGTCGGGCAGGTGATCGGTTTCACCGTGCTGGTGGCGGCCGCGGCCGGGACCGCCCTCGCCCTCTTCGAAGTATCAGCCCGGGTCATCGGGTTGCTGGGGCTGGTGCCGCTGGCGCTCGGCCTGCGGGGACTGCTGGCGCTGCGACACCCCGAGGATCGCTGGCACCCCTCGCAACGGGTGGCCGGGACCGGGATCCTCGCCGCCATCCTGATCACCGTCGGGTCGGGCGGCGACAACCTGGCCATCTACATCCCGCTGTTCCGGGTGGCCGGCGCGGCCAACCTGCTCTCCATCACGGCTGTCTTCGTGGCCGGGGAACTGCTGCTCACCGCCGGCGTTCTGCGGATCGGCCGCCATCCGCGCCTCCGGGGGGCCGTCACCCGCATCGGGGTGTGGGCGGCGCCGGTGCTCTACTGCCTCATCGGCGTGCTCGTCCTGGTGCGAGCAGGCACCCTCTCGTTCCTGGGCTGAAACCGCACTAGGCCGGCGGCAGCGGCTGCGACTTCTGCACAATCACCCAGCAGGTGCCCTGGGGCTTGCCGTTGGTCTTGAGCACGCACTGGGAGGAGGGGGGCACGTTGTTGTGGATCTTCACCACGGTGTAGGTGCTGGGGCCGTACATCTTGGTAGGACCGAACGTCCACGACGGGGAGAGCCCGCCCGGGAAGTTCGAGATCTTCGACATGGCGGTGACGAAGGTGCGCCGGTTCAAATCGGTGCCCGCGCTCTTGGCCGCTTGGGCTAACAGCCGGATGGACGTGCACCAGGCCTGGATCGGACCTTGCTCCTCAATGTAGAAGCTGGTCGTCCCCTTGATCGGCTTGGGATGCGCTTTGTGCCAGGTGGCGTAACAGGAACGCACGCCCGGGTCGTAGCCGCCCTTGGCCTCGGGTCGGGCATCGTCGAACCCGCCCAGGGTCTCGGTGGTCACACCCTCCTGGCCGTCGAGTGCCTTCTCGTAGGGCGTCGGGATCAGGCCGAGCGCCACCTCAATACTGGACTGGTAGTCGCTCAGCAGGAGCTGGGGGAAGTACTGCTGGGCGTTCTCGGCCCCGAGATAGGGGAAGAAGGCGTTCTCGGCCAGCAGCGGGATGACCGACTGCACGCCGGCGGCCTTGAGCCGCTCCACCGCCAGCTGGGCGTCGGAGTTGGTACTGGCGGTCTCGTTCAGATCGGCCGAGATCGTGTACACCTGGGGGGTGACGCCGGCCTTCTTGAGGTCGGGCAACAGGTACTGGTTGAGCGCCGTCTGGTCACTGGCCTGGTTGGAGACGACCACTCCGACCTTCTTGCCGCTCCCCAGCCGCCCTGAGCTCAGGCCCCACTTGACCGTGGCGCTGAGGACCGACGAGCCGTCGGCCCCGGTCCACCAGAGGTAGGGCGACCCCAGCTGGGTCCAGTCGGTGATGGTGGTCCAGGCACCGATCATCGGGGTGTGCCCTTCCTGGGTCACGCACAGTTCGTTGTCCCCGGTCCACGTCCCGATGCCGTCGACCACGGCGAAAACGGGTGGGCTGCCCTGGGTCCACTGCTCGCACAGGGCGCGCATGGAGGCGGTGTCGGTCGGGTCGTAGCTGACGATCATGGGGTTGATCTTGCGCCCGCCTATCCCGCCGGCCGAGTTGATCTGGTTGACGTAGAGGTGGATGGCGGCGACCTGTTGGCCGTACTCCTTGTCCTCGGCGAACCCGAGCTTGCCGGACAGGCTGTTGATGGACACCACCGGGAACACCACGTTGATGGCGCTCGCCGTCACCCCGCGCGTGCTGGTGCTGGCCTGGCTGACCGGGGTCGGCTTGAACGCGGCCGACGCCGGCACGACCGCCGCCCCGGCGTTGTCGCTCGAGCCCGGCAGTCCCGACGGCGCCATCAGCAGCCAGGTCACCAGCGCCACCACGACGGCCAGCACAATGAGCAGCGTGCGCACCTGCATGACGACGGGACGCCGCCGCAACCGGCGCCAGGCGCGGCCAACCGGGTTGAGAGGATTGTGCAGACGCATTGGACCAGTCTGTGCCGCCATGTTCGAGATCCCTTCGCCTCAGGTTCCTTCGCCGCCGACGCCGTTTGTCTCCGGCCCGGACGCCCCGTTGGCGCTCACGCTGGTGGGGCCCGACACAAAGATTGCCTCATCGCTGGCCCCCAGGTATGCCGCCAGGGCCCGGGGGTCGGAGCGGACCACCTCGGGCGGCCCGTCGGCCACCACCGAGCCCAGCTCCATCACCACCACCTGGGAGCAGAGCTCGAAGACCAGGGGTACGTCGTGCTCCACTAGGACGATCGTGGTGTCGACCACCTGGTGCAGCCGGCGCAGCAAGGGGATGAACGCCTCGGCCTCGCGCTGCGCGATGCCGGCCGTCGGCTCATCGAGCAGGAGGAGGCGGGGGTCGGCCAGGACGATGGAGGCCAGGTCGACCACCCGCCGGGTGCCGGTGGAGAGCTCCGCCGTGCGGTGGTGGCGGAAGCGTTCCAGTCCGAAGCCGCCGATGACCTCGTCGACCGCGGCCCGCTTCTTGCGTTCGGACCGCCGGGCCCACGGCATCTGCAGGGTGGTGGAGAGCACCCCCACCTCACGCTTGACGTCCTCGCACAACAAGAGGACGTCGAGCACGGACAGCTCGGGGTAGAGGCGGCAGTCCTGGAACGAGCGCACCATGCCGACGCGTTGGCGCTCCTCGGGCAGGTACTCCCCCAGGTCCACGCCGTCCAGCCGCACCGTGCCCTGCTGGGGGGCGACCAGGCCCGACAGCACGTCGAGGGTGGTGGTCTTGCCCGACCCGTTGGCCCCGATGAGCCCGACGATGGCCCCGGGCTCGGCGGTGAAGCTGACGTCGACCACCGCATGGACCCCGCCGAAGCTGACGGAGATCCCTTCGACATTCAGTCGCGAAGGGCCGGCCCCGGCGCTCATCAGTCGGCCCCGCCGCCGACCAGCACCGGTGTGGGCGGCGCCCCGTCCACCCCGTCGGCTCCGGCCGCGCCATCGCCGGCCGGTGGGGAGCCCGAGCGGCGCGCCGCCCGGCCCTGCCACGAACGGAGGCCCACCGTGACGGCGTCGCCGAACTTATGGAGCAACTCGCCCAGACCCCCCGGCAGGTAGAGGATGAAGGCGATGAGCCCCAGGCCACTGGTCAGGAATTGGATGGTGGGGTTGGAGCCGAAGATGGCCGGCAGGCCCTCCAGATAGAGCGCGCCGAGGATGGCGCCCGGGATGGAGCCCAGGCCACCGATGACCACCATGGAGATGATGATGAAGGAGACGGTCGGGTCGAAGGTGGTGGTGCTGAAGCGCTCGGTGGCAAAGGCGAAGCAGGCTCCGGCATACCCGGCCATGAAACCCGAGAGGGCGAAGGCCAACAGCTTGGTGCGCAGGACCGGGATACCCATGGCGCCGGCGCCCAGCTCGTTGTCGCGCACCGCCACCAGCCGGCGCGCCACCCCGCGGTCACGCCAGGTACGCACGGCGAAGATGGACAGCAGGAGCACGGCCAGCGAGAACCAGGCAAAGGACCGCTCCGAATGCAGGCTCAGCCCGAACAGATCGGGCCGGCTGATGAGGGTGGAGGCCGGGTTGGGCAGACCGGTGCACAGCATCTTGTGGATGCCGGGCACCGTCCAGCAGGGCGTGGCCAACACCGCCTCCTGCATGAAGATGGCGAAGCCGAGCGTGGTCACCGCCAAGAAGAGGCCGGGCATGCGCAACGCCGGCAGTCCGACCAGGATGGCCACCACCGCCGTGATGGCCCCGGCGTAGAGCAGCACCAGCGGGAGGGGGATGGAACCGCCCATGTGGGCCGCCACGAGGGCGCCCACCGCCACCAGCCCGAACTGACCCAACGACACCTGACCGGCCCATCCGGTGAGCACGGTCAGCGAGAGGGCGATCACCGCGTAAATGCAGACCTGGCTGAAGAGGAAGTCGTTGCCCACGTTGAGCACCAGGGGCAACAATGCGGCGGCGCCGATGGCCAGCCAGACGCCCGAAGTGGACACCCGGCGGCGCAGTGTGTCGGCCGTGGCCCGCACCGTGGTGGCCGCTCCGTGGTGCCACGTCGATCGCTCGGCCGAGCGGCTGTCCTTGCGCAGGGCGCGTACCCGGATGAGCAACACGGCCAGCAACACGGCGAACAGGATCAGCTGCTGGTTGGCCGTGGAGGTGATGTTCCACTGCAACAGCTCGTAGAGCACGCCCACCCCGATGCCGGCCACGAAGGCCACCGTCAGGTTGATCATGGCGCCCACCAGCGCCGCCGTGAGCGCGAAGAGCAGCAGGTCCGGGCTGAGGACCTGGGTCAGGGCGCTGGTCTGGCCGGGCGCGTTCAGTATGGCCGTGAAGGCGGACAGGGCACCGGCCACCGTCCAGGTCAGGGTGGAGGTACGGCGGATCCACACGCCCGAGAGCCGGGCCGAGTCGGCGTTCTCCGACATGGCCCGCATGTTGAGGCCCCAGGAAGTGGAGCGCACGGCCAAGGCCAGCGCGATGCCCACGATCGGGGCCACAATCAGCGTCAACACCTCGCCCGGAGTGAAGATGACCGATCCCATGGAGAACGAGATGTCGAAGGGCACCGGTACCGGCTTGTACAGGTTGTGGGGCCGGATGAACGGGAGGGCGGTCAACGCCAACAGCACCTGGCTCAAGCCGATGGTGGCCACCATGACCAGTACCCGGGGTCGGTTGAACAACCGTCGCAGCACCAACTCGGTCAGGGCACCGACCCCGGCGGCCAGCCCGACGGAGAGCACCAGGGCGAACCAGTAGTTGAACTTGAAGTCGGCGGTCAGCTTGACCAGGAAGACGGCGGCGATGACCCCGACCTGGCCCTGGGCGAAATTGAGGACGCGGTTGGTGCGGTAGATCAGCACCAACCCGAGCGCCAGCAGCCCGTAGCCGAGCCCGATGATGAGCCCCTGCACGAGGACAAAGCTCGGGGCGGAGAAGGCCAGCAGCATCGGGCGCGCCTAACTCAGGCTCGTCGAAGCGGTACCGAGGAACACCGGTCGCAGCAGGTCGTCGCGGCCCATCAGCTCTGCCGTCGGGCCGTCGAAACGGATCTCGCCCCGCTCAATGAAGAAGCAGCGCTCGGCCAGGCTCATGGCCCGGTTCACACTCTGTTCGACCAGGATGACCGTGGTCCCCTCGGCGTTGATCCGGCGCACCATGCCCATCAACCGCTCCACCGTCATGGGGGCCAGGCCCAGGGCCAGCTCGTCGATCATGAGCAGCCGCGGCTTGGTCATCATGACGCGGGCCAGGGCCAGCATCTGCTGCTCGCCGCCCGAGAGGGTGCCGGCCGGTTGGTCGATCCGGGCCTGGAGCTCGGGGAAGACATCCATGGCTTCCTTGAGGGCGGCCGCGGCCCGGGCCCGGTCGCGACGCATGGTGTGGCCGCCGATGCGGAGGTTGTCACGGACGGTCAGACCGGGGAAGGTCATTTTGCCCCCCACCAGCAGCGCCACACTCTGGTCGATGATCTGCTCAGGCTCGAGGTAGGTGCAGTTCACGCCGAAGATGCGCACCACGCCCCGGTGCGGGTGGGCCAGCCCCGAGACGGCGCGCAGCAGGGTTGACTTCCCGGCGCCGTTGGTCCCGAGCAGCGCCACCATCTCGCCCTCTTCGACCTGCAGGTTGAGATCGAAGAGCACCTGGTTGGCCCCGTAGTAGAAGTCCAGGTTGTGCACCTGCAGGGCCGGGAGCTCGCCCCCGCTCTGACGACGCTTGCCCTCGGCGTAGCGCTCAATCACGTCCTCAATCACCAGCGTGATGTCGCGCCGCACATGGCGGGACCCGAGCAGCAACAAGAACCCGCCGGTGACGCAGACCGGGGCGATGATGGACAGCGAGACCACAATCCCGTGCAGCCCACCGATGGCGTCGGAGACGGCGCCGAGCAGCACGCTCCCGGCGAAGCCGCCGAAGACCAGTGAGTACACGCCGAACATGGCGAAGCAGATGGTTCTCATTTCCGGCGGCGCGGTGGCGGCCAGGGTCAGGAAGATACAGATGGCCAGCGGCTGCACCGCCGACTGGGCCAGAAACTGCAAGGTCACGCAGAGCCAGAGCTGGGGGACGTAGAGCGAGCCCACGAAGAGGATGCCGTAGGCGGAAATGCAGATGCCGGCGATGGCCAGCGGCTTCTGGGGGGCCCGCCGGAAGAACCGGTCGCCGATCAGGTAAGCCACGGGCAGCCCGAGGAAGCCGGCCACGCCGATGATGGTCTCGATCTCCCCCCGGCCGGCCGTGCCCAGGTGGAACTTGTCGTGGAAGAACAGGTTGCCGAAGAGCGGCGCCCCGGTCGAAGCGAAGCCAAGGATGGCCACGGCCACCAGCTCGTAATAGAGCGAACGGATGCGCAGGAGCCTGGTCATGGCCGAGCCCAGCAGGACGCGGGGGGCCTTCTCCTGCTGGGACTGCAGGTCCATGCCGGAGGACTTGAGGATGTGGCTGGCCTCATTGGCTCCCTTGGCCGGCTCGCGCAGCCGCGTCATGAAAAGGGCCAGGGGGAAGCCGGCCAGTGCCAGCAGCAGGCCGTAACGCCAGTCGTGGGTGAGCGCCACCACCCCGCTGAAGATGAGCAGCCCGATGGTCCCCGACAGGGGGTCCGAGAGGTTGTGCCAACTGAAGATCCGGCCCCGGCCCTCGGTCGGATAGGCGTCCGAGAGGTACGAGTTGTGGACCGTGAGGTTGGTGCCGAAGCCGATGGAGGCGATCAGGTACAAGAAGACGAACCACCAGACGTTGGGCGAGAGGCCCATCAGCGGCACGAACGCCGCCACAATCAGCAGGGAGACAATCGACACCAACTTGCGGCTCCCCCGGTCGGCCCACAGCGCCAGCGGAACGGCCCACAGCAGCTGGGCCGCCGAGCCGACGAAACTCACGGCCCCGAGGCCGGCATTGGACAGATGGAAGGAGCGCTCCAGGTTGACGCCGATGAGGGTGATGCCGTAGCCCACCGAACCCGGCACCATGGCCGCCGCCGTCAGCATGACCAGCGGGGCGAACGAGGACGCCCGCAAAATGGCCATCAGCGACGGCGGCTTGCCCTCACCGGTGCCGGGCATCATCTGCACCTCGGCGATGGCCTCCTGGTCGCGGCTCTTGGCCACCACCTCGCGCAACAAGTCATCCGGAACGGCAAAGTCGAACAGCGGCTCGTCGGTCACTGGCTGAGCACTCTATCCCTGACACGGGCGTCAGGGATTGGAGGGACCGGCCGTCAGGCCGCGGACGACACCGTGGCCACGGTCAGCGGGCCTTCGGGCAGGAGGCCCACCCGACCCGGCCGACCCGAGGCGGCCAACGCGTCAGCGACGGCGGCGCTCAGATCGGCCACCGGGACGAGCAGGGCGGAGCGGACCGCAGTGTCGCTCAACCCGTCGCTGTACATCCACACCGGGGCCCGCTGCAGCACCCGTCCGAGTACCTGGACCTGCCAGCGGTCCAGCTCGGCCCCGCCCTCGGCGTTGACCAGATCGGCCGGGGTGGTGGCGCCCGAGAGCACGCGGGCGAAGGCTCCGTCGTCGGGCACGCCGTCCACGCAGGCCGCCGCCATGATGATGATCCCTCCGGGCGCGACGATCCGCTCGGCGGCCGCCATGCCCTTGACGGCCTGGTACAGGTTGCGATCGAGCGGATAGCCGCCGTTGGTCGAGACCACGACGTCAAACGGGGCGTCCACCCGCTGGACGGCCGAGCCCTGGGCGAAGGCGCACGCCGCATTGTGGGTCTCGGTGAGCGGACCAGCGAAGACGGCGGTGAGTTGGCGGGCCCGGTTGATCGTCACGTCGATCGACAGCTGCGGCGGGGCCAGGGCCACCGCGGCCCGGACGAAGTCGTGCACCGGGTTGCCCGACCGGGTGACAAAGGTGGCCCGCCGGTCGGCGATGCGGCGCGGGTGGTGCGCCTCGAGGATGGTGGACGTGGCGGCCAGACCCGGACAGACCGCCTTGGGCCCGCCGCTGAAGCCAGCGAAGAAGTGGGGCTCGACGAACCCGGTGATGATGCGCAGGTCGGCCTCGACGTAGTGGCGCTGCAGGAGGACCGGCACCCCGTCCACCTCGCCCACCCGAACATGGTCGTCGCGCTCGGCGTCGTGGTCCACGATGGCGTAACGGCCCACCAGCTCGGGGCCGACCAGCACTGCCATCTCGGCCGCCGTGGCCTGGCGGTGGGTCCCGGTGGCGCAGAGCAGGGTGATGGCGGCATCGGGCAGGCCGGCCCGCTCCAGCGCGCCGAGCAGAGGCGGCAGGACGGTCCGGTTGGGCATGGGCCGGGTCAGGTCGGGGAACACCACGACGACCCGCCGGGCCCCGGCCGCCAGCTGGGACAGGGGCGGCCCGACGACGGGCGATTCGAGGGCCCGGGTCACGGCCGCCAATTCGTCGGGCAACCCGGGCACCTGGCGGGGCGCAATGACCGAGGCGTCGTCGGGCACCTCCACGGTCCGCCCCTCGACGCCGTAGGCGATGTCGACCAGCACGGCGGGTGTCGGTCTACCGGGTAGTGCCGTCGGCGGCGGCCCACGGGAACGACTCGGTGGCCGCCAGCACCGCCGTCGCCACGTGCTCGACCTGGGGCCGCAGGCGCCGGTAGAGGTCGACGGCGACCGGATCGGGCTCAATGAGGGCCGAGACCGGATCGATCTGCTCCAGGGTGAGCCCCATGCCCAGAGCCCGGCCGGCCAGCAGGGCCGCCCCGGCCGAAGCGGCCTCGCCGGAGCGGTGCCGGGTGGCCGGTACCCCCAGGATGGAGGTGAGCACCTCGGTCCACAGGGGCAGTCCGGTGCCTGCCCCGCCGAGCGTGACCTCCTGGGCCGTGCTGCCGCCCAGGCGGCCGGCGGTGACCACCTCCATGCAGCGCAGCACATCCCACGCCACCGACTCGATCACCGCTCGGGAGAGGTCGTCGGCGCCGTGCGCCGCCCCCAGCCCGACGAAGCCGGCCCGGGCATCGTCGCGCCACCAGGGGGCGCGGGCCCCGTCCAGCCACGGCACGGCGATGACACCCCGGGCTCCGGGTGGGCTCTGGGCCGCCCGCGCCGCCAGCTCGTCCACCGGCCGGTCGACCAGCCGGCCCAACCAAGCGAGAAACGATCCGGCGGCCGACAGCCCGCCTTCGAGCAGCCAGCCCCCCGTGGCCCCCCGGGTGACGACGGCTCCGGCCGGCGAGGGAACGGGACGGTCGTGCACCGGGACCGAGACGTTGGCCGTGGTGCCCCAGCTGACCATGGGGCGTTCCTCCGACGCGCCTGAGCCCAGGACCTCACACTGGCGGTCCCCCGCCCCGATGACCACCGGGATGCCCTGGCGCAGACCGAGCTCAGCCCCGGGCACCGGTCGCAACTGCCCGATCACCGTGTCGGACGAGACGACGCTGGGCAGCTTGCCGAGCGCCGGGCCGGACAGTTCGCGCACCACGTTGCCGTCGAAGTCGTAGAGCCCGCTGCGCGAGGCGAACGTGGCGTCGGTCACCCGCTCGTCGGTCATGCGCAGCAGGACCAGGTCGCGCGGGGAGAGGATGACGTCGCTCGCCGCCAGCCGTTCGGGCTCATGGGTGGCCAGCCAGGCCAGCTTGGCCGCCACGGCGCCCGCGTCGAGCGGGATCCCGGTCCGGGCCCGGTTGAGGTCCTCGCCGCCCAGCGCCTCCATCAGGCCGGCCGCCTCGACCGCCGCCCGCCGATCGGACCACAAGATGCCCTTGCCGATGGGATCACCGGCACTGGTCACCGGCACAAAGGTCTGGCGGGCGCCCGAGCAGGCCACCACATCCACCTGGGCGAAGGCCAGCGGCGCCTGCGCCCGCGCCTCGGCGCAGGCGATGACGACCGAGGTCCACCAGCGCAACGGGTCCTGCTCGGCCCAGCCGACCTGGGGGTGGGCCGTGGTCAGTTCGGACCGGGTGAGGGCCACCAGCCCGTCGTCGTTCCAGAGGCCCACCTTGGTCACCGTGGTGCCGAAGTCGATGGTCAGGATCATCATTGGTGCACCACCGCCGCCATCAGGCTGGCCATTTCCGCCGGATCGGGATCCTGGTAGATGGTGCGGCCGACCGCCATGCCGCTCCCACCGCCGGCCATGACGTCACGCACCTCGTCGAGGGCGGACGACCGGCCGGCCTCACCCCGGGGGCCGCCGAGAAAGAGCACCGGCACCCCGACACTTTCCACCACCCGGGCCACCGCCCGCTGGCGCTCGGTGCCGGCCGGAGCGGCCGGCACCGGGACCTTGATCAACGGCGCCCCCATGTCGTGAGCCACCACCGAGGCGAAGACGATGGCGTCGGCGTCGCGCGCCACCCGGCCGTCCCGCCAGACCAGCGGCTCAATCAACGCCTCCAGCCCGGCCGCCCGGGCCTGCTCGAGCACCTGGCCCAGCAGTTCGAGCGCCGGCGCGGTGAGCGGGTCGGACAGGTCGATCCTGGTCATGTGCTTGATCCCGTCCCAGCCGTCGGCGGCGGCCCGGGCCACACTGGCCACCAGCCGGTCGTCGAGTTCGAAGACCGAGCCGGCCAGGCCGGTCCGGTTGAGCGAGAGGTAGGTCCGCTGCGCCGCCGTCAGGTGGCCACCGGCGGCCAGGTCGGCCAGTGGTTGGGCCGTGGCCAGGATCCCGTCGCAGGACGGCAGGGCCCGGGCCAGGGCGCCGCGGTACTCCCCGTAGTTCTCCACGGTGACCACCCCGCGGGCCCGATGGTCCGCCGCCAGGATCAGGGCCGGGGTCGGGAGCGGGCCGGGACGGCTCATCCCAGGCCGGCCGAAGCCAGCACGACCTTGGCCACGGCGGAGAAGTCCTCCCGGCCGTACCCGGCGCTCGACGCCGCGGTGAGCATCTGGCGGGCCGCCGCCGTGGTGGCCAGCGGGACGCCCGACCGGGCGGCGTAGGCCAGGGCCAGGTCGAGGTCCTTGGCCATCAGATCGGTCATGAAGCCGGGCTGCCAGTCGTTGGAGGCCGGGCTGTCGGCCACCACCCCGGCCACCGGCAGGCGGGTCCGCACGGCCACGCAGTCACCGGTGGCATGGGTCAGCACTTCGAAGAGCTTGTGCATGTCGACGCCGGACTTGACGGCCATGGCGGTGGCTTCGGCCGTCGCCGTCATCTGGGCCGCGTAGATCAGGTTGTTGCACAGCTTGACCACCTGGCCCATCCCGGGCCCGCCCACGTGCACGATGAGGCCGGCGAAGGGAGCCAGCGCCGGCTCGGTGTCGGCCAGCGTCGACCCGTCGCCGCCGACCATGAGCGTCAGCCGGCCCGATCGGGCGCCGGCCGTGCCGCCCGACAGCGGCGCATCGAGGTAGCGGGCGCCGGTCCCCGCCACCCGGCGGTGCTGCTCGCGCTCAATCGCCGGATCGATGGTGGAGCAGTCGACCACCGTCTTGCCCTCCCCCAACATCTCGAGCATGTCGTCGACCACCTCGACCACCTCGGGCGAGTTGGGTACGCAGAGGATCACCACCTCCGACGCGCCCGCCACCCCGCCGGGCGACCCGCCGTCGATCGCCCCTTGGGCCACGGCGGCGTCAACCGGGCCGCGGCCCCGCGACGCCACCCTGACCTCATGCCCGGCCGTGACCAGGTGCCCGGCCATCGGCAACCCCATGGCACCGAGCCCGACGAATCCAATGCGCATGGTCTGTCCTCCCGAGTGGTGGCGACGGCCCGGTCGGGGCGGCCCGCTTCGACGCTATGCGAACTGGGGCAGCCACTCCGCCGTGCCGGCCAGGAGCTCGTCAATCATGGACTCGGTCTCCTTCAGATCGCCCCGACCGGCCAGCGGATCGAGTACGAAGGCTTCGGCCGCCAGCTTGCGGTCACCCTTGAGAGCCGCTTCGACCGTGAGCTCCTGGGTCGCTGTGTGCCGTCGGACGATCTCGTCGTAGGGGGCCGGGAGGATGGAGACGTCGCGGCCGCGGATGCCCTGATCGTCAATCACGCAGATCGACTCGAGGACCACCTCGGCCGGTAGCTGGGGCGCCTGCCCGGTGTTGGGGATGTTCACCGGGGCCTCGAAGGGCTCCCCGGTCAGCATGGCCTGGATCATGGGCGAAGGCAGCTCACCGGACTGCCAGGTCTGCAGCTCCTGGGTACCGGCCAACCAGGCGTCGACGTTGGCCACGTCCTCGGCGGCGATCCTCACCCGCCGCGAGATGGGGCTGAGATCGATGTTGTAGGCGGCGCCCCAGTCCGACTCGGGGGTCAGGGCGAAGGAGAGGAACTCGGCGATGTGGCGGTCCCCGGCGGCCGGGAAGGTGCCCCAGCGCTCCAGCAGCATCAGCTTGAACATGTGGCGCTGGGCGAAGTCCAGCTTGGAGAACTTCTCGGCCTCGGGACGGCCGGGGTAGGGGGCCAGGGAGGCCAGCCCGCCGACCTCGTCGACCAGGTCGCGCAGCAGCGCAAAGCCGTCGGCTCCGGCCACCTTGAGGTCGATCAGCACGGGGAAGTGGTTCACCCCGAGGACGCTGGGCACGACGTCCTCGGCCCGGTTCCGGGTGGCGATGGCCAGGTCCATGCAGAAGTTGCCCACCTCATGGCAGAGGCCCACCGTCTTGATGTTGGTCTCCCGGCAGATGGAGCGGGTCAGCGTGGTCATCGGGTTGGTGATGTTGAAGAGCCAGGCATCCGGGCACACCTCCTCCATGTCGTGGCCGATGCCCACCAGCACGGGGATGTTGCGCAGGGCCCGGTTGATGCCGCCCGGGCCGACGCTGTCGCCCACGGTCTGGGTGATGCCGTGGGCGGCGGGCACGTCGAGGTCCACCGCCATGGAACGGAAGGCGCCGGTCGAGATGCAGACGATGACGAAGTCCGCCCCCTCCAGTGCCTTCCGCTGGTCCGTCGTGGCCATGATGGTGGCCTTGGTCCCCAGGGCCTCGTTCAACTTGTGGGCCAGTGCTTCCATCTTCGGCAGCGGGTCGGGGTTGATGTCCTGGAGCACCAGGTGCATGCCGGCCAGGGAGGGGGTGCCGAAGAGGTCCGCCATCAGTTCGGGGCCCCACTGGTAGCTGCCGCCACCGACGATGGTCACTTGGGTGCTCACGCTGTGCCCTCCTGCTTGTCTGACATGCGTGTCAGTCTACGGCGCGGCGCGGCGGCCTCCTCTGGGTCTCAGCCCTCAATGCGCTCGATGACGATGCGGGCCACCTCGTCGGCTTCCTCGACCCGGACCCGGTCGGCCCGCCGCTTGACGGCCACCACCGTGATCACCAACAGCCCGGTGGCGATGTTGCAGAGGTAGATGGGGGGATCGTGGCGCAGGAAGCCGTAGGTGGTCCACGCCACCAGCCCGACCGTGAGCAGGCCGAGGTAGGGCCAGGCGAAGTCGTCCGCCGTGCCCAGCCGCATCGTCTTAACCACCTGGGGCAGCCAGCACACCGTGGTCAGCACGGCCGCCAGCGATCCGATGAGTGTGACCACAGTTCCTCCTGAGCTGACCACAGTACAGTCCGCCCTGTGAGTCGAATCCGCCGTCGTGCCCCCCAAGTCCTGGCCGCCATGTTCATCGGCAGCGGCCTCATCCATCTGGTGCGCCCGCAGTCATTCGCCATGGGCATGCCCCGGGTCATCCCGACCCGGCACCACACCAACCTGATCTACCTGAGCGGCCTGGCCGAGTTGGCCTGCGCGCTGGGCCTGCTCAAGCGGACCTCGTGGGGCGGTCCGGCCAGCGCCGCCCTCCTGGTCGGCGTCTTCCCGGTGCACATTCAGATGACGCTCGATGCCGGCACGGGTCGCAATCCCGGCCTGGCCGACAAGCCGGCGGTGGCCTGGGGGCGCATGCCCCTGCAGATCCCCATGATCTGGGCTGCGCTACAGGCCCGGCCCGAGCGTGCGGAAGCCGGTGTGCCGGCGGCCTGATCAGGGCCGGTCTTCGAGCCGCTTCTCCCCCCAGAAGCAGGCGAACGGGTTCTCGTTGTAGGGCGCAATGTCGAGGAAGCCGGCCCGGCGGTAGAGGCTGAGCGCGTGGACCTGCTTGGGGCCGGTGTCGAGTCGGACGGTCCGGTAGCCCAGTGAGGACGCCGCCTGCTCGAGCGCCGTCAGCAACTGGGCCGCCACCCCGCGCGAGCGTCCGGCCGGCCGGACGTACATGCGCTTGATTTCAGCCACCCCCTGGCCCAGCCGGCGCACCCCTCCGCCGGTCAGCGCCGCGCCGTCCTCCCACCCGACCAGGTAGGCGCCACCGGGCGGTCTGAGCTCGGCCGGGGACAGCGCCGGGTTGTCCAGCCGACGGGTCGACCCGTACAGCTCGTTCAGCTCGACCGTCATCTCGGCCAGCAACTCCGAGGCCGGCGGCTCCTCGGGGTCGGCCGTCACGAACTCCACCACGCTCAGCGCACCAGGTCGGGGTGCAGCGCCTGCGCCATGCGCCGCATGCCGTCGCGCCAGGGCACGGTGGTGCGCCCGAGGAGCTCGTGCATCTTGGTGGTGTCGATCTGCACGCTGTCGATGGTGTCGGCCGTGGGCTCGAAGCGGGCGGTGGCACCGGTCAACTCGGCCAGGTAGGTGCACCACTCCTCCACGCTGACGGCCTCGCTGCCGCCCCAGTTGACCGTGGTGGCCGGCACCGAGGCGGCGTCGAGCAGGCGCGGCACCATGGCCAGGATGTCGTCCTGGTGCAGTGGGTGGTACACGCTGGGCGCGTCGAGGTGGACCGGTATGGCGTGTCCCGACAGCATCATGTGCAGGTGGATGGCGGGCCAGCCGCCGCCGTCGCCGTAGGGCACCGACAGGCGGGCGATGGTGGTGGGCAGCGCGAACCGTTCGGCCGCCCAGCGCGCCGTGCCCTCGGCGGCAATTTTGCAGATGCTGTAGGTGCGCAGGAAGGGCCAGACGCCGTGGTTGTCGCCCAGCGGGCCGTCCTCGGCGAACTGGCGATGGCCCTCGGGCTTGTAGACGCCGGTGGTGGAGCAGTGCAGGAAGGCGGACGCGTGCTGATGGTGCTCCATGAGGTAGGCCAGTCCGCCGCTGTTGGCGGCCAGATCGACCTCCCAGTTGTTGGTCTTGGCCACCGCAAAGTGCAGCACGTAGTCGGCGTCGGCCGGGAGGCCGGCGACGTCGCCGGTGACCAGGTCGACCGGCACGCAGCGCACCCCGGCCGCTTCCAGCTCGTCCCGGGCCGCCTGGTCCGAGAAGCGGGCCGCCCCGTAGACCTCGTTCTGGCGGGCCAGGGCGGCGGCCAGGGGGCGGGCCACCTGGCCGGTGACCCCGGTGATGACGATCTTGCGGCCGGTCAATTGGTCAGCGCTCATGGCCCCTTCGTAGTCGCGGGACGCCCCGCCCTGCACCTCGCCGGCCCGGCACCGGGCTCAGGAGCTGGGTGATCAGGACTCAGACGGCCGGGGAAAGCCCGCCGTCGAGGTTGATGGCGGTGCCGGTCAGGTAGGAGGCCCGGCTCGAGAGCAGGAAGGCGGCCAGGTCGGCGAACTCGTCACTGCGGCCGACCCGGCCCAGCGGGATCGCGGCGCCCTCGGCCAGGCGGGCGTAGTAGGCCGGCAGCTCCACCCCGGCGGCCTGGGCACTCCGCACCCACTGGCCGCTCTCAATCAGTCCGATCAGAATGGCGTTGACCCGGATGCCGTCGGGCGCCAACTCCTTGGACAGGGCCTTCATCAGGGCCATGCCGGCGGCCCGGGAGACCGAACTCGGTGTGCTGCCCGCCCCCGGTGCCTTGGCCGCCATGGCCAGCGTGAAGAGGGCCGCCCCCCGGCTCTGGCGCAGGTGGGGCAGCGCCATCCGGGTCAGCCGCACCGCCCCCATCAACTTGAGCTGCAGGTCACTCTCCCAGGTCTCGTCGTCGCTGGACTCCAGCGTTCCGGCGGCGCTGCGGCCGGCGTTGTGCACGATCCCGTCGATCCGGCCCCAACGCGAGAGTGCCTCGTCGACGAACCGGGCGATATCGGCGGCCTGCTCGACGTCGGCCCGCACCGCCAGCACGTCGGCCCCGGCCTCGCGCAGGGTGGCGGCCGCCTGCACCAGCCGCTCCTCGGTACGCCCGCAGATGGCGACCAATGCGCCTTCGTCGGCCAGGCGCTGCGCCAGGGCCAGCCCCAGCCCATCGGTCCCGCCGGTAATCAGGACGACGTTTCCCTCCAGCTCAAGGTCCACTCCCTCAACGCTCCTGTTCGGTCGGCCGGATCAGGATCTCGTTGACCGAGACGTGGCTCGGCTGGGTCACGGCGTAGTGAATGCTGCGGGCGATGTCCTCCGCCGTCATGCGCTGAATCCCGCCGAAGGTGCGACCGATCTCCTGGAGGACTTCGGGTCGGTTGTGCGAAGCCAGCTCGGTAGCGGTGGCGCCCGGTTCGATGATGGTCACCCGGACATGGCGGGCGGTCACCTCCTGGCGCAACGACTCGCTGAAGGCGCCGACGCCCCACTTGGTGGCGTTGTACACCCCGCTGTTGAGGCGGGCGACGCGACCGGCCACCGAGCTCACGTTCACCACATCGGCCACCGACCGCGGCTCCTGCTCGGCCGCCTCAAGGAGATGCGGCAGTGCGGCATGGGTGCAATAGAGCAGGCCCAGCAGATTGAGGTGCACCATGCGCTGCCACTCTTCGATCGGCGCGCCGACAATCGGTCCCAGCAGCATGACGCCGGCGTTGTTGACCAGGGTGTCCAGTCGACCCTGGGCCGCCACCGTGGTGGCGATGGCCTGCTGTGCCTGGACCGGATCGGTCACATCGGCCTCGATCACCAGCGTCTGGCCCGCACCGATGCGCTCGGCCAGGGCATCGAGCCGGTCCTTGCGGCGGGCCACCAGCGCCACGAATGCGCCTTCCTCGGCCAGCGCCACTGCTGTGGCTTCGCCGATTCCGCTCGATGCGCCGGTCACTAGCGCGACCGTTCCCGACAATTGCTTCGCCATGGATGCTCCCTCTCTGTGCGGCGATGGACGACCTCCCCGGTCTAGCGGGTCGGAGCGGACCTTGGCCCGGCCAGGTTCAGCCGTTGGTGCCGGCCGGCCCGTCCTCAAAGGGATCGATGCCGAACAGACCGACCTCGACGCCGATGTCCTGGGGCACCCGGGTCGGCGTGTCGCGGTTGAGCACCTCACCGCGGAAGAACGCCGGCCGCACCGCCTTGAAGACGTACATGAGGACGACGCCGAGCAGCAGGGCACCGACGTCGAGCACGAAGACACCGCCGATGTGCCAATGCGGTGGGAACTGCAACGACCACGAGGTGTAGCTGTTGATGGGGTTCCAGTAGTGCCAGAGGTTGTAAAGGAGGCAGCCGTAGAGAATCAATCCGCCGAGCACGGGCAGGACACCGCGAATCCAGAAGTTGCGTGCGCTCTCTCGCAGCGTCGATCGGTAGTACCAGGCGCAGGAGAACCCGGTCAGCCCGTAGTAGAAGGCAATCATGGCGCCGAGGGCCGAGACCGAGTCCACGATCACCGCCCCACCCGAGGTGAGGTAGTTCATCACCACGTACAAGGCGATGGACGCGCCCCCCATGGCCACCGTCGATACCGTGGGCGTCAAGAAGCGCTTGTGGATCTTGCCGAAGCTCGAGGGGATCGCCTTGTAGACCGCCATCGACAGGGTGGTGCGCGCCGTCGGGAGGATGGTGGTCTGGGTGGAGGCGGCGGCTGAGCTGAGCACCATGAGGATCAGGAGGTGGCTGAGCACGCTGCCGAATCCCGATGACCCGAAGATGGAGCTGCCCATGACCTTGAGCACGTCGCCGGAGTTGGCCGGGTTGCGCAGGCCGATGCCCTTGGTGCCGATGCCGTCGTAGGACTGGGCCGCAATGATGACCAGGGCGTAGGTGGCCAATAGGACCAGGGTCGAGAGTACGGCGGCCCGGCCTGGTGTCGTCTGGGGGTCGGCCGTCTCCTCGTTGACCGAGACAGTGGTGTCCCAGCCCCAGTAGATGAACAGCATCAAGGTGAAGCCGGCCATGAACCCAGTGGCGTTGAAGTGGTTGAAGGGGTTGAACCAGGACAGGGACGGCGTGAGGTGGCCGAGCGGGGCGGTGCCCGCGCCCACCTTGACCAGGGCGACGATGGAGAGCACCAGCAACATGGTCAGCTCAATGCCGAGCAGCGCCTTCTGGAAGTTGGCCGAGATCTCAATCCCGACGTAGCAGATGCCTGTCATCAGGACGATCCAGATGACGCCAACCAGGAGCACCCAGCCGCTGCTGGAGTTGCCACCGACCCCGTTGGCGTTGAAGAGGAAGAACACGTACTGCCCGGCGATCTGGGCCAGGCTGGCCATGACCAGGAGGTCGGCCATCACGACGCCCCACCCGCCCAGCCAGCCCGTCTTGGGCCCGAAGGCCCGGGTGGCCCAGGTGAACGTGGTGCCGCAGTCCGGGTCGGCGTAGTTCATCTCCTTGTAGGCGTAGGAGATGAGGAGCATGGGCACGAAGGCCAGGATGCTGATGATGGGAGCCTGCAACCCGTTGATGGAAATCACCACGAAACCGAGCGTGGCGGCCAGGCTGTAGGCCGGCGCGGTGGACGCCACCCCGACCACGGTGGAGGAGATCAGTCCGAGGGCGCCGGACTTGAGACCCTTGTCGCCTACCAATCCCACCGGGTGCACCGCATGGGGCGGTGCCGGAGCAGCCTGATCAGTCATGACAGTCCTTTCGGGAAGGAGGTGCCCCGCACCATATCCAAAGGAGGATAGAATTGCTTCGTTATTCGCTCCTCATCATCCGATCTGAGGCGCCAGGTCCGGCTCAGCCGTCGTCTTACGACGGATGACGGCCTTGGGCTAGACGGAAACCGTCACTCGGGTGGCTGCTGGCCGATGCGTAGCCGCAGCTCCTTGAGGCTGGCCGCCAGGAGGCGCGACACGTGCATCTGACTGACGCCGACGGTGGCCGCGATCTCGGACTGGGTCAGGCCCTCCACGAAGCGCATGCGCAGAATGGACTGCTCCCGCGCTGGGAGGGTGGCCAGGGCCGGGGCCAGGAGCGCCCGCTCCTCCACCGAGTCGTAGCGGCCGTCGTGCTCGCCCAGCCGGGCCGAGAGAGGCTGGTCCTCGTCATCGGTGGCATCGATGGATGACGCCCGGTACCCCTGTCCGGCCTCGATGGCCTCGAGCACCGCTTCTTCGGTGGCTCCGGTGGCCGCCGCCAGCTCGGCCACCGTGGGGCTCCGACCCAACTGCTGCACCAGGGTGGAGGTGGCGTGACCCAGTTCGAGGTAGAGCTCCTGCACGCGCCGGCTGGCCCGCACCGCCCACCCCTTGTCCCGGAAATGCCGCTTCAACTCACCGATGATGGTGCGGGTGGCGAACGCGGCGAAGTCGACACCCCGGCCCGGGTCGAAGCGGTCCACCGACTTCACCAGGGCCACCGACGCCACCTGCACCAGGTCGTCCAGCGGTTCACCCCGGTGGAGGAAGCGCCGGGCCAGCTGGTGAGCCAAGCCGAGGTTGGCGGTGATCATGGCGTCGCGCGCCGCCTCGGTCAGAGGCTCCCGTTCGAACTCTTCCTCTTCTGCCTGGGCATCCGCCACTGTCGACAACTGCGCGGGCGCCTCGTCCCCGCTGGCCGTCACGCCAAGGGCTCCGACCGCCGCTTGCGCAACCAGGCGCGCACCGAACCGTCAGCCTGATCCCGACCGTGCTCATCGACCAGGGCGGCCAGGATCTGCTCACTCAGATGATCGGCTTCGACTCCCTCGGGACTCAGGGTGCCGACGGCCGGTGCGGCACCGACCAGCGTGCAGGAGATGTCCAACGCCTCGGTCGAGACGGTGAACTCCAGGCGCAGATCACCGTGCCGGGCGTCGCTTCCCTGTAGGGCCAGGAGGCACAACTCACCCACGGCCAGCCGGAGGTCTTCCAGGTCCTCAATGTCGAATCCGGCACGCGACGAGATGGCCGACGACACCAGGCGGGCCAGCACGACCAGGTCGCCTCGGGCCGGGAAGCTGAGCTCGACCCGGTCCCCGACGACCAGGGCGTCAGCCGCCGACACCTCCACCGAGTTGGTCACGTCGCGCTCACGGCGGTCATGGAGCTGGAGATCGGGAAGACCTTGGTCAGGCCGGTGATCTCGAAGATCTTCATGATCCGGGCGTCCGCCACCACCACATGCAGCTCGCCGCCGAGCTCGCGACAGCGCTTGAGCGCCCCCACCAGCACCCCGAGGGCGGTGGAGTCCAGAAAGCTGACCTCCAAGAGGTCGAGTACCACCGTGGCCTGGCCCTGGGCAATCACCCCGTGCAGGCTCTCCCGCAGCTGCGGCGCGGTGGCGACGTCGATCTCACCGGCGACGGCGATGATCGGCACACCCTGGTCCACTCGTTCTTCAATGCGAAAGTACTGCTCCACAACTCCCCGATTCTTGTTCAGACACGTTGGCGGCGCCCCGGGTGGGCGCACCACGTGCAATGGCGATTGACGTGCACGAGCTATTGCCTACTCTCAGGAAATTAAACCTCGCGCGGTACCCACTCTCTCCCTCCGGGGAGATCCTGTCACTACAACCCCGGATGCAGGACTTTGGTTTGGAGGTGCCGGGAGGTGCCTGCACGCAATAGCGTTGCAGATGACCGCCAAGCCCCCGACCGGAGTCGAGGGGGAGGGAACGAACGTGCCTGAACCGGAAGGCGACGCACCATTGGGCGGCTCGGGCCTCCCCCGGCCCGAGCGCACCGAAGGGTGGGCAACCTGGGTCGCCCTGCTCTGGGTGTCGATGGTGGCCGTGGTCGACGCCGTCTTCGGCGGCAAATTCGGGCTGATCGGATTCCTGGCCGTCGGCCCGTTCATGGCGGCCGCCTTCGCCGGCGTACGCCGCACCCTGCTGGTCGGCCTCTACGCCACCTTCTTCTCGGTCATCCTCAGCACGCCGCCGCGCCAGTACGACCAACTCAACCATTTGCTGCGCGTGCTGACCCTGGTGGTCAGCTCGGGCGTGGCGATCTGGATCGCCCATCTGCGCAACCAACGCAGCGAGCAACTGTCCTCGGCCCGGACCGAGACGCGCAACGAGCGCCGGCGCCGGGTGGCCGCCGAGACAGCGCAGCGCATGCAGGCCATGGCCCGCGCCCTGACGACGGCGGCTGACCCGGCCCAAGTGGCCGACGCCTTCTTCGGGGCCGTGCGCGACGAGCTGCGCGTCGACGCCGCCACCTTCGCCACCACCAACGAACGCGGCGTACTCACCGTGCACCGGCGCTTCGGGTACGGCAAGGACGTGTCCGAAGACGCTGTGTTGGCCGCACTGGACCCCGACGGCGCCATGGGTGACGTCCTCGGGCGCCATCTGGCCCTCTTCGCCGACTCGGTGGGCGATCTCCGCCGCGACTGGCCGGCCGTGGCGGCCTCGCTCGACTCGACCCGATTCAGCTCGCTGGCCGTCGTCCCCCTCGTGGTGTCGGACCACGCCATGGGCGCCGTGGTGATCCACTGGGTCAAGCCCCGATCGATCACCAAGGCCGACAAAGGCTTCCTGTTCACCATCGCCGGAGCGGCCGCCCAGGCGGTGGAACGGGCCCGCCTGACCATGACCGAGTTCACCAGCCTGGAGCGCACCCAGCACCTGCATCACCTCAGCTCGGCCCTGGCGGCCGCCACCACCCCGGGCGATGTGGCCCGCGCCGCCATCGCCGGTGGGCGCCGCGCCCTCGGCGCCCAGTCGGCCGCCTGCCGGGTCCCGGTGGCGGGTGAGCGATCGCTCTCGTGCCTGGCCAGCAGTGGCCATCCCGCCCTGCTGTCGCGGGGCGACGTGCCAGTGGACAACACGCCGTCGGGCTCCGCCTTCAGCCAGGGACGGACCCTGGTCAGCACGTTGGGCGTGTCCGAGACCATCGACGTCGACCTCGCCTTCGAGGTGGTTCCCCGCGTGGTCGCCGAGCTCGGGGAGCCGGTCACCCTCATCACCGAGCCGCTGAACGGCAGCGTCGGTTCACTGGGCGCGCTCACCTTCGCTTTCGTGGGCCGGACCGATCCCAACGAAGCCGAGCTTCGCTTCCTCACCACCCTGGCCGGCCTGACGGCCCAGGCCCTGGAGCGGGCTCAGCTCTTTGAGCAGGAGCGCGAAGCCCTGCGCGATGCCGAATCGGGCCGCGAGCGCCTGTCATTGCTCTCCGAGGTCACCAAGTTGTTGAGCTCCAGTCTGGACCCGACCACCGTGATGCAGCGCACCATGACCCTGGTGGTGGGCCGGCTCGCCGACGCCTGCGTCGTCCAGGTGCCCGGAGAGAGCGGACTGTTGCGTCTCGAGATTCTGGGGGCGGGCATCTTCGCGCCAGAGGCGGCCCAGCGCGTGGTCGGACCCGAGGAGATGCCATTCGACTGGGATACGCCGGCCGCCATCGCCTATCGGACCGGTCGGGTCCAGCTCGCTTCTCTTTCCACCGACGGCATCGACCCGCATGACGCCCGTGCCGTCCGCGACTCCACTGCGCTCGCCATCCCACTCACCGCCAACGGCGAGGTGATCGGGGTGATGACCTTCGTCAACGCGCCCGGGCGGCCCTTCGCCCCCGACGATGTGTCCCTAGCCACCGAGGTGGCCAGTCGGACCGGCGTGGCCCTCTCCAATGCCACCCGGTTCCAGCGGGAACACGTGGTGGCCGAGGTCCTGCAGCGCGCCGTGCTGCCCGACTCGCTGCCCACCGTGGCCGGGCTGCACTTCGACGCCGAGTACCGGGCCGGTGCGGCCGGCACCTACGTCGGCGGTGACTGGTACGACGTCTTCGCGCTGAGCGACGAACAGATCGTCTTCAGCGTGGGTGACGTCATGGGCAAGGGTGCCCCGGCCGCCGCGCTCATGGGACAGGTACGCAGCGCCATCCGCGCCTACGCCGTGGTCGGGCAGTCCCCTTCCGAGGTGCTCTCCTCGCTCGACCGCCTCTTCGACGCCCTGGTCGAGGACCGCGTGGTCACCGTCGTGGTGGGGCACGTCAACCCCCACACAGGGTCAGTTCGGCTGGCCAATGCCGGTCACCCGCCCCCCCTCATCGTCGGCGCCGACGGCACCACGTCCTTCACCACCGCGCCGACCTCGCTGCTCATTGCCGCCGGGCTGGGTGCCCCGGAACGGCCGTCGCAGGAGTTCGATCTCTCGCCGGGGGACGCCCTGGTGATGTACTCCGACGGGTTGGTGGAGCGTCGGGGCGAGCTCATCACGGTCGGTATGGACCGCCTGGTTCAAGAGGCCACCGCCGTTGCCCGGGCCGGTTGGCCCCAGCAGCCCGCGGCCTCGCTGGCCGCGCTCGTGAGCGACGATGAGAGCGCGGACGATGTGGTGGTGCTGGCCCTCCACTACGTGGGTGTCGCGCCCGAGGATAGACATGAGCCGTCTTTGGGTACAGACCGGGACGGGATGGCAACGCTTCGACTCGAGCCGGTGGTAGAGAGCACGCCGATGGCGCGCCACTGGATCAACGCGCACCTGCGCGACACCCCGACCGAGGTGGCCGAGTGCGCCGCGCTCTTGACGTCCGAACTGGTGACCAACGCCGTGCTGCACGCCGGCACTCCCCTCAGCGTCACCCTGCATCTCATGTCTGACCGCATCCGGGTCGACGTGGCTGACGGCAGCTCGGTTGTCCCTTCCATTAAGGACTACGGGGCCGACGCCGCTACCGGCCGCGGCCTCACCCTCTTTGACACCCTGGCCTCGGACTGGGGCGTGCAGATCGTCGACGGCGGGAAGATCGTATGGTTCGAGCTCCCGGTGGACTATTCGGTCACGCCCACCGGCTGCTCCGACGGCTCCTTCCGCTTCGACCTGATCGGCTTCGCCCACGCCGAACTGCACGATGTGGCGGAGGAGTCCCCACCGGTCACCATCGAGTTGCTCGGCATCCCGGTCAAGTTGCTGCAGAAGGCCAGCGAAGAGTACGAGGGCTTGTTCCGCGAGCTTCGGCTCATGAAGGAGCACGCTGAGTCGAGCGTGCTGCCGTCGTCCACCCTGCCCGAGCGGCTCTCGGTCCTGGTCTCGGAGATCGGCACCCGGTTCCACGGGTTCGGTCCCGGCATGGACGATGTCTGGCAGGGCGTGGTGGACCGCGGCCAGCAGACGTACAACTGGCGCTTTGAGCTCCCCCAGGCCGCCGTGGTGGCCTGCGAGTTCTACGACGCCATGCTCGACGAAGCGGACGAGTTCGGCCTCTCGGCCCGCCTGCTCACCCTCCCCGCCTCATCGGCGAGCGTGGCCGTGCGCCGGTGGTTCCTGGCCGAGATGATCGGGCAGCTGCGCGGCAAGCCGCCGATCCCGTGGCACGAGAGCCGGTTCCACGCCAGGCTGACGCAGCACCTGGCTCATACCTGACCCGCCGCAGCTGACCCGGCCGGCGCGGCAGAGCCGCTCGGCGGCCCTCAGCGGGGCTTGGTGGTGGCCTTCTTCAGGACCTTTCCGTAGAGCTCGAGGCCCTCACTCGACAGCCGGCCCGACGGGCCGGCGGCGATGGAGACCCGCTCGGGAATGATGCCCCAGACCGGGACCTTGAGTTCGTTCCACCACTCGACCGTGGCCTCCAGGTCGTTGGTGCCCAGCCGGGCCGAGCAGATGACCACGCCGGCCAGGATGTTGGCCGGCGTCATCTCCAGGGTGGACACCACCCGGTTCGGCTCCACCCCGCCGGCCCGCGTGGGGATGATGACGGCGTCGGCCCGGGCCAGGGCGGCCCGCACAATGGTGCCCTCGCCCGGTGGGGTGTCGACCACCACCACGCCGTCCTCCTGCTCCATGGCCTTGGTCACCGTGCGCACCGAGGGCCCTTCCACCAGGTCCACGCCGTCCATGGGCATGGCGTCATACCACTCGGCCGTGGACCCCTGGGGGTCGGCGTCGACCAGGGTGACGGGGGCCCGGCCCCGCTCGGCCGCCACCGCGGCCAGGTACACGGCGGTGGTCGTCTTGCCCACTCCACCTTTGACATTGCTCACCACGATGTTCATCGTCTCGCGACCTCCGCCCGTAGGGTATCCGCCCGGCTGGGACCGGTCTTTTACGGCAACAGCAGCCGCCCCAGGCGCCGGCGGGTGATGGACACGCCGGCCACCGCCATGGCGGCCAGGTAGGCGATGTGAAGTAGCAGGGCCCAGTAGAAGAGTCCCAGGTCAGCCGCCCGCACCAGCACCACGCCCTGGTAGAGCGGGGTGCAGCGCACCACGGCCTGCAGCCAGCCGGGGAACACGGTGAGGGGATAGAAGGTGGCCGAGAACAGGAAGAGCGGGATGAAGGCCAGCGACACCATGTCGAAGTCCTGCCAGGTGCGCATGAAGGTGGTGCCGGCCATGCCAGCCGAGGCGAAGGCCACGCTGATGAGGATGGCGGCCGGCCAGCACAGGATGGCCCAGGGCGAGACGATGTAGCCGAGCGCCGCCATGATGCAGATGAAGGCACCCGAGTAGAGGGCGCCCCGCAGCACGCACCAGCTCAGCTCCCCGATGGCCACGTCCCCCACGCCGAGCGGGGTGGACAGCATGGCGTCGTAGGTCTTGGAGATCTTCAACTTCATGAAGACCAGGAAGGTGGAGTCGATCATGGCGCCGTTCATGGCCGAGGAGGCCAGCAGCCCCGGCGCCACGAAGGCGGTGTAGGCCACCAACCGGCCGTCGACGGGGATGGGACCGACCAGCCGGCTGAGGCCGATCCCGATGGAGAGGAGGTAGAAGAGCGGCTCGAAGAACCCCGAGATGATGAAGATCCACGAGCGCCGGTAGACCAGGATGTTGCGCTCCAGCACCCGGGCGGCGTGCCGGCCCCCCAGAAGGGCCAGCGGGGTGATGCGCAGGGCGATGCCGCGGCGGGCCGGGTCGTCGGCCGCCGGGCCGGCCCGGTTGGTGGTCTGGTTCGCCGTGGTCATACGACCAACCGTTTGGCGAAGGTGCGCTGGCCCACCAGGTACCCCGCCATGACCCACAGGCTCAGGTAGGCGGCGTGCCCCAGGTCGACCCACAGGTGCACATGGCCGAGCGTCAGATCACGGCACAGGGCGACGCCGTGGTAGAGCGGGGTGGCGTAGGCCAGCCACTGCAGCACGTGGGGCAGCTGCGAAATGGGGAAGAAGGTGCCCGAGAACAAGAAGAGCGGGACGACCACGAAGCGGTAGATGGTCGAGAAGCCGGTGTCCTTGTCGGTGGTGGCCGAGTAGGCCGCCATCGGGGCGCCGAAGGCCATGCCGGTGAGCACACCGGCGGGCAGGGCGACGATGGCCCACGGGGAGTAGACGGTGCCGAAGAGCGCCATGACGCTGAGGTAGATGGAGACCACGATGGCGATGCGGGTGGCCACCCAGGCCAGGTGCCCCCGGTGGACGTCGTAGACGTTGAGGGGGGCGGCCAGCATGGCCAGGTAGGTGCGCATCCACTTGATGGCCCCGAGCACGGGCCACATGGTGTCGTTGGTGCCGATCTGCATACAGGTCCCGGCCAGCAGGCCCGGGGCCAGGAAAGCGACGTAGCTGACCCCGCCCACGCCGTGGGAGTGCTTGTCGACCAGTGAGCCCAGGGCCACCCCCATGGAGGTGAGGTAGAGCACCGGGATCAGGAAGCTGGTCACGATGGAGCTGCGCCAGGTCCGCTTGTACTGGTAGCCGAAGTAGAGCGTGGCCCGCAGCCACATGGGCGTGGTCAGGCGGCGGGCCGGCACGTACTCGCCGTGCTCGAACATGGCGGCGGGGTCGAGGGCCTGCGGGGGCGTGGTCACAGAAGAGGTCCGCCGCGCCGGGTCAGTCGACGAGGGTGCGGCCGGTCAGCCGCAGGAAGACGTCCTCCAGCGTGGAGCGCCGCACCAGCGCGCTCTGGGGGGCGTACCCCTTGGCGTTGACCGCGGCCAGGGCGACATCGCCGTCGTCGGTGTAGAGCAGGATGCGGTCGGGCAGCACCTCGTAGCGCTGGGCCAGGTCGGCCAGGGCGGGCGCAATGCTCTCGTGCTGGCCCGGCTGGAAGCGCAGCTCCACCACTTCCTTGGTCGAGTGCTGCTCAATCAGCTGGCGGGGGGTGCCCTCGGCGGCGAAGCGCCCCTTGTCCATCACGACCAGCCGGTCGCACAGCTGCTCGGCCTCGTCCATGTAGTGGGTGGTGATCACCAGGGTCACGCCCTGCAGCTTCAAGCGGTAGAGGCGATCCCAGAGCAGGTGGCGGGCCTGGGGGTCGAGGCCGGTGGTCGGCTCATCGAGAATGAGCAGGTCCGGATCGGAGATGAGGGCACGGGCGATGGTGAGCCGCCGCTTCATGCCCCCCGAGAGCGGGTCGACCCGGTCGTTGGCCCGCTCGGTCAACTGGGCGAACTCCAGCAATTGCTCGGCCCGGGCCCGGATGACCTTGCGCGGCATGTCGAAGTAGCGGCCGTAGATCATCAGGTTGTCCATGACGGTCAGGTCGAGGTCCAGGGAGTCCTCCTGGGGCACCACGCCCATGCGGGCCCGGATGCGGGAACCGTCGGTGGTCGGATCCTGGCCGAGAACCCGCAGGGTGCCCGCG
>DASZMA010000147.1:0-5057 GCA_035552095.1 Acidimicrobiales bacterium | reverse complement strand
AGTTCTCCACCCGGGTGACGGGCTTGTAGTCGAGTTTCAGCGGCCGGGACAGCGTGACGCCGCAGACGCCCGACGTCATGGTGCCCAGCCAGAAGGCGTCGATGTCGTGGATGGGCAGGCCGGCGTCGGCCGCGGCCTCGGTGGCGGCGTCGGTCAACAGGTCGTCCACCCCAGTGTCCCAGCGCTCGCCGAACTTGGTGCAGCCCATGCCGATGACGGCGATCTGGTCGCGGATACCTCTACTGGCCATCGTCTGCTCCTCTCCGGGGGCCCGCCGCGTGCGGCAGCGGGCGGGCCTTCCAGAAGTAATTGTGCACGCCCTGGGCTGTGTAGACGCGCCGGAAGGTCATGGCCACCCGGTCGCCGACGGCCAGGTCGTCGACGTTGACGTCGGTCATCTCGCAGCGGTAGCGGCCGCCGCCGTCGAAGTCGACGATGACGCCGACCACGGGCGGGGACAGGCTGTAGGCCAGGTGGTCGACAGTGAAGGTGGCCACGGTGCCCTCGGTGTCGGCCAGGCGCTCCTCCGCCATGCGGTCGATGGCCCGGCAGTTGAGGCAGACCCGGGTGGGCGGCATGTGGCGGAAGCCGCAAGCGGTGCAGGTGCTGGCGACGAAGGCGTACTTCCAGGACTCCGAGCGGTGCACCGTCGGCGCCCCGGGCCGTTCGGGATCGGGCCGCCGCGGTGGCTCGCGGTGCAGTTGGCCCCGCCAGGTCAAAAAGGCGGCGTAGGTGAGGTCGCTGCGACCCGAGGCCACCTGCTCGGCCACGGTGGGAACCCCGGCGGCGCGGGAAGCGGCTTGGGCCGCCGGGAGGGCGTCGGTGGTGCGCAGCACCAGGGCGTCGGCCCCGTCGGCCAGCGAGAGCACCACGATCACCTGCCCGGGGGTGGCCCGGTCCAGCACATCGGCCAGGGCCAGGGCGGCCTGGGCCGCGCCGAGGTTGCCCACCGCCGCACTGAGGTCGGGCACCATGGCCTCCTTGGCCACGCCGAGCCCGGCCGCTACCGCTTTGACGGCCCGGGCGTGCAGCCCCGAAACGACGGCGTGGTCGACGTCGCTCTCGGTCAGCCCGGCGTCCTTCAGCGCGTCGGCGAAGGCCTCGCGGGCCAGTGGGACGTACTGCTCCTCGCCGAAGCGCTCCTCCCACACGTGGGAATCGGCCTCGCCCGGGACCCGCCAGCGGTCGAGGAACTCGTCACTGGCGCAGCCGCGCCCGATGAGCTCGGCCACCGCGCCCGCTCCGGCACAGAGGAAGGCCACCGCGCCGTCGCCGGCGTCACGCTCTTCGGCCCCGCCGGCCAGGCCGGTCCGCAGCTCGGACAGGACGACCAGCGTGGCCCGTTGCGGCGATCCCTGCAGGGCCGACAACAAGGTGCCGACGGCCGAGCGGGGCGAGCCGACGAAGTCATACGCCCCGCAGGTCCGGTCCAGGCTGAGGGCGGCGTGAATGGTGGTGGCGCTGGTCTTGTCCAGGTAGCCCGGCGCCGGGGTGGAGAAGAGGAGGTCCTGGGGGGCGACGGGGGCGACGGCCAGAGCCCGCCGCCCCGCCTCCACGCCCAGCGTGGTGGTGTCCTCGTCGTAGGAGGCCACGGCCCGGCTGCCCTTGCCGCCGCCCGAGCCCAGCACCTGGCCGATGGCGGCCCGTTGCAGTCTCCAGTAGGGCAGGTAGGCGCCCCATCCGACAATGCCCGCAGCCACGTCAGTCCCTTCGTGCCGCGGGATCAGGCGGCGCGGCCGGCGCGCATTTCGGCCCGGCAGCGCTCGGTGGCGGCCTCGTCCACGACCAGGGTCAGCTCTTCCAGGGAACCGCTGAGCACCACGCCGTAGTCACGCTCGGCGCCCTCGACGCTGACGTACTCATCGAGCACGTCGTCCAGCACAGCCGCCGCCGGCCGGTCGAGCGGGTCGCCCCAACCCCCACCGCCGCCGTAGTCGAAGCAGATGCGGTCGCCGGCCGCCATGGGCACCCAGTCGGCCGTGTGCTGCACCACCAGTTCGTCGGCCGAGCCGTAGCGCAACGTCAACTTGTTGGGGGCGCCCTTGCCACCGCCGGCGATACCGGGCATGGGGTACTTCATGCCGACCACGTAGGTGTAGACGTTGGAGGCCACCCGCACCTCCTTGACGTAGTGGCTGCCACAGCCGCCGCGCCACTGGCCCGGGCCGCCCGAGTCCGTGCGGTAGTCCCGGCTCCACTGAATGTGGGGGTACAGGCTCTCGTTGATCTCGGCCGTGGCCTTCCACAGATTGCCGAAGGCGGCGCTCACCGCGCCCCAGGCGTCCATCCCCTTGGCCGCGTTGCACCAGCCGGCGTAGACCTCGGCCGAGCCGTCGACGAAGACCTGGCCGCTGCGGGGGTCGATGCCCTTGATGTTGGTCGGGATGCCCGTCTTGTAGGTCTGAGGCACCGCCCGCTCGGGCAACACGCCGGAGAGGGCCACCGCGATGACCTCGCCGATGTCGGCCCCAGGGTGGTGGGTGCCGGCGCTGACCGGTCGGCCGGGATGCGGGTTCAGCACGCAGCCCTCGGGCACGATCAGCTCAATGGAGTTGAAGAACCCCTCGTTCTTCGGGATCTCGGGATCCATCATGGAGGCCACCTGGGCCACCGTGTAGCCCCGGGTGTTGCCGTAGGTCGACCAGGCCTGCAGCTCCTGGCGCTCGTCGCTGCCGGTGTAGTCGATGGTCAGCTTGGAGCCATCGACCGTGATGGCGGCGTGGAGGTGGATGTCGGGGTTGCCCAGCGGGTCGTGGTCGACGTAGGCGTCGCCCTCGTAGGTGCCGTCGGGCCAGGAGGCGATCTCCTCGCCGAAGCGCTTGGCGGCGTAATCGATCATGTGATCGACCGCCCCCTCAATCATGTCGACCCCGTAGCGCTCGACCAGCTCGACCAGGCCGTCGGCGGCCTGCTTGGCCGCGCCGATCTGGGCCCGCAGGTCGCCCAGGTAGCCCTCCAGCCGGTTGTTCACCTGCAGGGCGTAGAGCACGTCGCGCCGCTCCACGCCACGGTCCAGCACCTTGACGACGGGCCAGCGGACGCCCTCGCCCCAGATGTCGGCCGCGGTGACGTTGTAGCCGCCCGGCACCGCCCCGCCGGTGTCGCCGTGGTGGCACTGGATGGAGGCGATGAGAACCAGGTGGCCGTCGACCACCACCGGAGCGAACACGTTGTAGTCGGGCAAGTGGCCGCCCCCGTGGTACGGGTCGTTGGCCACGAAGACGTCGCCCTGGCGGAACTCGTCGACGCCCAGGAAGTCGAGGGCGAAGCGCACCGGCAGGGTGGAGGTGAGCATGAACTGGGGGATGCCCACGCTCAGCGCGGCCAGGCGACCCTTGCCGTCGAGGATGGTGGCGTTGCGCTCGTTGGACTGGTTGAGGATGGGGGTGGTGGCCGTGCGGGAGACGTACATGGCCATCTCGAAGCAGACGGTCTCCATGGTGCCCCGGATGACCTCGGCCGTGACCGGGTCGACCGCCCCGTCCACCATGAGGCGATCCCGGGGTCCGGCCAGTGCCTTCAGATCGACGTTCATAGACCCTCCCAGACGCCCTACCAGGCATTACGGGCGAAAAGTTTGCTGACAACCGTGTCATCTTCACTGTACACCGGGGTCCCACGCGCCTGACCCCGACCCGCCTGGCCACGCCTGGCCTCCCGGCTCTTCAGGCCGTGGCCTGGACCACCATGACCCAGCTGTCCAGCTCGAGCGGCCCACCCCCGCCGGCTGAGAAGCGCACGTCGCTGAAGCCGGCCCCTTCCAGCCAGGCCACCCACTCGGGCGGGGTGGGCAGGCGGATGAAGTGGGCGCTGTGCCGCACCGCCCCGGCTCGATACACCGTGCGTTGCGTCACCATCCGCCCGCTCAACGGGTCGAAGCGGGAAACATCCACCTGGGCATCGTCACCCCGCTGGACCACGGTGGCGTCAGGGTCGGCCGTGAAGTGCCGCACCGCCCCGTCGTGGTGCATGGTCTCAATCAGCACGGCCCCTCCGGGCCGGAGCACCCGGTGGAACTCGGCCAGCACGGCCCGGCAGTCAACGTCGTCGTAGTAGCCGAACGAGGTGTACCAGCAGACCACGGCGTCGAAAGGGCCGGCGACCGGGAGCCGACGCAGATCCCCCACCTCGTAGTGCAGCTGGCCCTCAGGGCTGCTCGGCGCGGCGCGGGCCCGGGCGATGAAGGGCTCCGAGAGGTCGACCCCGGTCACGTCCAGTCCGGCCGCGGCCAGCCGGCGGGCGATGCGGCCGTGGCCGCAGGGCGCATCGAGCAGGCGGGCGCCCGGTTCCAGGTCCAGCCGGCCCAGGATCTCGCTGGCGTCGTCGTCGGAGTGCCCGTCGTCGATCGACTCCTCGTAGAAGTAGAGGTAGTCGTCACCGAAGGTGGCTGCCACGTCGAATTCCACCCGTGCATCTTCGCCGGTAGCGTCGCTGTGTGCCCCATCCACCTTCGGCGGACGACCTCGACTTCGCGCTGGCCACTGGGCTGCGCCCCCAGGCCGACGGCGCCACCTTCGACACCGCCATCCACCCGCTCTGGACCGTGGGCGACAAACCCAACGGCGGCTACCTGCTGGCCCTGCTGGGCGGGGCGGCTTGCCAAGTGGCCGCCGGATTGGCGGCGGGCGCCAAGACGGCCGGCGCCGAAGCTCCCGGTCCGGACGTGGTGTCGGCCGCCGTCACTTATCTGCGGCCCCCGGACCTCGGGCCGGCGACCATACGGACCACGGTGCTGCGGCAGGGGCGCACGGCCCACCATGTGCGGGGCGTCCTGGTCCAGGACGGGGCCGACCTGGTCGACGCCGTGTTCGTCACCGGTGAAGTTCCGCCCGCCGGCCCGGCCCGCTACGACGCGGTCCGGCCCCTGCACATTCCTGCGCCAGAAGACTGCGTGCGCCTGCCCGCCCAGGTGCCCGGCGGGGTGCGGGTCGGGATCATGGAGGCCACCGAGCTCCGGCTCGACCCGGCCACCCTGCCGTTCGCCCCCCGGCCGCCGTCCGACGGGAGCCCTGTGGCCGAGCTGCGCGGCTGGGTTCGCTTCGCCGACGGGCGGGCGG
>DASZMA010000146.1:0-14471 GCA_035552095.1 Acidimicrobiales bacterium | reverse complement strand
CATGGGCGTAACCGGCATGGCCAACCTGGCGGTGAAAGTGGTCGACCTCGAGGCGGCCTGCGAGTGGTACGTGGCGGCGGGAGCGCAGGTGACGGACCCGGTGGCATGGGAGAACGGTCGCCGGGCCGACGTGTCTCTGGGTGCGCTGAACCTCACCCTCTTCACCAAGGCTATTTACGAGGACGCCTGCGACTTGCCCGATGAGGGCTTCCTGCACCCCGCCCTCTTCGTCGATGACCTCGACGCTGAGCTGGCTCGACACACCGTGCTCTGGGGCCCCCGCACCGTCTCGGGAAGGTTCGGCACCCGCCGCATCGCCTTCGTGGAGGCGCCGGGCGGTATCCGTCTCGAGTTCATGGAGCAGGTGGCGGACCCGGCCTGAGGTGCGAGGGCGCCCGGTTGCCGGCGCTATATGGCCCCGTCGGCCGACAGTGCCCCGATCTCGTCCCAGGAGTAGCCGTTCTCGAGGAGAACATCTTCGGTGTGCTGGCCCAGCTCAGGGACCTCGACCGCGGCCGGGGTCTCCTGGCCCGCGAAGCGAACCGGTGAACGCACGACTTCCTGCTCGGCGGTGCCCTCGGCGGATGCGGCGACCCGGGTGATGTAGCCGTTGGCGCGGACGCCGGGATCGGACGCCACCTCGGCGTGATTACGCACCGGAGCGAAGCGCAGGCCGGCGTCCCCCAGCAGGCGGCACCATTCGGCCGTCGGTTTCTGGGCGAATACCTCGTCGAGGATGGGCCACAGCGCATCCCGGTCATCCTCGAAGTACAGGAGCTGATCGAACTGCGCAATCAGATCAGGCCGACCGATGGTTCGATAGAAGAGATCGCGGGCCGGCCCGGCGATGCCCACAATGGCGATCCAGCCGTCGGAGGTGGGGAAGACGCCGTAGATGCCTGGGATCATCGGGTGACCGCGTCCGCTCGGACCTGAGACCAACCCGGACATGAGGTAGCGGGTGTACTCGCCGGCCTGGGCCCAGATCTGGCCCCCGAGCAGCGAGGTCTCGATCAGCTGTCCCCGGCCCGTCTGCTCCCGCGCGTAGAGCGCGGCGAGGATCCCGGCGAGCAGGTTCTGGCCCGAGATGTGGTCGGCCACGGTGGCGCCGATCGAACTCGGGTCGGCCCCCCGGCCACCTGTCGTGCTGATGAGGCCACCGGCCGCTTGCGCGCTGAGGTCGGCGCCCTCCCGGCCGGCGTCGGGACCCTCCGGGCCGAACGAGGACCCCATGGCGTAGACGATCCGCTCGTTGCGTGCGGCCGCGTCGGCGTAGCCCAGACCCCAGCTCTCCATCGTGCCCGGCTTGAAGTTGGTGATCACGACGTCGGCTCGCTCGAGCAGTCGGAGGAAGACCTCGCGACCAGCGGGCACTCGCAGGTCGACCGTCACGCTCCGCTTGCCCCGGTTGTAGGCGGTGAAGAAGGCCGAGCGCCGGTCCTCCCGGCTGATGGGTAGCCACCGACTCTGATCACCGAACCCGGGGAGTTCCACCTTGATGACGTCGGCCCCCCACTCCAGCATGGTCAGCGACGCTTGCGGGCCCTGCACCAGCAGCCCGGCCTCTATGACCTTCACCCCACTGAGCGCGCCCATGGGCCGGTCAGCCGGCGGTCAGGAGAAGGTGAGTGGGCACGGCCACACATTGCTGACTGTGGGCGGGGCGGTCAAGTGCGACGAGCCGACCGCCGTATCTTGGTGTGGTGAGCGATGACACCTGGGCCAGTAGCAGCCTGGCTGACCAATTCGTCGATGAGGCCTACGCCACCGTCAAGGGGTACGTGCGCACCTATGTGATGCACCACCACCTCCTTGAGCACCTGCCTGAGCCTCCAGCCCCGGTCTTGGACGTCGGTGGTGGAGCAGGCCATCAGTCGTTTCCGCTGGCCCAAGCTGGTTACGACGTGACCTTGTTGGATCCGTCGCCGGCCATGCTGGACAAAGCACGAGGGCGGCTCCAGCGGTTACCGGCGGAGGTCCAGCGACGGGTGACACTCCTCCAGGCCGACGGCGAGAACGCCGACGAGGCGGTGAGCGGCCGGCGCTTCGCCGCCGTGTTGTGCCATGGCGTGCTCGGATACGTGGAGCAGCCCGAACCACTGGTCCATCAGCTGTGCCGGTGCGCCGCTGACGGGGGCATCGTCTCGATCATGACGGGCAACGCCGAGACGGGGGCGGTGCGCCCGGCCTTGGAGCGGCGATGGGAGGACGCGCTGGCCGCGTTTGACGCCAGGACCGGCATCGGGGTGTTGGGTGTGCCGGGGCGAGCCGACACGGTGGAGGAAGTCAGCCAGCTCCTGCGGAGCGGGGATGTCGAGCCGGTGCGTTGGTACGGGGTCTGGCTGTTCGTCGACTGGCTCGAGTTCAGTGGAGCCGAGTTAGACCCCACCGACGCCAAGCAGGTGGCGGCGACGGCCGCGGTCGAACTCGAAGCCAGCCGGCGGGACCCCTACCGCCAACTCAGTCGCGTCTTTCATCTGGTGGGGCGCAAAGCGGGCTGACCGGCTACGGGCTGCGCTACAGCCAACTGGTCGACGAGCGAGCGGAGGGAGTGGGATTCGAACCCACGGAGGCTTGCACCTCACAGCTTTTCAAGAGCTGCGCATTTGTCCGCTCTGCCATCCCTCCAAGGGGGTCATGCTAGGCCAGGCGGGTCCGCCGAACTGCCTGGCGGGCGTGGCTATGACGCGTTCTGGTCGCGGGCCCGACTGCGGGTGCGGCCCCGGACGGCCTGGTCGAGGACGACCTTGCGCAACCGCACCACCTTGGGCGTCACCTCCACGCACTCGTCATCCTGAATGAACTCGAGGGCGTGCTCCAAAGAGAAGTTCAGCGCGGGCGTCAGGCGCTCGAACTCCTCGGCGTTGGCCGAGCGGATGTTGTTGAGCTTCTTCTCCTTGGTCGGGTTGACGTCCATCTCTTCCTGCCGGGCGTTCTCACCGATGACCATGCCCTCGTAGACGTCCTCGGCGGGACCCACGATCATGGTGCCGCGCTCCTGGAGGTTCATCAGGGCGAAGGTGGTGGTCAGGCCGCGCCGGTCGGCCACCATGGAGCCGTTGCGATGGGTCTTGAGCTCGCCGTGCCAGGGCTCCCAGCCGTCAAAGATGTGATGCAGGATCCCGGTGCCGCGGGTATCGGTGAGGAACTCGGTGCGGAAGCCGATGAGGCCGCGGGCCGGGACGCGGTAGTCCAGGCGGACCCAGCCCGAGCCGTGGTTGACCATTTCGATCATGGTGCCCTTGCGCAACGCCAACAGCTGGGTCACCACACCGAGATAGTCGTCGGGCACATCCACCGAGACCCGCTCGACCGGTTCGTAAACCTTGCCGTCGATCTCCCGGGTCACGACCTGGGGCTTGCCCACGGTCATTTCGAAGCCCTCGCGACGCATGGTCTCGACCAGCACGGCCAGCTGCAGCTCGCCCCGGCCCAGGACCTCCCATAGGTCAGGTCGGTCCGTCGGCTTGACCTGAATGGCCACGTTGCCGATGAGCTCGGTGTCGAGCCGGCTCTTGAGCAGGCGGGCCGTGAGCTTGGTGCCGTCCTTGCCCGACAGCGGCGAGGTGTTGATGCCGATGGTCATGGCCAGGCTGGGCTCGTCGACCGTGATGGCCGGGAGGGCCACCGGATTGTCGACATCGGCCAACGTCTCGCCGATGGTCACCTCGGACAGGCCGGCCACCGAGACGATCTCCCCCGGACCGGCGGTCTCGGCCGGGATCTGCTGCAGGGACTCGGTGAGGTACATCTCGGTGATCTTGGCCTTCTCGAAGGTGCCGTCCAGCTGGCACCAGGTGATGGTGCTGCCCTTTACGAGATGACCGTTGTGGATGCGGCAGATGGCCAGGCGCCCCAGGTAGGGCGACGCGCTCAGGTTGCAGACCAGCGCCTGGGTGTGGGCGCCTTCCTCGAATTCGGGCGCCGGGATGTGGTCGATGATGGCCTGGAAGAGCGGGCTGACGTCGGTGCCCTCGACGCCCTTCTCCGTGCTGACCCAGCCTGCCCGCGCGTTGGCGTAGAGGATGGGGAAGTCGATCTGGTGCTCGTCGGCGTCGAGATCGAGGAACAACTCCTCGACTTGGTTCACCACTTCGTCAATCCGGGCGTCGGCCCGGTCGACCTTGTTGATGACCAGGACGACGGGTAGCCGGGCTTCCAGCGCCTTGCGCAGCACGAAGCGGGTCTGGGGCAGGGGGCCTTCCGAGGCGTCCACCAACAGCAGCACACCGTCGACCATGTTCAAGCCGCGCTCGACCTCACCGCCGAAGTCGGCGTGACCCGGCGTGTCGATCACGTTCATCTTCACCCCGCCCCAGCGCACGGCGGTGTTCTTGGCCAGGATGGTGATGCCCTTCTCACGCTCGAGGTCCCCCGAGTCCATGACCCGGTCGGTCACCTCCTGATGGGCTCCGAACGCGCCGGTCTGGCGCAGCATGGCATCGACCAATGTCGTCTTGCCGTGGTCGACGTGGGCCACAATGGCCACATTTCTGATGTCTTCGCGCTTCTGCATGGGAGGAAGCAACGATAGGCGAGGTCAGAGCAGGTTCATGCCGCAGCCGCCGTTTCAGCCTGCAGAGGGGTGCGGGCGCCCGCCAATGAGGTCAGGGCGCGGGCCACGGCAACCACCCCGGTGTCGAGGGTGGAGCGGTCGATCTCGACCCGGACCAGGTGCCCAGAATCGGGCCACCACCCCACGACCCGGCCCGGCGGGAGGGGGTCGCTGCGGCGCAAGGCCTCGACCAGAGCCACCACGCTGAGTTCGGCTCTGACGGTCGCCCGACGGGCGCCGCCGAGGACGACCAGGTGGACGGAGGCGGGTTGGCCGGCGCTATCGCGGACGGCCGAGCGGACCTCGGCCCGGCTGCGGATGGCCAGGAGCGATGAGTGCGGACTGTTCCACCAGTGGTCGCGGCCGATGGTGGGCGCCGTCTCGAAGGCGCTCCAATCCAGTGCGCTCCACAACCGGGTGGCCCAGGTGACGGCCTCGGCCACCACCGCGTTCAGCGCGGCCGCCGGTAGGGAGGCCAGCCAGCGGTCCATGGCGGAGGTGGGATGGTGGCCCTCGCCGCTCCGGGTGGCCTGTGCCACCCTGGAGCGGACGCCCTCGGTGGGCGAGCGCACCTGGCCGGTCGCCAGCGAGCGCACGGCCGCCACGCCGAGGGCGCGCCTGGCGGTGCGGGCCGACCAGGCGAACGGCGTATCCGTCCCGGCGTCCTGGCGCGGGGTGAGCGCCGTCCGCACCGCGTGGTCGGTCAATCGGAACGGCCCCGCCCCCGGGCAGGGCATGGCATGGGCGGCGAGGGTCTCGGGGATCCCCTCGGCCTCCACCAGCACGGACGGGTCGAGGGTCAACGGAGCCAGCAGCGCGTCGGTGAGCTGGCGGGCGGCGGCGTCAGGCACCGGCGTCCTCCCGGGCCAGGGCGGACAGGCCGACCACCAGGTGCGAGACGATCGCCCGAAGATGGTCCTCCAGCACGTCCTCGACGCCGTAGCCGCCGAGGGCCGAGTGCAGCAGGGCCAGGCGGAAGGGGGGAGTGCCGCTGCGCAAGGCCTCGAGTAACGCCAGATAGTGCAGCGCCGTGCGGGCACCGCCCCAGCGTCCGCCGGTGGCGAGGCCCAGCGCGCACAGCGAGGCCGTGCCCGGTGCCGGGGTCCCCACCAGGAGATTGAATGTTCCATGCAGCACCACCCGGCCCCCGGCCAGCGGAATGGCCACCCGGTCGTCGGTCCGGGGCAGCCAGCCCGGCGAGAAGCGCGGGGTCAGATCGATCAGGTGGCTCACGTGGGTGGTCAGGGTGGCCGCCAGAGCGCGGCGAGCCGGCGCGGTGAGTTTCGTGACGTGGCGCACCAGGTCGGCCCGGGACGGATCGACGCTCAGAGCGTCGAGGGCGTCGGTGAGCGGATCGTCGACGGTGCCCGTCGTCACGACCTGTCGGAAGAGGGCATGGACCAGACATGAGGTGACCAAGGGCGCCGGAAATTCCTCCAGCCCGGGCGAGTGGTCGGACCCCGCCTCGGCCAGCAGTTGGCGCGGACCGAGGAAGAGGGGAGGTGCCTCCTCACCCCGGGAGGCGGCCAGCTCACTGGCGGCGTCCTCCAACCAGGCGCGTAAGCCGCCGGCCAGACCGGAGTTGAAGCTGGGGCGGCTCCCCGAACCGTCGCGCAGGAGCCGCAGGACCTCGTGACGGGCCGGCGTGGCCGGCTCGGCCACCGCGGCGCAGCGGGCGGCCGTCAACCGCCCGTGCCACCCCGGGCCCCGGCGCGACGCCGAGCCGCGGTCGGCGACCGGGTTCGGCTGGGGGGCGACGAGGACCATGCGGGCAGTGTGCCTGGCGGTAGTGACATTGAGCCGGCCGGCGTTGCTGGCGCGCCCCGGTCCGCCCCGCTCCTCTACCCTGGAAACCGCCATGGCCCTCGTCCGACTCCTCCCGCTGCCGGCGACCGATGTGGCCTTCTTCGTCACCTTCGGGATCTTCGTCGTGGCCCTGGTCGTGCTCATCGTCATCGTCCTGATGTGGGTGATCCGGCGTGACCGGACGCTGCGGGCGACCTGGCGCCAGCGCAACCAGGTCCCCATCGCACCCGGCACCGACGAGCAGCCTCCCTCGGCGCAGCCCCCCGCGACGCAGCCATGACAGCGCGGCGATGAGCGCCTGGTCGGATCGGCTGCGGGCGCGCTGGGCCTCCCGGCGCGCCGCCACCGGCGTCACCGACCAGTCCCCACGGACGGCCTTCGTGCTGGCCGGCGGAGGCAGTCGGGGTGCCGTCCAGGTCGGCATGCTGGCCGAGCTCATTGAGCGGGGCGTGCGGGCCGACCGAGTCTTCGGAGCCTCGGTGGGCGCCATCAACGGCGCGGCCTAC
This sequence comes from Acidimicrobiales bacterium, assembly GCA_035552095.1. Lineage (GTDB taxonomy): Bacteria > Actinomycetota > Acidimicrobiia > Acidimicrobiales > RAAP-2 > Bog-473. Next base: position 7,604 of record DASZMA010000146.1, on the reverse strand, counting down.
GCCGGCAACCCCACCCGGGAGGGCGTGGAGAACATGGCTGAGATCTGGCGAAAATTGAAAGGGACGGACATCTTCCCCCGGGCCGCACTCGATGGCCCCTGGGCCTTCCTGCAGAAGCGGGCCGCCGTCCATGCCAATACAGGTCTGCGGGCCATCATTGAGGCGGGGATCGAGTTCGAGAACATGCAGGAGACCGCCATCCCGTTCGAGGTAGTGACCACGTCGCTGACCGACGGGCGGGAACGCTGGATCGGCCACGGCCCCGCGATGGAGGCCATCCTGGCCTCGTCGGCCATCCCCTCCATCTTCCCGCCGGTGACCATTGACGGCGACGTCCTGGTCGACGGCGGGGTGGTCAACAACGTCCCCATCAGCCGGGCTATCGCGGCAGGGTGCACCCGGATTTACGTGCTGCTCTGCGGCCCGCTGCACTACCACCCCCGCCCGCCCAAGCGCCCGGCCGAAGCCGCCCTCACCGCGTTCTTCGTAGCCATCCACGCCCGGTTCGTGCGCGAGCTGGCCATGCTGCCGCCCGGGATCGAGGTGGTGGTCTTCAGCGGCGGCGGCGAGCCCTCGGCCCAGTACCGGGACTTCTCGGCCACATCGAGCCTCATTGAGGAGGGACGGGTCGAAGTGGCCGAGGTCCTGGACCGCTACGCCGGCACCTCACAGGCCCTGACCACCAACGACATCCCGCTCCCCATGGCGCCGACGTTGGGGCCGCCGGTTGGCGCTCCGTCGGAGTTTTTGGCCACGCCGGCCACGCCAGCCGAACCGCCCCCGCCCCCGAAAGCCCAGCCCCTTTCGACCAAGTAAGCGGGTTGGCGGGTTGAAGTGCCCAACCGCCGGTGCTGGGCGCCCGGGGTCGGCCCCACCCTTCCTCACCCGCCGTTATTACCGGGCGCGCACTCCCGTACTACGGGGTTCAGTACGGCGCGCGCACGCCCGTCACAGCATCCTGGTGGAATAGAGGGGTGACCGATACGGCCCCCCAGTTCCACCCGGCCGTGGCCAGTTGGTTCTCCCGGCGCTTTCCTGAAGGGCCGACCGCACCCCAGGCCGCCGCCTGGCCCCATATCGCGGCGGGGAGCGACGTGCTGGTGGCCTCGCCGACCGGAACCGGCAAGACCCTCACCGGCTTCCTGGTGGCCATCGACGCCGCTTACCGGGCCGCCGCCGCGGGCACGCGGACGGGGGCGGGGCCGGAGGTCCTCTACGTATCGCCGCTGCGGGCCCTGGCCGTGGATGTGCACGAGAACCTCCACGTCCCGCTCTCCGAGATCCGGGACGAGGCGGCCCGCCTCGGCTGCGCCGAGCCCGACCTGCGCATCGCCATCCGCACCGGCGACACGCCGGCGGCCGAGCGGGCGGCCATGCGCAAGAACGCCCCCGACCTCCTAGTCACCACGCCCGAGTCGCTCTACCTCCTCCTCACCGCGCCGGCGTCGCGGGCCATGCTGCGCGGCGTGCGCACCGTCATCATCGACGAGGTGCACACGCTGGCCCGGGACAAGCGGGGCAGCCACCTCTCGCTCAGTCTGGAGCGGTTGGACGCGCTGGTCGGCGAACACGGCGGCCACCTCCAGCGCATCGGCCTCTCGGCCACCCAGCGCCCGCTCGACGTGGTGGCGCGCCTGCTCTCGGGTGTCCATGACGACCGCCCGCCCACGGTGATCGTCGACTGCGGCCACTCCCGCCAACTCGACGTGGCCATTGAGCTCCCCGACAGCGAACTCGAAGCGGTGGCCAGCGGCGGGCAGTTCGGCGACATCCTCGACCGCATCGCCGAGCACACGCGGCAGCACCGCACCACCTTGATCTTCGTCAACACCCGGAAGATGGCCGAGCGGGTGGCCCACCAACTGGCCGAGCGCCTGTCCGGCGACACCACCGTGGGTGGCCAGGGCGACGTCGACGCCTCACTGCTGGTGGCGGCCCATCACGGCAGCCTGTCCGCGGCGCGCCGCCGGATCGTCGAGACGCGGTTGCGGGCCGGCGACCTCAAGGCCCTGGTCGCCACCGCCTCCTTGGAGCTCGGTATCGATGTCGGTCCGGTCGAGCTGGTCTGCCAGATCGGTTCACCGCGGGCCATCGGCACCTTCCTGCAGCGGGTCGGCCGGGCCAACCACCACCGTGACGGCACGCCGGCCGGCCGTCTCTATCCCATGACCCGGGACGAGCTGGTGGAGTGCACCGCCCTGCTGGCGGCGGTCCGGGCCGGCCGGCTGGACCTGCTGGAGCCGCCCATTGCCCCGCTCGACGTCCTGGCCCAGCAACTGGTGGCCGAGGTGGCCTCGGTCGAGGAGCGCGACGTCGAGACGCTGTGGCAGCTGGCCCGCCACGCCGCGCCCTACGCCAACCTGGCCCGGCAGGACTTCGACGACGTGGTCACCATGGTCAGTTGGGGCATTGAGACCGGCCGGGGGCGGCGGGGGGCCCATCTCCACCACGACGCGGTGAACGGTCGACTGCGGGCCCGGCGCGGTGCCCGCCTGGCCGCGCTCACCAGCGGCGGCGCCATTCCCGAGACGGGTGACTACCGGGTGGTGCTCGACCCCGAGGGCATCACGGTGGGGTCGGTCCACGAGGACTTCGCGGTGGAGGCCATGGCCGGTGACATCTTCCTGCTGGGCACCCACTCCTGGCGGGTGGCCAAGGTAGAGGTGGGCACGGTGCGGGTCCACGACGCCGGCGACCTCCCGCCGACGGTGCCGTTCTGGCTGGGCGAGGCGCCGGCCCGCACGGCCGAGCTCTCCATGGCGGTCAGTGATCTGCGCGGCGCCCTGGAGCCGCTGCTGCTCGCCGCCGACGGCGAGGGGGCGCGCCGGCTGGTACAGGAGCAGGCCGGTGTCTCCGACGAGGTGGCCCAGCAGGTGGTGGCCTACTGTGCCGCCGGGCTGGCCGCCCTGGGTCATCTGCCGACGCGCCAGCGCATTGTGGTGGAGCGGTGCTTCGACGACAGCGAAGGATCACAGCTCATCATCCATGCGCCCTTCGGCGGCCGCACCAACCGCGCCCTCGGCCTGGCCCTGCGCAAGCGCTTCTGCGTGTCGTTCGACTTCGAGCTCCAGGCGGCGGCGGACGACGACACCGTGGTGCTCTCCCTCGGGCCCCTGCACAGCTTCCCGCTCACCCGCGTCGAGTCGATGCTGTCCTCCAAGACGGCGGCCGAGGTATTGACCCAGGCCGTCCTGCCCCATCCCATGCTGGCGGCGCGCTGGCGCTGGAACCTCAACCGGGCCCTGGTGCTGCCCCGCATGCGCGGCGGCAAGCGCCGGCCGATCCATCTCCAGCGCATGGAGGCCGACGACCTGATGGCCGCCGTCTGGCCCGGTCTGGCCGCCTGCCAGGAGAACGCCCCGGCCGGTCCGGTCGCCGTGGCGGATCACGTGCTGGCCCGCCAGACGGTCTACGACTGCCTGCACGAGGGCCTCTCGGTGGAGGGTCTGGTCGAGCTGTGGTCGGAGGTGGAGTCGGGCGCCATCGAAGTGCACTCGGTCGAGTCGTCCGAGCCTTCGCCGCTGTCGCACGGCATTTTGAGTGGTCGCCCCTACACCTTCCTCGACGGCGCCCCCCTGGAAGAGCGCCGCACCCGTGCTCTCTCGCTCCGCCGCGGCCTGGGCGCGCTCGGCCCCAACGGGCTGCCCGTCCCCACCGACGAGCTGGGTGCCCTCGAGCCTGAGGCGGTGGCCCTGGTGCTGGCCCAGGTGCGGCCCAACCTGCGCAGCGCCGACGAGCTGCACGACCTCCTGCTCTCGCTGGTCGCCTGCCGCCCGTTGGCTGAGTGGTCGAACTGGTTCGATGCCCTGGCCGCTGAGGGCCGCGCCCGGTTGGTCGGGGACAGCTGGGCGGCCACCGAACGGGCCGAAGCGGCGGCGTCCCTGCAGGACAACGACGAGGCCGCCGCGGCCTGTATCGGGGGGCACCTTGAACTGGCCGGTCCGGTCACGGTGGAACAGCTCACCGGAGCCGGTCCGCTGCCCGCCGGTGCCCCCCAGGGCGCACCGGTCTCGCCGGCCCGGGCCCGCACCGCCCTGGCCCGGCTGGAGGCTCAGGGGTCGGCCATTGAACTGCCCGACGGCCGGTGGTGCGCCCGCCATCTCCTGGTCCGCCTGCACGGGGCCAGCCGGCAACGGCGGCGCGGCTTTGTCGAGCCGGTGCCCATCGCCGACTTCGTGCGCTTCCTCACCCGTTGGCAGCACGTGGCCCCGGCCACCCGGGCCGAGGGTCGAGCCGGTCTGCTCGGCGTCCTCGAGCAGCTGCAGGGCATAGAGGCCCCAGCGGCGGAGTGGGAAGCCCAGATCCTGCCGGCCCGGGTCGACGGATACGACGCCCGCTGGCTCGATGAGCTCTGCCTGTCCGGCGAGGTGGTGTGGGGCCGGCTCACGCCGCGTCCCGAGCGGGCCGGTCGTTCGGGCACGCCGTCGCCGGCCACGCCGCTGGCCTTCGTCCTGCGCGAGGACCTGGGCGGGATGTTGCGGGCCGTGCGGGCCGGCGCGGCCGCGCCCGAACCGGACGTGGGGGCACCGGCCGACGTGCTGTCGGCCCTGCGGGCCCGCGGGGCGTGCTTCCGGCCCGAGCTGGCCCCGCTGAGCGGGCGCCTGCCGGCCGAGGTGGACGAGGGCTTGTGGGACCTGGTGGCGCGGGGCATCGTCACCGCTGATGCCTTCTCCGCCGTGCGCTCGCTGCTCTCGGCCAGCGACCGCTGGCGGACCCGCACCTACCGGCGCCCCAGTGGTCGCAGCGCCCCCGGCCGGCCCGGGCTGGCCCGTCGCCGGGCCCCGGCCGGCACCGGCATCGGCGAAGGCCGTTGGTCCCTCCTGCCGGTCGACAATGCGACGGAAGACGATGGGCTGCTCCCGGGCAACGAGGAGCTGGCCGAGGCGGTGGCCTGGCAGCTGCTGGCCCGCTGGGGCGTGGTGGCCTGGGAGGTCTGGGGACGCGAGTCGTTCCGGGTGCCGTGGCGCGAAGTGGTGTGGGCCCTGCGCCGGCTCGAAGCGCGCGGCCTGGCGCTGGGCGGTCGCTTCGTGGTCGGCCTCTCCGGCGAGCAGTACGCGCTGCCCGAAGCCGCCGAGGCACTGGTCAAGGTGCACCGCAGCGCACCCAGTGGAGAGCCGCTGGTGGTGGCGGGCGCCGATCCGCTCAATGTCACCGGATCGATCCTGGGCAGCGCGCGCGTGCCGATGAGGCGGCATCAGCGGGTGACCCTGGTGGACGGCGTGGTGGTGGACGACCTCCAGGCCGGCTGAGCCGTGTCCGGAGCGAGTGGCGCCGGGCGCGTCGTCGATCTCAACGCCGACGTGGGGGAGGCCGGGGACGAGGCCGGTATCGCCGTGGAGCGGGCACTGCTCGGGCTCGTCACCTCGGCCCACGTCGCCTGCGGTGGCCACGCCGGCGACCAGGCGTCCATGCGCGCCACCGTGCTGGCTGCGCTGCACAACGGCGTTCGGGTCGGCGCGCACCCTTCGTATCCAGACCGGGCCGGGTTCGGTCGCCAGCCCATGGAGATGGCGTTCGGCGAGCTGCAGTCAGCCCTGCGCGCCCAGTTGGGCGACCTCATCGCGGTAGCCGAGGGGTGCGGCACCAGCGTGGGCTCGGTCAAGCCGCACGGTGCCCTCTACGCCGACGTGGCCCGGGGCGGTGTGGCCTGCGTGGCCCTGCTCGGCGTGATGGCCGAGCTCTGTCATCCGGACACGCCGCTGGTCCTGCCGGCCGGCGCGCCGGCGCGGCCGTTGGTAAAGGAGATGGGTCTGGCCACGCTGGCCGAAGGGTTCTGCGACCGGGCCTACACCGCCGACGGGAAGCTGCAGTCGCGACAGGAGGCCGGTTCGGTCTTCGCTGATCCGGCCCAGGCGGCGGCCCAGGCCATCTCCCTGGCCCGGGACGGCACCGTGGTGGCCCACGACGGCACCGTGCTGACGCTGCGGGTCGACACCCTCTGCCTCCACGGTGACTCCCCCCAGGCCGCTGCCATGGCGACGGCGGTCCGGCGCGCTTTTGCGGCCGCCGGCATCGCCGTGACCGCTGCCCTGGCGCCTTAACCCTGAAACAGTGGACGGCGTGGCCTCCCGCTCGGTACCGATCGGCGAGGTCCGCCGGCTGGGCGAGTTCGCGCTGCTGATCGGGGTGCGCGACGCCGCGGCGGCTCGCCGGTTGGCCCGCACTCTCACGGCGTCGCCCGATTCGGGTTGGCTCGAGGTGGTCGGCGGGCTGGCCACCGTCATGGTGACCCTGGACCCCGACGGGAGTGACCCCGACGAACGCCTGCCGGAGCTGATGACCGAGCTCCGCCATCTGGCCGCCGACGTCACCGTCGCCGACGCCGGTGAGGACGATCGGGGCCCACTGGTGGAGGTCCCCTGCGTCTTTGACGGGCCCGACCTGGCTGAGGTGGCGCAGCTGGCGGGTGGCTCGCCCGCCGACGTGATCGCCCTGCTCACCGCCCAACCGCTCACCGTGGCCGTGGTGGGTTTCTCGCCGGGCTTCGCCTACCTGGCCGGGTTGCCGCCGGCGCTGGCCGACATTCCGCGTCGCGCCCGCCCCCGACCTGTGGTGCCGCCGGGCTCGGTGGCCCTGGCCCACGGCCACGCCGCCGTCTACCCCACCGCTTCACCGGGCGGGTGGCAGCTCATCGGCCGCACCGGCGAGACCTTCTTCACGCCGGCCACCCCGCCCTACGCCCGGTTGGCCCCGGGGGACCGGGTGCATTTCCGGGCCGGGCCGGAAGGTTCCGCCGTCCCGCCGCCGCCAGTCGAGCCCGCCGAACCCTGGGCGCCGCCGCCCACGGCCCGCCCGGTGTTCAGAGTGGAGGAGGCCGGGCTGCGCACGGTGTTCCAGGACAGAGGGCGGCTGGGCATGGCCGCGCTGGGGGTGCCGGCCGCCGGCCCGGCCGATCCCTGGTCCCATCAGTTGGCCAACCGGCTCGTCGGCAACGCGCCGTCGGCCGGGGCGCTGGAGATCACCGGGCGCGGTCCGACCTTGACCTGCCTGGAGGCGGCCCACGTGGCGGTGGTCGGTGCCGCCCCGGCGCTTCGCCTGCAGGGTCAACCGGTGGACCGCGGCCAGGTGGTGCCGGTCAACCCGGGCCAGGAGCTGGTGGTGGGCCCGGTGCGCGCCGGGCTCCGCACCTACCTGGCCGTGGCCGGCGGGCTGGTGGGCCCCCTGGTGCTGGGCAGTGGGGCCACCGATCAACTCGGCTCGCTGGGCCCGGGGCCGGTTGCGCGTGGGGCCGTGCTGTGGGCCGGCCAGCCGAGCCCGCCGCTGGGCGACCACCTGGCGGCCGGCGTTGACCGCGTGGTGGGAGAGGGCGAGCCGATCACGCTGCGAGTGGTACCCGGCCCCCATCCCGAACGGTTCGCCCCCGGGGCCTTGGCCGCCCTGGCCGCCCGGCCCTTCACCGTCGACGGCCAGAGCAACCGGGTCGGGCTCCGCCTGCGCCCCACCGCCCACGCGGGTCCTCCCGTGGCCACGGTTGGTCCGACCGTTGAGCTCGACTCCCAGGGCACGGTGACCGGGGCCATACAGGTCCCGCCCGACGGCGACCCGGTCATTCTGCTGGGCGACCACGCCACGCTGGGCGGCTACCCGGTCATCGCCGTGGTGGC
>DASZMA010000145.1:0-3279 GCA_035552095.1 Acidimicrobiales bacterium | reverse complement strand
CCTGACCCGACCGGTGACCCTGGCCGTGATCGGCCTGTCGGCGTCCGGCCTGGTCGTGCGGCTCATCGTGCCCCGGGGGTTGTGGCTCGACGAGGCGACCAGCGTCGACCAGGCCCGGATGTCGTTCGCCGGGATGATCTCCAACCTCCGGACCACCGACGTCCACCCGCCCCTGTATTTCTCCGTCCTCTGGGTCTCGGTGCGCTGGCTGGGCTCCGGGGACCTGGCCGTCCGGCTTCCGTCGATCATCGCCGGCGCCCTGGTGGTTCCCATGCTCTACGCGCTGGGCAAGGAGGCCTACGACCGGCGCACCGGCATGGTGGCGGCCGCCGTCGGGTCGGTGGCCCCGATCATGGTGTGGTACTCCCAGGAAGCCCGGATGTACGCGCTGTTGATGCTGTTCGGGGTGATCGCCCTCTGGGCCCAGGTGCGCATCCTCAACCGTGGCGGCCGCCTGGTCTGGGTCGTCTACGCCGCGGCCAGTATCGCCCTGGTCTGGACCCAGTACTTCGGGGCCCTGCAGGTGGTGGTCCAGCAACTCGCCTTCGTCTACTTCATCTGGGTCCGGCACCGGCGGGGCGAGCCGGTCCGCGGGCTGGTGATCGGTTGGGCGGTCACCCTGGTCGCCATCCTCATCTGGCTGGCCCCGCTGGTCCCGTTCGCCTACCAGCAGTTCCACGTAAACCAGACGGCGGGCAAGGGGTTCGGCGGACCCCAGCAGGTGGGCAACGCCACCGCCTTGAGCGGCAACCATCTCAGCATCTACGCGGCCATCGCCAACCTCATCTGGGCGGTGTGGGGTTACCACTCGAACGCGGCCATGGCCCTGCTGGCGGCGTTGTGGCCGCTCGGGATGCTGTTCACTCTGGTACTGCTCGGTCGCCGTCACCAGCGGATGACCACCCTGTTGGTGGCGGCGGTGCTGGTGCCCGGTGTGGTGATGTTCGCCCTCGGGACGGTGAAGCGGAACCTCTTCGATATCCGCTATCTGTCCACCGCCGTCCCCGTTCTCTTCGTCCTCATCGCCCGCATGGTGACCGGCATCTCCCGGCGGACGGCCACCCTGGTGGCCGGCGCCACCCTGGTGATCGCCACCATGCTCGTCGGCCTGGTCGACCAGCAGTACAACGGCACCAACCCCCGCACCTACGACTTCCGCCAGGCGCTGCTCCCGGTCGAGGCGAAGGCCCGGCCCGGCGATGTCATCATCTACGACCCCGCCGACCTGCGGGAGGTGGTGCAGTACTACGCACCCACCCCGGTGCTCCAGCCGGTCGGCGCCGGGCCCAACCTGCCGGCCGCGGGCCACGCCGTCTACGTGCTGGCCAGCCCCTCGCTCATGAACGGGCCGATCGACACCACCGCGCTGTCCAAGGCGCTGACGTCGCTGCGGGACCATGACCGGCTGGTGATGCACCAGAACCTGGCCAACGTGGAGGTATGGGAGTTCAAATGACCACGACACACACCGTCGACCGGGCGGAGACGACCACCGACCCGCGCTTGGCCCCTCCCAAGTGGCGGACGCCCGAGGACTGGCGCGCCGCCGACGCCAAGCTGCGGCTGCTGCTGCCGTTGAGCGTGGTGCTGGCCGGGTGGTACTTCGAGTGGCTGCTGCGGGCCGGGCGGGTCGGGAACCCCGTCCTCTTCGGGTTGCTGGTCTCCGCCGAGCTGTTCAATCTGGTCCAGGCGGCCGGGTTCTGGTGGACCTGCCGGCACGGGCGGGACCGGAAGCCGGCGCCGCGGTGGTCGGGCCCGCTCCCCGCCGTCGACGTCCTGATCCCGGTGTACAACGAACCGCTCGACGTGGTCGCCCCCACCGTGGCCGCCGCGGTCGCCCTGCGGGGCGCGGAGGTGACCGTCTACCTCCTCGACGATGCCGGCCGGCCGGAGCTTGCCGACCTGGCCCGGGAGACCGGGGCCCATTATCTGTGGCGTCAGCGGCACACCGGAGCCAAGGCCGGCAACCTCAACCACGCCCTCGGCCTCACCCGGGCCCCGTTCGTCGTGGTGTTCGACTGCGACCACGTCCCCGACGCCCGGTTCCTCGAAGCCACGATCGGGTGGATGCAGGACCCCGGGGTCGGGTTCGTCCAGACTCCGCAGTACTACGCCAACGCCCGGAGCGGCCGGCTGGCCGCCGCCGCCTGGTCGCAGCAGGCCCTGTTCTTCGGCGGGATCGCCCGGGGGAAGGACGGCCTCGGCGCCATGTTCTGCTGCGGCACCAATGTCGTCTTCCGCCGCCAAGCCCTGGAGGAGGCCGGCGGGTTCCCCGAGAAGTCGCTGACCGAGGACTTCGAGCTCTCGATCATGCTCCACGAGCGGGGATGGCGATCGGTGTACGTCAACGAGGTGCTGGCCCAGGGGCTGGGTCCGGAGGACATGGCCTCGTACGTCAGCCAGCAGCGGCGATGGGCCCGGGGCTGCCTGGCCGCGCTACCGGTGGCCATCAAGGCGGTGCTGCCGTGGCGGATCCGTCAGCAGTACCTGCTGTCATCGATGTTCTTCCTCTCGGGGTGGACGGTGGCCCTCTACATGGCCCTCCCGGTCGTCCGGATCTTCACCGGCGCCCAGCCGCTGGCCGGGGCCACCGCCGACCAGTTCCTGCTCCACTTCGCCCCGTATTTCTGCGTGAGCCTGCTGGCGGTGGCGATCGCCGGAGCCGGGGAGTACACCTTCGACGCCTTCGCCCTGTTGATCTCGACCTTCTTCGTCCAGGTGCTCTCGACCCTGTTGGTGATCCTCCACATCCGGGGGAGGTTCGTGGTCACCCCCAAACACGGCCTCGACGGCCCGCAGCCCGGCGCGGTCCTGCCGGCACTGCTCACCATGGGCGGCCTGCTGGCCGCCATGGCCTATGCGCTCGACCGGAGCCTGACCGCCGCCTCCCTCAACAACGTGGGCTTTGCCCTCCTCCATCTGTCGGTGCTGGTGGTCGGGTCGTGGTCGGCCATCGTGGGCCGGCGCCGATCGGCGCCCACTGCGGCACCTGCACCTGTCTCCGAGCCGCAACTCGGAGCTGACCGCGACCGCGAGCGGGTGCCGGCATGACGGTCCACTCGGCCAACCAGGATCGGGCGCTCGCCTGGAGCGCCAAGGACAGCATCGTGACGCCGAGGAAGACGGTAAGGCGCAAGGGTGCCGCCCGCCGGATGTTGGTGGCCATCGTCGTCCTGGTGGCTGTGGCCGTCGGCATCGCCTCATTGTCGATCGGCGGCAGCCGGGCCAATGCCCAGCGGGCGGTGCTGGCGGCGGCCACCCCGCAGGCGCTGGCCCGGA
>DASZMA010000144.1:0-12906 GCA_035552095.1 Acidimicrobiales bacterium | reverse complement strand
CCCTGCGCAGGGTGGTGCGCGACTTCGATCCGGCGTCGCTCTCGGGGGATCAGGCCCGCCAGATCACCGAGCTGATGGGCCAGGTGGAGCGGGTGGCCGACTCGGCCATCGCCCGTTTCTCGCCCCGGGTCACCGAGTCGGGCTCCTATGCCAAGGTCGGTGCGGCGTCGGCGCCGGACTGGCTGGCCTCGGCCACCGGCACCTCGGCCGGGGTGGCCAAGAGTCGCCTGGCCGCGGCTGAGCGAGCCACGAGGACCCCTCGGCTGGCCGAGGCCCTCCGGGGTGGCCAGCTCTCCTCGGCCGAGCTGAGCACGGTGGCCAAGACGGTGGCGGCCGATCCGGGATCCCTCGAGGAGCTCTTGGCGCTCACCGGGCCGGGCCAGAGCATGGGCGAACTGAGCGAGCGGGCCCAGCGCATCACCCGCGCCGCCCGTGCCAAGGAGCACGAGCGGGCCCGGCGGGCCCGGGTCCACCAGCACCGTCACCTGCGCTGGCGCCAGGACCCCGACGGCGGGATCCGGGGCGAGTTCAGCTGTGACGACGTCGAGTGGGCCAAGGTCTCGGGCCGCCTGGATGTAGAAGCCAAGGCCCGCTGGAAGGCGGCCGGGGCCGCCGCGGGCGAACCGCTCGAGGCGCATCGCCTCGATGCCTTCTTGGACCTGCTCGGGCGCTCGGGGGGCTCTGGAGGGACCGAGAGCCCGGAGCGCCCGGAGCGGACGGAGACGGGTGCCCGGCCCCACTTCCTCATCCTGCTCGACGTCGCCGCCATCGCCCGGGGCCAGGCGTCTAAGGACGAGCTCTGTGAGATCGACGGGGTGGGGCCCATCTCGCTCGAGGCGGCCACCGAGCTGCTCGGGGAGGCCAGCCTGCAGTTCCTGATCAGAGACGGCACCGACATCCGCAGCGTGACCAGCACCACCCGCAACGTGCGCCAACGCACTGAGATGGCCCTCATCGCCCGCGACCGCACCTGCGCCGTGCCGCACTGCCCCAAACGCCGCGGCCTCCAGATCGACCACTGCGACGTCGACTACCGAGATGACGGCCCGACCGAGATTTCCAACCTGGTCCGCATCTGCGCCGAGCACCATGATCAAAAGACCCACGGCGGCTGGAAGCTGACCGGATCCCCCGGGCAGCGCCAGCGGATCGCCCCGCCCCATCCCCCCAGCGCCCAGCAGATCAACCGGACCCGCAAAGTGGCGGCGGCCCGGGGCAAGGCGAACCGGATCCGAGATTGAGGGTGCGGGGCCAAGCGGCCTGACCTGGAGCGCGGCGATCGTGCGGTACCGTGCATGGGTGCCGACAACGACACCCAAGAAGGCAGCGGAGACCAACGGGACCGATGAGAAGCAGCCCATTTCGGTGCTGTTCGACCGTGTTCTGGTGCAGATTTCGTCCACTGACGGCGAACGACGCTCCCGCGCCGGCATCCTGATCCCGGCCACGGCCCAGATCACCCGGAGGCTCACCTGGGCCGAGACGGTGGCCGTGGGGCCGCACGTGCGCTCCATCAAGGTGGGGGACACAGTGCTCTTCAATCCCGAGGACCGCTTCGAGGTGGAGCTGCACGGCGAAGAGTTCGTCATTCTGCGGGAGCGCGACATTCACGCCATCGCCTCCAAGCGCAACGACAGTGGGACGGGCCTGTACCTATGAGCGCGGCCGAAAGTTCCACCTCGCAGGTGCCCGCAGGAGTCGCCCTCCAGTTCGACCAGAAGTTGGTCGAAGCGGTCGACTTCATGAAGGACGAGCACGGCCTCGTGCCCGCCATCGTGCAGGACGCCACCGACGGCACCGTGCTGACTGTCGCCTACATGGATGCCGAAGCGCTGCGCCGCACCCTGGAGTCTGGCCGCAGCTGGTTCTACAGCCGGAGTCGCCAGGAGTACTGGCAGAAGGGCGAGACATCGGGCGACCGCCAGTACGTGCGGGAGGTTCGGATGGACTGCGACGGCGACGCGCTCGTGGTGCTGGTCGACCAACACGGCCGTGGCGCCTGCCACACCGGGGAGCGGACCTGCTTCTTCCGCACGGTCGGGCAGGGTCCCGGAGTGCCGCGCCCCGAGTGAAGGTGAACCGTCGGTGCTGAGCTTCCGACCGGACCCAGCTGAATTCGCCGCCCTGGCCAAGGAACATGCCATTGTTCCCGTCTGGTGCGAGGTGGTGGCCGACACCCTGACCCCGGTAGCCGCCTTCGCCAATGTGGTCGGCGACGGCGACGGTTTCCTCTTCGAGTCGGTGGAGGGCGGGGAGCGCTGGGGCCGCTACTCCTTCGTGGGTCGCCGACCCTTGGCCACCCTGACCGCCCGCGGGACATCGGTGACCTGCGCCGGCCGCCTGGGCCTGGGTTCCTCCGACGAGGGGATCCTGGCCGCCGTCGAGGCGCTAGTCACCCGGTTCAGCTCACCCTCCTTGAAGGGGTTGCCACCGCTGCACGGCGGATTGGTCGGTTACCTCGGCTATGACGTCGTGCGCGAGATCGAACGGTTGCCCCATCCGCCGCCCGACGACCTGGGTCACCCCGACGCCTCATTGGTGGTGATCGGGCAGTTCGCCGCCTTCGATCACTGGCGCCAGCGCATCATCCTCATCGACAACGTGGTGGTCCCCGAGTCTGCCGATGGCGCGGCCGACGGTGCCGCGGTGTCCGAGGCCTACAACGGCGCCTGCATCCGCCTGCAGGAACTGGCGTCCGACTGTGCCCGGACCCGCTCCGGCGAGATGATGCCGGCGCCCCGTGAGGGGGCCGAGCCGGCCGAGGCCAGCCGCACCATGTCCCCGGACGAGTACCAGGCCGCCATCGCGGTGGCCAAGGAGCACATTGAGGCGGGTGACATCTTCCAGGTCGTGCTGTCCCAGCGCTTCGACTTAGCCCTCGAGGCTGACCCCTTCGATGTCTACCGCGCCCTGCGACTGCTCAACCCGAGCCCGTACCTCTACTTCCTGCGCTTCCCCGAGGTGACCGTCGTCGGCGCCTCCCCCGAGCCGATGGTGCGGCTGCGCGATGGCATCGTCACGTCACGTCCCATCGCCGGGTCACGGCCCCGGGGCGAGAACGAGCACCACGATCGACTCCTCGAGGGCGAGTTGGCCGAGGATCCCAAGGAGCTGGCCGAGCACATCATGCTGGTCGACCTGGCCCGCAACGACGTCGGACGCGTCGTGCGCTTCGGCACCGAGAAGGTGGACGAACTCATGACCATTGAGCGCTACAGCCACATTATGCACATCACGTCACAGGTTTCGGGTGAGCTGGCCGAGGGCAAGGGTCCCATTGACGTGCTGCGGGCCACCCTGCCCGCGGGCACCTTGTCGGGGGCGCCCAAGGTGCGGGCCATGCAGATCATTGACGAGCTGGAGCGGACCAAGCGCGGCGTCTACGGGGGAGTGGTGGGCTACATCGACTTCTCGGGCAACGTGGACACGGCCATCGCCATCCGCACCATGGTGGTCTCGCCCGACGGCCGGGCCAGCGTGCAGGCCGGGGCGGGCATCGTGGCCGACAGCGACCCACAACGCGAGGACGACGAGTGCGGTCAGAAGGCGCGGGCCCTCCTGGTTGCGGTGACGGCAGCCCGGGCCATGGCGGCCTCTCGGCAGCGATCATGAGCGTGGACCAGATCACCGCGGTCAATGCATTGCGCGACGGGGCCGGAGCGTTCCTCCTGCCGCGTGAGGTGTTCGCCGTGCGCGGGGCGGACGCCGAGACCTACCTGCAGGGGCAGCTGAGTCAGGACATCTCGGCGTTGGCTGTGGGCGCCTCCGCCGATTCGCTGCTCCTCCAACCTGACGGGAAACTGTCGGCGCTGCTCCGCATCACCCGGGTCGACGCCCAGGGCTATGTGCTCGATGTCGATGCCGGCTTCGGCGACACCATGGTGGCTCGGCTCAAGAAGTTCCTGCTGCGCTCCAAGGTCGAGATCGAACGGCTGGACTGGCGCTGCCTAGCCCTGCGCGGCGCGGCGGTCAATGAGGTCGCCGCCGGTCTGCTGACCGTATTGGCCGAGGGGGGCGTGATGGCCCTGCCCTACGAGTGGAACGGTTGGGGCGGCATCGACCTGCTCGGTCCCAAGGACGTTGTCCTCGACCCCACCGCCGGCACCCTGCCTGAGGGGATCGTCGCTTGCGCCGCCGACGCCGTCGAGGCCTGCCGGATCGTCTCAGGTATCCCCGCCATGGGTAGTGAGCTCACCGACAAGACCATCGCAGCCGAAGCCGGGTTGGTGGAGCGCACGGTCAGCTTCACCAAGGGCTGCTACACCGGGCAGGAGCTGGTGGCCCGGCTCGATGCGCGCGGCAACAACGTGCCCAGACGACTGGTCGGCGTGGTGGGCGGCACCGACCGCGACGGGCCCTCCCTGGCCTTCGCCATGACGCTGCACGCCGAGACCCCCCCGCCCGATGGCGGCGACGTGGTGGCTGACAAGGTGGTCGGCACCGTGACCTCGGCCGCCTGGAGCCCCGAACTGGGCGCCTGGGTGGCCCTGGCGTACCTGCACCGGACGGTGGAAGCGCCGGCCAACGTGCGCATCCGATCGGGCGACGGACTGGGCGGCTCCCAGCCGGCCCGAGTAGCCCCGCTCCCGCTGACCAGTCTCATCCCGCCGGACTAGGGCGATGCGGACCGGATCCGGACGCAGTCGTCCCCGGATCGGTTCTCTCATCCTCCTGGCCGCGGCCTGTGGCTACTCGCTCATTGCCGCCACGACCACCCCGTTCACCACGGGAGCCGACATCGTCACGGCCTTGCCCATGGTGGCTCTGGTCGGCCTGCTCACCATCCGTTGGCCCTGGCGCACCAAGTCGATCCGGCGCCCGCCAGCACGACCGGGCCATCCGTATCTGCCCTGGGTCATCCTCTTCGTGGCGGTGGGCGGATGGGAGATCTTCAACTATCTGGTGCACGGCAGCCGTTCGAACCACCCGACGTTCAGTTCCATGACCACCGCGGTGAACCGCTACTACCTGTTGAAGGCGCTCGACTTCCTGGCCTGGTTCTCGCTCGGCTGGATGATCGTGCGGCGTGGTTCACGCTCGATGGCCCGGGCTCGCGCCCGTTCCCAGGCGGAATCGGTCCCCTGATGAGCGCCAGCGATATCTCGTATGGGATCTGGGCCTTCCTGTTGGCCGTGTGGCTCATCCTGTGGGGGATCTCCTATGTGCGACCTTCCTGGGTGGTCCATCCTTCCGACGTGGCGGCCCGGTTGACCACCCACCCGGTGGTCCGGGTCGTGCTCGTTGCTGGTTTCCTGTTCCTGGGCTGGCACACGTTCGCTCGCTGATCTAGTCGGCGCCGACGACCTTGAAGTCCTGGTTGACGAAGACGTGGTGCGGCCAGTTGACGCCGATGTTGTGGACCTCGTACTCGCCGTTACTCAGCTTCACCACCCGGTCGACCACGCCCCCCGGATAGGCGGCCAGCGCCGCTTCCGTCGCCTTGTTGGCGGTCGTTCCGCTCTGGATCGTCCCCGAGCCCTCGGTGTAGTCCGTTGGGACCTTGCCCACCTGCTTGGACGTCGTCGGCGCACCCTGTTGGAAGGGAACCACCTTGGCCGCGGTGGACGCGGCGGATCCGGATCCACTGCCGGTCGTTTGCACGATCACCTGGGTGGCCTTGATGGTGGTGCTACTGGTGGTCCCGAGCACGAGCACGCTCTCGCCCTTCTTGATGGCGTTGGCCGACGTCGAGCCGGATTTCTTCTCGTACTTGGTGGAGGACGTCTCGTCGATGGTTACCTTTTGGCCGGCTCCCGTCGTCAGGGTGAATCCCGACTTGGACACGGTGCCGACCGTGCCGGTTGATCCGCCGGCGGCGGGTCCAGACCGGGCGTTGGATCCGCCGCCGGCGTGGGCGCCGGGCGCGGCCGACGCCGCTGAGGCGGGGGAGGAGGTGGCCAGGCCGACGGACAACCCGAGCACCGGAGCCATCACAGCCGCGGCCACGATCCGGCCGATCTTTCTGTTCCCGGGTCGCAGGCGCCGCACCCCGAATGGGCGGGCTGGTTCGGGGTCATTGGGGTTGCTCTGCTCGTACTCGTTCATCACGTTGCTCCTCTTGCTCGTGCGTCTATAGAGAGAGTGCCGGTCGCTCGTGTGGAGTCGCTGAAGACGGCCTGTGGCGCTGATAGGTCTTGAGCCGGGTGGCGGCGGCGGCGGCACGCGCGCCTGATGGTCGGGCCCCACTCGACATCCGGTTGAATTGAGCGTATGGTTTGAGCATTCGATCAAATGAGGTGCAGATGGCCAAGGCCGGCAGTCCCAGCAAGGTGATGGAGAGAGGGGCGGCGGCACGGTCGGCCGAGACCCGCCGCCTGCTCATTGGTGCGGCCATCGAGACCCTCAAGCAGGACGGCTATGCCGGGGCCAGCGCTCGGACCATTGCTGAGCGGGCCGGGTCCAATCAGGGGCTGGTCTTCTACCACTTCGGTTCGGTGGCCAATCTCCTGTTGGCCGCGCTGGACCAGGTGAGCGCCGAGCGGCTGGAGCACTACGGCTCGGCCATCGCCGAAGTCGGGTCGCCCGTGGATCTGGTGGACGCCGCCCAGGCCATCTTCTCGGAGGACCTCGACGCCGGGTACGTCACCGTGCTGGTGGAGATGATCGCCGGCGCCTCCTCCACTCCGGGGCTCGGGCCCGAGGTGGCGGCGCGAATCGGCCCCTGGACCGAGTTCGCCCAAGCGGCGATTGAGCGGATGCTGGCCGACTCGCCGCTGGGCTCGCTGCTGCCGGCGGTCGATGTGGCGCACGGCATCGTCGCTCTCTACCTCGGGTTGGAGATGCTCAGCCATCTCGATGGTGACCGCGCCCCGGCCACCGCCCTCTTCGCCCACGCCAAGCAGTTGGCTGGCCTCTTGTCGGCGCTGGGGCAACCGGCAGCGACGTCGAACAACGAGAAGAAGAAGGAGAGGGAGACGCCATGACGACACGAACGCGACCCGATAACGCACCGGCCAGCCCGAACGGCGACACCGGGCTCGATGTGGTGACCGGCGCCTTCAGCTACTCGGGCCGGGCCATCGCCGCCGCCCTGCTGGACGCAGGGCGCCAGGTCCGAACCATCACCGGCCACCCGGACCGGGCCCCGGAAGGCTCGCCCATTGCCACCCGGCCGCTCGACTTCGCTGACCCGATCGGCCTGCGGGCGTCCCTCGAAGGTGCCAGCACGCTGTACAACACCTACTGGGTGCGCTTCGCCCACAACCGCATCGATCACGAGTTGGCCGTGGCCAACTCACGCCGGCTCTTCGAGGCGGCCCGGGACGCCGGCGTGCAGCGCGTTGTTCACGTCAGCATCACCCACCCCAGCGTGGCCTCGCCCTGGCCCTACTTCCGGGGCAAGGCGCTCGTGGAGCAGGCCCTGGCCGAGAGCGGGCTGTCCCACGCCGTGCTGCGTCCGGCCATCCTGTTCGGCGGCGACGGGGTGTTGATCAACAACATCGCCTGGTTGCTGCGCCACCTGCCCGTGTTCGCCGTGGGCGGACGGGGCGATTACCGCATACGGGGCATCCACGTCGACGACCTGGCGCACCTGGCCGTGGCCAAGGGGGCCGAACCCGACAACAGCACCACCGATGCCGTCGGGCCCGAGCGCCCGACCTTCGTGGAGCTGGTCACCTCCATCCGATCAGTGGTGGGTAGCCGGGCTCGCATCATCCGGGTCCCTGGCGCCACCATGCCGATCTTCTCCCGCGTCCTGGGCTTGATCCTCCACGACGTCCTGCTCACCCGCGAGGAGTACCAGACCATGGCGCAGGGCATGGCCGACACTGACGGCCCCGCCACTGGGCCCACAGCGCTGTCCGCCTGGTTGGCCGAGCAGGGCACTGCGCTGGGCCAGAACTATGCCAACGAATTGGAACGGCACTTCTAGGCGCTGCCGTGGCCGCTCCGAGTCAGTTTCGGGTCAGTGCCACCACCGGGATGATCCGGGTGGTCTTCTTCTCGTAGTCGGCAAAGGCGGCGAACTGCTCGGCCTGGCGGGCGTAAATGGCGTCCCGCTTCGCACCGGTGACCGGCGTGGCGGTGGCCGTGACCTTCTCGTCGCCGATCTCGAGGCCCACCTCGGGGTGGGCCACCAAGTTGTAGTACCAGGCCGGGCTGTGCGGGGCACCGCCGGCCGAAGCGAAGATGTAGATGGTGCCGTCGTCCTCGGGCAGGCAGACCAACGGGTTGATCCGGGTCTCGCCTGACTTGGCCCCGGTCGTGGTGAGGAGGACCAAGGGGGACCCCTCGAAGCCGCTGCCGACCTTGCCGTGATTGGCCCGGAACTCCTCGATGATGCCTTGGTTGAAATCGCGCATGTCGGACATGGTGCGAGCGTACTGGGGGGCCCGGAACCCCGCTGGAGCCCCGCTACGCTGGGTCGATCATGCCCACCTACCTGGCGGACATCCTCCAGTCGCATCGAGCGCGGGCCAACGCCGACCACCGTGACCTGGACGAGCTGGCCGCCTCGGTGGCTGCCCGCCCGGCCCCGCGTGACTTCATGGCCGCCCTGCGCGGACCGGGACTGGCCTGTATCGCCGAGGTCAAGCGTCGCTCTCCCTCCAAGGGAGATCTCGACCTGGATCTCCAACCCGATCAGTTGGGCAAGGAGTACGAAGCCGGTGGCGCCGCCGCGCTTTCGGTGCTGACCGACCAGGCGTTCTTCGGGGGTTCAGTCTCCGACCTCCAGTCGGCCCGGCAGGCGTCCGGGCTGCCCGTGCTGCGCAAGGACTTCACCGTGCAGGAGCTCGACGTGATCGATGCCCGCCTCATGGGAGCCGACGCCGTCCTCCTCATTGTGGCTACCCTCACCGACGAGGAGTTGACCTGCTTCGTGGACCGGGCCAGCACACTCGGGCTGGCCGCCCTGGTCGAGGTGCACGACGGGGAGGAGTTGGCCCGCGCCCTCGGGGCCGGCGCCGGCCTGGTCGGGGTCAACCAACGCGACCTGCGCACGTTTAGCGTCGACCACGAGCGGGCCTGCTCGCTGGCCGCCGGCATCCCGTCGGGGGTGGTGGCCGTGGCCGAGTCGGGGATCCGCGGTGGTGACGATGCGCGCCGATTGGCCGAAGCGGGTTATGACGCCATCCTGGTCGGCGAGACCCTGGTGCGCTCAGCGGACCGGGCGGCCGAACTGGGCTCCCTCACCGGCCACCCGGTGTCGGTCCGGTGAACGAGGACCTGTTCGTCAAGATCTGCGGCATCACGACGGAGGCCGACGCACTGCTGTGCATCAGCTTGGGCGCCGACGCCATCGGTTTCATCTTCGCCCCTTCGCTGCGCCAGGTGGCGGTGCAGACGGCGGGCGACATCGTGAAACGGCTGCCGCCGGAGATCCTGACCGTGGGCGTTTTCCGGGACGAAGCGCCCCAGCGGGTGGTCGAGATGGTGCATCAGGCCGGCTTGGGCGCCGCCCAGTTGCACGGCCACGAATCGTCACAGGAGACCCAGTGGATCCGGGCCCGGCTGCCGATGGTGATCAAGGCCTTCCCGGCCGGGGACCGCACCATCGAGCGGTTTGGGGATTTCGGGGCCGACTATCTGCTGGTCGACGGCGACACGCCCGGATCAGGTGAGGTCTTCGACTGGCGCTTGGCCGAGGGCGTGGTGGATCGCACCCGCATGATCGTCTCGGGTGGCCTGCGTCCCGACAACGTGGCCCAGGCGGTGGCCCACCTGCGCCCGGCCGGCGTCGATGTCGCCTCGGGCGTGGAGTCGACACCCGGCCGCAAGGATCCCCTCTTGGTCCGCGAGTTCATCGTCAACGCCCGCAACGCCGAGATAGCAGTGGAGTCGCGCGACCCACTGGACGAGGACGCGGGCGAGGAAGAGCCCTATGACTGGCGGGATGGCTGACATGAGCTTGATGGCCGAACCTGGGCCCGACGGCCGGTTTGGCGAGTTCGGGGGACGCTTCGTACCCGAGTCGCTGATGCCGGCCTGTTTGGAGCTGGAAAAGGCGTTCAAGGAAGCCTGGGCCGACCCCGCCTTCCGCTCCGAGCTGGACGACCTGCTGCACCACTACGGCGGCCGGCCCACACCGGTGACCGAGTGCCGTCGCCTCTCCGAGCAGTTGGGCGTCCGGGTCCTGCTCAAGCGGGAGGACCTGGCCCATACGGGCTCGCACAAATTGAACAACGTGGTGGGTCAGGCCCTCTTGACCAAGCGCATGGGCAAGACGCGCCTGATCGCCGAGACGGGGGCCGGCCAGCACGGGGTGGCCTCGGCCACGGCGGCCGCCCTGTTCGGGCTCGAGTGCACGGTGTTCATGGGTGAAGTGGACACGGTGCGCCAGGAGCTCAATGTCTTCCGCATGGAACTGCTGGGCGCCGAGGTGCGACCGGTCCGCTCCGGCAGTCGCACCCTCAAGGACGCCGTCAACGAGGCCATGCGCGAGTGGGTGGCCACGGTCGACCACACCCATTACTGCCTGGGTTCGGTGATGGGCCCCCACCCGTTCCCTTACATGGTGCGCCAACTGCAGCGGGTCGTGGGCGAGGAGGCGCGCCAGCAGAGTCAGGACGTGCTGGACGGCGCCGTTCCCGACGTGGTGGTGGCCTGTGTCGGCGGCGGTTCCAACGCCGCCGGGACCTTCGCCGGCTTCGTCGATACGAAGGCCCGGCTGGTCGGCGTCGAAGCCGCCGGTGGTGCCGCCAACACCAACGGGATCCCGGGCATCCTGCACGGGATGCACTCGCGCCTTCTCCAGGACGAGGCCGGGCAGATTGAGGAAGCGGAGTCGATCTCGGCCGGTCTGGACTACCCTGGCCTCGGGCCCGAGCACGCTCATCTGGCCGCCATCGGACGGGCCGAGTACGTGACAGCGCACGACGCCGAGGTGCTCGATGCCTTCCGCCTGCTGAGCCAGACCGAGGGCATCATCCCAGCCTTGGAGTCGGCCCACGCCGTGGCCTGGGTGGCCCGCGTCGCTGGCACCGATGCCCTGCCCAGCGGTTCCACCGTGCTCATCACCCTTTCGGGCCGGGGCGACAAGGACGTGGCCCAGGTGCGCGAGATCTTCGGCCGGGACGGCGACGTCAGCGGGGACGCCGGCCGTGCTTGAGAAGGCGCTGCGCGGGCAGCGCGAGAGCGGCCGGAAGCTGCTGATTCCCTACCTCATGGGGGGCATGACCGACGATTGGAGCCAGACCCTGGCCGCCGTGGTGGCGGCAGGGGCCGACGCGGTCGAGGTCGGGATCCCTTTCTCGGACCCGATGATGGACGGGCCGGTGGTCCAGGAGGCCGGCCTGCGGGCCCTCCAGCGCGGCGTGGTGCCCGACCAGGTGCTCGATGCCATCGCCCGGGCCGAGGTCACCGTTCCGGTGGCGGTGATGACCTATTACAACATCGTGTTCCGGGCTGGGCACAAGCGCATGGCCCGCTCCCTGGTGGCGGCGGGCGTCAGCGGTGCCATCCTCCCTGACCTCTCTTTGGAGGAGATCGGCCCCTGGGCGGAGGAGGCCGATGCGGCCGGCGTCGAGACGGTGATGCTGGTCGCACCCTCCAGCCCCGAGGACCGGGTGGAGCGCATCTGCGAACGAGCCCGCGGCTTTGTCTATGCCGTGGCCCGCATGGGCGTGACCGGCGAGCGGGTTGACCTGGGTGGCGATGCCGCCATCGTGGTCGAGCGCATCCGCCGCTACACCGACATGCCGGTCTGCGTCGGTGTCGGCGTGTCGACCCCCGAGCAAGCGGCCCAGGTGTGTGAGGTGGCCGACGGCGTGGTGGTCGGCTCAGCTCTGGTGCGTCGCCTGCTCGAAGGCGGGGGACCGGAGGCGGCAGCCGAATTCGTCGGCGCGCTCCGCCGGGCGATCGACTGACCTGAACCGACCGTCAGGCCGCTCGGTGGATCTAAGTGGGGGGCAGGAATACCAGGCAGCCGTTGTGGCCGCCGAAGCCGAACGAGTTCGACAGGACGGCCGAAGGCTTCCAGGACTGCGGCTCGCCGTGGACCACCGTGAGGGTGATCTCAGGGTCGGGTTCTTCGTAGCCGGCGGTGGGGGGGATGGTGGCGTGGTGGATGCTGAGCACGGCAGCCACCGCCTCGATGGCGCCGGCGGCGGCCAGCCCGTGACCGGTGACCCCCTTGGTCGAGGTGACCAGCGGGCCTGGCTCGCCGAACACCTTGTTGATGGCCCGAGACTCGGCCAGGTCGTTGAGCGGAGTCGACGTCCCGTGCGCGTTGATGTGGCCCACGTCGGCCGTGGTGATCTCGGCATCGGCCAGGGCCAGTTCCATGCAGGCCACGGCGCCGGCGCCGTCGGGGGAGGGGGCGGTGATGTGGTGGGCGTCCGCCGTACTGGCCGCCCCGGCCAACTCGGCGTAAATGGTGGCCCCGCGGGCCACGGCCCGGTCCCAGTCCTCGAGCACGAGGGCGGCCGCGCCCTCGGTCATGACGAAGCCGTCGCGGCGCAGATCGAAAGGCCGGGAGTGGCCCGAGGTGGAGAGCGCGGTCATGTTGGCGAACGCGGCGATGGAGACCGGGTGCATGCCCGCTTCGGATCCGCCGCCCACCGCCACGTCGCAGCGGCCGGAGGCGATGAGTCGGGCGGCCGCCGCCAGGGCGTGGGTGCCGGCGGCACAGGCGGTGACGATGACCTCGGAGGGGCCGTGCCAGCCCAGACGCATGGAGATGCCGGCTGCACCGGCGTTGGCCATCATCATCGGGACGAGGCGGGGCGAGACCCGGCGGGCCCCCCGCTCGTTGTAGACACCGACCTGCTCGGCCAACGTCTCGAACCCGCCGACGCCGGTGGCGAAGATGACCCCCGCCTTGGCCGGGTCGGCGTCGATCTCGCCGGCGTCCTTGAAGGCCATGTCGGCCGCCGCGATGCTGAACTGGGCGAAGCGGTCGAGCTGACGGGCCTCCTTGGGCCCGAACCACTCGTCGGCTTCGAAATTGCGCACCTGGCCGCCGAC
>DASZMA010000143.1:0-9610 GCA_035552095.1 Acidimicrobiales bacterium | reverse complement strand
ATGGCGGTGAGCGTGGCAGTCCAGGGTGGGAGAGCTACGAACTCAACGATGTGATTCCCACCATTCTCGCCCGCTACCCGATCCTGCCGGAGCGGCGGTACCACGCCATCGCCGGTGTGTCGATGGGGGGACTCGGCGCCGTGTACCTGGGGGGCCGCCTCCCTGGTTTCTTCGGGTCGGTGGCCAGCCTCTCCGGTTTTGTCGACCCCCAGTTTTTCGCCGCCATTACCCAACCGGGGATGGGTCTCACCGCACTAGCTCCATTCAAAGGTGATGACGACCTGGATCCCGTAGACGGCCCTCCGAGTGGCTTCTACTCCGACGGCCACACCCCTCCCCTTCTCACGACGAACCTGCAGCAGACGCGCGTTTTTCAAAGCACCGGCACGGGCCTACCGAGCCAGGCTGGCCTCTCCGCCAGGGGGGCCACACCCGAAGTTCTTGAGGGGTCTGCGCTCGAGTCCCTGATCATCTATCCGATGAACCAGATCTATCACGCGGCACTCGCGGCTGGCGGCATCGATGTCACCTACCGGGCGGCACCAGGTGGGCACGACATTCCTGACTTCAATGGCGAGATCAAGGCGATGCTGGCGTGGGGGCTGTTCCAGCCGGTGGCCGACAATCCAGCGATGTGGACCAACGACACGGTCGCCACCAGCGGGCAGCTCTGGGACGTCGACTACCACTTCGACCAGCCACCAACCCAACTTGTGCAGTTCCGGCAATTTGGATCCACGCTGTCGATCAGCGCCGCCGGATCAGCCGTCACCCTCACCACCAGCGCAGGCTGTTCTATCCACACTGCGACGCCGACGACGATCGGCCTCCCGGGCCCGGGCTGTCAGTAGGCGTCCCTCCGATCTCAGGGGTGAGGAGGCCATCCGACCGCTTCGAAGACCGCGATCGGGTCGAGGTAGTCGCGCCATCGGGTCACTTTGCGATCGACGATCGTGAGCACTGAGATGTACCGGTTCGCGTAGGCAGCCCCGCTGACGACAGCCCGACCCTCTGAGGAGTACTCAAGCACGACGACGCCGGACTCGCGGTCGTGATGGACGGCCAGGTCAAAGCATCGCTCAAGCACGAACGTGTCGCCATAGGGCCGGTACAACTCAGCCACCGCGGTGCGACCTACCACGTGCCTCGGATACCCGGGGACCGTGATGACGTAGTCGAAGGCGACATCATCGGCGAGGAGGTCGAAGAAGTGGTCCCCGTCGGCCAGCCCGCTGACACCCTCTTCGACGATCCGGAAGAACGGCTCGAGCGCTCTGAAGTCGCCCAGGTCGTCGATGGCCGTCACGCTCGGGCTTCAGCGGCCGCCCAGGCCACCGCAGCACGTTGCGCGAAGTCGGCAAACGTCCTCGGTGGCACCCCGGTTACCTTTTCGATGTCGTCGTTGGGTCGTGCGCCGCCACCCGACGAGATGGTCTCGGTGAGCATCTGGAGCACCTCGCCGTACTCGGCGGGCACCCCCGACGCGATGACACCGTCAAGCCACAAAACGCGGTCGATGTCGATATGTCGCACCGATCGCCCGGTCACGCGACCGATGATGTCGGCTGCGTCGCCTACCGTCAGGAAGTCCGGTCCGGTCGGGGCGTACACGGCACCCGCATGACCTTCCGGGTCGACCAGGGTTGCGGTCACGACGGCCGCGATGTCGTCGGCATCGACGAAGGCTTCGCCTCCGCTCCCCGTTGGCACGACGATGGCGCCGTCGACCGGCCGCAAGAAGGTCTCACTGAAATTCTGCATGAACCAGGCGGGCCGCACGATCGAGTGCGTCAGCGCGGACCGTCCCATGAGGTCCACTTCGACCGCCCTGAACGCGACTTCGATCGGGGCGAACTCCATGCCGTATGCGCTGAGGTACGTGACGTGTCGCACGCCCACGGCCTCCGCCAGGTCGAGGAACGCCGACACCTGGGGGGCGAAGCGGGTGCGCATCACCGGTGCGATCAGGTAGAGACGATCAACGCCTTCGACGACATGGCGGTGCGTGGTCGGGTCGTCCCAATCGAACCGCATGTCGCCACCGTTGCGGGCGGCGGTGCGGACGGGGAGTCCGAGTCCGGTCAATCTGCTGGCGACGCGTGCCCCTGTCTTGCCGGTGCCACCAAGCACGAGGGTCAAATGGTTGGCTTCTGTCATTGGACCATCGTCCCCTGGCCGGACGAGCGTATCAATGCGTTAGTCACTCAAATGGCTACGCGATACTCTCACCAGGTGGACGTGCTGCAGGAACACCTCACGCGGGCTCGAGCATCCGGCGGCGTCTTTGCTCGTTCAGTGGCAAGACCCCCTTGGGGCTTGCGCCTGCCGGGCACCATCCAACTGGCTGTGCACGCCGTCGTCAGGGGCCATGCGTGGCTGTGGCTCGACGACCCAGACGCGGCCTTCAAACTGGATCCCGGCGACGTAGCGCTTGTCCGCGGCGGTATCGATCACCGCGTGGCCCACAGCCCCACCGCCTTGTGCCTGACCGCGGACGACTTCCGGGCTCAGCATCCGGGTGACGACCACGGCGATGATCCTGAGGCGACTGTCTTTCTGTGCGGGGCTTACCAGTTTGCCGGCGACGTGGGTAGCCGGCTGGTGGAGGCACTCCCACCCGTGCTGTATCTACCGCAGGTCGATGACGACCCACTGCACGATGCCATCAGCCTGCTTTCCCGTGAACTGGCGGCGCCGGCACCCGGCCAGCAGACGGTTCTCGACCGGCTCCTGGATATCGTGCTGGTCCACGCCCTGCGGGCCTCGTTCCGCCAGAACACCCGAGCGCCCCGTTGGTATCAAGCCTCGACCGATCCGCGCCTGGATGCAGCCCTCCGCGCCATCCACACCGACGCGGCCCACCCCTGGACGGTTCCCGAACTCGCCGCCATCAGCGGCCTCTCCCGGGCCGCCTTCGCCCGGGCTTTCCAGCAGGCTCTCGGTCAAGCCCCGATGCAGTACCTCACCGAGTGGCGAATGACCCTGGCGCGGGACCACCTCCGCTCGGGCGAGCTCAGCCTGACCCAGGTGGCCAACCGCACCGGCTACTCGTCCTCGTACGCCTTCGCCGCGGCGTTCCGACGGCACCACGGTCAACCACCGGGCCGGTGGCGACAAGACCACGAAGATCCCTAGATGTGCACATCGGATTCATTGGGGTCGCAGGTTCACGCCGCCACGGACTCGAGCTCCACGTCCGCTGTCTCAATCACCTGGGCTCGGGCCGGCGTGCGTATGAGCAGCGTCACGATGGCCAACGCCACGAGGGCAAAGCCGGCGCCGGCGGCCATGGTGATGTCAATGCCATGGACCAGCGCAGCGCGGGCGGCCGGCCCAGCCTGCGCCGCCGTGCTGAGGCCAGCCGAGCGAGCGCTGGGGGTGACGGTGTCGAAGACGGTGACCAGCACGGCCAGACCAAGGGCAGCGCCGAGCTGTTGCATGACGTTGACGAGACCCGAGGCCGCACCGGCATCGGCTGGGGCAACGCCGGCCAGGCCGGCCGTGGTGAGACTGACGAACGAGATGCCCATTCCGAAGCCGATCAGGATGAGACTGACCAGTACCTGGGCGTAGCTCGTGCTGGCGTGGAGCTGAGTGGCGACGAGTAGCCCGAGCGTCAACAGGGACGTGCCCATGATCATCAGCACCTTGGCCGGCAGCCGGTTGACCAGGACCTTGCTGGTCAGCTGGGAGGACAGGAATACCGAGGTCGGCGCGGGAAGGAAGCCGATACCGGTGATCAGGGAAGAGTGACCCTGAATGTCCTGCAGGAACTGGGTGAGGAAGAAGATGATCCCGTACATCCCGGCGTAGCCGAGCCCACGGGCGACATTGGCCGAGGCCCGCGTGCGGTCGGCCAGGATCCGCAGCGGGAGGATCGGCTCGGTGGCCGTCTTCTCAATGCGGACGAAGAGCCCGAGCAGGGCGACGCCCGCCACCAGCGGCCCGAAGGTGACCGGGGCGGCCCACCCGTTGTTGCCGGCTTCGACCAGACCGAACACGATGGCGGTCATTCCAATGGTCGACGTGATCGCCCCGGCCAGGTCGAAGCGCCCGTGGCGTCGTGCGGTCTCAACCAGCACCGACCTTCCGACGAAGAGCACGGCCAAGCCGATCGGGACGTTGACGAACATCACCCAGCGCCACGATGCCCACTCGGTGAGCAGGCCTCCGGCCACCAGACCCAGGGCACCGCCCGCGGCTGAGACGGTCGTGAAGAGGCCGATCGCCTTCACCCGGGCCGCCCCTTCAGGGAAGAAGGTGGTGAGTAGGGCCAGAGCAGCCGGCGCGGCCAACGCCCCGCCCACACCCTGCAGGGCGCGGGCAGCCAACAGCTCAACGCCCGTTGTGGCGAATCCGCCGGCCAGTGAGCTCAGGGAGAAGAGGGCGATCCCGGCCATGAACGTCCGTCGCCGGCCCAGTAGGTCGCCCGAGCGGGCGCCCAGTAGGAGGAGGCCGCCGAAGGTGAGAACGTAGGCGTTGAGCACCCACGAGAGCGATGAGTTCGAAAAGTGCAGGCTGCGCTGAATGTGGGGCAGGGCGACATTCACGATGGTGGCGTCAAGGACCACCATCAGCTGGGCGGTGAGGATGACGGCCAGAACCACCGAAGGGTGGCGGCGCCACCCACCGTGCGAGAGCTGGATATTGGATTCTGAGACCATTGACGACGGCCTTTCCGCTGGTAAGGTGAGGGGTGGAAACGGAAGCTTCCTCCGGTAGTATACGGAGGGTGCCTCCGCTTAGCAAGTCCATTTCTCATAAATTCGATGGAGGGGTGCCCGGGCCATGAGTGGCCAACCCGAAGGCAGCGTTGACGAGGAACGAGTCGGTCGGCCTCTCCGGGCCGATGCTCAGCGCAATTACGAAAACCTCGTCGTGGCGGCCCGCAAGGTCTTCGCCGACCAGGGTGGCGGCGCCTCCATGGAGTCCATTGCCAAGCAGGCCGGAGTGGGCGTTGGGACGCTGTACCGCCACTTCCCCAAGCGGATCGACATTGTGGAGGCCGTCTACCGCGACGACGTCGACGTACTGGTCGGCTCGGCCGAGCGCGGCCTCACGGACCTGGAACCGTGGGTCGCTCTGGAGGCGTGGTTGCGGGCCTATGTGGACTATGGACGGTCCAAGCGCACCTTTCTCAATGAATTGCACGAGGCGTTCGAGAAGAACCCCGACCTGAAGTCAGCCTCGAGAGACCGGGTCTTTGACGCCTGTGAGCGCGTGCTGCATCGGGCCCAAGTGGCCGGCATGGCCCGAACCGACGTGGACGGCGCGGACTTGATGGCGCTGGTGTCGCCGATGTGCATGAACAGTACCCTCAGCGCGGATCAGGGCGACCGGTTGCTGGGGATGGTGCTCGACGGCTTACACCCACCCTCGGCCTAGCTGATAGCGGTCGGCGGACTGCATGTTCGGACACCGGCAGCCGTCGGACCTCGCCGCCGAGGCTGAGGCGGTGGTGCTGAAGGGGTAAACCGAGTTCCGGCTCAAGAACGAGCGCTGGACACGTCATTACGGGCCATCTGGGCCGAGCGCAGTTCCGCCTGCATCTCCCATGGGGGGCGCGACAGGACCTGGCCGGTCTCGAGCAGCGACTTGAGGTTGGCGCAGACGGCCGGCCATCCCGCCGAAATTGCCTCGAGGGCATCGGTGTCGGCCAGGTCCTCATGCATCACGGTCAGTCGCACGATTTCGTGGTACGGCTCAATGGTGAAGGTCACCTTGGAGGGAACCTCCGCCGGGACGTCGCTCGGGGCGTCGAAGGACATGGTCAATCGGTGTGGTGGTTCGGACTCGAGCACGGTGCCGATCACGTCGGCGATGTCTGAGCCGTCGACCCGGCGATGCTCCCAGGGGGAGCCCTCTTTCCAGTCCGAGACGTTGCTGTGCCCCCAGTACTGGGCCGTGAGCTCGGGATCGGTGAGTGCCTCCCACACCCGCTCGGCGGAACTCTCGATGTAGGTGACGTAGACGTAATTCGGCCGCTCGGCCATGGTGTCCTCCTCTGCTCGTCGTTTGATGGTGCTCAACGTGCGCAAGCGGGGACGCTCGAACCGTTCGATCCATCGTTCCCGCATGTCCCAGAGTGGGACCGGGTTCAGATAGTGCAACTTCTCCCGGCCCCGGCGCACGGTGGTGATGAGGTTGGCCGCCTCCAGCACGTCCAAATGCTGGGTCGCTGATTGGCGCGCCATGTTCAGCGGCCCGCACAGTTCCCCGAGGGTCTGTCCGTTTTGTACGCGGAGGCGGTCGAGCAGGGCCCGCCGGGTGGCATCGGCCAGAGCCCGAAACACTTGGTCCTCATCGTCCACTCTTGTCATTATGCAGGTATATACCTGCATAAGTCAAGGGCCACGACAGAAGGCTGACCTTCCGATTTACCGCGGGTCCCTAGTTATGGGACCAGGGAAGCTTCGAGGGTGATCTCGGGCACGCCGGCCAGCGCTCGGCTGACCGGGCAGCCTGCTTTGGCGGCCGCGGCGTGCTCTATGAAGGCAACCTCGTCCAGGCCGGGCACCTTGCCGACGGTGACCAGGGCGATCTTGGTGATGGTGGGCGCACCGTCGACCGGCCGCAAGGTGACCGTGGCGTTGGTCGAGACCGAGTCGGCCGGGCTACCCGCCTGAGCCAGGATGTTGGCCAGCGCCATGGAGAAACATGAGGCGTGGGCGGCCGCGATCAGCTGTTCGGGATTGGAGCCCGGCCCATCTTCGAAGCGGGACTTGTAGGTGTAGCCCCCGCTGATGGTGTCGCCCGCGGTGAAGGTGCCGGTTCCGGTTGGCACGTCACCCTTCCACTCCGCACTTCCCTTGGCCGGCATGGCTACCTCCTCGTGGTGATTCCACCCGACGGTAATAGCCGGTCGCTGACCACGGAACGGCCGGTAGAGGCGGCCTGGTCAGGCACCGAATAGGCGACTCAGTCCAGCTCGTCCAGGAGGTCACGGCAGCGCTGGGCGTCGCCGGCCAGCTTGGCCCGGAAACTGTCCATGCGGGCGAGCTTGGCGTTGAGCTGCTCGGCCAGTGACTCATTGAGTTCCAGGGCTTCCTTGAGGGTGGCCCGCTGCTCGGCCCGCGCCCGTTTGCTGGTCGCTCCCCTGGTCGAGCGGTAGCTGGCCCGCAGTTCGTCCAACCTGGTTTCGAAGGAGAGGAACTCCCTGATCTCATCGAGATTCATGCCCAGTACCTCGCGCAGCTCCAGGACGCGACGGAGTTGCACCAGGTCTTCATCGGTGTAGCGGCGCTCGCCCCCCGGGGTGTACAGCGAGGGGCTGAGGAGTCCCAGCTCTTCGTAGTAGCGCAAGGTACGGGGCGAGACATTGACCAACGAGGCGGCCTCGCTGATGCGAAGCCCGAACTCGGACCGGAGGACGTCGTCCACGGTCTTCGCTTCCTCGGTTTGGGCCGCCAGCGGGTTCGGCGCCTTGGCCTCGGTTGACGTGTCAGCGGTACGGGCGGCCATGTCAGTCAACCAGCAGTGGCTCGGTTTCGGCCACTGCCTCCGCGGCCGGAACGGCCAGCGGGTCATGGCCGTTGGCGGTGACCGCCCCCGGCTCCTGGTAGTGGTACTTGCCGCCACGGAGCAGTGAAGCCACTGCCCCCAGGCCACAGGCGCCCGCGGCGAAGTAGAAGGCCTCGGTCAGGCCACGGCCGAACGGCGAGGAGATGAGGTGTGGGAAGAACGATCGTCCGGTGAGGTAGTGCGCCGTGGCCGGTGAGAGGTGGGACAGTACCCCTGGGCCCAGCAGCGTCTGTATCGGGTTGTACCCGAGGAAGGCGGCGAACAGGCTCCCCACCGGTGGCAGGTGCGACACCCGGAGCGCGGTGGCCGCGCCGACCCCTTGCGCCGTCAGGCCGTGGTAGAGCGCGGAGGGCAGGGTGGCGGCCAAGCCGAGGATCATCAGGGTGAAGAAGATCCCGATCGAGAGGACCTGGGCCGACGAGTTGAAGGTGCCCGACATGCCGGCACCGGCCCCACGTTGGTTGGCCGGCAGGCTGTTCATGATGCCGGCCTGGTTGGGGGCGATGAACATCCCCATGCCGACCGAGTTCATGAAGATGAGGGCGGCGAAGCCCCAGTAGGAGAAGTCGACCGGCAGCATCTGCAGGAGGACGAACGAAAGGGCGACGACCAGGAGGCCACCGGTGGCGAAGGGTCGGGCGCCGTAGCGATCGGCCAGGATCCCACTCAGCGGTCCGGCCAGCAGGAACCCCACCGTCAAGGGGATCATGTAGATGCCGGCCCACAGCGGCGTCTGCGAGAAGCTGTAGCCATGGAGCGGGAGCCAGATTCCCTGGAGCCAGATGATCAGCATGAACATCAGCCCACCCCGGCTGAGTGAGGCCAGGAAACTGGCGACGTTGCCGGCCGTGAAGGCCCGTATGCGGAACAAGGTCAGCCGGAACATGGGGTCGGCCACTTTGGTCTCAATCACCCCGAAGACGATCAGGACGAGAACCCCGCCGAGGAGTTCGGACAGCACCACCGGACTGGACCAGCCCATGGTGTGCCCGCCGTAGGGCAGCAGCCCATAGGTGATGCCCACCAGGATGAGGATGAGGCCGGCGGCGAACGTGACATTGCCCCACCAGTCGATGGTCGCCTTGGTGCGAATACCCCGGTCCTCCAGCTTCAAGTAGGCCCAGATGGTGCCGAAGAGGCCGAAGGGAACCGAGATCAGGAAGACCAGATGCCATTGGACCGGCGCCAGCAGTCCACCGAGCACCAGACCGATGAAGCCCCCGGAGATGGCGGCCACGTTGTTGATGCCGAGCCCGAGGCCACGCTGATGGGTCGGGAAGGCGTCGGTGACGATGGCTGACGAGTTGGCGAACAGCATGGCTCCCCCCACGCCTTGCCCGACGCGCATCAGGATCAGCCACCACGCCCCGGACGCTCCGCTCAGCCAGGTGATCGACAGCAGTATGGAGAAGAAAGTGAATACGGCGAAGCCGAGGTTGAAGACCCGCACCCGCCCGAACATGTCGCCCACCCGACCCAACGTGACCAGGAGCACGGCCAGCACCACCATGAAACCCAACAGCATCCACAGCAGGTAGCCGGTGTTGCCGGGCGTCAGTGGGTTCAGGCCGATCCCCCGGAAGATGTCGGGCAGCGAGATCAGCACGATCGACTGGTTGATGAAGACCATGAGCGTGCCCAGGGTGACCGTGGACAGGGCGACCCACTTGTAGCGGGATTGGTCGGCGTACGGGGAGGCGGAGCCGTTCGGAGTGGTGGCGATGACGCTCATCGGGCTAGGCCCGGCGGGGGGAAGGGGGCATCCCTAAAGTATAACGTTAACGTCATAGTTATAAAACGCCGACCCGGCGGGAACGTGGTGGGAGGCCGATGGTCACCCCAGATGGCGGCCGAACCACTCCAAGGTACGGGCCCAGGCGTCGGCGGCGGCGGCCGGGTTGAAGACAGCCGGGCGGTCGTTGCAGTTGAACCCGTGGTCGGCGTCGGGGTAGCGGACGACCTCGGTGGGCACCGGGGCCTGGGCGGTCGCCTGGCGGAGCTGCTCGACCTGGTCGACCGGGATCCCCTGGTCCAGGTCGCCGTAGAGTCCGAGCCACGGCGTCTGTAACTCTTTGGCCTGGTCGAGCAG
>DASZMA010000142.1:0-102936 GCA_035552095.1 Acidimicrobiales bacterium | reverse complement strand
GCGCGCCGGCGCCCTCGCCGGATCCCGATCCGTCCCAGGGGCAGACGTTGTCGGTGGTGCCGCCGGGCAACAACGGCCTGGTCAACGTCGGTCAACTGGTGGCGTTCGAGACCAAGGGCGCCCGCCCGGCCAACAGCGAGGACCAGTACAAGATGTACGAGGACCTCCCGTACAACGCCAACCTCTCCGAGGCGCAGCTCTCGGACTACTACCGGCCCGAAACGTTCGACCTGGCCGCCGACCAGATGGCCAGCACCGAGCCACCGAGCCGGTCGGTGCCGCCGCCGAACATGCCATGGCAGAACCGGCCGACCTTCCAGCAGGTGGCCACGTTCCCGACGGCGCGTCCGGCCGGTTGATGCCGCACCCCTGATCACAGGCGGCCGATGACTAGAAGCTGCGGACCACCGCGTCGGGCCCCATCACCACGACCGGGCCCAGCGCCGGGTTCAACCAGCGCAGGACCGTGTCGAGATCGGCCAGCGGCAGCGAGATGCAGCCCACGGTGGGCCGACCCAGATCGGCGTGCAGGAAGATCCCCGAGCCGAGCGGGCCGTTGGCCGGGGTGTTGAAGTTGATCACGGCCATGGACGGGTAAGCGTTGCCTTCGGTCCACAGTGCCTCGGAGTTCCCGGCGAAGGGTGGCGTGGTCCCGCAGGCCACGTGCTGGAAGGTGTTGTAGGTCGGGCTGGCCGGATCCTCGTCCCACCAGTCGCCGCACACCAGCTGGTGGTAGGGGAACCGGGTCCCCGGATCGGGGTTGGTGCCGTACATGGTGGCGCCGATGGGGTAGATGCCCTCGGGGGCGGCGCCGTCCCCCTCGCGCCGGGCGCTCCCCGGGACCCAGCCGTTGACCCCGTCGACCGCCGGCATGGGGGCGAAGGCCTGGTACCACCCGGATCCGTCGTTCTCGAAGGTGTACAGCGTGGCCGTGGTGCTGGCCGCCGACGGTGCGTCCACCACAACCACCTGGCGGGCCCCGCCCGTGCTGGCCAGTTGATCGACCAGCAGGGGATCGATGTCGGCGGTGGCCGAGCCGTAGAAGTGGGCGTCGCCCAAGCTGAAGACACCGCCGTCCGCCGCGGCCAACCAGTAGCCGCCACTGTCGCCCGTCGCCGCTATGGCCACGATGGGCTGATTCAGCGGCGTCGCCCCCATCGAGCCGTGAAAGGCGGCGTCACCGAAGCTGAAGACGCCCCCGTCCGAGGCGGTCAACCAGTAGCCGCCGCCATCGGGCGTGGCCGCCATGGCCACCACGGGCCGGTTCAGGGCGATGGCACCGGTTGACCCGTGAAAGGCGGCGTCACCGAAGCTGAAGACGCCACCGTCAGACGCGGTCAACCAGTAGCCGCCGCCATCGGGCGTGGCCGCCATGGCCACCACCGGCCGGTTCAGGGTGATGGCGCCGGTCGACCCGTGAAAGGCGGCATCACCGAAGCTGAAGACGCCACCATCGGACGCGGTCAACCAGTAGCCCCGGCCGTCGGGGGTGGCCGCCATGGCGACCACCGGCCGGTTCAGGCGGATGGCGCCGGTCGACCCGAAGAACGCGGCATCACCGAAGCTGAAGATGCCCCCGTCGGAGGCCACCAGCCAGTAACCCCGCCCGTCGGGGGTGGCCGCCATGGCCACGATCGGCGCATTGAGGGCATGCCCGCCCATCGATCCGTAGAAGGCGGCATCGCCGAAGCTGAAGACGCCGCCGTTGGAGGCAGCGATCCAGTACCCGCCCCCATCGGGGGTGGCGGCCATGGCCACGGCCGAGGCCGCCGTTGCAGTCGAGCTGGACGCGGCGACGGCTGGGGGCGGCTGAGCCGACCAGGAAGGCAGGGCGAGGACCACGGCGACCAGGGCGAGCACGATCGCCCCCCTCCGCACGGACTGTAACAACGCAGACAAGACCCCCACCCTAGGAAAGGGACCGACACCGGTACGCTCCGCTGGTGGAGCTGCTGGCCGAAGGGCGCATGGCCGAGGTCTTCGCCTATGGGGAGGGCCGCGTGGTCAAGCTCGACCGTCCCGAGTGGAGCGGCGTCTCGGCCTTCGAGTCCGACGTCATCACGCGCCTGGCCGCGGCCGGGCTGCCCGTGGCCCGCTCGCACGGCGTGGTGACGATCGACGGTCGCTGCGGGGTGGTGCTCGACCGGGTGGGCGGTCGGGAGCTCAGCGGCGAGCTGATGGAGGCCGCCGGTGAGGCCGTGACCGAACTGGCCCGGCGCTTCGTCGAGCTGCAGTGCTCCATCAACCGCACGGCGATTGACGGGCTACCCGATCTGGTGGGGCGCCTGGGCGGTGAGCTGGCCCAGAGTGGCCTGCCCGAGCCACTGGTCGCTGAGCTGACCGACCTCCTGGCCGGGTTGGATGACGGCCGGCGCGACGTCTGCCATTTCGATTTCCATCCGCTGAACGTGATGGCGGACGGGCCGGACTGGGTGGTGATCGACTGGCTCACCGTGGCCAGCGGGCCACCGCTGGCCGATCTGGCCCGCACTCTGGTCCTGTGGGGCCAGCAGAGCGCGACGCCGGTCCCGGCCTTCATGCGCGCCGTGCGCCGTCTCGGCCTGGCCCGGCGCGAGGCCGACGACGCCACGTGCGACCGCTGGGTCCGGGTGGTGGCCGGCGCCCGCCGGGCCGAGGGCTTCGAGGGGGCGCCGGCGGCCTGGCTGGGCCTGGTGGCCGCCGGTGAGATACGCCTCTTCGCCTGATCCGTCGACTCGCCGGATCAGGCGGCGAACTGGTCCTCGGGGCCGCGGTCGGGCAGCAGCCGCGAGATGAGCTCCATGGCCCGGAAGCCGATCTCGGCCGGGCCGGCCGAGTCGGGGCGCATGAGGTTGGCCATGATCCGTAGGAGCTGGCTCATCAGCAGCTCCGAGCGCATGCCCATGCCGACGCAGACCCGCATGGCTTGCGGGTTCGAAATGAGGCGCACGAAGGCCCGGGCCACCTTGTAATAGGGGCCGTAGGCGGCCTCCAGCTGGCGTTCGTAGTCGGTCAGGGCGGCCGTGCCCCCACCGGTCAGGGCGTGGCCCAGGGCGGCGGCGGCCAGGCGCCCGGTCTCGTAGCCGTAGGCGATGCCCTCGCCGTTGAACGGGTTGATCGTCCCGGCGGCGTCGCCGACCAGCAGCACGTTGCCGCCGGCCCGCGGGCCGACCGAGAGGCCCATGGGGAGCTTGCCGCCGGTCGGCGGGCCGAGGCAGGTCTCGGGGGCGAGGCCCCACGACTTGGGCGCGAAGTCGACGAAGGCGTCCATCAGGTGGGACGTGTTGACGCCCTTCCAGCGCTTGTCGGTGGAGAGCAGACCGACACCGACATTGACCCGGCCGTCGCCCATGGGGAAGATCCAGCCGTAGCCCGGCACCATGTTGCCCTCGGCGTCACGGATGTCGAGGTGGGACTCAATGAAGGGGTCGTCGTGGCGGTCCGAGGTGTAGTAGCCCCGCAGCGCCATGCCGAGGGGGAGGTCGCGGCGGCGGTTGGTGCCCAGCATGCGACCCACCCGGGAGTTGGCCCCGTCGGCCACCACGACGTAGCGGGCCTTGATCTCGCCCGTGGTGCCGGCGTCCTTGTCCTTGATGCTGACCCCGGTCAGGGTGGGCAGCGGTGAGGGTCCGGCCGCCTCATCAATGTTGGGTGCGACCACCTCGGTCCCCGCCAGAAGGGTGGCGCCGGCCTTGACGGCGCGCTCGGCCACCAGGCCGTCGAGGTCGTGGCGGGTGATGGTGTAGCCGTAGCCGGGGAAGTTGGGGTGCTCGGGCCACTGCATCTCGATCGACTGGCCGAAGCCGTAGGCCCGGAGGCCGGAGTACTTGTGCGACCCGGCCAGGGCGTCCTCCAGCCCCATGTCGGCCAGCTGGCGCACCGCCCGCGGCGTGAGCCCGTCGCCGCAGGTCTTGACCCGGGGGAAGTGCTTCTTCTCCACCACCACCACGTCCCAGCCGG
This sequence comes from Acidimicrobiales bacterium, assembly GCA_035552095.1. GTDB lineage: Bacteria > Actinomycetota > Acidimicrobiia > Acidimicrobiales > RAAP-2 > Bog-473. The sequence goes on along the minus strand of DASZMA010000142.1, from coordinate 98,997 downwards.
CGTCGGCCAGCCAGTAAGCGCAGGAGGAGCCGGCGGGCCCGCCGCCGATGATGACGACGTCGTGCACCCGGCCCTCAGCCGCCGGGGGACGGGGTGCCACCTTCTTGGCCGCGGCGCGCCGGGGGGCGGCCGACTTGGTCGCGGTCCCCTTCCGGGCCGGCGCTTCCTTGGACGCAGCTGAGACCCGGGGCGCCCGGGCCTTCTTGGGGGCAGCGGGCGGATCGGCAGGGGAGGAAGCGGCGCGTGGCGTCACACCCTCATCGTAGGTCCGCCCCGGGAGGCGGCGACCCCCAGCGTGGATGTGCCTGGAGAAAGGGTCGCATGGTAGAAACGCACACCGTGGACCAGTACCTCCCGATCCTCATCCTGGGCCTCCTCGGCCTGCTCTTCACCGTGTTCTCCCTTGTCTCCTCGAGCATGCTGGCGCCCCGGAAGAAGCCCTCCTCAGCCAAGCTGGCGCCGTACGAGTGCGGGATTGTGCCCGACCGGGAGCCCCCCCAGCGGTTCCCGGTGCGTTTCTATCTGGTGTCGATGATTTTCATCATCTTCGACATTGAGATCGTCTTCCTCTACCCCTGGGCCGTCGTGTTCCACCAGATCGCCACCTTCGGGCTGATCGAGGTCGTGGTCTTCGCCGCCGTGGTCTTCGTCTCCTTCCTCTACCTGATCGCCAACGGCGCCCTGACCTGGGGCCCGCCCAAGACCCTGCAGGCCGGCATGCCGGCCCGCACCTCGGAGTCGACCATCTCGCGCATCAGCGCGTCCCGCAACCAGCCCGGCCAGGCGGCCTGAGCTATGGGCTTAGAGGACCTGCAGCACAACTTCATGACCGGGAAGATCGAGGACCTGGTCAAGTGGGCCCGGCGCAACAGCGTGTGGCCGGCCACCTTCGGCCTGGCCTGCTGCGCCATTGAGATGATGTCGGTCGGCGCGGCCGACTTCGACATCAGCCGGCTCGGCATGGAGGTCTTCCGCGCCTCGCCCCGCCAGGCCGACCTGATGATCGTGGCCGGGCGGGTCTCCCAGAAAATGGCACCGGTCCTGCGCCAGGTCTACGACCAGATGATGGAGCCCAAGTGGGTCATCTCCATGGGTGTCTGCGCCTCCACCGGCGGCATGTTCAACAACTACGCCATCGTGCAGGGCGTGGACCAGATCGTGCCGGTCGATGTCTACGCCCCCGGCTGCCCCCCCTCGCCCGAGACGCTGCTGCACGCCATTTTGACGCTGCACGAGAAGATCCGCACCGGTGAGATCACCCGGCGCCCGGGCAGCAGCGTGCCGGCCGGTGAGCAGGCGACGGGTGGCTGGGTGCCGACGGTGCCCGACGCCGTGCGGGTGGCCACGCCGCGGTGAGCGAGACGAGTGCCACGGTGACCGGGGCCGGCGCCCCGTCCCTTGTCCTGCCCGGCGTCCCGCGGCTGCCGGACCGGCTAGTGGACCAGCTGGCCTTCCCCAACCGGGACACCTACGTGCCGATGGCGGTCGCCTTCCGCGACGCCGGCTTTGAGAGCTGCGCCGACCTGTGCGCCGTCGACTACCTGACCCATCCGGGGCGGTCGCTCCCCGACGGGGTGGCGCCGGAGCGGTTCGAGATCGTGGTCAACCTGATCTCCCTCAGCGTGCGCCAGCGGGTGCGCATCCGGGTGCAGGTGCCCGAGTCCGACCCGGTCCTCACCAGCCTGGTCGAGATCTACCCGGGCGTCGACGCCATGGAGCGCGAGGCGTACGACCTCATGGGCATCATCTTCAGCGGGCACCCTGACCTCACCCGGATCCTGATGCCTGAGGACTGGGAAGGCCACCCGCTGCGCAAGGACTACGGGGTCGGGCGCGTCCCGGTGCAGTTCAAGGAAGCGCCGGGACCGCGATGAGCGAGCACGAGCAGGACCCCGGGCACCGCAACGTCCACGGTGAGGACCCGGTCGAGGCGCCGGTCGAGACGGAGACCGAGGTCGAGGCCGGGGTCAAGGCCGAGCACGACCAACGGGTCAAGGTCGAAGAGGCCATGCTGCGGGCCGAGACCTCCGAGGGCGCCCAGGAGCTCATGCCCCGGTCCACCACCGGAGCGGGCGAGTTGCGCCGTGAAGTCGGGGCCGTGCTGCGCCTGCCCGAGGGGAACTACATCGACCCCGGCGACATCGACTTCGAGCGCCGCGACGACCAGACCATGATCATCAACATGGGTCCCCAGCACCCGTCGACCCACGGGGTGCTGCGCCTCATGCTCGAGCTCGACGGCGAGACGGTGCTGCGCACCAAGCCGGTCATCGGCTACCTGCACACCGGCATGGAGAAGACGGGGGAGGAGCTGACCTACGTCACCGGCGCCACCAACGTCACCCGGATGGACTACCTCTCGCCGCTCAGCAACGAGCTGGTCTTCTCCCTGGCCACCGAGGCCCTGCTCGGCGTCGAGGTGCCGCCCCGGGCGGTGTGGATCCGCATGCTGATGGCCGAGCTGAACCGGGTGTCGTCCCACCTGATGTGGATGGCCACCAACGGCATGGACCTCGGCTCGACCTCCATGATGATCTACGGCTTCCGCGAGCGCGAGATGATCCTCGCCTTCTTCGAGAAGACGACCGGCCTGCGCATGAACCTCAACTACATCCGCCCCGGCGGGGTGGCGGCCGACCTGCCCGACGGGTGGCAGGACGACGTCGAGATCATGTGTGACACCATCCTGGCCCGCAGCTTCGAGTACGACGAGCTGCTGACCGGCCAGCCCATCTTCCGCGAGCGGACCGAGGCGGTGGGCAACTTGTCGGCCGAGGAAGCGCTGGCCCTCTCGGTCACCGGTCCCATCCTGCGTTCCACCGGCGTGCCCTGGGACCTGCGGCGGTCCATGCCCTACCTGGCCTACGACAAGCTCGACTTCGACGTCATCGTGGGCACCTACGGCGACAACTTCGACCGTTACTCGGTGCGCCTCAACGAGATCCGCGAGTCGATCAAGATGATCCGCCAGATCGCCGAGCAGATGCCGCCAGGCGACTACCGCCTGCAGGACCGCAAGGTGACCCCGCCACCCCGGGCCCGCATTGACGAGAGCATGGAAGCGCTCATCCACCACTTCAAGATCTTCACCGAGGGCTTCCGGGTCCCCGAGGGCGAGGTCTACGTGGCCGTCGAGTCCCCCCGGGGAGAGCTCGGTTGCTACATGGTCTCGGACGGGACGTCCAAGCCCTACCGGATGCACATCCGGGCCCCCAGTTTCGTCAACCTGCAGGTGCTGCCGGTGCTGTTGCGCGGTGGCCTGATGGCCGACGCTGTGGCCGTCATCTCCTCGGTCGACCCGGTGCTGGGCGAGGTGGACCGGTGAGCCATCTCTCCGCCGACCTGATGGACCGCGCCCGCGCCCTGGTGGCGCTCTACCCCGAGCCGCGCTCCGCCCTCATCCCGTTGTGCCACCTGGCCCAGGAGCAGGACGGCTGGCTCCGGCCCGAGGCCATGAGCGAGATCGCCGAGCTGGTCGGGGTCACCGCGGCCGAGGTGCGGGGCACCGCCACCTTCTACGACATGTTGCACACCGAGCCGGTCGGTACCTACGTGGTCTCGCTCTGCACCAACATCGCCTGCCTGCTCGGCGGCGCCCAGGAACTGCTGGAGCACGCCGAGTCGGCCCTGGGCGTGCGGGCCGGCGGGACCACGCCCGACGGCGTGTTCACCCTGGAGGAGTCCGAGTGCCTGGCCGACTGCGACCGCACGCCCTGCGTGCAGGTCAACCACCGCTACGTCGGCGGGCAGACGGCCGAGAGCTTCGACCAGTTGCTCGCCGACCTGCGGAGCGGCGCGCTGTCCGACACCGTGCCCCACCACGGCACGCTGGTCCGGGTCCGCCGCAGCGTGGGTCTGCTGGCCAGCAAGAAGTCGGTGGCGGCGGAGCGGGCCGCCATGGCCGACGCCCAGAAGCGGCGGGCCGAAGCGGCCGCGCCCTCCATCCCGAGCGGACAGGGCGGCTGAGTCCGATGGCCATCACCGACGCCCCCAAGATCGTCACGGCCCGACTGGGCTACGAGGACTCGCACACCCTGGAGCGCTACCTGGCCACCGGGGGCTACGAGGGGCTGCGCAAAGCCCTCACCATGACGCCCGAAGCGGTGGCCCACGAGGTCGACACGGCCAGCCTGCTCGGCCGGGGCGGGGCCGGCTTCCCGGCCGGCCGCAAGTGGTCGATGCTGCGCAAGAACCCGGTCACCTACCTGGTCATCAACGGGGACGAGAGTGAGCCGGCGACCTTCAAGGACCACCTGCTCATTGAGCGCGACCCGCACCAGATCATTGAGGGCGTGCTCATCTCGGCCTACGCGCTGCAGGTCACCCAGGCCTTCATCTACCTGCGTGGCGAGTTCGCCCTGGGGCTGGAGCGGCTGCAGGCCGCCCTCAACGACGCCTACGACCACGGCGCCTGCGGGGTCGACATCTTCGGCTCCGGCTTCTCCCTCGACATCGTGGTGCACCCCGGCGCCGGGGCCTACATCTGCGGCGAGGAGACGGCGCTGCTCGAGTCGCTGGAGGGCAAGCGCGGCTTCCCCCGGATCAAGCCGCCGTTCTTCCCGGCCGTGCACGGCCTCTTCGGCGAGCCCACCGTGGTCAACAACGTCGAAACCATGGCCAACGTCCCGTGGATCATCAGCCACGGCGGGGCGGCCTTTGCCGCGCTGGGGGCCGGTCGCTCGACCGGGACCCGGCTCTTCGCCCTGGCCGGCCACGTGCGCAACCCGGGCGTCTACGAGATCGAGATGGTCAAGACCACCTTCCGGGACCTCATTTACGCCCCGGTGCTGGGCGGCGGTATCAGCGGCGGCCGCGACCTCAAGGCCTTCATCCCCGGCGGCGTCTCGGCGCCGTGGTTCGGGCCGGACCAGGTCGACCTCCCGCTGGGCCAGGACGAGGTGGGCGAGGCCGGCTCCATGCTGGGCTCCGGCTCGGTCGTGGCCATGGACTCCTCCACCTGCGTGGTGCGGGCGGCCTGGCGCATCACCAAGTTCTTCTCGCGCGAGTCCTGCGGGCAGTGCACCCCGTGCCGGGAGGGGTCGGGCTGGCTGGAGCGCATCCTCTACCGAATTGAGAAGGGCGACGGTCGCGAGGAAGATCTCGACCTGCTCATGGACCTGTGCGACAACATCTCACCCGGTGTGCTCTGGCCCCCGCAGCAGACCACCATCTGCGTGCTCGGGCCGTCCATCCCCTCCTCCATCGCCTCGGGCATCCGCATGTTCCGCGACGAGTTCCTCGTCCACATTAAGGATGGGGGGTGCCCCTTTGACTGACGACGCCAAGGCCCCCGCCGACGTGACCTTCACCCTGGACGGCCGGCCGGTGTCGGCCCATCCGGGCGAGATGCTCATCGCGGCGGCCGAGCGGGCCGGGACCTACATCCCGCGCTTCTGCTACCACCCGCGCATGGAGCCGGTGGGCATGTGCCGCATGTGCCTGGTCGAAGTCGACGGCCCCCGGGGGGCCACCCTGCAGCCGTCCTGCTTCATCGCGGCCACCGATGGCATGGTGGTGGACACCACCTCGGACAAGGTCAAGAAGGCCCAGGACGGCGTGCTGGAGTTCCTGCTGGCCAACCACCCGCTCGACTGCCCGGTTTGCGACAAGGGCGGCGAGTGCCCGTTGCAGGACCAGACCCTGGCCTACGGCCCGGGTGAGAGCCGCTTCGTGGAGGAGAAGCGCCACTTCGAGAAGCCGATCGCCATCTCGGACCTGGTGCTGCTGGACCGGGAACGGTGCATCCAGTGCGCCCGCTGCACCCGCTTCGCCTCCGACGTGGCCGGGGAGGCCCAGATCGACTTCGCCGGCCGCGGTGAGAACGTCGAGGTGGCGACCTTCCCCACCGAACCCTTCTCCTCCTACTTCAGCGGCAACACGGTGCAGATCTGCCCGGTCGGCGCGCTGACCGCCACCCCGTACCGCTTCACCGCCCGGCCGTGGGACCTCGACCAGGTGGAATCCACGTGCACCACCTGCTCGGTCGGGTGCCGGGTGGCGGTGCAGTCGTCATCGAACCGGCTGACCCGGTTGCTCGGCATCGACTCGGACCCGGTCAACCACGGCTGGCTGTGCGACAAGGGTCGGTTCGCCTTCGAATCGGTCAACGGGGACGAGGTCGACGCCGCCCCGGTGGAGGAGGCGCTGGCCGACGCCGCCGTCGACGTGGCCCCGGCCACCGCGGCCCAGGTGGTCAGCCTCGGCGTGACCCGGGGCCAGTTCCTGGGGGAAGCCCGCGAGACCGGGCGCTTCGAGCACGGGCGGCTCATTGAGCCCAAGGTGCGCAAGAACGGCGAGCTGGTGGCGGTGAGTTGGGGCGAGGCGCTGGCGGCGGCCGCCGCCGGGTTGGAGAAGGCCGAAGGCGCCGGCGGTCCCGCTGCGGTGGCCCTGATCGGCGGGGCCCGCCTGACCAACGAGTCGGCCTACGCCTGGGCCAAGCTGGCCAAGGGGATCATTGGCACCGACTCGGTTGACGCCCAGCTGGGCGACGGCCTGCCGGCCGAGCTGGTGCTCGGGTTGCCCCGGGCCACCATCGACCAGGCCTGCGCCGCGCCGCTGCTCATCACCTTGAGCGGCGACCTGCGCGAGGAGCTGCCCGTCCTGTTCCTGCGCCTGCGCGAAGCGGTCATCGGCGCCACCACCCTGATTGAGCTGACACCCACCCCGACCGCGCTGACCCCGCTGGCCACGGCCTCACTGCCCGTGCGCCCCGGCGAGGCCCCGCTGGTGGCCCGGGCCCTGGTCGGTGACGACGCCGCCGTGACCGCGCTGGCCGGCCATCCCGAGGGCACGGCCGTCAGTGACGCCGCCCTCTCGGCCGCCCGCCAGGCGCTGGCCGGCCATGCCGACGGGTCGGGTGTGGTCGTGGTGCTGGGACGGCCGTCCTACGCCGAGTCGGGCGAAGTGGTGGCCGACGCGGCCCGGGCCCTGGCCACCGCGCTGCCCCGGGCCACCTTCCTGCCGGCGCTGCGCCGGGGCAACGTCTTCGGCGCCATCGACATGGGGTTGGCCCCGGGCCTGCTGCCCGGCCGGGTCACCCTCGAGGCCGGCCGGGAGTGGTTCGCGGCCGCCTGGGGCTCCGTGCCGGCCCGCGCCGGGCTCGATACGGCGGGCATCCTCGCTTCCATGGCCGGCGAGTCCGGGTCCGAGGGCGGCGACCGGGTCACCGCGCTGGTGCTGCTGGGCGCCGACCCGCTGAGCGATTTCCCCGATCGCGCCGTGGCCCAGCAGGCGCTCTCGGCCGGCCACTTCGTGGTGGCCGTGACCGGGCATCCCTCCGAGTCGGTCGATGCCCACGCCGACGTGGTGCTGCCGTGCGCGGTGGCCCACGAGCGCCCGGGCACCACCACCAACATTGAGGGCCGGGTGACCCGGTTGGGCCACAAGCTGACCGCCCCCGGCTTCGCCTGGCCGGACTGGATGATCGCGGCCGAGCTGGCCGCCGCCCTCGGCGGCGACCTGGGCGTGAGCAGCGCCAACGACCTGGCCGACGAACTGCACCTGACCGCGCCGGCCTACGCCGGCCTGACCCAGCAGGTGCTGCACTCCGATGTGGCCCATGACGGGATCCTGGTGCCGATCCTGGCCGGCGCCCGGCAGCGGGCCGACGTGGAGCCGATCGACCCGGTGGCCCTGCCCGGGGTCGAGTCGGTGGAGCGCCAGGGAGCGCCGCCCCGCAGCGGCGGAGCCGAAGGCGACGGCCGGGTGGGCGCCCGGGTCGCCGCGTTGGGCCAACCGCCCGCCCTGATCAACGGCGTGCCGCCGTCCGACGGCAGCGCGGCCAAGGTCCCGCCGGCCGACAGCTACGCCCTGCGGTTGGTGGCCGTCCGACGGTTGTACGACGCCGGCAGCTCGGTCACCGGATCGCCCTCGCTCACCCCGCTGGTGCGCAAACTGGCGGCCCGGGCCAATCCCTACGACCTCGACCGGCTGGGCGCCAAGACGGGTGACCAGGTCCGGGTGCGCTCGGCCCGGGGCGCCCTGGTGCTGGCGGCTGAAGCCGATGCCGGCGTGCCCCGGGGCGTGGTCGTGCTCGACTTCAACGCGCCCGACGGGCCCGAGGCCCCCGGCAACGCGGTGGCCACCCTGATCGACAGCCGGAGCCCGGTGACCGACGTGCGGCTGGAGTCCATGTGATCGGGCTCGATCCGCTCTTCAGCCAGGGCCTCAACTGGGAGGTCTGGCTCATCGTCGTCATCAAGGTGCTGGTGGCCTTCGTGGCGCTCCTGACCGCCACGGCCATGATGATCTGGTTCGAGCGCAAGGTCATCTCGGACATGCAGAGCCGGATCGGTCCCAACCGGGCCGGGCCCTGGGGGTTGCTGCAGACCCTGGCCGACGGGACCAAGTTGATCTTCAAAGAGGACCTCATTCCCGAGCAGTCGGACTCCTTCGTCTTCAAGCTGGCCCCCTACCTCTCGACGGTCCCGGCCTTCATCACCTTCGCCGTGGTGCCGGTGGGCGGGATCATGCGGTTGGGCAGCCACACCTTCGAACTGCAGGTGTCCGACCCGCCGGTGGGGATCCTGCTGGTGCTGGCCATGTCGGGCATCGCCGTCTACGGCGTGATGCTGGCCGGCTGGTCGTCGGGGTCGAAGTACCCGCTGCTCGGCTCGGTGCGGGCCTCGGCCCAGGTCATCTCCTACGAGGCGGCGCTGGGCATGACGGTGGTGACGGTGGTGCTGGTCAGCCACTCCCTCTCCACCCAGGCCATCGTGGCGGCGCAGTCCAACGGCTTCTGGAACTGGAACCTGATCCGCCTCGGGTTCCTGCCCTTCATCTTCTTCATGATCGCCATCACGGCCGAGCTGACCCGCCCCCCCTTCGACCTGACCGAAGCCGACTCGGAGCTGGTCGGCGGGTTCCACACCGAGTACTCCTCCATGCGGTTCGGCATGTTCTACCTGGCCGAGTTCATGAACACCATCACCATGTCGGCCGTGGTGGTGACCCTCTTCTTCGGCGGCCCCAACGGCTACATCTTCCACATCCCCGGGGCGACCATCTACATGCCGATCATCTACTTCGCCCTCAAGACGGCGGCCTTCTGCTTCGTCTACGTCTGGTTCCGGGCCGCCCTGCCCCGGTTGCGCTACGACCAGCTGATGGACCTGGGCTGGAAGCGCCTCATTCCCATGACCCTGGCCTGGCTCCTGCTGGTGGCCGCCGTCGTCACCTGGCACTGGCGCGGCCTGTTCATGCTGCCGGTGGTCCTGCTGGCCGCGGTGCTGCTGATCCGGGCCAACAAGCTGGGCTCGGGCCGGAGCGAGCAGAACTCCGTCCTGCCCACCGTCGGGCAACGGGTGACCCGGGCGCCGCGGCTGAGCCCGCTGGCCGCACCGCCCCCGGCGCCGGTGGGCGCACCGAGCGACACCCCGGGTGGTCCCGGCGCGCCGCAGGGAGTTGATGCGTAGTGGGAGTGGGCGACGAGATCAAGGACCAGCTCAGCTTCCTGGGCGGCTTCAAGCTGACCTTCCAGCACCTGACCCGGCCCCGGGTCACCACGTCGTACCCGGACGAGAAGAAGCCCAAGCAACCGCGCCAGCACGGCCGCCACGTCCTCAACCGCTACGAGGACGGCATGGAGAAGTGCATCGGCTGCGAGCTGTGCGCCGGGGTGTGCCCGGCCGACTGCATTTACGTGCGCGGCCTGGACAACCCGCCCGACCACCCGGTCTCGCCCGGTGAGCGCTACGGCTACGTCTACGAGATCAACTACCTGCGCTGCATCCACTGCGACATGTGCGTGGAGGCCTGCCCCACCGAGGCCATCACCGAGTCGAAGCTGTTCGAGTTCTCCTTCAGCAACCGGTCCGACGCCATCTACACCAAGAAGGAGTTGTTGGTGGACGACCTCGGGATGCCCCAGAAGCTCCCGTGGGAGGACTGGCGCGAGGGCGACGACATGATGACCTCGGGCTGGATGCGCGCCACCTCCCCCTCGGGCAGCGCCGCCTACGAGGGCGAGGTGCAGTGGTCGGCCGAGCTGGGCTACGGCATCCGCCCGCCCGAGGGCGGCCAGTCCGGCCGGCGCGACGACGCCGGCACCGGTTCCAAGCCGCTGCGCCAGGTGCTCGAGTCGCACCTCCTGCCCGAGGACATCCCCCTGGCCCACTCGGGCATGCAGGGGCGCATCTGGCGGGCCAAGAAGGGCGCCGAGCGCAACCGCAAGAAGATGGACGCCACCCGCACCCGGATGAAGGCGCTGCGGGCCGCCCGCAAGGAAACCAAAGCCAAGGCCAAGGGGGAGGCCTGATGTTCCACGCCACGCTCCTCCTGGCTGCCTCGCGCCCCGCCTGGCCGGACATTCTGGTCTTCGCGGCCAGCGCCGCCGTCATCCTGGTCGGGGCGGTCGGGGTGGTCACCTCGCGCAATCCGGTGCACGCCGCGCTCAGCTTGGTCATGACCCTGTTCGGGGTGGCCGTGCTGTTCATTGAGCAGGAGGCCGACTTCCTGGCTGCGGTGCAGATCATCGTCTACGCCGGCGCCATCGTCGTGCTCTTCCTCTTCGTCATCATGTTCCTCGGCGTCGACCGCCACGAGGACATTGAGACCGAGCCGCTGGCCGGCCAGCGCCCGCTGGCCTTCCTCATGCTGGGCATCACGCTGGCCGGGGTGCTGGCCATGGCCGCCACCGCGCACTGGGTGACCGGCGCCCACCAGGTGGTGGGCCCGATCCAGGGCCACATCACGTCGGACCCGACCTCACCCAGCGGCGAGGTGGCCCAGCTGGGCAAGCAGCTGTTCACCACCTATCTCTTCGCCTTCGAGGCCACGGCCGCCCTGCTGGTCATCGCCGTGGTCGGCGCGGTGGTGCTGGCCCGCCGTCCCCCCACCATCCACGACGCCGAGAGCCAGCGGGCGGACGAGGAGGTCACCTCATGAGCCTTTCGGGAGCCTGGTACCTCGGGCTGGCCGCCGTGGTCTTCACCATCGGGGCCATCGGGCTGCTGGTGCGGCGCAACGTCCTCATCATGTTCATGTGCATTGAGCTCATGCTCAACGCAGCCAACCTGACCTTCGTCACCTTCGCCCGCATGCTGGGCGACATCGGGGGCCAGGCCATCGTCTTCTTCGTCCTAGTGGTGGCGGCGGCCGAGGTCGTGGTCGGCCTGGGCATCGTGGTCACCAACTTCCGGCGACGGTCCACCACCGTGGCCGACGACCTCCATTCACTGAAGGGCTGACCCGAACCGTGCTCCACGCTTCCTACCTGATGCCTCTGTTGCCGCTGGCCGGCTTCGTGGTGCTGGTCGCCGTCGGTCGCCGGCTGGGCGACCCCTGGGCCGGCTGGGTCGGGACCGTGGCCGTGGGCGCCGCCTTCGTGGTGACCTGCTTCATGCTGGCCGGCGTGCTGCACCAGCCGGCGGACCACCGGGTCTTCCTGCAGAACTACTTCACCTGGTTCCACACCGGCGGTCTCACCGTGCCGATCGGGATCCAGGTGGACCAGCTCTCCATCACCATGTGCATGTTCATCACCGGGGTGAGCGCGCTCATCCACCTGTACTCCATCGGGTACATGAAGGGCGATCCGGACTTCGCCAAGTTCTTCATCTACCTCAACCTCTTCGTCTTCTCCATGCTGGTGCTGGTGCTGGCCAACAACCTGCTGCTGACCTTCGTCGGCTGGGAGGGGGTGGGGGTCTGCTCCTACTGGCTGGTGTCATTCTGGTTCCACCGGGACTCGGCCGCCTCGGCCGGCAAGAAGGCCTTCATCTACAACCGCATCGGCGACGCCGGCTTCCTGCTGGCCATCTTCCTCATTTTCGAGAAGACCGGGACGGTGCAGTACGTGGGCGGCCCCGGCGGGGGCATCTTCGGCCAGTTGCACCACCTCGGCGGGGGCACGGCCACCGCGGCGGTGCTGCTGCTCTTCCTGGCCGCCACCGGCAAGTCGGCCCAGATCCCGCTCTTCAACTGGCTGCCCGATGCCATGGAGGGCCCGACCCCGGTCTCCGCCCTCATTCACGCCGCCACCATGGTCACGGCCGGGGTGTACCTGCTGTGCCGGATGAACCATCTGCTGGTGCTGTCCTCGGCCGGCATGGAGGTGATCGCCATCATCGGCGGGGTGACGGCCTTCGTGGCCGCCACCATCGCCTGCGCCCAGCAGGACATTAAGAAGGTGCTGGCCTTCTCCACCGTCTCGCAGATCGGCTACATGGTGCTAGCCGTGGGGTCGGGGGCCTACATCGCCGCCATCTTCCTCATGGTGGCGCACGCCTTCTTCAAGGGCCTCCTCTTCCTGGCCGCCGGCTCGGCCATCCACGGGCTCGACGACGAGCAGGACCTCAAGCGCATGGGCGCCCTGCGCAAGACGATGCAGTGGACGACGGTGACCTTCACCATCGGCTGGCTGGCCATCGCCGGCATCCCGCCCCTGGCCGGCTTCTGGTCCAAGGGCGACGTGCTCGACAATGTGTACTCGCACTACAAGGTGTTGTGGGCCCTCGGCCTGCTCACCGCCGTCCTCACGGCGTACTACATGACCCGCCTGCAGGTGCTGGCCTTCGGGGGCGACGAGCGCTGGAAGCAGGTCGGGCCGAACGGTGAGCCGGCGCTGCACACGCCGCACGAGTCCCCCTGGGTCATGCGGCTCCCGCTGGTCGTCCTGGCCGTGGCCGCCTTCTTCGGAGGGATCCTCGACCTGCCCTGGGTGCACCACGACTCCTTCGAGGGCTGGTTGGCCCCGGTGTTCGCCGGCAGCCTCTATAACGACCACCTGCACTCGGGCGGGCAGTGGGCGCTCGCCCTGACCGACTTCGCCGCCGCCCTCATCGGGCTGATCATCGCCGTCACCCTGTGGCGGGGCAACCAGGTGGACAAGCCAGCGTTGGAGCCGCAGTTCCTGCAGCGGGTCTGGTACTGGGATGACGCCTACGACGCCCTCATCGGACGGCCCAGCCAGAGGCTGGCGGCCTTCCTGGCCTGGGTGGTGGACGCTCGCATCATTGATGGTGCCGTCAACGGCACGGCCCGCCTGGTCAAGTCCACCGGCACGGCCACCCGCAAGCTGCAGACGGGCTACGTGCGCAACTACGCCCTGGCCATCGCCGTGGGCATGGCCGCGCTCATCGTCTTCCTGCTCAGCCGGACGTGGTGGTCGTGAGCAGCTTCCCCTACCTGACCCTCCTGATCATCCTGCCCACGGCGGGCGGCCTGGCCGTGGCGCTGGGCGGGCTGGATCGCCGCATCTCCAAGGAGTTCACCGACGGGCTGGCCGTCGTGGTGTCCTTCGCCACCCTGGGCATCGCCATCGCCACCATGATCGCCATGAAGGTGCAGGTGGGCGGGTTCCAGTTGACCTCGAACCACACCTACACCGGCACCGCCCTCGGCGTGCGCTGGAACCTCGGGGTGGACGGGATCTCCATCTTCCTGGTCCTGATGGCCGCCCTGCTCTTCCCGCTGGTGCTGGTCATGGGGCGGAACAAGACCAACATCCGGGCCTATGCCGCCTGGATGCTCCTGCTCGAAGCGGCGGTGCTGGGGAGCTTCCTCTCGTTGGACCTGATCGTCTTCTTCTTCTTCTTCGAGTTGACGCTGGTCCCCTCGTACTTCCTCATCGCCGGCTGGGGCCATGAGCGGCGGGCCTACGCCGCCATCAAGTTCTTCCTGTACACCTTCCTGGGCTCGGCCTTCCTGCTGGTCGGGATCCTGTCCCTGGCCTTCATCCACCAGTCCCAGACCGGCGTGCTCACCTTCTCCCTGCCGGCGCTGATGCAGACGCACCTCTCGTCGTCGACCGAGATCCTCCTCTTCCTGGCCTTCACGGCGGCCTTCGCCGTCAAGGCGCCGCTCTTCCCGTTCCACACCTGGTCGCCCGACGCCTACACCGAGGCCGACGAGGGGGGCTCGGTCATCCTCTCGGGGGTGCTGGCCAAGCTGGGCACCTACGGGATCATCCGCTTCGACCTCAGCCTGTTCCCCCACGCCACCCGCACCCTGGCCCCGCTCTTCCTCACCCTGGCCGTGATCGGCATTGTGTACGGGGCCATCGTCGCCTGCGCCCAGCGCGACCTGAAGCGGCTGGTGACGTACTCCTCGCTGGCCCAGATCGGCTTCATCGCCCTCGGCACCTTCGCGCTGAGCACCCAGGGCCTCTCGGGCGCCGTGCTGCTCATGCTCAACCACGGCTTGATCGTGGGTGCCCTCTTCATCCTCATCGGGTTCATCTACCAGCGCCGGGGCACCTGGCAGACCGGTGAGCTGCGCGGCCTGCAGAAGGTGGCCCCGGTCATGGCCGGGGTGTTCACCGTGGTCATGATGGCCTCCATCGGCGTGCCCGGCCTGAACGGCTTCGTCAGTGAATTCCTCGTGCTGTCCGGGACGTTCATCACCCACCGCTGGTGGGCCGTGGTGGCCGTGCTCGGCGTCATCGTGGCCGCCATCTACCTGCTCTGGGCCTACCAGCAGGTCTTCCACGGCGTGCCCCGGGCGGCGGACGAGAAGACGACCGACCTGACCTGGCTGGAGCGCCTGGTCATGGCCCCGCTCATCATCCTGATCGTCTTCCTCGGGGTGTACCCCAAGCCGGTGCTCGACCGCATCAACCCGTCGGTGAACCAGCTGGTGGCCCACGTGGAGAAGGCCACCGGCCACTTCCAGCCGTCGGTGGCCACCAGGGGCGTCGCCGGGGCGGAGGGACGACCATGATCGCCGGACTGCTCGCTGCCACCTCCTCGGCCCCGGTCGACAAGCTGGCCGTCCCGTCCATCCGCTACCTGAGCATTCTGCCGCCCATGATCATGATCGGGGGCGCCGTGATCCTGCTGGCGGTGGCCTCTCTGGTCAGCCGCCCGCTCCGGGTGCGGGTCAGCACCATCGGCAGCGTCATCATCTCGGGCAGCGCGCTCGGCATCGCGCTGTGGCAGTGGGCTGACGTGCAGGCCCACGGGGCCCATACCTACGTGGCCCACGCCGTCGTCATGGACGGCTTCAGCGTGCTCATCACCATCCTGATCGCCTCGGCCATGCTGCTCACCGCGCTGGTGGGCGACGGCTACCTGTCCCGTGAGGGCATTGAGGGCGCCGAGTTCCACGTCCTGGCCCTGGTCTCGGCGTCGGGCGCCATGCTGATGGGGTCGGCCAACGACCTGATCATCATCTTCTTGGGCCTCGAGATCCTCTCCATCGCGCTCTACGTGCTGACCGCCTTCAACTACCAGCGGGCCGCCTCGGGCGAGGCCGCCCTCAAGTACTTCATCCTGGGCGGCTTCTCCTCGGCCATCTTCGTCTACGGCATTGCGCTGACCTACGGGGCCACCGGGTCGACCAACCTGACCCAGATCGCCGACTTCCTCTCCAAGAACGTGGTGCTGACCAACGGTCTGTTGCTGGCCGGCCTGGCCCTCATGCTGGTGGGCTTCGCCTTCAAGGTGGCGGCGGTGCCCTTCCACATGTGGACGCCCGACGTGTACCAGGGCGCGCCGTCGCCGGTGACCGGCTTCATGTCGGCGGTGGCCAAGGCGGGGGCCTTCGCCGCCCTGCTGCGGGTGCTCCTGTCGTCTGAGGGGGTGATCACCTCGGACTGGCGGCCCATCGTCTACGGCCTGGCCGTGCTCTCGCTGGTGGTCGGCTCGGTGGTGGCCCTGCGCCAGCGCGACGTCAAGCGCATGCTGGCCTACTCGTCCATCAACCACGCCGGGTTCATCTTCCTCGGCGTCGAATCGGCCACCTCGCGCGGGGTGAGCGCCTCGCTCTACTACCTCTTCGCCTACAGCTTCATGACCATCGGCAGCTTCGCCATCGTGACCCTGCTCGGCCGCGAGGGGGACCGGGACCACGACCTGACCCGGTACCGGGGCCTGGCCGGGCGCCAGCCGCTGCTCGCCCTCTGCTTCGCCATCCTCCTGCTGGCCCAGGCCGGGGCGCCCTTCACCACCGGGCTGTGGGCCAAGTTGCAGGTCGTGCTGGCGGGGGTGACCGGCGGCTCGGTGCCCCTGGCCGTCATCGCCATGGTGACGGCGGCCATCGCCGCCTTCTTCTACCTGCGGGTGGCGGTGCTCATGTACGCACCGAGCGGCGCCGACAGCGGCCGCGACAGCGGCGGCGGCGCGGCCAGCCCGGCGCCGGCCCGCCTCGACAGCGGCGCCCAGATCGGCTGGGCCTCACCCGAAGGGGTGTCGGGCACCATCTCCACCCTGAACGCCGAGCTGACCCTGACCGACGAGGCCGCGGCAGCCACCAGCGAGACGACGCCGACCGTGGTCCCGGTGCCGCCACTGACCGGATTGGCCATCGGGCTGTGCGTGGCGGTGACCGTGGTCTTCGGGATCTGGCCCCAGCCGCTGCTCGACTTCGCCAACCACGCGTCGCTGCTCTTCCTGGCCCACTGACGACGGCGCTGAGAACAGCGCGAGATTGAGCGCTACTCCTTGGAGTAATCGGTGGTGAGCCACGACTCGGGTGCCATGCGGATGACCACGCTGTCCCCGTCCCGGTCGGTCGTCGCCTGCAGGTACTGCTCGCCGAACTCTTGACCGAGGTAGCGGTGGGCCAGGGCCCGCCGCTCGTCGGGGTCCACCGGGCTGTCGGTGGCGACGACCGGTCCCTCCACGCTGACGTACTTGTAGGGCGGGGCGTCGGCCTGGGCGCACAGGCTGAAGCGGCCGGCGGCCTCAATGAGCCGCCCCTTGCGGGTTTCGGCCCCGGTGATGATGTTCACCGTGCCTCCCGGTTGGTACGAATACCAGATGGGCAGGGTCAGGGGTCCGTGCCCGTCCTGCTGCACGCTGAGCACCCCCACGTGCAGGTCGGCCAGGAAGCTTTCGCGCTCGGGTTGGGTCATCGTCGGTGACATGGGCCTCCTTCGGGCTATTGGATCTGAGTTGACCGGATCTGGTACCAGTCGAACACACCGGCCGGGGGCCGCGCCGGCGCCGCGGTAGGGCCTCAGTCGCCGGCGCCCAGACCCCGGGCCACAAAGTCCATCGCCGCTTCGAGCAGTTCGGGGCTCACCGCGTCGGGCGCCAGCTCCCGCATCAACCCGAGGCCGCGGAACAGAGCGACGACGATGCGGGCCGCATTGGCCGAATCCCGCGATGGATCGACCCCCAGCCGCTGGCTCCCTTCCTCAATGAGCCCGGTGATGACCTCGATGTCCATGTTCTCCAGTTGATTCAGCCGATCGCGGACTTCCGGGTTCCGCATGGCGTAGAGGCTGAACTCGAGGTACAGCGCACCCCAGTTGTCGGGGACCTGGTCCAGCTCGCGCCGGATCAGCCCGACGAAGTCCCCCAGCCGCCGTTCCGGCGGGATGTCGGAGTCCTCCAGTGTCTCCTTGAGGGCGGCCACCTCACGTGCGTACATCGACTCGATGAGGGCCAGGAACAGGTCTTCCTTGTTCTTGAAATTCGAGTAGACGGCCCCCTTGGTGTAGCCCGCCGCGGCCGCCACCTCATCGAGCGAGGCGGCGTAGTAGCCGCGCTCGGCGAAGACCTGGGCCGCCGCCTGCAAGAGGTAGTCGCGGGTCTGCTGGCGCCGCCGGTCGGCGGTGAGAGGTTCAAAAGTCATGGTTGCGCTACCGGTGAGTATAGTTCATACTTATGAGTATGTACGATGCTTTCCAGTATTTCACCAGGCTGGCCGCCCTGGTGGCGCAGGATACTGACCGGCCGGTGGTACCCGTTGGGCCGGGCCCCGTGGCCACGTCTGTCGCGGCGGCGGCGCGGCCTGAACCCCACGGCTCCCGAGCAGACAAGGCAGCCGAATTCGCCAAGCCCGCTGAACCCGCCAAGGCACTCGATGGGCGGTGGCGGCGCTTCGGCCGCCCGCGTCGGCGCCGGCCGGCGGGGGAGCTGGTCGCTGTCGGCCGTCCCGGTGGGGTTCACTCGAAGTAGGGCCCGGCCCCCGGCCCAAGCCGACGCGCCCCCGACACCCCGGTCAGGAATGGTGAGGTGGCCGATCCCGTTGCTGCTGTTCGGCCCAACAACGGTCGCAGTCGTCACAGGAGCGGTGGTCGGCCGGGTGACCGCAGCGCGGACACTTCCCCGCCGGCTCCTCGGCCATCAGCGGGGCGCACCTGATGTCGAGGTCGGTTCCGCTTCGCGGCCGGCTTCTGACCCCTGTTCCCTTTGGACGGCAGCCAGGACCTCTTCGGGCACGGACGGTCCGGAGCGCTTGGCCACCCCGGTGGTGAGGAGGCGGCCGATGACGGGGACCTCGGTCAGCGACTCGGCCCGCATGATCTGCACCACGACCGGGACGAACTGTTCGGCCGAGTCGAAGACGATGTAGCGGGGCAGCCACCGCGGCTCGTACTTGGCGTTGAACTTCCACAGGGTCTCAATCTGCAGCACACCCGAGAGGCGGCGCAGGGCCCAGCGCTCGACCCGCTGGGACACGCCGTCGCCGGACTCGCCGTCGAGGATGGAACGCAGGGCGGCGAAGTTGAGGCTCAGGCCCCGCATGCCCCTCTCCTTGAGGTGGGTGATGGTCGAGCACAGGGCGAAGTCGAGCAAGCCGTTGGGGTGCTCCTCCCGGTCGCGGCGCATGAGGTCGAGTGAGAACCCTCCGATGGCCGGCGAGGGCACGAACTGGCACATGGCCACCGGTGCGCCGTCGGGACCCTCGACCAGGGTGAGCAGGAGGCCGGTATCGCGGCTGTCGAACAGCCGGCCCAGCATCATGGAGAAGCCGCGCTCCTGTTCGCCCCGACGGCTCTTGGCCATCAACTCCACCAGGCGAGCGGCGTCGGCCGGGCTCAAGTGGGACGGGTCGAGGAAGCGCACCGTGTAGCCGTAGCGGGCCACCCGGTTGACCGCCTGACGGAGGCCCTTCATCTTGCCGCCCTCGAGCGAGAACTCCCGCGGGTCGACCACTGCCTCGTCGCCGATGTAGAGGAAGCGCATGCCCGACGACTGGTACGTGGGCAGCCACTCCTCACCGGCGCCCATGACCCCCAGCCCCCACCCGTTGCGGTCGACGAAGCGTCGGAAGGCATCCCACACATGGGCCCGTTCGGAGAAGGGCCCGATGGGGTCAGGCGACACCAGGCACACGCCGCCGAAGACGGCGTAGGCCACCATGGAGTCCCGGTGGAAGAACCACTGCTTGTCGTCGCGCAAAGCGAAGTAGTCCAGGGTGCCGGTGCCGTGGCGACGCACGATGTCACGCGCCCTGATCTCGGCGGCCCTCCGCCCCACCGTGGCCCGCCCGCTCAGCAGCCGGCGATCCACCACGGGCCGCGTGAGCAGGTACAGCGCCACCACGATGAGGCTGATGCCCACGGCCAGCATGGTGGTGGAGGCGTAGCGGTTGATGTGGGCCGGGAAGGCCACGAACTCGATCCCCACCAGCCGTTCAGCCGAACCGAGCAGAACCTGGGGCCAGCCCGGGAGGAGGTGGTGGTGCACCCGACCGGCCAACTCCACCCCGATGAACGATCCGAGGGTGGCGGTCACCCCGCCCACGGCCAGGATGAGGACGGCCGAGCGGACGGTGCCCTGCTCGGTCTGGGCCCGGAAGCGCTCCCGTTGGACGACGAGGAGGACGAGCACGCCGGCGCAGACCAGGAGGCTGATCACATCGGCGGCGTGCACGACGTGCAGGATCAGGGAAGCCGTCAACAGGCCGACGGCGACCACCCAGGCCCGGCGCTGGCCCTTCAGGACCGCCCGGGACAACATGATCATGCCGATGCCCGAAATGGCCACCAGCGCGCCGGCCGCCTGGGTCACCTCAATGGGGAGGTAGCGGGCAATGACGTGGAGGTGGGTGCGCAGCGGCGCGGTGACCGCAGAGAGCAGATCGAAGAGGCCGGCCACGAAGAGGGCGGTAGCGGCGATACGCCGGATGCGCCGCACCCGGATGTGGTCGGCCGCCACCTCGGGTGCCGGGGGCCAACTGGCGCCGCTGGGCCAGCTGGCCACCAGCGTCGGGTGCAGGTCGGCCGCCTTGGTGCGACCCTTGACGACGGTGTCGCGGGTGACCAGGCGTTCCCCCATGGTGGCCAGGGGAAGGTCGACCTCGGCCTGCATCAGCCGGACGTGCAGGTCGGCGCCCGTCTCGATCTCGAGGATCGACTCCTGACGGTGGTGAAGGAACGTCGGGGGCAGCCCGAAGCGCCCCCGGTGTTCGTGCACCAGCTCGGAGCTGGCGCCGGGACAGGCGAAGAAGCCCGTATCGAGGTGGGTCAACTCGGGTACGAGCGCCCCGCCGGCGACCAGTCCGACCGCTCCGGCCTCGACGGCGCGCCGGGTCACGTCGAGCACATCGTCCCCGTCGAGCGTGATCAGCGAATGGGCGGTGGCCCGGGTGCCCTGGGTGCGGGCCCCGCCGGCCGCCCAGGGCGTGGGCAGGCTCTCTCCCCCCAGGGCCCGCCAGATGCCGCGCGAGGTGATGGCCACGACCACGGCCAGCACGATCAGCAGCACGACGGCGATGGCCAGGGTGACCAGCAAGCGCGAGAACCAGGTAGCGCTGTAGGCGTGGCTGAGGGCCCGTTGTTGGCGGGCCGAGCGAAAGACGTGGCCCAGTGTGTCCACCACGACCTCTAACCGCAGCAGCAGAGCCAGGACGGCCAGGACCAGCGGGGGAGCCCACAAGTAGCGGCGCAGGCGCCGGTAGAGCAGCCGGGAGGTGACGAAGCGCCGGGCCAGGCGGGGATCGTCGAGCCGTTCCATGCCGATGAGCCAGGGTCGTTCCTCCCCTGGCGCGGCCTCGAGTGGGGGGTTGACGTCGACGCCGGGTGTGCCCGATCGCACCAGCACCGTGCGGGCGCCGGCGCCGGTCATGCAGTGCAGGTCGACGCCGGTCTCGACGGTGACCCCGAACGGCGCCAGGGCCGAGGCCAGGTCGGCCCGCTCGGGTCGAGATCCCACGACCACAACCACCTGGGAGTCAAGGCGGCCCGCGAAGGCCGAGAAGGCGGCGGTCAGTTCGCCGTGGGCCCCGATGGCGCCCGAGGGCCCGGGGGTGACGTCGCATCCAGCGGCCGTCAGCTGCCCGCACACGACGAGGATGCCGGGCCCTTGCCACTCCTCCAGCTTCTGGGCCAGGTCGCGGCAGGAGGCCAGCGAGCTCGGCGAGGGCTCGGCCGGCAGCAGCAGGTCACCGACCACCATGACCCGGCGGCCCAGCGCCACGTGCACCGTGGCCGAGGCCTCGGGCACGGTGGCCCGCGGCTGCTCGTCCGCGGGGGGAGGTTCTAGAGTCATGACGCGTCCATCGTGTCACCTTCCGGCGCTCGAACCCCTCCCCCTTAAGTCGGATTTGATTCCTTGGGTGCCCACTAAGCTGGGCTTTCGTGCGAAAAATCTCCCCTCAGGCCCGATCGGCGGCCTCATGAGCGCCTCCGGGGAGGACAGGCCGAACTGGAGCTGGCACGCTGCCGGGGGTCCGGCGCACCCGGGCGGCCCGGCCGTCGTCTTCGATATCGACGGGGTGCTGTCCGACGCGGCCGGCCGCCAGCACTTCATTGAGCGCGGGGTGCGGGACTGGGACGCCTTCTTCGAGGCCTGCGGCGACGACCCGGTCATCGAAGAGGTGGCGCGCTTGCTCGAGCTGCTCGATCCTGCCCTGGCCATCGTCCTGCTCACCGGCCGCCCGTTGCGGGTCCAACCCCAGACCCTGGCCTGGTTGCACCGTTACGGCCTGCGCTGGGACCTCCTGGTCATGCGGGATCGGGGCGACTACGCCCAGGTGACGACCTTCAAGCGCCGCGTGGTGAGCGATCTGCGCGCCCACGGGTTCGATCTGCGTCTGGCCCTGGAGGACGATCCCTCCAACCACGCCATGTACGTGGCGGCCGGCATCCCCTGCGTCTACATCCATTCCGGCTACTACGAGTAGGGGGCTACGAGGAGGGAGCGGGAGACCGCGGGCGCGTCCGGCGTGACCGGCCCCAGCCGGTGGCCAGGGCCAGCGCGGCCAGCAGCAGGAACGGCAGATCGCCCAGATGGTCGTAGAAGGTGAAGCCGCGCCGCAACGCCACCGTGGCCGTCAACACCTGGCGACGGCCCAGCACCGAACGCTGGAGTACCTGCCCGCGCTGGTCGACCACCGTGCTGTAGCCGGTCGGTGCCGCCTGGACCAGGGAGCGACCGGTCTCCACGGCCTGCACGGCGTCGGCCGCCACCTCCTGGGTGGGGACCTGGGCGCTGGCGTACGACGACGTGTTGGTGGGGACGATGAGCAACTCGGCCCCGGCCCGCACCGACTCCCGGCTCCGGCCGGCGTAGAAGACCTCGAAGGAGACCAGGGTGCCCAACGGACCAGCCGCGGTGCGCAGCAACCCCGTCCCGTGACCGGGCACGGCGTCGGTCGGCACCTGGGACAGATCGGCGAGGTGCGACAGGAGCGACCGGAAGGGGATGTACTCACCGAACGGCACCCGGTGCACCTTTTCGAACTCGGCCACCAACCGGCCGCCCGGCCCCCAGACCACGATCTCGTTGCGGAAGGTGGTGCGCGACGCCGGCTCGGTCACCCCGGCCACCAACGTGGTGTGCAGCTGACGGGCCAGGCGACTCATGACGGTCGCCTCGCTCGAGCCGGCCAGTGGACCCGACAGGGACAGGACGTCCTCGGGCCACAGGACCAGGTCGGGCCGCGCGTGGCGCTGGCTGATGCCGAAAGTGGCCCCCAGCTGCGCGTTGAAGACGGTGGTCGGGTCAACCTGCTCCTTGTCGACCCCGCGCCGCCCGCCGCCCTGCACCGCCGCCACGGAGATGGAGCGCACCGGGGCGCCGCCGTCCGGGGCTAGCGCGCCCACCACGACCAGCAGCGCCAAGGCGATCAGCAGGACCACCCCCCGTCCGGGTCCCGTCGGGGCCGGGCGCCGTCGCCACCCGGCGACGGCGGTGGCCAGGCCGACCCCGCCCCACCACACGCCGGCGGTGAGCAGCAGCGGGCCGCCCAGGCGAGCCAGGTCCAGGAGGGGCCCGTCGGCCTGACCCAGGAAGACCCCGCCCAAGGGGAGCCCACCGAAGGGCCAGGTCATGCGGAGCGCTTCGGCCAGCGTGCCGGCGGCGACGAAGGCCGGGGCGCGGCCCTGTTGCGCCGGGGTAAGCGTGGCGGCCGCGGCGATGAACAGCGCCTCGAGCAGCACCAGGACGAGGGCGCCGTACCAGTTGAAGGTCCGGGCCCACATGAGCCCGGGGCCGTAGCAGCCCAGGCCGGCCAGCCAGCCCGACCACACCCTGGTCCGCCACCCCAGCCCGGCCAGGCGCCAGTAGAGCAGCCCGGCCCCGGCCAGACCGAGCGGCCACCACCCCCACGGGGGCAGGGAGAGAGCCAACAGCACCCCGGCGGCCAGGGAGGGGAGTGCGATCCGACCCCGCCGAGCGGAGAGGTTCACGAGATGGCCAGTGCCGCCGCTCGTCCGCTGGCGATGCAGGCCGGGATGCCCACCCCCCGGTAGGCGGCGCCGGCCACCGCCACCCCGCCGAGCCGGGCCACGGCGGCCTCTATCCCGGCCGAGCGCATGAGGTGGTGCACCCGGTACTGGGGGAAGGCCCCGGGGAAGCGGGTCACCAGCGACGCCAGCGGCTCACCCGACAGTCCCATCAGAGTGCCGAGCTCCTCCCAGACCCGCCCGACCAGCTCGTCGTCGCTCCAGGCGCCGGCCCGGTCATCGCCGAAGCGGCCCAGCGAGGCCCGCAGGAGGACCTCGCCCTCCCGGGCCAGATGGGGCCACTTGGCCGAGAGGTAGGTCCCGGCGGTGACGGCCCAGGCGTCCGAGCCGGCAGCCGGCGCGCTGCGGCGCGGCACCAGGAATCCGGTGCCGACCAGCGGCCCGGCCAGGGCGTTGCGATCGACCCGCAGGGTGACCAGGGTCACCGAGGCGTAGTCGATGGCCGAGAGCAATCCGGCCGCCTCGTCATCATGCGCTCGGAGCAGGTGCCCCGCCACCGGGGCCGGCAGCGCCAGCACGACGGCGTCGCTCCCGGTGCCGCCCTCGGCGGTGATACTGGTCCAGCCGCGCCCGGCCCGCTCCAGCCGCTCCACGGCGGCGTGGCGGCGGATCTCCACGCCGCGGGCCGCCAGCGCGTCCGCCAGCGCGTCAATCAGGGTGGCCATGCCGCCGGTGAGGGCCCAGAAGAGCGGTGGGGGATCGGGTGCCGGTGCCGGGACTTCGGCCCGCAGGGCCCGCATGAGACTGCCGCGTCGCTGGGCCGCTTCCAGGAGGGGAGGAAAGGTGGCGGCGGCCGACATGTCATCCACCGATCCGGCGTGAATGCCGCCGATGAGCGGGTCGACCAGTCGGTCCACCACCCGGGGACCCAGTTTGCGGGTGACCAGGGGCCCGATGGATCGGTCACCGATCGGGCCGCGCACGTCGGGACGGGGGAGGAGGGCGTCGCGGGCCAGGCCCAGTTGGCCCCGCAGCCCGAGGATGCCCGAGCGGGCGGAGGGCCAGAACCGGGTGGGGATGCCCAGGGCCAGCCCGTCGGGCAAAGGGCGGATGCGGCCGCGGGCCCACACGCCGGCCCCCCGCCCGGCGATGGGAACCAGCGCGTCGCCGAGGCCGAGTTCGTGGCAGAGGTCGAGCGCCTCGGGACGGCGACCGAGGAACCCGTCCGGGCCGACATCGACGGGGCGATCACCGAACGGCTCGGTGCGCAACGCGCCCCCCAGTCGGTCGGAGGATTCCAGCACCACCACCTCGGGCGCTCCGGCCGCCGTCCCCGCCGCACCTCCCGTCAGCTGCCAGGCCGCGGCCAGCCCGCTCAGCCCGCCGCCGATGACCACCACGCGCCGCACGTCAGGACCCATCGGTGGGGTCGCGCTCGTCGGCCGCCGTGACGACGTCGGCCAGGACGCCGAGGAAGCGCGGGTCGTCGTTGAGCGAGGCGGTACGGGCGAAGCGCAGGCCTGACGCGTCGGCCACCGCCGCCACCTCCACATCGAGGTCGTAGAGCACCTCGAGGTGATCGGCCACGAAACCGATGGGGCAGACCACGACGGCGTCGCAGTCGCCCCCACCGCCGAGTTGGCGCACCACATCGCGTACGTCCGGCCCCAGCCAGGGCTCGGGAGTGCGGCCCGCGCTCTGCCACGCCACCTGCCAGCGACCCAGGTCGGCGGCGGCGGCGGCCAGCCGGGCCGACTCCTCGAGCTGTTCGGGATAGGTATCGCCCAGGGCGCGCACCCGCTCGGGCAGTGAGTGCGCCGTGAAGACGACCACCGTCCGCGCCGGGTCGAGATCGCCGCCCAGGGCGCCCAGGGCGGCGCTGACCCGGCCGGCCATTAGGGCCACGAAGCCGGGCTGGTCGTAGAAGTGGGTCACCGCCCGGAAGGGGCACCGCCCGGCTAGTGCCGCCTCGGCCCGGTCGAGGTACTCCCCCGAGCCGAGGGTGGACCCGTGGGGGGTGAGGACCAGGCCGATGACCTTCCGCACGCCGGCCTCGACCAGGCTGGTCGCGCCGTCCTCAATGAAGGGCTCGGTGTGCTTGGCCCCGAAGGCCACCACGAAGTGATCCGGGCGGCGCGCCGCCAGGAGGTGGCGCACGCCGTCCACCTGGGCCCGGGTGCGCTCGGCCAACGGGGAGAGACCACCGATGGCGTCGTAGCGGCGCTCCAGGTCGGCCAGCTGCTCGTCCGTCGGAGGGCGCCCGCGGCGGATGCGGGTGTAGAAGGGCGCCACGTCCTCGGCGCGGCCCGGCGTCCCGTGCGCCATGAGCAGCACGCCGACCTGGTCACCCATGCGCCACCCTCACCGGGTCGTGGCGCCGCTCTCGGCGTGCACCAGATCGACCACGGCGGCCAGGATCCCGATGTCGGCCTCGGGCAGCACGCCGTGGCCGAGGTTGAAGATGTGGCCGGTGCCGGTCCCGTCGGCCGCTCCGCTGGCCAGCACGTCCCGGGTCGCTTCCTCGACCACCGGCCACGGGGCGGCCACGCAGAGCGCCGGGTCGAGGTTGCCCTGCACGGCCCGGTCGGGGCCGACCCGGCCCCGGGCGACCTGCAGCGGCACCCGCCAGTCCACCCCGACCACGTCCGAGCCGGCGCTGGCCATGAGACTGAGCAGCTCCCCTGTCCCCACGCCGAAGAGGATGGTCGGGACACCCAGGTCGGCGATGCCGGCGAACACGGCCTGGGTGGTGGGCAGCACGAAGCGGGCGTACTCGTCGGGTGAGAGGGAGCCGGCCCAGCTGTCGAAGAGCTGGACCACCTGGGCGCCTGCCTCAATCTGGGCCCGTAGGAAGGTCACCGACATGGTGGCCAGGCGGGCCATGAGCTGCTCCCACAGGGCGGGATCGCCGTGCATGAGGGACTTCACCTTGGTGAAGGTGCGCGAGGGGCCCCCCTCGATCAGGTAGCTGGCCACGGTGAACGGGGCGCCGGCAAAGCCGATCAGGCCGACCCCGGTGCCGGCCAACTCCCGGGCCACCAGCCGCACCGCTTCGGCCACGTAGGGGACGTCAGTCTCGGGCTCCAGCGGCCGGAGCCGGGTCAGGTCGGCGGCGGAGCGGAACGGGCGCTCGATCACCGGCCCCCGCCCCGGTTCGATATCGACCCCGAACCCGATGGCGTGGATCGGCACCACAATGTCGGAGAACAGGATGGCGGCGTCCACCCCGTAGCGGCGGACCGGCTGCAGGGTCAGTTCGGCGGCCAGGGCGCCGTCGGCGATGGCCGAGAGGATGGAGCCCTCCCCCCGCGCCGCTCGGTACTCGGGGAGTGCCCGCCCGGCCTGGCGCATGAACCACACCGGGGTGCGCGACACCGGTTGCCGAAGGCAGGCACGGACGAGGTCCAGCTCCGCCCCCGGCCCGGGGCTCACCCGAGCGGCTCAATCACGACCGCCGTGCCGTAGGCGCAGATCTCCGTCCAGTTCCCGCCCATTTCCGAGGTGTCGAAGCGCATGGCCAGCACGGCGTTGCCGCCCCGTTCCTCGGCTTCGGCCACCATGCGCCCGACCACTTCCTCCCGGCTCAGCTGCAGGTTCTTCGTCATGCCCTTGAGCTCGCCGCCGGCCAGGGACTTGAAGGCGGCCCCGAACTGGGAGCCGATGTTGCGTGAGCGCACGGTGAGCCCGAACACCTCGCCGAGCACCGACGTGACCTTGTAACCAGGCACGTCGTTCATGGTCGAAATCAGCATGCGTGGCCTCCCTCTTGTTGCTTCGCTGCATCGTAGGCGGCAGGCACCGTGCTCCCCGGCGCTCGGCCGTCGTTTAGGATGAACCGTTTCCCTGACGGGCGGGGGGAGAAAGGGGCGAGGTGCCGGACCATCCCGATCTTGAGGCTGAGCAGGAGTTCCTCAATCGCGCCCACGATGGCCTTGAGTCCATGCGGGGCGAAGCCCGCCACATGCTCCAGGGCGTCCTCGACCTGGGCCGGGGCGGCACGTTCCAGTCCCGCACCGAGCGTGACATCGTCGTGCGCACCAGTCTGGCCCGCCTGGAGCAGCTCGACATCGGCGACCAGGCGCTCTATTTCGGTCGCATCGACCGCTTCCCCGACGCCGACGACCCGGACGGCTCGCTGCTCGGCGAGTCCTTCCACATAGGGCGCCTGGCCGTGTCCGGTCCCGACCACGAACCGCTGGTGGTGGACTGGCGGGCGCCGGTGGCCGAGCCGTTCTACCGGGCCACCGGGCTGGACCCGCAGGGCCTGGCCCGCCGCCGCCACCTGGCCGTGCGTGGGCGCACGGTGCTGGGGCTGGAGGACGAGTACTTCGTCGACCCCACCCGGGCCCCCGGTGCCCCGTTGCTCCCGGTCGACGACGCCCGCCCCGGCGACGACTCCGAAGGCGAACGCCTGCTGTCCGAGGGGATGGTGCTCGGCGGCCCCGGGGCTCTCCTCTCGGCCCTCGGCCAGGCCCGCACCGGGCACATGGGCGACATCATCGGCACCATTCAGCGCGAGCAGGACGAGATCATCCGGTCCCCCCTGACCGGGGTGTTGGTGGTGCAGGGCGGTCCGGGCACCGGCAAGACCGCCGTGGCGCTGCACCGGGCCGCCTACCTGCTCTACACCCACCGCTTCCCGCTGGAACGCCAGGGCGTCCTGGTGGTCGGGCCCAACCCGCTGTTCCTGCGCTATATCGAGCAGGTGCTGCCGTCGTTGGGGGAGACCGGCGTCAGCCTGTCCACCGTGGCCGGCCTGGTTCCCGAGGTCCGGGTGCGCGGGGTCGACAACGCGGCGGCGGCCAAGCTCAAGGGCGATGTGCGCATGGTCGAGGTGCTGGCCCGCGCCGTGCGGACCCGCCAGCGGCCGCTGCGCCAGGACGTGCAGGTGCCCTTTGGTGCCGGCGTCCTGCGGCTGCGGGCCAAGAGCACCGAGGAGATCGTGGCCATGGCCCGGCGCCGTCCCGGCACCCACAACGTGCGCCGGCGCTTCGTCGAGGCCCACGTGCTGCGGGCGCTCTCCGACGACTACCGGGCCCGTCAGGTGCGCAGCGCGGCGCCGGGCGAGGACGACACCCCCAGCGCCGAGGAGCAGGCCGACCTGGCCCAGCGGCTGCGTCGCACCCCCCAGGTGGCCGAGGCACTCGACCGCATGTGGCCGCGGCTCTCCCCCCATGAGCTGCTGCACGACCTCTTCGGGGCCCGCCCCCTTCTGAGCGCGGCCGGGCAGGGCACGTTGAGCCCCGCGGAGTCGGCCGGACTGTACCGGCCTCGCAGCGCCACGCTCGAGGAGGTGCCCTGGACGGTGGCCGACACCGCCCTCATTGACGAAGCGCGCACCATCCTCGGCCCACGCCGGGGGGGCTCCCGACTGAACCGGGCCCGGGTGGCCCGGGCCGAGGAGGGCAACGCCCAGGAGGTGGGGTTCTGGCCCCAGGGCCTGGCGGCGTCACCCATGCCCAGCAACGGGGCCACCTTGGGCCAGGAGGACGACATCAGGTCGTTCGGCCACATTGTGGTGGACGAGGTGCAGGACCTGTCCCCCCTGCAGTTGCGCATGCTCGCCCGCCGCTCCCTCTCGGGCTCCATGACCGTGGTGGGCGACATCGCCCAGGCCACCGGACCCTGGGCCCCGCAGGAATGGGACGACGTCACCCGTCACCTCACCCCCCAGCGCCCGCCCCGCCTGGTCGAGCTCACCGTGAGCTACCGCACGCCGTCCGAGGTGGTGGCCCTGGCGGCCCAGGTGCTGGCGGTGGCGGCGCCGTCGATCGCCCCGCCGCGCCCGGTGCGCCAGTCGGGGAACCAGCCCCGCATCGTCCGGGCCGCCCGGGCCACCCTGGCCGAGACGGTGGCCCAGGTCACCCGGGAAGAGGTGGCGGCGGTGGCACCGGGTCGGGTGGCGGTACTCGGACCGGCCGTCATGCTGCCCGAGCTGGCCCGTGCCCTCTCCGACGCCGGCCTGTACGCCATCGACCCCCGCGACCCCACGGGGGACGGCCTGGCGGCCGGGCTGGTGCTGTTGCCGGCCGACGAGACCAACGGGCTCGAGTTCGACGCCGTGGTGGTGGTGGAGCCGGCTCTGGTGGCCGCCGTGGGCGACGACTCGGTCGGGGAGGGCCCGCCGGTGCCTACCACACGGGGGCTGCGCACCCTCTACGTGGCGATGACGCGACCGACGCGACGGCTGGCCATCGTCCACGCCGAGCCACTCCCGGTCGACCTGGTGACCCCGCCCGGCTGACGCGGGCCGTTCCCAGGCACCAGGCGGCAACGCCGTCACCTGCTTGTTGGCGCCAACAGGCCCTGGTCGACTAGAAATTGCCCTGTGACCCAGGCTGTTTCGGTGGAGCACCCCGCGCCACAGGGCAAGATCGTTCACGATCGACCCCCTATGTTGGCCGTAGGGGTCATGATCTGGCTCGGCTCCGAGCTGATGTTCTTCAGTGGCCTTTTTGCCGCGTTCTTCACCATCCGGGCCAACGCCCCGGGCGGGGTGTGGCCGCCGGCCGGCACCCACCTCGACACGGTCCGCGGCATCATCTTCACCCTGGTGCTGGTGTCCTCCAGTTTCACCATGCAGTACGCCGTCAATCAGGCCGAGTGGCGCCGCCGCAAGTCCGCCCGCCGCTGGATCATCTTCACCCTCATCCTGGGCGCAGCGTTCCTGGGCAACCAGGCCACCGAGTGGCTCTTCCTGACCACCCGCTGGTACACCAACTCCTACGGCTCGCTCTTCTTCATCATGACCGGCCTCCATGGTCTCCACGTGTTCCTGGGCCTGGTGGCCATGGCCTTCCTCCTCGGGCGAATGAAAGGTGACGTCGGAGGCGACCCCGGTGAGCTGGCCGCCATTCAGGGCGTCAGCTACTACTGGCACTTCGTCGACATCGTCTGGATCGGGCTCTTCAGTTGCCTCTTCTTCCTCAAGTAGCCATGTCAGAGACCCGCACCCGCTCCCGACGATCACGGCGCTCCTCCTTTGTATTGCCGGGCGGCCTGCTGGCCATCGCCGCCCTCGGCGGGCTGGCCCTCTTCTTCCCCGGTGCGGCCGCGTCGGCCAGCGGGAAGGCGCTGGCCACCCAGGTCTCGACCACCGGCCACACCAAGGCCTGCGGCACCGTCAACCTCAAGGGCGTGAGCCCCGCCACCAACACGGGCAACCCATTCAGCAGCAGTTTCCTCACCTGCGCCAAGGGCAATGTCGAGTCCTACGGCAACAGCGCCATCACCTACTCGAACCCGCCGGCCTCCTACGTGTCCGCCGGCCAGTTGCTCTTCGCCCAGACCTGCTCGAGCTGCCACGGCGCCGACGCCAACGGGATCGGACCTGACGGCAAGGCGACCATCGGCCCCAACCTCCAAGGAGTGGGGCCGGCCACGGTCGACTTCTGGGTCAGCACGGGCCGTATGCCCGCCGCCGACATCAAGGCGGTGGAAGCCGAGCGCAAGCCCTCCCGGCTCACCCCCAAGCAGGCCCTTGAGCTGGCCGCCTACGTGAACTCCCTGGACCCGGCCGCCCCGGCCATTCCCGATCCCCACCTCAAGGGGGCGAACCTGGCCGTCGGCTCCGACCTCTTCTCGCTGAACTGCGCCGCCTGCCACACCATCACCGGGGCCGGCGACGCCCTGGCCTTCGGGACCAACGCGCCTTCCATCCAGAACCGCGAGGTCACCCCCCAGCAGGTGGCCGAAGCCATGCGCACCGGCCCGGCCAACATGCCCCGGTTCTCGGGCAACCTCTCCGATGCCCAGGTACGTGACGTGGTGGCGTATGTGACGACGAACATCCAGCACCCGGCCAGCCCCGGCGGCGCCGGGTTAGGTGGCGTGGGCCCGGTGGCCGAGGGCTTCGTGGCCCTCCTGCTCGGTGTCGGTGGCCTGGCCCTCATCTGCTTCTGGATTGGCGAGCGCTCGTGAGCGATCCCGAACACGAGCCCTCGCGCACCAAGGTGCCGATGCCGATCGCCACACTGAACGATCCGCATCTGGGTGACGCCGCTCGGAACCCGGCCCGGGTCGAGGGCATCATCGCCTTCATTTTCGTGCTGGCCATCATCATGCTGGCCGGCTTCGGCGCGGCCTACTGGCAGAACTGGAACCCGTGGATCCTGGGCGGCACCATGGGCGCCGGCCTGTTCTTCCTCGGCTTCGGCTTGACGGCCTGGGGCAAGTACCTGATGCCCCAGGGACCGTTCGTGGAGGAGCGCCACGTCCTGGCCGGCACCGACGAGGAGCGCAGCTCCATGGCGGCCGCCCTGGTCGAGCGCTCGGCGGTGGTGGTCAAGCGCCGGAAACTGCTGGGCGGCCTCTTCGCCCTGGGCTCGGGCATCTTCGGCATTGTGGCCATCTTCCCGCTGCTGCGCTCGCTCGGCCCGGTGCCCGGCAAATCACTCGACGTGACGGACTGGAAGAAGGGGTCGATCCTGGTCGACTCCAACGGCCGGGCCGTGCACCGATCCACCCTGGTGACCGGCGGCATCATGACGGTGTTCCCGCGCGGGCTCCAGGACAACATTCAAGCGCAGTCCATGGACCAGACCGTGCTGATCCGGGTGGGCGAGGAGAGCTTCACCACCATGAAGGGCCGGGAATCCTGGGCGCCTGAGGGCTACGTGGCCTACTCCAAGATGTGCACCCACCTGGGCTGCCCGGTCGGTCTCTACGAACAGGAGCTGGAACTCCTGGTCTGCCCCTGCCATCAGTCCATGTTCAACGTGCGTAACGGCGCCGTGCCCCAGTTCGGCCCGGCCCCCCGGCCCCTGCCCCAGCTGCCCCTGGCCTTCAACAGCGACGGCTACCTGGTGGCCCAGGCCGGCTACGACGAGGCCGTCGGCCCCGGCTTCTGGGAGCGGACCACCACATGAGCACCACGGCGGCGAACGCCAAGACCCCGCGGCAGGCCAAGGAGGCCCTCGGCCCCTACGGGCGCGTGGGCAATATCGTCAACGAGCTCGACGACCGCATCGGTGTGGCCAAGGGCGGCCGGGTCTTCCTGGACAAGATCTTCCCCGACCACTGGTCGTTCATGCTGGGCGAGATCTCGCTCTACTCCTTCCTCGTCCTGATTGCCACCGGGATCTTCCTCGCCCTCTACTACGTGCCCTCGGCCACCGAGGTCATCTACCACGGCAGCTACGCCCCGCTGCACGGCCAGCACGTCTCCGAGGCCTACAACTCCACCGTGCGCATCTCGTTCGACGTCCGGGGCGGCCTGTTGGTGCGCCAGATGCACCACTGGGCGGCCGACATCTTCACCGGGTCGATCATCGTCCATATGGCCCGCATCTTCTTCACCGGCGCCTTCCGCAAGCCGCGCGAGCTCAACTACACCATCGGCATCGTCATGCTGATCATCGCCATCTTCGAGGGGTTCATCGGGTACTCCATGCCGGACGACCTGATCTCGGGCACCGGGTTGCGCATCGGCTACTCCATCGTCGAGTCGATCCCCCTGGCCGGCAGCTACCTGTCCTCGTTCATCTGGGGCGGGACGTTCCCCAGCAACGCCGTCTTACCGCGCTTCTACATCATCCATGTCCTGATCTTCCCCCTCATCCTGTTCGCGCTCATTGGCGCCCACCTGACCCTGCTGGTGCGCCAGAAGCACACCCAGTTCAAGGGACCGGGCCGTACCGAGAACAACGTGGTCGGCTCGCCGATGTTCCCCACCTTCATGGCCAAGACCACCGGGTTCCTCTTCATGGTGGCGGCCGCCTCGGCCCTGCTCGGCGCCTTCGCCCAGATCAACCCGATCTGGCAGTTCGGCTCCTATCTGCCCTACAAGATCTCCTATGCGGTCCAGCCGGACTGGTACATGGGCTGGACCGACGGTGCGCTGCGCATCATGCCGGCCTGGGAGTTCACCGCCTGGGGCCATACCATCCCGCTGGAGGTGTTCCTCCCGGCCGTCATCTTCCCCGGGCTCGTCTTCAACATCGCCCTGCTCTGGCCGGCCATTGAACGCCGGTTCACCGGCGACAACGATTTGCACAACCTGCTCGACCGGCCGCGGGACCGGCCCAAGCGCACGGCGTTCGGCGCCGCCTTCTTCGCCATGCTCTTCACGGTGTTCGGGGCCAGCTCGACCGACGTGCTGGCCAACTACTTCCACCTGTCGCTCAACTTCGTGCTCTGGGCTTTCCGGATCCTGTTCTTCGTCGTGCCCATCATCACGGGCCTGGTGACCTACCGGATCTGCCTCGAGATGCAAGGGGTCGGGGGGATCGGCAAGCGCAAGCGGGCCGTCATCGTCAGCCGTTCGGCCGAAGGCGAGTACTCCACGGTGACGGCCGACCCGCGGCCCGACGACACGCACACCGAGCTGCACCCCGAGCCCGTGCCGGACCGGATCGACATTGAGCCGCTGGTGGCCAGCCCCTCGGCCAACGGCGGGAGCTCGCCCACCGGCGTGCGCCAGGTCACCCGCTGACCCAGGCGTCCGACCCAGCACCGGTCCGGGCCCGCGCCCGCGACCTCTGGGTCACCCTCGAGTCGGTCCACGCGGTCACCTACTTCGCCCCGGCTTGCCGGCACGCCCGGCGCGACGCCGGCCTGCAGGGCTTCTGGACCGGCTATTTCGCCGACCGGGCCGCCCCGCTCGGCCCGGTCGGCGCCGGGGTGGTCACGGCGGCCTTCTTCAACTTCCATCCGGCCATGATCGCCGCCGCCGTCCCGGCCTGTTGGGGGACAATCGATCCCGACCAATTGACCGTGCTGCGGGCCCAGGCGGCCTCAGTGGCGCTGAGCGAGCTGTGCCCACCCGAGGCCCTGAGTGGACTCCGGCGTGCCCTGCCCCTGCTCCGGCAGGCCGTGGACCACTGCGCCGGCGAGGGGAGGGTGCTGACCGGCGCCAACCGGGCGCTCTGGCCGGCCGTGGCGGCCGCACTGGGGCAAAGGGGGGTGTCCGGAGATCAGCTCGAGGTGGCAGAGGCCTGGCAGGCCTGCACCACCCTGCGAGAGCACCGCGGCGACGGCCACGTGGCAGCGCTGGTGGCGCACGGCCTGAGCGGCCTGGAGGCCCACCTGCTGGCCAGCGGGACCCTGGGCGTCCCGGCCGAGGTCCTGCGGGACAACCGGGGCTGGGACGGGGCAGCGTGGACCCTGGGGGCGGAGCGGCTGGCCGGGCGGGGCCTGCTCGACGCCGACGGCGCCGCCACCGAACATGGCCGGGCCCGGCACGCCGAGGTGGAGGCGCTCACCGACCGCCTGGCCGAGGCGCCCTACGCCGCACTGACCGACGAGGAGACAGGCACCCTCCGGGGCGCCGCGGCCGGGTGCGCCCGCGCCATCCAGTCCTCTGGCCTCTTCCCGTTCCCCAACCCCATGGGGCTGCCCCGTCTGTAAAAGGGGTGGGCAGGGGCACTGATGGTCGACCGACCGCTGAATTCGGGGCGGTCGCACCGTCGTATCTATCGGCCGAAGACGACAACGGCCAGAAGTGGAGGGTGACCGGTGACGACATTCGTCTTGCTGCACGGGGCTGGGTCGGACTCGTGGTACTGGCATCTGGTGGCGCCCCGCCTACAGGCCGAAGGGCATGACGTCGTCGCCCCCGACCTGCCCTGCGACGATGACACCGCCGGCCTGGCCGAGTACACCGACTCGGTCCTCAGCGCCGTCGGCGAGCGAACCGACCTGGTGGTGGTGGCCCAATCCCTGGCCGGATTCACGGCACCTCTGCTCTGTGCACGGGTGCCGGTGCGACTGATGATTCTGGTGGCGGCCATGGTGCCACGGCCCGGTGAGTCACCCGGCGACTGGTGGTCGAACACCGGGCAGGACGACGCCAAACGCCACCTCGATGAGCGAGAGGGCCGGCCGACCGAAGGGGAGTTCGACCCGTTGGTCACGTTTCTCCATGACGTACCGCCAGCAGTCATCGCCCAGTCGGCGGACCACGTGAAGGTCCAGTCCGGCACTCCGTTCGAGAAACCGTGGCCGTTGGCCGCCTGGCCCGACGTGCCGACCAGGTTCCTCCTCTGCCGCCAGGACCGCCTTTTTCCGGCCGACTTCCAACGCCGGGTGGTGCTCCAACGCCTGGGCATCACGCCCGACGAGATGGACAGCGGCCACCTGCCCGCCCTCAGCCACCCAGAGGAGCTGGCCGACCGGCTCCTGGCCTACGCGGCTACTTCCTAGGCCGCGCTCCGTCGGCGACAATTTGCGCCCGGGCACGGCGGGTGGTCGTGTGGGGCGCCATGCCGCCCGTTCCCGTTCCCGATCGGGCCCATGCGATGGACCATGTGGTCCTGGTTCTCTTCGAGAACCGCTCGTTCGACAACCTGCTCGGCCGTCTCTACCAGCCCGGTGAGGTCCCTTCCTTCGAGGGCGTGATCGGCCGGGACTTGAGCAACCCGATTCCCAACTGGGCCGAACACGGCGCCGAGCGAGCGGTGGTGCCCTACCAGGTGGCCACCGGCATGGACTGGCCCGACCCCGATCCCGGCGAGGAGTACCAGCACACCAATACCCAGTTGTTCAACGTGCTGGACGAGGCCAACCGCTACCAGGACGCCGGCGCCATGGTGGCGCCGTTCAACGCCCCGGCCCCGGGCCAGGTGCCGACCATGGACGGCTTTGTCACCGACTACATCAGCTTCTTCACGGCCGAGATAGGGCGACAGCCCACCTACGACGAGTACCAGCAGATCATGACCGGCTACGCACCGGATCAGGTCCCGGTGATCAGCGCCATCGCCCGGGGCTTCGGTGTCTTCGACCACTGGTTCTGCGAGGTCCCGTCGCAGACGATGACCAACCGCTCCTTCTGGACCGCGGCCACCTCGTCGGGCCTGGTGGTCAACCGGCCCATGAGCGCGTTCATGCACCACAACGACGCCGAGACGATCTTCGACCGCTTGGAGCAGCACGGCAGGACCTGGAAGGTCTACGTACTCGAGCCCGACCCGATCTCTTTCACCGGGGTCATCCACATGCCGCGGCTACGCGATCGGTTTGCCACCAACTTCGTGCCGTTCTCCGAATTCGAACGGGACGCCCGGGCCGGCACCCTGCCCGACTTCTCTCTCATTGAGCCGAACCTGCTGGCCGGCCACGGCGACTACCACCCGGCGTTCGGCCGGGCCCTCCTGCCGGGCGCGGAGGTACCGATCGACCCGCCCTCGTCCATACTGGCCGGCGAGGCCTTCCTGGCCCGGATGTACGACGCCATCAGATCGGCCCGGTCCACTGCGGGATCCAACGTCTTCAACACGATGTTCTTCATCGGGTGGGACGAGCCCGGTGGCACCTATGACCACGTGCCGCCCGGTCCGGTCCGACCCCCCGATCCCTCGACCCCGGTGGGGAAGCTGGGCTTCAAGTTCGACCGGTCCGGCTACCGGGTGCCCGCCATCATCGTCTCGCCCTGGGTGGCGGAGCGGTCGGTGTTCAACGACGAGTACCGCCACACCTCCATGATCGCCACGCTGCGCCAGGTGTGGGGCTTGGGTGAGCCGTTCACCCAGCGCGACGCTGACGCCGCGACGTTCCAGCATCTGCTCAGCCTCGACTCGCCCCGCCACCCCGACACCTGGCCCGACATCACCGCGCTGCCGGTGCCCGCCTTCCAGCTGGAACACGTGGCGGCGGGCCGGGCCATCGGCAAGCTCGGCCTCCACGTCTGTCACGGCCTCCTCGAACACGCCAAGGAGACCCTGCTGTCGGTGCCCGAGGGACCTGTCGGACCGTTCGACCCCGAGGACATAATTTCGCCCGCCCTGGCGCTCAATGTGGTGCAGCGCATCTCGGCCCGGATCTTCCCCAAACTCACACCGACCACCGCCAAAGAGGGTTGACCGGCCGATCAGAGGTGGGGCTCAGCGCCCGAGCAGACTGGCGAGGGTCAGGCCGAGGACCGCGAGACCGAGCAGCCGGCGGAACGGGTTGACACCCCGGACGACCTCATCGACCGCCCAGGCCAGTAGGGCGGTCACGCTCAGCCCCTCGATCACGCTCCCGGCTCGTCCGGCTGGCTGCCAGAGTAGGCGCACCACCTCGACGACCAGGAAGGCCGAGAGCGACAGGTTGGGCCACTGGGCCACGGTGAAACGGCCGGTGTGGCGGTTGACGAAGCACCATTGCAGGGCTCGACGCGACGCTCCAGCCGGGGGGGCCGGCGGCTCGGGACCCGACGTCAGCGCGGCAGCCCGCCGTCGGTGCCCCGAAGAGTGACGGCGTTCCTTCCCCCTTCCATCCTCAGGCCGGCGATGTCATCGGAGCCGTCGCGTTCACGGCGGCCTTCGAACCCTGCGGGGGGCGAACCCGGTCATAAATGGTCATGAGGCAGGTCAGCAGGCCGAAGCCGGCGCCCAGCAGGCACACGCCGGACCACCCGTGGGAGCTGTAGACGGTGCCGGCCAGGACCGACCCGACGGCGCCCCCGATGAAGTAGCAGACCATGTAGGCGCTGTTGATCCGGCTCCGGGCATCGGGGCGCAGCGCGTAAATGAGG
Organism: Acidimicrobiales bacterium; assembly: GCA_035552095.1. Taxonomy (GTDB): domain Bacteria; phylum Actinomycetota; class Acidimicrobiia; order Acidimicrobiales; family RAAP-2; genus Bog-473. The sequence continues at coordinate 61,243 of DASZMA010000142.1, read as the reverse complement.
GCCTGATTGGTGATCTGCATGCCCTGGGTCCCCACGTCGAGGACGACGATGCCGACGATCAGCGCGGCCAGCGAGGAACGCCCGTACCAGAGCACCCCGAATGAGCCGATGAGCAGTATGCCCGCCATCACGGTCGAGATGAGGTGGCGATCCGAGTCGGCCAGCCGGCCGGCCAGGTTGGCCGCCAGGATCCCGCCGGCACCCACCAGTCCGAAGAGGCCGATCACCGCGTTGGAGTAGTGGTAGGGCGCGCCGGAGAGCAGGAAGGCGATGGTCGTCCACAAGACGCTGAAGCAGGCGAAGCCGCAGGCCCCGTGCCAGGCCCGGCGGCGCAACAGGGGCTCGTCGACCAGCAGCCGGAGTGAGGAGCCGACCAGGTTCCCGTAGCGCTGGTGCGGGCGGGCGCCCTCCGACGGCAGGGTGCGCCACAGAATGATGGCGAAGCCCATCATGAGGGCGGCGGAGAACCAGTAGATGGCCCGCCACCCGGCCAGCTGGGCCACCAGGCCGGACACGGTGCGGGCGAGCAGGATACCCATGAGCAGCCCGGTCATGATGCGGGCCACTACCCGACCCCGCCGCTCGGCCGGGGCCAGATCGGCGGCGAAGGGGATCATGACCTGTCCGGCCACTGAGGCGAGCCCGACCGCCACCGACGCCACCCCGAAGAACCACAGGTTGGGGGCGAGGGCACTGGCCACCAGGGCCAGCACGGCCAGCCCGAAGATGCGGACGACCAGCAGGCGGCGGGGGTGAAGGTCACCCAGGGGGACGACCAGCAGGAGGCCGGCGGCGTAGCCGACCTGGGTGCAGGTGACGATCAGTGACACCGGACCCGAACCGCTGTGGAAGTCGTGGGCCACCTGGTGCAGCACCGGCTGGGCGTAGTAGAGGTTGGCGACAATGGCGCCGGTGGCCACGGCGATGAGCGTGACCAGCGACCGGGAGATCCCAGCTTCGGGGGACGTCGCCGCGGCCTCAGTCGTCACCGGATCAGGGTAATGGCCCCCTGCCGGCCCCACGACCGGGTCGCGGGAGGTGGGTCAGACGTTCGGCTCAGACGTGCCCGCCGCGGCGGCTCTCGGCGGTGACGCCGACCAGCGCGGTGAGGATGAGCGGGATGCCGAGAAAGATCAGCCAGACCCCGAAGACCAGGGACAGCACGGTGAGGAAGGCGCCCATGCCCATCACGAAGGGCCAGATGGAGGAGCCCGGAAACGAGTCGATGACCCCGGCCCCCTCGGTGATGGAGGCGTCGTCGCGGTCTTCGACCCGCTTCCCCATGCGCCGGTGCCAGAAGTAGTAGTAGCTCCCGGGCAGGAAGCCGAGCGCGGCCGTGCCGGCCAGCATCACGCTGCCGCCGTCCTCGTAGCTCCAGAACCAGTAGACCAGACCGACCAGGCCGAAGAAGACGCCGAGGAACAGAAGGAACATCGCTTCAATCTTCATCCGACAGGCACCTTCTCCTTCGTGGGGTCGTTCTTGGGGCCCCGGGGCGCCGCGTGCGGGCCGTGGGGCACGGTGAGGTCATCGGGGTGGTTGTAGTCCCAGGTGGGCCGCTCGGACCGGATGGGGGGGAGGTGGGTGTAGTTGTGATGGGGCGGCGGCGACGTGGTGAACCACTCCAGCGTGTGGGCGTCCCAGGGGTTATTGCCGGCCGGGATGGGGTTGCGCCATGACACCACGAAGTTCACCAGGAGCAGGAAGAAGGAGACCCCGATGATGAAGGCGCCCACCGTCGAGACGATGTTGTAGCTCTGCCAACCGAGGTCGGAGGGATAACTGGCCACCCGGCGGGGCATGCCGAGCAGGCCGACCACGTACTGCGGCATGAAGGTGACCCAGAAACCGATGAACATCAGCCAGAAGTGCCATTTGCCCAGGTTCTCCCGGAGCATCCGGCCGAACATCTTGGGGTACCAATAGTAGAGGCCGGCGAAACCGGCGAAGACGGCGGTCCCGAAGAGCACCTGGTGGAAGTGAGCCACCACGAAGTAGGTGTCGTGGGTGGCGAAGTCGATGGGCGGGGACGCCAGCATGATCCCGGTCACGCCGCCCATGAGGAAGGCGAACAGGAACCCGATGGAGAACAACATGGCGGTGGTGAACTGCAATTGGCCATGCCACATGGTGCCGATCCAGTTGAAGAACTTGATCCCGGTCGGTACCGCGATGAGCAGGCTGAGGAAGGAGAAGAACGGCAGCAGCACGGCACCGGTGGTGAACATGTGGTGGGCCCACACCCCGGTGGAGAGGGCGGCGATGGCCATGGTGGCGAAGACCATCCCCTTGTAGCCGAAGACCGGCTTGCGGGAGAAGACCGGTAACACCTCGGTCACGATCCCGAAGAAGGGTAAGGCGAGGATATAGACCTCCGGATGGCCGAAGAACCAGAAGAGGTTCTGCCACAACAGGGGTGAACCGCCGCCGACCACGCTGTAGATGTGCGTGCCGAAGTGGCGGTCGCAGAACAGCATGATCAGGGCGCTGGTCAGCACCGGGAAGGCGATCAGGATGAGGATGCCGGTCACCAGCATGTTCCAGGTGAAGATGGGCATGCGGAACATGGTCATGCCCGGGGCGCGCAGGTAGAAGATGGTGGCCACCAGGTTGACTCCGGTGAAGATGGCCGAGAACCCGGTGAGGGCCAGGGCCATGATCCAGACGTCGCCGCCGGCCCCCGGCGAGCTGGTGGCACTGGAGAGCGGGGCGTAGGCCACCCAGCCGAAGCTGGCCGCGCCACCAGCCACCAGGAAGCCCATCAGCATGGTGATCGAACCGGTGAGGTAGAGCCAGTAGCTCAACGCGTTGAGCCGGGGGAACGCCATGTCGGGCGCGCCGATCTGGAGGGGCACGATGAAGTTGGCCAGACCACCGAAGGCGAACGGCCCGGCGAAGAGGTACAGCATGAGGCTGCCGTGCATGGTGAACAGTTCGTTGTACTGGCCGAAGGTCAGCAGCGAGGAGTGAGGTGAGGTGAGCTGGAGCCGGATGACCAGCGCCATGATGCCGGCCAGGTAGAACATGACCAGCGAGGTGATCATGTAGCTCAGGCCGATGACCTTGTGATCGGTGGAGGTCAGCCACTTGAGGATCCCGCTCGGGCCGTGCTCTTCGTGGGCGTGTCCGGTGTCGGGACCGTGTCCGCCGGTCTCGGGCGGTCGATGCAGTTCGGGTTGGGCACCGCCGGCGCTGGGTGGCGCGATGACGTCAGTCACCGTACAGGTCACCTCCTAAGTTCGAGCCGCTCGAGCTGGAATTCGAGCTGTTCACTCCGCTGGGCAGCTTGGGCCCCGACCCCGGGTGGGACTTGAGGTTGGCCTGCTGCGTCCGGAGCCATTGGGCGTACTGGGCCTGCGGCACCGCCTTCACGTTGAAGAACATGAGGGAGTGGTAGAGGCCGCAGAGCTGGGTGCACTGGCCCCGGTAGGTACCCGCGTGCAGCACGTTGAAGTCGAACTGCGTCTTGTAGCCCGGGCTGGCGTAGCGGCTGAAGTTGAACTGGGGCACGTAGAAGCCGTGCAGCACGTCGAGCGAGGTGAGCGTGATCTCCACATTGGAGCCATAGGGGATGACCATGGTCGGGGCCTCGGTCGTCTCCCCGATGACCTTGACGCAGCCGGCCTGATTGGCCTTGGGCGACGAGGGGTCGGCGCAGCCCGAACCCGGGCCCCCGGGGTACTCGAACTCCCAGCCCCACTGGAAGGCGTTGACCGTCACCGTGGCGCCCGGGTGCGGTGGCGTGGCGTCCACCTTGTTCTCGGCCAGCACGGTGAAGACGAACAGGACCACCACAATGACGATGGGGGCGATGGTGTAGATGACCTCGGTCAGCGTGTGGTACTGGGTCTGCTTGGGGATGACGTCGGACTTGCGGCGGTAGCGGATGATCGCCCACAGGATCAGGAGGAGGACAAAGCCGCCCACCACGATGCCGGCGATGAAGAAGCCCTGCCAGAGGTGGAACTCCGTGCGGGCCTGCGTCGTCGAGCCCTTGTACTCGCCGAAGGTGGGCAGGGTGCAGCCGGTCAGGAGGAAGGCCACCGCCAACACACCCGCCAGGGCTACTCCCCGGCGCGACCGTCGGGGCGAATTCTGGGGGGCCGGATCAGGCGAATTGGAAGAAGGGCTGGTCAACGACGAGTCCACGGCGCTGACACTATCGAACACGGCCGAAAAAGACGAAGTTGCTGTACAGCGGGCCGCGTGGTGGCCCAGATGTGCTCAATGGGCGTGCGGCGGGGTCTCCGCCGCGGCGTCCGGGACGGACTCCTGGGCGGCCCAGTTGAAGACGCCGCGAGCCATGGTGGAGGTGGCCCGCCGGGCCCGACCGGCAAAGACCGCTTGGCGCGCTTCCTGCACGGCCCGGTCGGCCGGACTGGCCAACCAGGCGCTCTCGGCCAGATGGCCGGCCAGGCGCAGCGCCTGGTCGGCGTCGCCCTCAGCGGCATCGGCGGTATCGGCGGCGTCGGCCTGGGCCAGCAACTCCAGGGCCCGGTCGGCCAGCACACCCGGTCCTCCGGCTAGGCGGGCCAGCTCCTCGGCCAGGGCGCGTTCGCTGGCCGGCTTGAGGGTGGCGGGGTTGCCGTCCCACCAGCCGCCGTACTGGCGCCAGACGGTGTGCACCACGAACTCGGGCTCGTCGTAGACCGGACGCAGGTAGGGGCGGGCCTCGAGCTCAGGCGGGGGCCGGACGGAGTCGATGGCGTCGCTGAGCCGGCCCCCGGCGTTCATGATGCTCAGGGTCTGGTCAACCAGGGAGTCCAGCAGGTCGGCGGTGTCGGTGAGGGCCTGACGCACCCGGTCGGCCCCGACGACGGGCAGGCCGTGGCCGGGCAGGAGGAACTCGGCCTCCAGGAGGAGCATGCGCCGCAGGGCCTGCGCCCACTCCCGGGGATAGCGCTGCACCTTCTGCGGGTTGCCCGCGTTGGGCGAGGCCCAGATGAAGAGATCGCCGCAACAGAGCACCTTGCGCTCGGCCTGCCAGGTGATGGTGTGGTCGTCGGTCTCGCCCTTCTCGTGGCGGAGACTGAAGTCGACCCCGCCCACCGAGAGCGCCAGCTGGTCGTGGTAGGTGCGGTCGGGGTAGCGATACTCGGTGGGCCAGTTCAGGTCCTTGAAGCCGAACTGGCGCCGGTTGATGATCGTGTTGTAGCCGGCGGTGAAGATGTAGCGGTCGAAGCGAGCGGGCAGGGCGTGGTGGGCGATGACCTGCGGCGCCTCCCACCCCCTTTCTTTGGACTCCGCCTCCCAGACCGGCACGCCGAAGACGTGGTCGATGTGACCGTGTGAGTAGATGGCGGTGTTCAGCCGCGAGGCACTCCAGCGCCGGAGGTCGCCGTGGACCACCCGGGCCAGCGGCAGGCTGCCGGTGTCGACCAGCACCAGGCCGTCCCCGGTCTCGAAGGCCGACACGTTGGCGAACGATGGGACGAAACCGACACCGTCGGTGATCTCCACGAAGCCGCCCACATGGTCGACCGGGTGCAGGGTGGCGGTTGAGAGCTCGCCCCGCCAGAGACGGTCGGCCATGCTCAGGACGTCGTTCGCCACGTTCCCCCCTCGGTCATTTTCGCCTGGGTGTCACTCCCACCTGGGTGCGGACCTCGGTCCGCCGGGTTCAGCTCCCCGGTCGGGAGTCGTCGGCCGCCGGGGTGGGTGCCGGCGTGTCCGCCGCGGTGGCCGTGCCGTTGCTGGTGGCCGCCGTTCCCGGGGCGGATGCCTTCTTGCCCTCGTCGAGGCCCTTCTCGAACTCGTTCTTGGCTGAACCCAGGTTGCGCGCCAGCTTGGGAATGGCCGCCCCACCGAAGAGCAGGACCACGACAACGATCAGGACAATGACTCCGTCGACCCCGAAAATATCTGCCAGCATCTGCATCTCCTTAGCCTCGGTTCACGTGGCGGTGCACCGTCAATCAGGTTAGACCCAACGGCGCCTGGCCCCACCGCGCCGTGGAGCGGAGCGGGGCCGTCCCGGTCTCACCCGGCCAGGAGCACGCCCATGACCAGCGCTGCCACGCTGGCCAGCCCGGCCACCGAGCCCCACAGCGCCAGGGCGCTCTTGGAGCGGGCCCGGGAATGGAGCAGCACGCCCAGGCCGGCCACCACGACCACCACGATCTTGGCCATGAGGACCGCCTTCCAGGCCGCGCTCTGGTCAGCCCAGTGAAAGGTGGAGATGTTCCAGAAACCGGTGGCGACCAGGACGGCGTACGCCGGCCAGGCCAGGCGGGCAAAGGCCCGGGCCAGGACCGGCGGTGCTTCGGAGCTCAAGGTGCGGGCCGGCCCGACCAGGCCCAGCATCACGATCTGGCCACCCACCCAGACGGAGGCCGCCAGCACATGAAGGGTTAAGCGGAGGGTGTCAACCCATGGTGCAAGCACGGCGACTCAGCGGCCCGTCGGGTGGGTGTGCCTCTGCCCCGCCGGCCAAGACCCGCCCTACTTCCCCTGCCAGTTGGGCGGCCGCTTCTCGGCGAAGGCGACGGGTCCCTCCATGGCGTCAGCCGACGAGAAGACGACGCCCACCGCCGCCTGGTTGATCTTCCAGCCTTCGGACTCGGGCACGTCGGCGGCCTGCTTCATCACCTTCTTGGAGTAACGGACGGCCAGGGGCGCGTTGGCGGCGATCCGCTCGGCCAGGGCCAGCGTCTCACTGAGCAGCGCGTCGGCGGGGACCACCTTGTTGACCAGGCCCAGGGCGTGGGCCCGCTCGGCGTCAATGGGATCACCGGTCATGGCCAGCTCCAGGGCGATGGCCATGGGGAGCCGCTTGGGCATGCGGATGAGACCCCCGGCGCCGGCGATGAGGCCGCGCTTGGCTTCGGGGATGCCGAAGGTGGCGTGCTCGGCCGCCACCACCAGATCGCAGGACAGCATGATCTCGAACCCGCCGGCCAGGGCGGAGCCGTTGACGGCAGCGATGATGGGCTTCTCGAAGTCCCGCATGGTGAGCCCGGCGAAGCCGCCGCTGGCGCCGATGATGTCGCCCCCCTCCCCGCTGGAGAAGGCCTTGAGGTCCATGCCGGCGCTGAACGCCTTGTCGCCGCTGCCGGTGATGACCACCACCCAGCAGTCCGCGTCATCGGCCAGCTCGTCCATGGCCGCGGACATGGCCTTGCTCACGCCGCCATTGATGGCATTGCGGGCCTCGGGTCGGTTGATGGTGAGGATCTCGACGTGCCCTCGACGTTCCCGTAGGACTTCATCGGCCATGGGTGCTCCCCCTGATCAGTCGCGGATGTGCGCCGCTGACACTAATGGGACGGGTCAGGCCGGAGGAATTGGCGGGGTGGCCAGCTCCGCCTCCAGGAGAGCGGCGACCCCCTGGGCCCGGGCCCGGTTGCTGTAGCGCACGGTGAAGAGGAACATCGAGCCGATGGCGACGGCGGAGATGACCGGGGACACGGCCAGGAAGGTGCCCGTCGGCAGGAAGGCGGCCAGGACGAGACGGGTGGCCGCCTCGGTCAGCAGTCCGAGGCCCCAGACCAGGGTCAGCAGCCGGAACGTGCGCTCGCCCCCGGGGAGATCGTGCAGCCCGTCGTAGGCGGCGATGCGCTCGGGGTCGCTGCCGGCGGACATGAAGCGGCCGATGTAGAAGATGGCCGGCCGCTTGGCCGCCGCCAGCGAGACCAGACAGGCGATGCCGAACACGGCCGTGAACACCGAGTCCCGGGCCTTCAGCACGTAGGCGTTGCCGCCGAGCAGGGTCGAGACGAGGACGCCGACCACGAAGCCGAACAGCACAATGGCCCCGATGGGGTCGACCCGGCGCTGGCGGATGAACTGCACCAGGACCCAGGCGGCCGGGAAGATGCCGGCGATGATCAACGCGTCGGCATCCGAGCGAACGTGATGGCGCACCAGGTAGTAGACGCTCAGGGGCACGACCGCCCCGCCCAGGACACTGGGCAGCAGACTGCGCACGGAGGGTACGCCCGGTTCCCAGTCTGAGGCAGGTTCGGCCACGGGGCAAATGTACCGCCTGAAGGTTCTTCGGGCCCGGTCGTAGACTTTTGGTGTGTCGTCCCTAGCTCACCTGCTCGAGGCCCTGCTCATCGCCGGCGCACTGCTGTTGATCGGTGCCGCGGTGGCCTTCATCGGCCTGCGCCGCTACGTACGCCGGCGCTGGCACCGGGTGCGGTCCCATGTGGCGACCCGGGAGGCCATGAACGGCCTGTCCGTGCTGAAGGCCTGGCGGGAGCGGCTGGCCGCTCGGGCCACCCCGCAGGAACTGGCCAGCGGCACGGCGACCCGAGCCCGGCGCAGAATGTGGCTGGCCATTGAAGACGCCGAAGCCGCCGTGGGCCACGCCGACACGGTCGACGCTCCGGTGGCCGAGCTGCCGGCCGTATGCCGCTCCCTGCGCCGGGTCGGAGGCGAACTCGACCGCCTGTTGCGGTTGGAGCGCCGGCTGCCGCTGGCCCAGGGTCGCCCCGACCCTCTGCGCGCGCAGGTGGCCGAGGTCATGCAGGCCGCCCGTGATGTCCAGATGGCCGCGCTCCGGGCCGGCAGTGATGCCACCGAGCCTCAACTCCGGTCCCTGGTCCGTGACGCCCGCGACGAGGTCGAGATCGTGGCCGCGGCCCTGCGCCGGATGCGTTCGGTCACCCCGCACCAGCCCTGACCGGCCAGCGGCCATGCCAAGCTGAGTGACGTGCCGGCTGCCGCCAAACCCCGCTCGTCCACCGCGGCTCGGGCCCGCCGGGCCAAGGCACCGAGCCTCTTGGGCGACGGGTTCGCCATCGGGGTGGCCACGGCCGGCTACCAGGTCGAGGGCGGTTACAACGGCTACGGCGAGCCCGGCAACAACTGGCTGAACTGGGAGCGGGCGGGCCGGGTCGAGCGCTCCGGGGTGGCCTGTGATTTCTGGGCCCACCCCGAGGAGGCATTGGACCGCGCCGCGGCGATCGGCTGCAACGCCTTTCGCCTCTCGGTCGAATGGGCCCGACTCGAGCCTGAGCCCGATCAGTTCGACCAGGCCGCCCTCGAGCGCTACGTCGAGATCCTCTCCATGTGCGTCGCCCGGGGACTGGACCCCATCGTCACCCTGCACCACTTCACCCATCCCTACTGGTTGGGCGAGGAGTACTGGCTGCGGCCGGGGTCACCTGATCGCTTCGCCGCCCACGTGCAGCGCATCGTCCCGGCGCTCGCTCCCTACTGCCGGCGCTGGGTGACCATCAACGAGCCCAACATCCTGATGTTGATGGGGTGGGTCGAGGGGGCCACCCCACCCGGACGACGGGCCGCCTTCGCCGACGCCTACTGCGTGCTCGACAACCTGCTGACGGCCCACGTGCTGGCCGCTGACGCCATCACCGGTGAGCAGCCCGAGGCCGTGGTCACGCTGAACACCAGCTCCTCGTCCATTTACGAGCACGATCGCCTGCTGACCGATCTCCTCTTGCTGCGGGCCAACGGGGTGCCGGTCTCCGACGTCGACCGCTACATCGACGAGCGCCGCGCCCTGCACGATGCCGCCCTGCCGCCGCAGCACGGAGGCGAGTACCTGCTGCGCCGCTTCTTCGCCGCCGTGAGCCCCTACGGTACCGACCGGGGGGCCGGGGGCGGCCCGCTGTGGGCCCAGGTGCGCCACGGGGCCCGCCGGCCGGCACCCCGGCGCGTCCTAAATGCCGTCTACCGGTCGGCCCAAGCGAGCCCGCTCGGTGCCGTCGGCTTCGACTATTACGACCCCATCGCCAGCCACGCCCTGCGGCTCCCGGGTCGCCGCCGGGCCGGCGGCAAGCGCGACTGGTCGACCGGGACCGCCATGTGGCACGTCCCCCCGCATCCGGACGGCCTGCGCGCCTGGTGCCGGACCGAGTCGGGGCTGCACCCCGGGCTCCCGCTTTGGGTGGTGGAGAACGGCATGGCCACCCAGGTGGTGGACGGACGCCGCCTGTCCCGCGAGGACGGCTGGGACCGGCCGCGCTATATCCGGGAGCACCTGGGCGCCGTGGTCGACGCCATCGCCGAGGGCGCTCCCGTCACGGCCTACCTGCACTGGTCGCTCATGGACAACTACGAATGGGGCTCCTACGAGCCTCGGCTGGGGATCTTCGGGATGGATCGGAGCGACCCCGGGGGCACGGTCAAGTGGATGGACACCGACGCCGCCGGGGACGACGCGGCCGCTGCCTTCCGGGCCGTGGTGGGCGGCCTCGTGGCCGGGGATCGATCGGTCCTGACCGGCTGAGGGTCAGGTGGGCTCACCGGGCGTTGGCGGTGCCCCGGGCATCGGCCCGGTCTCGACCGACGGCCCCGCCTCGGCCAGCTCCGCCTTCTCCTTGCGCCGCCGCCGGACGCTGAGCACCACGATGACGACGACCAGCAGGCCCAGCAGCACATCCGAGGCGGTGCCCGAAGCGCTCTCCACCTTGGTGTACGCACTGCCCACGAAGTAGCCCAGGAGGCAGAAGGCGGTGCCCCAGACCAGGCCGCCGGCAGCATTGGCCGGTAGAAAGGTGCGGTACCGCATGGCCGATACGCCGGCCAGGCCCGGAACCACGGCTCGTAGGAACGCGGTGAAGCGGGCCAGGAAGACCGCGATGGCGCCCCGGCGGTTCAGTTCCTGCAGCACCCGGTCCAGTAGCCGTTGCCGCTTGCGCAAGAACCGCGTGTCGAGCAGGCGGCGACCCCATTTCTCGCCGACGGCATAGCCGACGGTGTCGCCCACGATGGCGCACAGGACCACCACCACAATCAGGGCGAAGATATTGACGTGCCCTCGCGAGGCCACCACACCGCCCAGGATCACCGCGGTCTCGCCCGGGAAGATGAAGCCGAGCATGACCGAGGCCTCGGCGAAGACCAGGACGCCAACGAGGAGATAGGCCTCCCACCCGTGCAGGTTGAGGATGGGGTTGAGGAGGTGGGCGATCATGATGGGACCCGGCGGGACCGTGGCACGGGCTGCTCCGGTCGGTTCAGCTCGTCATCAGTTGACGGCGCGCAGGGTGTGGTCACGGGAGGTGAACTGGCGCCAGCGGTCATCCACCTTGGCCATGAAGGCCCGGCCGGAGGAGAGGTGGGTCAAAATATCGGACTGCCCCTGGGGCCGGGCCAGCATCCAGCTGTGGCCGCCCGGGACCCACTGCACCGGGGCGCGGGCCACACTGGCGAACTCGGTGGCGGCGGCGCCGGGCGTGATGCGGTCGAAGCAGCCCCACTCGTTGAGGATCGGCATCTGCTGGGCCACCAGGGCCCGTACCTCGGTCCGCTGGTCGACGGACATGAGCAGGCTGCCGATGGGCATGGTCTGGCCGACGGTGCGGATATTGCGGCGCACGTCGGGCAGCACGGACCGCACGGTTGAGTACATGCGGCCGATGAAGAGGTCGGGCAGGTCGAACACCACCGAGGCCACCATGTCGATCATGGGCGCCAGGTCGGGGGCGAACGGTGCCAGCAGCGTGGGCAGGATGCCGTGGCGGTCTTTCCAGGCCGGTGTGCTCACACCGTCGCGGTAGATGACCCCGAGGGTGCGCCGCGGGTGGTCGTGGGCGAACTGCACCGCCACCGCACCGCCCATGGAGTGGCCCAGGACGACGACCGGGCCGGCGTCGACCTGGTGGATGATGGCCATGACCTGATTGGCCAAACTCTCCATCGACACGTCGTGCCAGTCGAGCGGGTCGCTGCCACCGAATCCGGGCAGGCTGGGGTTGATGACCCGCCAGCCCAGCTGTTCGGCCAGGCGCGCGCTTTCCCGCCAGTACATGCCCCCGCCGGCGAAGTAGCCGTGGATATTCACGGCCCAGATCGGTGGTGTCCCCGGCCCATCGGGCCCGTGGGCGTGCACGTTGTCCGACACGGCGAAGCGTAAGCGGCGGCCCTCGATCATCATGGAACTGGGGACCATGCGGATGGTCGGCGTCTTGCGGATCTTGCGCACGTACTGGTCGCGCACAATGCCCAGGCCGTGGGGCGCGTGACCGGCATCGACCAGCTCAACCGGGGATGGGCCGTCGGAGGGGGCCACGATGGCGCCGGAAATCTGCAGCGAGTCCACCGGCTGCGGTGCTCCCTTACGCCTGAGAAACCCTTCAGCCAATTTGGACACCTCGGTCGTGGGCCAGCCACGGCGCAATCGTTGCCCCGCAGCGCTCCCACCGTACCTGGTCGAGGTTGAGCCTCGGCAACTCCGGGGCGTGCACGGCAGGGGCAGGACTGCCACGATGGGGCACCCCAGCGACCCAGGAGCAGAACGATGAGCGCTGACATAGTCATTCGCGGTGGCACGGTGGTTGACGGGACGGGCGCGCCAGGCCAGGTGGCCGACGTGGCGGTGCGGGACGGCCGCATCACCGAGATCGGTCCGGGACTGAGCGGCACCCGCGTGCTCGATGCGACGGGCCAGGTGGTGTCCCCCGGTTTCATCGACATCCACACCCACTACGACGCCCAGGTGTTCTGGGATCCCTCGCTCACCCCTTCGTCGTTCCACGGCGTGACGACGGTGGTGGCTGGCAACTGCGGCTTCTCCATCGCCCCCATCCGCCCCGACGGCGTGGCGTTGCTGGCCCGCACCTTGCAGCACGTCGAGGACATGAGTTTCGACACGCTCTCCGTTGGCGTCCCCTGGAGCGAGTTCGAGACGTTCCCGCAATACCTCGACGCCATTGAGCGGCGTGGCGTCGCCCTCAACTTCTCCTGCTATGTCGGCCACACGGCCGTCCGTCTCTTCGTCATGGGCGAGGAGGCCTACGAGCGGGCGGCCACCGAGGACGAGATCGTCCGCATGCAGACGGTGGTGGCCGAGGCGATGGCCGGCGGGGCGGCCGGGTTCGCCTCCAGCTCCTCGCCCACCCACAACGGCGACGGCGGTCGCCCGGTGCCGTCGCGGGTGGCCGATCTGGCTGAGCTGCGGGCCCTGCTCCAGCCTGTCCGCGCCAGCGGCCGGGGGGTGGTGGCGCTGCTGCCCGGTGGCGTCTTCTCGCACCAGGAGGTGTTCGCCCTCCAACGCGAGATCGGCCGCCCCTTCACCTGGACCGCCCTGCTCACGGTCAAGGGCTACCCCTACCACGAGAAGGTGATCGCGGAGCACGACGCGGCCTGGGCCGACGGGGTCGAGGTGTGGCCCCAGGTCTCCTGCCGCCCCCTGGTCTTCCAGATGAACCTGTCGGAGCCCTTCACCCTCAACATGCGACCGTCGTTCGCCGCCCTCATGGGCAAGGCCAAGGTCGACCGCCTGGCGGCCTACCGGGACCCGTCCTGGCGGGAGTCGGCTTGGGCCGACGTGAGTGGGCAGCAGGGCGGCTTCCCGCTCAACTGGGCCAACATCTCCGTGGCCGAGTCGGCCTCCCATCCCGACCTGGCCGATCGGCCGGTCATGGTCGTGGCCGAGGAGCGCGGGTGCACCCCGCTCGACGTCATGCTCGACATCTCGCTCGACGACGATCTGTCGGCGCGCTTCTGGTCGGTACTGGCCAACGACGACCCCGAGGGCATCGCCTGGCTGCTGCCCCGGGACAACGTGCTGCTGGGCCTGGCCGACTCGGGCGCCCACGTCTCCCAGCTCTGCGACGCCTGCTTCTCCACCGATCTGTTGGGGAACTGGGTCCGCGAGCGCGGGGTGATGCCGTTGGAGCGGGCCATTCACAAGTTGACCGGAGAGCCGGCCCAGGTCTACGGGCTGGCCGACCGGGGCACGGTGGCGGTCGGCCAGGCGGCCGACCTCTGCGTGTTCGATCCGGCCACGGTGGCACCCGGCCCCTTGCGCCGTATCCGTGACTTCCCGGCCAACGGCGAGCGGCTGACGGCCGACGCCCCGGTGGGGATGACCCACACCCTGGTCAACGGCGTGCCCATCCGGGTTGACGGCAGCGCCAGTGACGAGGGGTTGGCGGCGCGCCCCGGGGTGATGCTGCGGGGCTGACCACGGGGCCGACTTAGGTGACGTCCTTGCGGAACGTGGTGAAGTAGCCGATGGTGAGCGGGACGATCCCCCAGCCCAGCATGGCCAGGCCGCCGCCCCACCAGTTCAGGAGCCCGAAGTTCAAGGAGCTGTTGCCGCCACCCTCCCCGAAGCCGGTGCCCCGGGCGATGACGCCGGCGAAGGCGGCCGTGGCCTCATTGGGCATCCAGTTGAGGTCGTAGTGGAAGATGATGTTGACCAGGAACACGATGAGCCCCTCGAGGATCAGGGTGCCGCCGACAGTGACCAGCACGCCGGCGATCTGGTTCTTGACCAGCGTCCCGAACCCCAATCCGAACAGCGCCAGCAGGACGGTGGCCACGACCAGTTCGGGCACCACCGCACCGACCTGGCTGAGCACCGGGCCGGCCGATCCGCCCATGGCCGCGTTCCAGGGCAGCCCGACGACGGCCACGGCCACGAAGGTGAGGATCGAAAGGCCGACGGCCCAGATAGCCGTCGCCACGACCTTGGCCGTCAGCACCCGGCCGCGTTGGGGTGTCAGCAGGAGGGTGCCGGTGACCGTCTGGTGCCGGTACTCGGTGGTGATGCAGAGCACCCCCAGCAGCGGCCCGAGCAGGGTGACGGCTTGGAACCCGGAACCCAACAGGAGGCGCCGATCGCGCAGGGTGCTGACCGAGGCGAAGGTCTGGTGGGGAAACTCATGTGACCCGGCCATCAGGAAGACCACAATCACGAAGAGCGCGGTGAGGGGGAAGGCCAGGAGCAGGACGACCCACATGCCGGGCAAGGTCCGCATTTTGAGCAGCTCGGAGCGTATGGCCCGGGTCACGGCGCTCCTTGCTCCCCGAAGCCCATGCCCTCGGTCAAGGTCAGGAAGACCGATTCGAGGTCGGTCCCTTCGTGGACCAGCTCGTAGAGGATGATCTGGGCCTGAGCCAGTAGCGGGCCGAGCGACTCGGGCGTGACGTTGTGCACCGCCACCTGGTCGGAGGCCAGCCGGGTGAAGGCCAGCCCGTGTTGGGTGAGCACCGAGTCCAGGCGGTCGGTCTCGGGGGTGCGCACCCGCATGGTGGACGCGGTGAGGTTGCCGGTAATCGACTCAAGGGTCCCTTGAGCCCGCAGCTGGCCCTGGGAGAGGATGACCACCTCGTCAATGGTCTGCGCCATTTCCGAGAGCAGGTGGGAGGAGACCAGGACGGTCTTGCCCTCGCCGGCCAGGTAGCGCATGAAGTCGCGCAACCAGGCGATGCCCTGGGGGTCGAGCCCGTTGGAGGGCTCGTCGAGGATGAGCACGTCGGGGTCGCCGATCAGCGCACCGGCCAGCTCCAGGCGTTGGCGCATGCCGAGGGAGAACCCGCCCACCTTGCGCTTGGCGTCGTCGTGCAGTCCGACCAGGTCGAGGGCGGCATCGACGTGGCGGTCGTCCTGGCCGCAGGCCCGGGCCACCGTGAGCAGGTGGGAGCGGGCCCGTCGGGAGGGGTGGAAGCCGGTGGCCTCGAGCACGGCGCCCACCGTGAGGGCCGGGTTGGTGAGATCGCGGTAGGGGCGCCCGCCGATGGTGGCCGTGCCGGTGCTGGGGGCCACCAGACCGAGGAGCATGCGCAGGGTGGTGGTCTTGCCCGAGCCGTTGGGCCCGAGGAACCCGGTGACCTTGCCCGGGGTCACCGTGCAGGTCAGGTTCTCGACGGCGCGGATGGGGCCGAAGTGCTTGGACAGGCCCGAGAACTCAATGGGCAGACCACCCGGACCACCCAGACCGCCGGTCCCTGTCCCTCCGGTCATCGGGGGCACGATAGTCGCCGACCCCGGCGACAACCGGTCGAGTCCTACGGGTGCGAGAGCTCGTCGGGCAGCAGCAGGCGCACCGAGACGGCCAGCTCGTCGTAGACCCGGGCCATGGTCGACCACCCGTTGATCCACCCGACCAGGGCGGAGTACCAGACGTGACCGATCATGCGGGCCCGGTCCGACATGTCGGTGATGACCGGCTCGCCCATGGCGCGGGCGATGATCCCTTCCATCAGCAGGGTGATCTGTTGCTGGCACCCCACCGCGGCCGGATCGGGCGAGGACAACGAGGTGAACACGGCGGCCACCAGGCGGGGTTGGCGCCCCATGGCCCGCAGCGCCCGGTCCAGCACGTCCAGCACCCGGTCGGCCGGGTGTTCGGCCCGGGGTGGGTGCTGGCCGATGCGGGTTTCGAGCAGCTCGACCCAGTTGACCAGGGTGGCCGCCAGGAGATGGTCCTTGCTGGTGAAGTAGCGGTACACCGTCCCCATGGCCACGTCGGCCCTCGCGGCCACGTCGCGCATCTGCACCGCCTCGTAGCCGCCGTCGAGGCCCAGTGCCATGGCGGCGTCAATGACGCGCTGGCGCCTCGCTTGCTGGGCGCGGGTGAGCGGGCGGATGAGCGTCTGCTCCATTGGGTCATGTTATCCGGGCCGCCACCAGGGCCTTCGGGACTGGGTGGTGCCGGCGCCGGCCACTACGCTGGCGGCCCATGACCGGGCAGCCGCTTGGCGGCGAGGCTGACATCGTGATGATCGGCGAGTTCGCCGAGCCCCTGTCGACCACCGACGGGCGGGTTCCCGGCCAGCGCGGGCGCCAGACCCGCCAGCGCCTGCTGCAGGCGACGGTCGAACTCCTGACCACCACCTCGTGGCGCTCGGTCAAGGTCACCGACATCGCCCGCCGGGCCCGGACGTCGCCCGCCACCTTCTACCAGTACTTCGGCAATGTGGAGCAGGCCATCATGGTCCTGGCCGAGGGCATGGTCGACCAGGCGGCCCAGCTCTCCGAACTGGTCGGGGGCGACTGGTCCGAAGCGGCGAGTTGGGAGACCGCGCTCACCGTGACCGAGGGCTTCCTGGCCTACTGGGAGGACAACCGTGCCGTCTTCCGGGTGGTCGATCTGGCCACCGAGGAAGGCGATGCGCAGCTACGGGGCATCCGGGTGCGGGCGCTCAACGCGGTGACCATCGCCCTGGCCCAGGTGATCGCCCAGGCCTCGCCGGCACCGGGCGGCCCGCCCGGGACCGGCACCACTTCCCCGGCCGGCTCGGAGCCCATGGCCGTGGCCGGCAGCCTGGTGGCCATGTTCGCCAGCGTGTCGGCCCATCGCTACGGCTTCGAGTTCTGGGGCATCCGGACCCGCAATCTGATCGACACCCAGGCCCGCATGTTGCACTGGGCCATCACCGGCCGGCCGGGCCCGACCGATGTGGTGGGCCGCGATGTCATCGACCCGCACGCCACCCGGGAGGCGGCCCGTCCGCGCACCGGGCCCGTGCTGGGCGGCGCGCTGATCAGCCACCGGCGCGGCACCACTCCCTGACCCTCCTCCGACCCGCCGCGGCCCTGACCCGCCGCGGCCGGCGTCCTGACCGGTGGGCCGTGGCCGCAGTGGCTATTTGAGGGCCACCGGGTTGAGTGGCGAGCCCAGCCCGTTGGTGAAGGGGAGCGGCGTGGCATCGAGGAGAAAGCTGTATTGGCCGTCGGCGGCGCAGTCGGCCGCCAACTGGTCGAGCACCCAGTTCTGGCCCTGGGTCAGGCCCATCTCCACCAGGTGCAGGAGATGCACCGGCAGGTAGATGTCCTCGTACTGGCAGGGAAAGACCTCGAAGACCAGGGTGTCGGTGGCCACCGCGGCCACATCACGTTGGTGGAACCACTCGGCCGTCTCGATGGTCAGGCCGGGCGACGGCCAGGTGTAGGCGATGAGGTCGCGAGCCGGTGGGGTGAGGTGCACCATCTGCCCGGTGCGCACCAGCACAATGTCGCCCGGCTCCACCGCCAGGCCGGCCAGGTCGGCCGCCGCGCTGAGATCGTCGGGCGTGATGGCGTAGCCGGGCTCAAGCACGTCGAGCCCGCGGGCGCGGGCCACATCGAGCAGGACGCCCCGGCTGAGCACCGTCGTGAGCAGATGGATACCGCACCGCCCGGCGCCTCCCTCGTCAATGGTGCTGGCGGGGTAGCCGTTGTAGATCACGCCCCCATAGCTGACATGGGCCAGCGCGTCCCAATGGGTGGCGCACTGGAGGGCCAGGGTCACCACGTCCTCGCTGGAACAGACCCAGTCCGGA
Organism: Acidimicrobiales bacterium; assembly: GCA_035552095.1. Lineage (GTDB taxonomy): Bacteria > Actinomycetota > Acidimicrobiia > Acidimicrobiales > RAAP-2 > Bog-473. Next base: position 43,279 of record DASZMA010000142.1, on the reverse strand, counting down.
TCGGCGCTCAGAGGCTCGTTGACCTGGATCATGGTGCGGCTCGGATTGACCCGGCCCTTGATGAACCCCGCCTGGATCCCCTCGGCCTCCGAGAGGGGGAGACCGAGGGCGAAGGCCCTGCCGCTCCTGACCGAGGCGGCGGCCCGCCGTCGGGCGGCGTCATCAATCAGGTTGAGCGTCCCGAGCTCGTCCGCTTCGCCCCAGCGGCCCCAGTTGCGGACCCGGGCAGCCACCTCGGCGAAGGGTGCGGGAACGGCCACCAGCGGACTGTATCGCCGCATTTTCCGGCCGGCCCACGCCCCGCGGTTGTCCCATCGGCGGGAGAGGACGATACTGACAATGCGACAAAGGTCGACGTTATGTATCGGGAGGGAATTCCAATGAAGACACGAGCAGCGGTGTGCGTGGGGCTGGACGAGCCCTGGAAGACCGAGGAGATCGAGATCGACCCTCCGGCCAACCGCGAAATCCAGGTCAAGATGGTGTATTCGGGCATGTGCCACTCCGACGAGCACCTGCGCACCGGCGACATCAGCGCCCCGCCCGAGGTGCTCGAGATGATCGGTGTGAAGTCGATGTTCCCGGTCGTCGGCGGGCATGAGGGCTCGGGCATCGTCACCGAGGTGGGCACCAACGTGACCCAGGTCGCCGTGGGCGACCACGTGGCCGTGTCCTTCATCCCGTCCTGCGGCGTCTGCCACTGGTGCGCCTCGGGCCGACAGAACCTGTGCGACCTGGGCATGACCACCCTGGCCGGCGGCATGATCAGCGACGGCACCTACCGCTACCACCTGGGCGGCGAGAACCTGGGCCGCATGGCCCAGCTGGGCACGTTCGCCGACACCATGGTCTGCCACGAGAACTCGGTGGTCCGCATCAACGCCTGGGACAACATGAAGGCGGCCGCCCTCATCAGCTGCGGCATCTCGACCGGCTTCGGCTCGGCCGTGGACCGGGCCAAGGTCAAGCCGGGCGAGACGGTGGTCGTGGTCGGCTGTGGCGGCGTCGGCTCCGGCGCTATTCAGGGTGCCCGCATCGCCGGGGCCCGGACCATCATCGCGGTCGACCCGGTGCCCTTCAAGCTGGAGAAGGCCAAGGAAGTGGGCGCCACCCATACCGCCGCCTCCATGCTCGATGCCCAGTTCATGCTGCCCGAACTGACCATGGGCCGCAACGCCGACGTGGTCATCCTGACCCCCGGCGTCCTGCAGGGCGACATGATCGCCGCCGCCTGCGCCCTGGGCTCCAAGGACGCCCGCGTCGTGGTGACCTCCATCTCCCCGTTCCACGCCATGGACGTGCAGCTGAACCTGTTCAACTTCGCCATGTTCAACCAGGCGCTGCTGGGCACCGTGTTTGGCTCGCAGAGCCCGCGGGTGCAGGTGCCCAACCTGCTCAACCTCTTCGAGGCCGGCCAGCTGAAGATCGACGAGATCATCACCCAGGAGTACAGCCTGGACCAGGTCCAACAGGGCTACGAGGACCAGGCCGCCGGGACCATCATCCGCGGCGTGGTCAAGTTCGACTAGAGCCGAACCCAACCAAACGGGCCGCTGTCGGCGCCGGTCCCGTTCAGGACGCGAGTCCCGTTCAGGACGCGGTGCCGAGCCGGCGGGCGAAGCCGTCCGGGATGACCAGGTCGTCGGGTGACAGGTCCCTGATGGAGGCGTGCCCCAGGCCGAGGAGCGCCGACTCAATACCGCTGCGCAGCAGGTCGAGGACGTTCTCCACCCCGGCCTGCCCGTTGGCGGACAGTCCCCACAGGTAGGCCCGGCCGATCATCACGGCCTTGGCGCCCAACGCCAGCGCCTTGACGACGTCACTGCCCCGGCGGATCCCGCCGTCGAGGAGGACCTCAATCTGCTGGCCCACGGCGTCGGCCACCGGCTGCAGGGCCCGGATGGTGGCCGGGGTGCCGTCGAGGTTGTTGCCGCCGTGGTTGGACACCGAAATGGCGGTCACCCCGGCGTCGACCGCCCGCTTGGCGTCGTCAATGCGGGTCACGCCCTTGAGCATGAACGCCCCGCCCCACTGCTCCCGCAGCCAGGCGACGTCCTCCCAGCTCGGCGGCGGGGTCTGCATCCAGGCCCCGTACGCCCCGAAGAACGTGGGGCCCTTCTGACCTTTCTCGCCCATGTTGGGCGCGGTCAGGTCGGGGAACTTCCCGGTCTTGGCAAAGGAGTAGAGCCAGCGCGGGTGGGACAGCGCTTCCGGGGCGAAGCGGGCCATGGCCTTGAAGTTCACCGTCTCGGGGATGGTGGGGCTGCCCCAGTCCCGGCCGTGCGAGAAGGTCCAGTCCAAGGTGGCGATGAGGCCGACCGCTCCGGCCGCCCGGGCCCGCTCCACCCGTTGCAGCACGTCGTCCCGGGTGCCCACCCAGTAGACCTGGAAGAACGTCTGCGGGTTGGCCGCCACCACATCCTCCACCGGCTTGCTGGCGAACGAGCTCAGGCCCATGGCGGTGCCCCGGGCCGCGGCCGCCCGGGCCACGGCCACCTCACCGTCGGGGTGCACGGCCTGGACACCGGTGGGCGAGATGAGGACGGGGAAGGAGATGTCCTGTCCCATCACGGTGGTCGACAGGTCCCGGCTGGCGGGCGAGCCGGCGACGTGGGGGGCGAAGCCGAGTTCGCCGTAGGCGGCGATGTTGTCCTCAATGGTGAGCCCCTTCTCGGACCCGGCCACCAGGGCCCCGTAGACCGACGGCGGCAGCCGTTTCTTGGCCCGACGCTGCGCCTCGGCCACCGTCTCGAACCACTCGTTGCCCATATCGACCCTCTCGTGAAACCCGGGACCGACGCCTTGGCCGGTCCACCCGGGCACCGCTTGACCGGGAGACACTATGCCGCGCCCGACCCCGAGCCTTCATTGCCGTAGTCCCTATGCTTCCCCGACGATGCCGGTCTCTGACGTCCCGGCGCCGCGTCCCCCGTTCGAGCCGGGGTCGATTTCGTTGCGCCTCTACCCGCACAATGAGCTGCCGGCCCCCGAGGTGATCTCCGAGCTGTGCGCGCAGGCCGGGCTGGGGCTGAGGCACGGGTTCGACGGGATCATGACCAGCGAGCATCACGGCGGCTTCGCCGGGTACCTGCCCAATCCCTTGCAGATGGTCACGTTCATTCTTGAGGAGAACGCGACCGGGTGGGCGGCCGCCTGCCCGTTGCTGCTCCCGCTCCGCCCGACCGCGCTGGTGGCCGAAGAAGTGGCCTGGCTGGCTGCCCGGCACCCCGACCGGGTGGGCCTGGGCGTGGCGGCGGGCGCGTTGGCGCTGGACTTCGAGGCCATGGGTCAGCCGCTGGCCAGTGCGGTGGACCGCTTCACATCTGAGCTGCCCCGCCTGGTCGACATGTTGCGGGGGGCCGACCTGCGAGAGCTGAAAGACGACCCGGCACTGCGGCAATGTGCCGACCGGCCGGTCCCCGTCCTGAGTGCCGCCGCCTCGCCCGGGGCGGCCCGGCGGGCGGCCCGGTCGGGGGCGGGGATCCTGATGGAAGGCATGTCCCCGGTCGAGCGGCTGGCCCAGATCTGCGCCGGCTACGACCAGGCCGGCGGCACGGGGACCAAGCTGCTGATCCGCCGGGTCTGGCTGGGCCGGCCCGACTCGGATCTGGTCGGCCGGCAACGGGCCGTCTACGACAGCTACGCCGGCGGGTCGACCGGGTTCGGGGACGACCAGACGGTCAGCGCCGACGATCCCGCCGAACTGGCGGCCCGGCTGCACAGGGTCCTCCGGGCGAGCGGCGCCGACGCCCTCAACTTGCGCGTGCACCTGCCCGGCATGGCTCCCGAGCTGGTGCGCGAGCAGATCGCCCGGCTCGGGGCCGAGGTGGTGCCGCCGCTCAGGGCGCTCGTGGCGGGGTGATCGGCGTCCAGCCCCCGCTGGCCAGGTGGTTGCCCCCATCGACATCGAGCACCACCCCGGTGATCTGCCGGGCGTCGGCGGAGAGGAGGAAGGCGGTCGCGGCAGCGATGTCGTCGGCCTCGGTGAGCCGGCCCAGCACAATGTTGGCGCCCGCCGCCGCACCACCGTCGCGTTCCCACTGGGGACGGGTCGCCGTGGTCCTGGTCAAGCCCGGGCTGACGGCGTTGACCCGCACTCCCCGGGGGCCGAGATCGGCCGCCACCGTTCTGGTCAGTGCGTTGAGCGCTGCCTTGGCCGCGGCGTAGGCGACCATGGACGGGGTCGTCTTCTTGGGGGAGCCGCTTGAGATGTTCACCACGGCGCCACCTCCATCGGCCAGGCCCCGGAGCATGGCCGCTTGAATCAGCGCCAGGGTGGGCCAGGTGTTGAGGGCGACGGTGTCCAGCAGATCGGCTCGACCCATCGATTCGAACGACCCTTGGAACCGTGTCCCGCCAATGGTGTTGACCAACAGGTCGATGCGGCCGAACCGGGCCGACGCCGCGTCGACCAGCGCGCCGGGAGTCGATTCGTCCTCCATCGACCCGGCCACGGCGTGGACGGCGAGGCCCTTGTCACGAAGATCGCGCTCGGTGGCGGCCAAGGCCACCGAGTCCCGCCCGTTGATGATGACCGACGCACCCTCACGGGCCAAGCGGACGGCGCACGCCCTCCCGATGCTCGGGTCGGCTGAGGACCCGGTCACGATGGCGACCTGGCCGGTGAACCGTTTCGATGGTTGCTCGTTGAGTTGCTCGTCGGGCATGGAGACTCCTCGGATCCGGGGGTCACGGTAGCGCCGGGACCCGCCCCCTTGGCACAATGCGGGCATGACAGACGGGCGGCTACAGGTTGAGCGGACGATCCCGGCGGACCCCTCGACCATCTTCGGGTTGCTGGCCGATCCCCAGGGCCACGTGGCCATCGACAGCTCGGGCATGCTGATGGACGCCACCGGCGATCCGGTCACCGCCGTCGGGGACAGCTTCGTGGTGCACATGGACCGGGAGTCGCTGAATGACTACCCCATGGGCCTTTACGACGTCACCGTGACCATCACGGCGTTCGAGCCCGACCGGGAGATCGCCTGGACGATCCTCGGCCAGATCCGGCCCCAGATCGGCCACGTCTACGGCTACACGCTGGAGCCCACCGACGGCGGCACGCTGGTCACCTCGTACTACGACTGGTCGTCCATCGACCCGGTGTGGAAAGAGGCGAACATCTTCCCGGTTATTTCAGAGGGCGCGCTTCGGGCCACGCTGGGCATCCTGGCCCGCACCATCGCCCGCGGTGGTGCCGGCGTGACGCTCTGAGCTGAGATCGATCAGCTGAGGCCGCCGGCGACGACCAACTCGTCCAGCATCCGGTCGATCGCTCCTACTACCAGCGTCAGGTGCCGTTAAGGGTCTATGCCGGCTAAGGCGGCGCAGGTCGTCCACAGGTCGACGGCGTTGAACTGGTTGTAGGACAGCTCCGAGGACGGTGACAGGGAGGTCCCGATGAAGTACGTTCCCGAGCCCTGGCCAAACGAGCTTTCACAGACGAGCCGGGCCACGTGGCCACCGGACGCCTCGGTGGTCATGGTCCCCTTCATGAACCGGCCCAGCCGGGGCAGCACGTACTTCCAGGCAAACCGACTCAGTGGCCCGTAGGTGCGGGCCAGCCCCGAGCCGGGCATCATGCCGGGGTCCACGGCCGATGCCACCACTGAGCGCCCGGCGCCACCACCCATCGGGAACCTCTTGGCGAACTCGTAGGCCAGGTACACGTCACAGAGCTTTGAGGTGGTGTACCGCATCCGCCCCTTTGCCTTCTCATCGGCGTCTCCAAAGCCGTTGCCCGCGGCCAGGTCAGCGGCCGAGGTGTAGCCGGGCGCCGGCATCCCGGTTTTGAGGGAGGGGTCATGGGTCCCGCTGGAGATGAAGACGAGCCGGGCGTCAGCCGTCATCAGCGGCAGGAGGAGTTTGGACAGCAGGAAGTGGCCCAGGACGTTGACAGCGAACGTCTCCTCAAAGCCGTCGGTGGTGAGTCGAGTACCGTCGACGATCTGCACCCCGGCATTGCAGATGAGCGCGCCGATGGCGGGCAGCCCCCGCGCCGCGTACTCAGCCGGAAAGTGGCGGACGCTGGCCAACGCGGCGAGGTCGAGCGGCACAATGTGGATGGCGGTGCCGGCGGTCTCGAGCCCAGCGACGGCGGCGGTCGCCCGCGCCACGTCTCGAGCCGTCACGACCAGGTCCGAGAAATGCCCACGCGCCGCCAGGGCGCGCACGGTCTCCAGGCCAAGTCCGGCGCCGCCCCCAGTGACGATCGCTGTCCCCGCCACTTGTTCGGTCACGTCGACGCCTGCCCGGACGGCTGGCCGGTTTGCAGGCCCGAGCGCAGTGATTTGGTGGACCAGACCCGGGCTCGCCAGGACACCCGCGGTAGGAGCGGCCGGATGGTGCGGGCCTGGAGGCACCCACGCCAGACGCCCGACCCGTAGGCCAGGTCGTCGGCGACGTGGAGCGCGGCGTAGCGGACCGGGTCCAGTTCGCCCGGCTGCGTGGTCCAGTCGTGGGCTGCCGGGAGCAACAGGGCCAGGGCGCAGGCGCGGCGAGTACGGCGGGACAGCAGTCCGGCTACGAACGCCGGGGACCAGGCGCGGGTCAGGCCGCCCAGGGCGGGCAGGGCGGATCTGGCGGTGCCCCCTCCGGCGATTCGGGTGGCCACCTTGGTCGGCTGCTCGACCAGGCCGCCGAGCCGCCGGGCCAGCACCACAATGGAGGCGACCAGCGCCGCGCCGGCCAGGACGGGCCGCCGGGCCGCCGCCAGTCCCCATACGGCGGCGGGCCAGACCGAGGTGTGCAACGGCGCCATTTCGGCGGGGTGCCGGCGGGCCAGGGGACCGGCCGTGGTCCCGTAGAAGTGGCGGCGCCCGAGCCATGAGCCCAACCTGTCCGGTCCCCGGTGAGCCACCGTGGTGGAGGGCGCGTAGCGGACATCCCATCCGGCCGCGACCAACCGCCAGACCAGGTCGACGTCCTCGCCGCCCCGCAGCGCAGGGTCGAAGAAGGGATGGTCAGCCACCTCCCGCCGGACGACGAGGGCCGCACTCGGTACATAGGAGATCCGGCTCTGCGGCCTGACCACACCCTCGGCCGTCCCACGGTCGAGCGAGGAGCGCACGGCTTCGTAGCGGGAGATCCAGGTGGTGGGGAAGGTGGGGGCCGGGACGATCCGGGGGGCGACGGCGGCTACCAGCGGATCGTCGAAGTACCCGAGCAACGCGGAGAGCCAGCCCGGGGCGGGCCGGCAGTCCGAGTCGACGAAGGCCACCAACGGTGTCGTGGCCACGGCCAGGCCGGCATTGCGGGCGGCCGCCGGCCCGAGATTCTTGGGCAAGGCAATGAAGGTGGCCCCCGCCGCCCGGGCGATCTTCTCGGTGCGTCCGGGGTCGGCGGATCCGTCGTCGACCACCACGAGGCTCAGCCCGTCGAGGGACTCCAGGAGGTGCTGCAGCTGCGCCGGGCGATCGCGCACGGGCACAACCACGGTCACATCGCGCGGCCCCGACGTGGGGGCGACCGGCCGAAGGACGAAGAGGCCTGAAGAGACGAGCCGCCGGGCCAGGACCTGCTCGGACCGGCGATCCCCGACCAGCGACCCGGCCTGCCAACCGTCCACCAGGGCCCTGGCCCGCGGGGAGAGCCGCAACAGCCGTAGGGGGCTGCCGCCCATCAGGATGGTGCCCTCCTGCCAGGTCGTCGTGGCCGGGTCCAGAGCCAGTCCGAAGCCCCTCGGCAGGGGCGTGTCGGCCCGGGCCGGGGCTGCCCGGATCGTCGCCGGAGGGACCGCATCGTCCCTGGTCGGAGAGTTCACCCGGCAATCTTGGCAGGGAGAAGCACCTCGGCCCCGAAGGATAGGCTGGCTTTCGAATTGGAGGAGGCGACATGCCGCAGGACCAGGAAGTGCAAGAAGTAGATGGGCAGGACGAGGACGAGGTCGACGAGCTTCTGGTCGAAGAGGTCTCCATCGACGGCATGTGCGGCGTCTATTGAGCGTCACTGATGAGCGGGTGAGCATCACCGCTCCGGCCTTCGACCCGGATCGGGCCTGGCGGGTCCACCCTCAGGTGGCCTTGCGCGATGAGTCGTTCGGCGCGTTGGCCTACCACTACGGGACCCGTCGACTGGTGTTCCTGAAGTCGCGCCCGCTGGTCGAATTGGTTTCGTCATTGCAGGATTTCGAGAGCGCCAACGCGGCCATTGACGCGCTCATACCCGAGGGCGAGCGCTCCCAGTACCGACGCGCCCTGGCTCGACTGGCCACCTCGGAGGTCATCAGTGATGCCTGATCCGCTCCCGTTGCGCCAGCGGTTCACCCAGGGACTCGATGCGCCCATCTGCCTCACCTGGGAGTTGACCTACGCCTGCAATCTGGCCTGCGTCCACTGCCTCAGCTCGTCGGGTCGGCGCGACCCGATGGAGCTCTCGCCCGCCGAGGCCCGGCGCATCGTGGACGAGTTGGCCGACATGAAGGTGTTCTACGTGAACATCGGCGGCGGCGAGCCCATGCTGCGCCCCGACTTCTTCGACCTGCTCGGCTACGCTGTCGACCAGAAAGTCGGCGTCAAGTTCTCCACCAACGGGACCCGGCTTACGGCGGAGCGGGCCCGCCGGCTGGCCGCCATGGACTACGTCGACGTGCAGATCAGCATCGATGGGGCCCTGGCCTCGACCAACGACGCTGTGCGCGGGGCCGGGTCATTCGCGGCGGCGCGCACGGCCATGGACAACCTGGCCGCGGCCAACTTCGGCCAGTTCAAAATCAGCGTCGTGGTCACCCGGGAGAACGTCACCCAGCTCGATACGTTCGCCGACATCGCCGCCAGCTACGGCGCCCAGTTGCGGTTGACCCGCTTCCGCCCCTCGGGTCGGGGTGTGGACTCCTGGGAGGCGCTGCACCCGACGGCCGGTCAGCAGCGGATGCTGTATCACTGGCTGCTGGACCGCCCCGATGTGTTGACCGGTGACTCCTTCTTCCACCTCTCGGCGCTCGGGCAGCCCCTCGACGGGTTGAACCTCTGCGGGGCCGGCCGGGTCGTCTGCCTGATCGACCCGGTGGGCGATGTCTACGCCTGCCCCTTCGTCATCGACCAGGAGTTCCTGGCCGGCAACGTGCGCGACGTCGGCGGTTTCGCCCGCGTGTGGCGCGAGTCTGCCCTCTTCCAGTCCTTGCGCGAGCCTCAGAGCGCCGGAGCCTGCGCCTCCTGCGGCTCGTACGACGCCTGCCAGGGCGGCTGCATGGCAGCCAAGTTCTTCACCGGCCTGCCCCTGGACGGGCCCGATCCCGAGTGCGTCTTCGGGCACGGGGAGGACGCGCTGGCCCAACGCGACGGGCGTGAGCTGCCCCAGTCCGCCGTGGGCCACTCCAAGGTGGACCGCGCTGGCGTGCCGCTGCCCGTTCCCACTCCCGTGCATTTCCGGTCACCGGCCCGCGTGTAACGCGGCGCCTGCCGTCGTCGACGATGGAACTCGCCGGCGCCACCTGGACCGAGGTCGCGGCCACCAATCGCTCGGGGCTGCTGGTCGTGCCGTTGGGCTCCCTGGAGCAGCATGGCCCGCACCTCCCCCTCGACACCGACACCCGCATCGCGCTCGAGCTGGCGCAGCGATTGTCGCGAGTGCGTCCCGACGTCGTGGTGGCCCCCCCGGTGCCCTACGGCGCCAGTGGGGAGCACGCCGGCTTCCCGGGCACGCTGCTGGTGAACCATGTGGTGCTGGCCGACTTCCTCATTGAGTTGGTCCGCTCGGCCCGGACGGCCTTTGCCGGCGTCGTCGTCGTCTCTGCCCACGGGGGCAACGGCGAGGCGCTGTCCCTGGTCGAGGAGCGGGGCCGGGCCGAGGGCGATGGCGTTCTGCTCTGGCCCGCCGCCACGCCGGGCGGTGATGCCCACGCCGGGCGAACCGAGACCTCGCTCATGCTGGCCATTGACGTGCGCGCCGTCCGCCTGCACCTGGCCGAGGCCGGCCGCACCGAGCCGTTGGCCGAGATCATGCCCCGCCTGCGCGCTGAAGGGGTCAGGCCGGTATCGTCCAACGGCGTGTTGGGAGATCCGAGCGGGGCCAGTGCCGCCGAAGGGCGGGCATTGTTGGTGTCCATGACGGCTGAGTTGAGCCGCGCCGTCGCCGTGCGTTGGCCCATAGCCAGCGTGGACCAGTGAGCCCGGTCGCGGTCGTCACCGGGGCCGCCCGGGGCATCGGCGCCGCCACCGTGGCCCGATTGGTGGCCGAGGACTGGCGCGTGGTCGCCGTCGACATCTGTGCCGACCTGGCCGGTCTGGACTACGCCCTGGCCTCGCCGGCCGACCTGGAGGCGCTGGCCCAACGGCACGGGGACCGCGTGCACGCCATGGCCGGTGATGTTCGGTCCGCCTCGGACATGCATGCCGCCGTATCGGTGGCCGTGAAGGAGTTCGGCGGCCTTGACGCCGCCGTGGCGGTGGCCGGCGTGGTGAGCGGCGGCGCACCACTGTGGGAGACGGGCGACGACCAGTGGAACGTGCAGTTCGAGGTGAACGTCAACGGCGTCCGCAACCTGGCCACCGCGGCCGTCCCGGTGCTCCTGCAAGCCGACGCACCCCGATCGGGCCGGTTCGTGGCGGTGGCCTCGGCGGCCGGGCTGCTGGGGTTGCGCCGGCTCAGCGGCTACAGCGCCTCCAAGCACGCCGTCATCGGGTTGGTCAAGGCGTTGGCGGCCGACCTGGCCGGCACCGGGATCACCGCCAACGCCGTCTGCCCGGGCTCGACCCGCACGCCGATCCTCGAAGCCTCCGCCGCCGTGTACGGCCTGGCCTCGGGTGAGGCGTTCGCCGCCCAACAGCTGGTAGAGCGGTTGCTGGAACCGGATGAACCGGCCGCCCTCATAGCCTGGCTGTGCGGCCGGGACGCCAGCGGCGTCACCGGGGCCGCGCTGTCCGTCGATGGCGGATTGACCACGTCTTAGGAGGACGGCGACCGTGAGCGAATGCAAGCATCTGGACCAGATGGTCGAGGCTGAGCCGCAGACACCAACCGGGTGCACCGCCTGCCTGGCCATCGGTGGCACCTGGGTCCACCTGCGACTCTGCCTGGGCTGCGGGTTCGTCGGGTGCTGCGACAATTCACCGAACCAACACGCCACCCATCATTTCGAGGAGACCAGCCACCCGCTCATCCAGTCCTTCGAACGAGGTGAGGACTGGGTCTGGTGCTACGTGGACGAGGTAATGATCGATCCCCCTAGCCCTCGGGCGTCGCGCTAGGTCTGCCCGTAGGTGGTGGAGCGGTCCTCGGTTCGTTGCGAGCCGACCGCATTGACCATTCGCCGCAGGTCCTCGACCAGGTAGGGCACGGTGGCCGCGCTGCCGGCATGGACGGTGGCGTGGAGCGAGTCGGGGTTGGTCTGGCGATCCAGGTACCAGCCTTCGGCGGCCAACTGCTCGCCGACGGCGAAGATGTCCAGCGCCGCCGGATCCTCCGCCCCGAAGGCCATGACCGTCGCCGGCGGGTCGCCCCGCACGGCCAGGCCGTCGATCGATTCGATGCCGGCGCGCAGGGCCAGGGCGGCATCGTGCGCGGTGCGGGTGAGTTCGAGGTAGCCCTCGGTGCCCAGGTGCATCAGGGCGGCCCAGGCCGCCGCAATGGGACCGGCGGGCCGGGTACCGGCCATGGCGGTCGAGGCGTAGAAGCCGCCCAGCCAGTCGGTGGTGACGAAGAGCTGCTTACGGGCCAGCTCGTGGGTGCGGTAGAGGATGACCGAGACGCCCTTGGAGGCGTAGCCGTACTTGTGTACATCGGCCGAAATCGACGTCACCCCGGGTAGGCGGAAGTCGAACGGCTCGGACAGCCGGCCCAGTTGGGTCAGGAACGGCAGCAGGAACCCGCCCATGCAGGCATCGACATGGCACAGGATGCCCCGCTCGAGCGCCAGGGCGGCGATGTCGGCGATCGGGTCGATCACCCCTTGGGGGTAGGTGGGTGCCGATCCGACCACCATGATGGTGTCGTCCGTGCAGGCTGCGGCCAACGCGTCGACGTCCACCCGGAAGTCGGGCCCGACCGGGACCCGGATCAGCTCAATGTCGAAGTAGTCGGCCGCCTTGGTGAACGCGGCGTGCGCGCTCTGGGCAGCGACCACCTGGGGGTGGGCGATGCCCCGCTCCTGCCGGGCCACGTCGCGCGCGGTCTTCACCGCCTGGAGGAGGCTCTCCGTCCCCCCCGAGGTCAGGTAGCCCTCGACCGCGCCCCCGCTGGCCGGGTCGTCGGCGCCGAGCAGGGTGGCCGTGTTGGAGATGATGTCGTGCTGCATGATCCCGATGCTGGGGAAGGCCAGCACATTAAGGCCGTTCTCGGCGCTGTAGAGGGAGAGGGCGTCCTGGAGGAGCTCGTGCACCTCTTCACCGGCCGAGTAGACCAGGCTGAAGACGCGACCGCCCCGCCAGTCCTGGTCGTTCTGTTTCATGGACAGCAGCAGGCGGAACACTTCCTCACGGGGGAGCCCGCGCTCAGGCAAAGGGGTGTGCGGGAAGGTATCCATGCCGGTCGGGACTGTTCTAGTCCGTCAGGTTGTAGAGGGTGGAGTCCCCCTCCAGGGCGACGCTGGGCCGCCCGTCCAACCCGATAATCGGCGTGCCGGCCGTGGTGACCCGCTGCATGCGCCGGTGGGCATCGCCGTAGTCGTAAATGGCGTAGTGCTGGGTGGCCCGGTTGTCCCAGATGGCGACATCGCCCACCTGCCAGGTCCAGCGCACCACATTCTCCGGGCGGGTGATGTACGACTGGAACATCCGGATGAGGTCGACCGACTCGGCCGAGCTGTGGCCGACCAGGCGGTGGGCGAACCCGCCCAGGAGGAGCGCCCGCTCGCCGGTCTCGGGATGAACCCGCACCACCGGGTGCTCGGTCTCGAAGACCTCCGAGACGAAGGCGGCCAGGTTGGCCAGACGCACGTCCCCGATTTTGGCCCGCAGCGCCACCACGTCGGGCCGGCCGTAGTCGTGGCCGTTGGAGTGCACCGCCCGCAACTGGTCGGCCAGTTGGCGCAGGTCGTCGGGGAGGTCGGCGTAGCCGGCCACCGTGTTGGCCCACAGTGTGTCCCCGCCGACCTCGGGTAACACCATGGCCCGGAGAATGGAGAACATCGGGGGCCGGTCGACGAAGGTGACGTCGGTGTGCCAGTGATTGGCGGCGCCGCCGGCCAGGGAGTCCAGGTCGAGGATCAGCTCCTCCCCGTCGACGATGGGCAGGGTCGGATGCCCCTGGGTCAGCGGGCCCAGGCGGCGGGCGAAATCGATCTGCTCGCGGGCGCTCAGGGACTGCCCGCGGCAGAACACCACCCGGTGCGCCAGCAGCGCGGCCCGGATGTCGGCGATCTGCTCGTCGCTGGCCGAGCGCAGCCTGACCCCGGAGAGTTCGGCGCCCAGGCGGACGGTCAGGCGCCGTACCCCGACGGTGGTCGCAACGTCCCCGGTGTCAATCGCCATGCCCGGCCTCCCGCCAATCTCTATGAAAACGGTCTGATTTGAAGTCTAGAAGCGGCGGCGTTGGTCGGCCACGGCGGTCGGCCACGGCGGTCGGCCACCGTGGCCGGAGTACGTTGACGGCCGTGCCGGGTGGGAGGGGATGAAGTTCGCGGTGACCTTCGGGCGGCTGCGTCCCGACGTATGGGTGGAGGCCGCGGTCACAGCCGAACGGCTGGGCTTCGAATCGATCTGGCTGCCCGAGCACCTGGTGCTCCCCACCGCCATGGCCGGTTCGCCCTACGCCGGGGCCGAGCACCCTCCGGTGCCGCCCACGACACCGCTCTTCGACGCGGCCGCCCTCCTGTCCTTCGTGGCCGCCCGGACCTCGACCATACGGCTGGGCACCTACGTGTACCTCTTGGGCCTGCGCCATCCCTTCATCTCAGCCCGGGCTTTCGCCACCCTGGACTGGCTTTCCAACGGACGCGCCATGATCGGGGCCGGGGCGGGCTGGCTCAAGGAGGAGTGGGAGGCCGTCGGCCTCGACCCCGCCACGCGGGCCGCCCGGCTCAATGAGGCGATCATGCTCTGCCGCCGCCTGTGGACCGAGCCGACCGTGTCGAACGAAGGGGGTCACTTTCCCTTTGCCGAAGTGGCGTTCGAGCCCAAGCCGGTGCAGCAACCCATCCCGATCTTCATCGGGGGCGAGTCGGCTCCGGCGCTGCGCCGGGCGGGACGATTGGGTGACGGTTGGATCGGCATGACCCACTCGCCGGCGTCGGCCCGCGCCTGCGTGGCCACCATCGCGGGCCACAGGGCGCAAGCCGGTCGGGCCGAGATTCCCTTCGAAGTGACGGTGGGAGGCGAGTGCACCTCCGCCGAGGATGTCGCGGCCTGGGAGTCAGCCGGCGTGGACCGGCTGATCGTCTCGCCCTGGCTGCGGTCGCGAGATGCCCTCCCGGCCATGGCCGCTTTCGCCGATCAGATCATGACTAACCGGCGCTGAGCAGCGCTCGCGTTTAGGCGGCGACCAGCGTGCGGGACGCGATTGTCTGGTGCACCTTGTCGGCCACCGACGGAGCGACATGGAGGATCTCGCGGAACTCGAGGAGCGAGCCGACGTAGATCACCATGTCGGTCAGGGCGGTGACGGTGGCGTTGCGACGACGCTGTCCCGGCTCCTGGACCAGGGCCATTTCGCCCACCAGGCCACCTCGGCCCAGGGTGGCGATCGTCTGACCACCCTGGCTCACCTCGACCTCACCCTCGACGATGACGATGAATTCATCCGCCCCGGCCCCCTCGCGCACCAGCACCCGGCCGGCCGGGACAGTCACCATGGTCAGCAGCTGGGCGACGCGAGCCAACTCCGAACGGCTGGCATCGGCGAAAATCGGGTACTCCCGCAGATCATTCTTGACGAGACGCATGGCAACACTCCTTTGACCTATCCAGAGTGGCTGAGCGTCGACTGATCTGTCAAGCAGCTAGAGAAGATTCCTTCTATCATTAATAGTGATGACTACGGCGGGTGCGTCGACGGCGCATCGTCACCCCGCCGGCGATGACCACCACGACGGCGGCGAGGGCCCCGGCGGCGATCCACTTTCGGGTCGTGTCAGCCGTCGGCGTGCCGGTGAAGCGGGTCGGCAGGAACGGCGTATAGGCCTGGGCGATGGCGGCGTAGCCGAGGTCGTTGGGATGGATGTCGGCCCGGGTGCACATGGAGGTCATGGTGCAGATCTCGGCCACATTCCGGGGCACCGTCCGGCCGGCGTAGCTGGCGGTGCTCGAGTCCGACGACGCGAACCGCCCGGCCACGTCGGCCGTGCGCACCCCGTGCTGGCGGTAGATGGCCGCCAATTGGGCGTTGAAGGCCGTGAAGACGGTCAGGGACCGGGCGGCCACGGCCTGCCCCGCCGGTCCCGAGAGCCAGGCCGCCAGGTACGGGTCGTAGTAGTTCATGCCGACGATCCGCACGCCGGGGTCCGCCGCCGAGAGGCCGCTGAGGATCTGGGGGAGTTGCCGGGCCGCCAGGGCCTCGCCCTTCGCCACGCAGGGCTCAATGATTGTCGTCACCGTCATGCAGCCGTCGATGTCGTTGATGCCGATGGTGAGGGTCACCAGGGCGACCTCGCCGCGCTGGCCCCGCAGGAACGATTCGGCCTGGGCCAGCTGTGATCCCGTGGTCGATCCGCAGGCCGGCCCGTCGATCATGGACGCGGTCGTGGCCCCGCCGCAGGCGTAGGAGATGGGAAAGAGCCCCGGTATCTGTTTCAGCTCCTGGTTGAAGAGGATCCCGACGTAGGACTTGGCGGGGACGCTGGCTTCGAAACCGAAGGCGATGGAGTCGCCCAGCACCAGGTAGTAGCTCCGGGCCGGCGCTGGCGGCGCCCCGGCCGCCCCCGCTGGCAGCCCCGTCCCCGCCGCCAGCCCGAGGAGCAGGGCGGCGGCGAGCGCCAGCTTGCTGAGCGGGCGGGCGGAGAAGCGCAATGGACCGAGACCCGGCCCTTATGACGTCCAGATGATGGCTTGGGGCTCCGAGTAGGCCAGCAGGCCGAAGTCCCCGCCGTCGCGGCCCACGCCGCTCATTTTGAAGCCGCCGAAAGGGGCGTCGTGGTTGCGCTGCGCCGTGTTGATGCCGACGTGTCCCGCTTGCAACTGCTTGGCCGCCCGCATGGCCCGAGCCCCGTCTTTGGAGAACACGTAGTCGTACAGGCCGAACTCGGTGTCGTTGGCGATGGCGATGCCCTCGTCCTCGTCGTCAAAGGGGATCAGGGTGATGACGGGGCCGAAGATCTCCTCGCGGGCCACCCGCATATTGTTGTCGCCCGTAATGAGGGTGGGGGCCACATAGAACCCCCGGGGCAGGTCGGCCGGGCGCGAGCCGCCGATGATCAGCTCGCCGCCGTCCTCGGCGGCGGTGGCGATGTGCGCCTCAATGCGCCCCCGCTGGGCGGCGGAGATGACCGGCCCGATGATGGTGGCCTTGTCGGTGGGGTCACCCACCTTCAAGTAGCCGGCCATCTGCACCAGGCCGTCACGCACCTGGTCGAAGATGCTCCGGTGCACCACGGCCCGGGTCGGCGCCGTGCAGATTTGGCCGGAGTGGAAGGACCAGGTCGACCCGATGCAGCCGATGGCCGCCTTGATGTCGGCGTCCTCGAAGACCACGCAGGCGCCCTTGCCGCCCAGTTCCAGCAGGAGCCGCTTCATGGTGCGCGACGCCTTCTCGGCGATGGTGATCCCGACCTGGGTCGATCCGGTGAAGCTCACGCAGTCGACGTCGTCGGCGTCGACCAGGGCGGCCGAGGCGGCCGGGCCGTTGCCGTTGACCAGGTTGACCACGCCGGGCGGGAAGCCCACCTCATCGAGGATGCGCACCAACTCGACGATGGCCAGCGGATCCTGGGGGGCCGGCTTGACCACCACCGTGTTGCCGGCGGCCAGGGCGGGGGCGACCTTCCCGGCCATGTTGACCATGGGGAAGTTGTACGAGGTGATGCAGGCCACGACGCCGGCCGGCTGCCGGTTGATCATGCCGCCGATGATCCCGCCCGGGGCCAGCGGCGTGGCCTGGGCCGACTGGGGCAACAGGGGCGTCTGGAGGACCTGGCGCGGGTCACGGGCGTAGCGCTCGAAACGGTCCGCCGCCACGGGCACCTGCATGCGCGAGCCCACCGTGGCGGTGGCGCCCGTCTCGGCGATGACCAGGGGCAGCAGTTCGTCGGACTTGGCCCGGATGGCCGCCGCCGCCTTGCGCATGAGGTCGCTGCGCGCCTCGACCGAGAGCGCGGCCCAGGCCGGCTGGGCTTCCTTGGCCGCCGCCGCCGCGGCCAGGGCGTCCGCCGCGCTGGCGTTGGGCGCCTGGCCGACCACCTCTTCGGTAGCGGGGTTGATGATGTCGTAGGTGCCATCTGAGGCATCGAGCCACTTGCCTCCGATGAGGAGTTGCTGCTCGTTGCGGTCGGTGCTGTGGGCCATGTGCGCTCCCTGTCGGGCAGGGCCAGAGGATCTGACGGTGCGTCACATCTTGATCTGCCCGCCCCGCCCCCGCCAAAGTCGCAGCTGGGACGGTGTGCCGGCAGGGTGTGCAGCCGGTTTTCGCACGGGCCAGACTGGGTGCCATGTCGACTGGGATCGCACCACCGGGCACCGATGACTTTCTGGTGCCACTCGGTGACGAGGAGTCCGAGGGGTTTTGGGCCGGCACGGCGCTGGGGGAGCTGCGGGTGCAGGCCTGCGCCGCCTGCGGGGCCTTCCGGTTCCCGCCTCGGGTCATGTGCCCGCACTGCCAGTCCACTGACCGGCTCTGGCGGCGGGTCTCGGGGCGGGGCACCATCTGGTCGTTCGTGGTGGCCCATCCCCCCCTTCTCCCCGCGTACGCGCCGTTTGCGCCGTTCCCGGTGATCACGGTGACGCTGGAGGAGGATCCCGCCCTGCGCATGGTCGGGAACCTGGTGAGCGGCCCGGAAGGCGCCATCAACGAGATCGACCCGGCCACCATCGTGATCGGCGAGCCGGTCGAGGTGGTCTTCAGCCTGCGCCACGGTCCCGATGACGCCGACGTGCTCCTCCCGGCCTGGACGCGCCCGCCCGCTCTCTAGTGGAGGACACGGGTCAGGGACCCCCTCCGGCACGACTCACCGGCAAGGTCTGCGTGATCACGGGGGCGGCCGGCGTCATGGGTGCGGCGGCCGCCGTGCGCTTCGGGAGCGAAGGGGGAACGGTCGTCGGCATCGATCTGCAGGAGCACTCGGTCGGCGCTCTGTCAGTGGAAGCCGATCTGAGGGTGGAGGCGGAGGTCGAGCGCGCCTTTGCCCGGATACACCAGGAACTCGGTCGGATCGACGTGCTGGTCAATATGGCTGGCCTCAACGACCTCGATGATCATTCCGCGCTCGACATGGCCCAGGCGACGTGGGAGCGGGTCTTTGCCGCCAACCTGACGACGACGTTCCTCTCGTGCAAGCACGGCATCCCCTACATGCTCAGGAACGACCCACCGTCGGGGTCGGTCATCAATGCGGCCTCATTCCTGTCGGAGATGGGTGCGGCCACGTCGCAGATGGCCTTCTCGGCCGCCAAGGCCGCGGTCATCCAACTTTCCCGGGACCTGGGTACGAACCTGGCCCGCCGCGGCGTGCGGGTCAATGCGCTGTGTCTCGGTCCCATTGAGACCCCGCAGCTGCGCGAGATGTTCGACCGCCTTGACCCGGAGGAACTGCCCAAGCGCCTGATCCACTACCCGATGGGCCGCTTCGGAACCCTGGAGGAGCTGGCGGGAACGCTGGCCTACCTGGCCAGTGATGATTCTGGGTTCGTGACCGGGTCTTCGTTCCCCCTCAACGGGGGCATCACGACGGCATTTACGGTGCCCTCATAACGGCGATCGGTCGCCCCATCGCGCGCGTGTCCTGATCACGGGGTCGAGCCGGCCTGCGGCGACCTAGTTGCAACCGGGCTGCAACTCGGTTCGCAAGATTGCCAGGGGTGCCTCGGTTCCCCTTCCATGAGGGATGAACGGAAAGTGACACACGAAGGACGGCTCAGCGCACCGACGGCCCCCAACCAGGCCGAAACCTGCGCCGACCCGAATCTGACCTACCCGGCCCCGGCCCCGACTCCGGCTGCGGTAGCCCCGGCGCCGGACCCGGCCGCTCGGCCCGCCCACGCCATGGACGGCGTGGTGGGCGACACCATCCTGGGCAGCGCCGACGTCTCGCGGGCCCAGGAGCGGCGCCGGCACACCCGGATCCGCCGTGCGGTGGCCGTGGCCGGTCTGGCCTTCGGGTGGATGGCCATCCGGGCCGCCGCCGGCGAGGGCATCTTCCCCTCCGTGCACGTGCCGCACTGGGTGGGGCCGGTGCTGCCGGTGTTCCTCATCGTGCTCCTGCTGGGTGCCGTCATGGCGGCACCTCTCATCGGCGCCGGCCGCTCGCCGCACATGTTGATCCGTCCCGGTGAGACCACGGTCGGGCTCAACGACGTGGTCGGGATCGACGGCATCAAGGCGGAGGTCGTGCGCTCGGTCAATCTCTTCCTGGCCCACCAGACCTTCCGCGACACCATGGGGGGATCGGCCCGGCGCGGCGTCCTCTTCGAGGGGCCGCCCGGCACCGGCAAGACCTTCGTGGCCAAGGCCATGGCCAAGGAGGCCCAGGTCCCGTTCCTCTTCGTCTCGGCATCGGCGTTCCAGTCGATGTACTTCGGGCAGACCAACCGCAAGATCAGGTCCTACTTCAAGGCGCTGCGCAAGTACGCCCGGGCCGAAGGCGGCGCCATCGGCTTCATTGAGGAGATCGATGCGATCGGCGCCTCGCGCCGCGGCCAGGGCAACGGAGGGAGCGAAGGGGTGACCGGCGTGGTCAACGAGCTGCTGGTGCAGTTGCAGTCGTTCGACGCCCCCACCCGCGGGCAGAAGTTCCGCCACGGGTGGATCGACTTCCTCAACCGCTACCTGCCCGATGAGATGAAACTGAAGAAGCCGGCGGTGGTGCCGGCCAACGTGCTGGTGGTCGGGGCCACCAACCGCAAGGACGACCTCGACCCGGCGCTCATCCGCCCGGGCCGCTTCGACCGCTCCATCTACTTCGGCCTGCCCGGTCGGCGGGCCCGCGGCGACATCATCGCCTACTACCTGGGCAAGAAGTCCCATGCCGACGACCTCGACGAGCAGGGCGCGGTCGACGCCGTGGCCGGCATGACGCTCGGGTACTCGCCGGCCGCCCTGGAGAGGCTGATGGACGAGGCATTGGTGATCGCCTTGACCCACGGCCGGTCGGCCATGACCATGGCGGACGTGGCCGAGGCCAAAATGCTGGTCGAGCTCGGGGTGACCGACGAGACCTTGTACACCGCCGACGAGCGGCATCGGGTGGCCACGCACGAGGCCGGGCACGCCACCGTGGCCTACTTCGTCGGCCAGACCCGCCAGCTCGACGTCCTCTCCATCGTCAAGCGGCGCGACTCGCTCGGCCTGCTCCAGCACTCCGACACCGAGGAGCGCTTCACCCAGAGCCGCGACGAGTTGGTGGCCCTGCTGCAGATCGCCATGGGGGGCATGGTGGCCGAGGAGCACTGGTTCGACGAGGTGTCCACCGGCCCGGCCGGGGACCTGGCTGCGGCCACCACCATCGGCGCCCAGATGATCGGTGCCTGCGGCATGGGCAATTCCCTCATCTCGGTGGCCGCGGCCGGATCGGGGTCCACCGGAGGCGGACTGGTTGACAAGGTCCTGGCCGACAAGGAGGCCCGGGCCGAGCTCGATGCACTCCTGATGTCCTCCTGCACCTCCGCCATGGAGATCGTCACCGAGCACGGCGACGTCGTCGAGGCCCTACGCGACGCCCTCCTGCGGGAGGACGAACTGGTGGGCGTTCAGATCACCGATGTCATTGAGGCCGCACTGCGGAGCGTCACAGGGCCACAATGACCTTGCCGGTGTTCCCACCGGTGAACAGCAGGTTGAGCGCGTCGGGGGCGGACTCCAGCCCCTGGACCACGTGCTCGGCGTGGTGCAGCGTGCCTTCGGCCAGCCACTCGAATATGGCCGCCTGGGCTTCGGGGAACCGCTCGGCGAAGTCGAGGATGATGAAGCCCTCCATACGGCCCCGGCGGCCGATGAGCGCCCGGTAGTTGCCCGGTCCGGCCGGTCGCCCCTCCTCGTTGTAGGTGGAGATGGCGCCGCAGAGCACGACGCGGCCGTGCAGGGCGATCTGCCCCAGGCAGAGGTCGAGGATCTCACCACCGACATTGTCGAAGTAGAGGTCGATGCCGTCGGGGCAGGCCGCCCGCAGGCGACGGCCGACGTTCTCGGTCTTGTAGTTGATGGCCTCGTCGAACCCCAGTTCGTCCACGACCCAGCGGCACTTCTCGTCGGTGCCGGCCAGGCCCACCACCTTGGCCGCGCCCTTCAACTTGGCGATCTGACCGACGGCCGAACCGGTGGCCCCCGCCGCGCCGGAGACGACCACCGTGTCCCCGGCTTTGAGCGCGCCGACGTCGAGCAGGCCGAAGTACGCGGTCATGCCGTTCACGCCGAACAGGTTGAGGGCCAGCGCCGGGTCGAGGCCGGCCGGGAGTGTCTGCAGCGCCCCACCCCCGTCGGTGGCCAGGAAGTAGTCCTGCCAGCCCATCATCCCGAAGACCAGGTCGCCCACGGCGTGGCGGTCCGTCTTGGTGGCCAGGACTTCCCCGACGGCCGCCCCTCGGATGCAGTCGCCAATCCCGATCGGGGGCAGGTAGCCGGGGGCATCGTCCATCCAGGTCCGGATGGTCGGGTCGATGGAGAGGAACCGCACCCGCACCAGCGCCTGCCCGGGGCCGGGCGCCGGGACCGGCTCCTCCTCCAGCCGGACGGTGGTGGCATCCACCAGGCCCGAGGGGCGAGTGGCCAGGACCAGGCGACGGTTCACTTCAGGCATGGGGCCAACCTATCGGCCGCTCCCAGCGGGCACCGGAGTGGCGCTCACACTACGGTCGGTCGGCGATGCCGAACCCTCGTCTTCGCCACCCTCACCGCGGCCCGCACCGTCGCCGCCGCTCTGCACTCGGGCGAGTGCGGGCCCTCCTCCTCGGTGCGTTGGGCCTGGCCGCCGTGCTGGCGCCGATCACCATGGGTGCGCCGACGGCCCCAGCAGCCGGTGCGGCCGAGCAGGTCGCCGCCCGGCCCTCGGCCGGCTGTGCCCTGACGCAGGCGGTGGCACCGGGGACCACCAATGATCTGCTGGCCGCCGGCGGCGACCAGGGCGCCTACGTGCGGGAGATCCCGAGCAGCTACTCCGGGCGGACCCCCATGCCGGTCGTCATCGACCTGCATGGCTACGGCGAGTCGGCCAGCCTCCAGGCCGATCTGACCGCCCTGGGCCACTTCGGCAACCGCCACGGCTTCATCACCATCACGCCCCAGGTGGCCGGCCCGGTCCCCATGTGGACCACCACGCTGGGCAGCAAGGACCTGGCCTTCATCGGCGGCCTGTTGCGCACGGTCGACGCCACGCTGTGCGTCGACCGCAATCGCATCTACATGGCCGGCTACTCCAACGGGGCCATGATGACCTCGTCCGTGGCCTGCCAGTTCGCCGGCCAGATCGCCGCCGTGGCGCCGGTGGCCGGCATTGAGGACCCGACCGGGTGCGACCCGCCCCGTCCGGTGCCGGTGGTCACCTTCCACGGGACGGCCGACCAGTACGTCTCCTATACCGGCGGGCTCGGGCCGGCCGCCCTGAAGCTCCCGGCCGCCGATGGTTCGGACAAGACCCTCGGCCAGGAACTCGGTTCGGGTTCCACCCTGCGCAAGGGCCCCTCGGTGCCGGCCCTCACCACCACCTGGGCCAAGCGCAACGGCTGCGCCGCCAAGCCGAGCGACCACACCGTGACCAGCGACGTCACGCTGATCTCCTACGCCTGCCCGAGTGGGAACGACGTCGAGCTCTACCGCGTGACCGGCGGGGGCCACGCCTGGCCGGGCAGCGTGCTCTCCAAGTCGATCACTTCCGCCATCGGCAAGGTCACCTTCACCATTTCAGCCAACAAGATCATCTGGAACTTCTTCAAGGCCCATCCGCTGCGGCGATAGAACGGCATCCCGGGTGACCGATACCCCGTCTGATCGGTGGTCCCCCTGGGTATATCTCTCCTAGAACCAACGAGGGAGGTGCCGGATGGCCGCGTACTCCATTTGGGAATCGTATTTCCCGCCGGATGCCGTGCAAGAGGGCCAAGAGGTCACGGCAGAGATCTGGGTCGACATGAAGGACTACGACGGCTATCTCAGCCACGACATCCTCCACGACCTCGACGACCCGGGTCATCTCCTCGTGGTCAGCCGTTGGTCGAGCCGCCAGAGGGCCGATGAAGTCTTACGCGACTATGCCGACAATCCCAAGGCGCACCGAGCGAACCAGCTGGTCAGCGAGCCCCGGCGACGTTTTGTGGCCCGGCAACTCTCGGGAAGCTCGGCGCCGCTCAGATAACTGGGCGGCACTGGTCGGCCAGTACTAGGGCTGCCGCCGCCGGGAGCCGCCGCCGCGACCATCACCGCCCAGCATGCGCCAGACCAGGCGGCCCAGCCAGCTGGTTTGGCGAGCCCGCTCCGCTGCCTTTGCCTCCGCCTCGTGATCGCTGGTCAGCGGACCGCCCAGCCGCCAGTAGCGGCCGTAGCGGGGCGGCCGCACGTAGTTGGGCACCCGGGGCAGCGGGCGCTTGGGCTTGCGTGGCCGCTTGCGAGAGGTTCCCACCCAATCTTTAGGGCAGCAGGTGGGCGGTGTCGTTGAAGCCGCGCAGGATCCACTTGTCGGGCGTCACCACCAGGCGCGAGATCGAGGCGTTGTCGTTCATCAGGAAGGCGAAGGGCGTCGAACCGGTGGCCTGGGCCAGCACCTCGCCGATGGCGGCCCCGTGGGAGAACGCCACCACCCGGCCGCCGACGTGTGCGGCGGCGATCCGCGCAACGGCACCGCGGATCCGTCCGCTGAAGCCGGCCGTCGACTCGGCTCCGGGCACCACATCCCAGCGCTCCTCCTCGAGCATTTTCACCGCGACCGGGTCGCGGTCGGCCACCTTCTGGCGGAAGAGGCCGCCCTCCCACTCGCCTAGGTTCACCTCACGCAGGTCCGGTTCGACCACTGGGGTGAGGCCGGAGAGCTTGGCCAGCGGGGCCGCCGTCTCGACCGTGCGGCGCAGGGTCGTCACGTACAGGGCGTCGAACTGCTCGCGGGCCAGGCGGATGCCGACCCGCTCGGCCTGCTCCTGCCCGATCGGGGAGAGGGGCGGATTGCCGTGGCCGTCGAGGAGCTCGAAGTCCTCGCCTTCCACGGCGTCGGCCG
Source organism: Acidimicrobiales bacterium (assembly GCA_035552095.1). GTDB lineage: Bacteria > Actinomycetota > Acidimicrobiia > Acidimicrobiales > RAAP-2 > Bog-473. The sequence goes on along the minus strand of DASZMA010000142.1, from coordinate 19,062 downwards.
AGGCGCCGTGGCGGACGAGGTACAGCTCGGTTGAATCGGGCGGACCCTGATAGGGCACCTGGCTGAATTTCCGGGGTGGGGTCACGCCGGCTGAGTGTAAGAGGCCGTCGGCTTAACCGCGATCGCCCCTCAGCGGGGCCGGTGCAGCTCCGGCGGCGGGTCGCCGTCCTCGACCACCTCGGCGTCAATGATGGTGGGGTCGTCCTGGCGGGTGGCCGTCCGTCCCGGGGCCCGGTTCTGCCCGTACCCGGCGTTCCCCGCGTTGCCGCCATTCCCGAAGTTGCCCAGGTTCCCGAAGTTGCCCAGGTTCCCGAAGAGACCGCCATCGCCCGCCCCTTGCCCGAAGATCACCCGAATGCCGCGACCGGCGTCAGGGCCGAGGGAGTCCCAGAGGGGGACGGCCCGCCGGTGCACCACGTAGTTCTGCACGGCCAGCGTCACGGCGAAGTACAGGAGGAGCGTCGACTCCTCGAGATTGCCCGCCCCGACGTGCTTGGCCCCGGCCTGGCTGACGAAATGCAGGCCCAGCGAGACCAGCCAGAGCGCCATGGTGAGCCAGGTGCCCTGACGGACGACCCAGCTGTTGCTGGCCCAGAGTTTGACGGTCAGGCCCCGGATAGCCCCCAGGATCAGCGCCCCCACCACCAGGGTGGCCCCGACCCAGGCGTACTCGGTACCGGTGACGTGATGGCTGCCGGTGTAGTCCAGCGTCTCAATCAGCCCGATGATGCCGAAAATCATGGGAATCTGCAGGCGGAAGACCCGCGGCACAGGTCGTACCCTCAGCTGGCGGCTGAGGAAGTAGATCAGGACTAGAACGTCAAAGGCGATCGTCAAAAACATCGACCACCAGTTTATGGGCGCCGCCCTTTCCACCGACTCAGGCCCGCCCAGCGCGATTCAGGCACCGGTGCTCAGGCCTTGAGCAGCGGTCCCACCTGCTCGCCGAAGGCGGCAGTCTGCTCGCAGAACTCCTCCACCGAGCGGGCCATGAACCGCACCTGCAGATGGTTGACGCCCATGGCCACCAGCTCCCGCAGTGAGGAGGCGATCTCGTCGGCCCCGCCCGAGAGCACGTAGCCCGGCAACGTCCAGTCCGAGCGACCGCCGCTGGTCAGATAGATGGGCTCGACGATGGTCCCGATGTCGAGCGGCGCCTCGCCCCGGAGCTCCTGGCGAAGCTGGCGGAGCTGAGCGATCTGCCCGGGCAGGTCACGGCGCCGGGTTCCCTGGGGCAGCCAGCCGTCGCCGAAGGCGGCGGTACGCCGGATGGCGGCCGGGGAGGAGCCGCCGATCCAGATAGGGGGCCGGGGTTGACGCACCGGTCGCGGTGCGATGCCCATCCCCGAGGCGGGGAAGCGGGGCCCGGGCAGCTCGGGGAACTCCTCGGTGAAGGCTCGGGCCAGGGCCGAGACGGCTTCGTCGGTGTGGCGGCCCCGCTGGTCGAACTCGCCCGTCAGCAGCTCGTACTCCTCGGGCACATGGCCGGCGCCCACGCCGACAATCAACCGCCCGCCCGAGAGCACATCCAGGGTCGAGAGCTCCTTGGCCGCCCGCAACGGATGGCGCTGGGCCAGGATCAGGACGTGGGAGAGCAGGTGGGTGCGGGTGGTCAGCGCAGCCAGCCAACCCAGGGTGGCGGTGGTGTCGTACCAGATGGTCCCCATGGCGTCGGCCAGGCGGCGGGGGATGGCGGTGTGATCGCACACGCCCAGGTAGAAGAACCCGGCCTCGTCGGCCGCCTGGGCGATCCGGCCCAACTCGGCCGGCCCCGACTCCTTCTCCCAGTCGGCCACATACAGGGTGGACTGCGACTGAATGGGGAGCTGCATGCCGTAGACCACCTTCCCTTCGGGGACGGCGCGCACCACGTCGCTGGGGAGCAGGGCAGCGTCGGGCATGTCGATGATCTCCGTTCGATCAGGCGAGGGCGGCCATGGCGGCGGACAGCTGGGCGGGCGTGCCGAAGGTGGTGGCCAGCACCCGTGACCGCTTCAGGTGCAGATGGAGCGGTACCTCCCAGGTGTAGCCCATCCCCCCGTGCACCTGAATGGCCGCCCGGGCGTTGGCCAGGGCGGCTTCATCGGCCAGCAGTTTGGCGCCCATGACGGCCTGGCTCACCACCTGCTCGGGCGTGTGGCCCGAGATGGCCGCCTCGGAGTCCACGACCTCGGCGTCATCGGCCAGGCAGGCGGCGGCGTGCACCGCGCTGCGCGCCACCTCGGCCCGCACCAGCATGTCGGCGCAGATGTGCTTGATCGCCTGGAAGCTGCCGATGGCTTGGCCGAACTGGTGGCGCTGCTTGGCGTAGGCCACCGCCAGGTCGAGGGTCTCGGCCGCGTGCCCGACTTGCAGCGCGGCGGTGAGCAGTGAGCCGTCGCGGCCCAAGCCGAACCCCGAGTCGCGCACGGGGTCACCGGCCGGGAGCGACGCCAGCTGCCACAGCGGGGTCAGCGGATCGAGCGGTGCGGCCATCCGCTGGGCCGTCTCGACCGGCGGGGCCGGGGCCAGCAGCCGGGCCGTCGACCCGCGCTCGAGGCCCGAGAGCACCAGGAGGGCGTGGAGGGAGGGGAGGTGTTCAATGAGGATGGGGCCACTGCCGCTGCTGTGCACCCCCACCTGGACCAGGCCCTCCGCCGCCCCGTCGACCAGGTGCCCGCTGGCGGCCAGGAAGGTGCCGACCAGCGGGCCCGGGATGAGAGCCCGGCCCAGCTCCTCGTAGACCACCACGGCGTCGGCCCGGCCCAGGCCGGTGCCCTCGGGCTCGGGCAGGGTGAGGGCGAAGACGCCGGTCTCGCCCAGGATGGCCCAGTCGGCGGCACTGATGGCCGACTCGGCGCCCTCGTTGGCCCGCAGGTGGGCCAGGGGGAGGCGGCCACCCAGCACGGCCCGGATCCCCTGGGCCAATTCCTGCTGTTCGTCGGAGACGCGAAAGTCCACTAGCTGGCCTTGGGAGCTTTCGGCAGGCCGAGGATGCGCTCGGCCACAATGTTGCGCTGCACCTGCGACGTGCCGGCGGCGATGGTCAGGTTGATCGACTTGAACCAGTTGTGCACCTGTTCCTCATTGCCCAACGGCTGGCCGTCGGCGCCCAGGAGCGGATCGCCGCTCAGGGCGGCCCGGTCGAGCACCTCCATGGCCAGGTCGCCCAGGGCCTGGGCGTGCTCGGAGAAGGACAGCTTGAAGACCGAGCCGCCGATGCCGGGGATCCCGGTCTGCGCCGCCTCGGACACGTTGCGCTTGGTCAGGGCCCACAGGGCGTCGAAGGCCGCGGCCAGATGGCCGATGCGCCGCTGCAGGCCGACGTCGTCCAGCAGGCCGAGGCGGTGCGCCAGCTGGCGCAGCGCGTGCAGCAGCCGCATCGACTCGAGGAGGTCGCCCACGAAGGCGGTGCCCCGCTCGAAGGAGAGGGTGACCATGGTGACCCGCCAGCCGTCGTTCTCCTCACCGACCCGGTTGGTCACCGGGATGCGCACCTCGTTCAAGAACAGTTCGGCGAACTCGGTCGAGCCGGCGATGGTGCGCAAGGGCCGGATCTCAATGCCGGGCGAGTCCATCGGCATGATCAACCAGGTGATGCCGCGGTTGCGCTCCTCGCCGGTGCGCACCAGCAGCTCGCAGTAGTCGGCCACCTCGGCGTGGGAGGTCCAGATCTTCGACCCGGTCACCACGTACTCGTCGCCGTCACGCCGGGCCCGGGTCCGCAACGAGGCCAGGTCGCTGCCGGCGTCGGGCTCGCTGAAGCCCTGGCACCACACCTCGTCCCCGCGCAGGATGGACGGGAGGTAGCGCGCCTTCTGTTCGGGGTTGCCCTCGGCAATGATGGTCGGGCCGGCGTGGAGCAGCCCGACGAAGTTGACCCCGACGTAGGGAGCGCCGGCCCGCTCGCACTCCTCCTTGAAGATGAGCTGCTCAATGGGCGAGGCGCCCCGTCCCCCGCCCTCGGCCGGCCAGTCGACCCCGGCGTAGCCGGCCCCGAAGAGGAGGCGCTGCCACTGCGAGTCGAAGCGGCGCCGTTCGGGCCAGTTCTCGGCCGGCGGGGCCGCCGGCAGGGTGGGCAGGGTGGCCGTCAGCCAGGCCCGCAATTCGTCGCGGAAGGTCTGCTCGGCCGCGCTGTAGCGAAGATCCACGGCTGGAGATTAGGACGGATTCAGACGGGAAAATCGAGGCCGAACAGCTTTATGGCATTGCCCCGCACGATCTTGCGGCGCTGGGCGTCGGAGAGGTCGGCCATCTGCTCCTCGGCGATCTCGAGGGTCCGGGGCCAGGTCGAGTCCGAGTGGGGGTAGTCGGACTCGTAGGTGATGTTGTCCTCGCCGATCTCGTCGACCGACTTGAGGCCGTGGGCGTCATCGAAGAAGCAGCCCCACACGTGGTCCTTGAAGTAGCTGCTGGGCTTCTCGGGCACAATGTCGGCCACGCCGCCCCAGCCCCGGTTGTCCTCCCAGACCCGGTCGGCCCGCTCCAGGATGTAGGGGATCCAGCCGATCTGCCCTTCCGAGTACGCCACCTTGAGCTCGGGGATGCGCACGAAGACGCCACTGAAGAGGAAGTCGACCAGCGAGAAGGTGGCGTTGGTGTGGGTCAGGGTCGAGCCGACGGCGGGTGGGGCGTCGGCCGAGGTCGACGGCATCTTGGACGAGGACCCGATGTGCATGTTGACGATGGTCTGCGTCTCGGCGCAGGCCCGGAAGAAGGGGTCCCAGTAGTGGTCGGGGTCGTGCACGCTGGGCAGGCCCAAATAGGGCGGGATCTCGCTGAAGCAGACAGCCCGCACGCCGCGATCGGCGTTGCGCCGCACCTCGGCGGCCGCCAGCTCGGCGTCCCACAGGGGGATGAGGGTGAGGGGGATGAGGCGACCACCCGAATCGCCGCACCACTCCTCGACCATCCAGTCGTTGTAGGCCTTCACGCAGAGGAGCCCGAGCTCCTTGTCCTTGGCCTCGGTGAAGGTCTGGCCGCAGAAGCGGGGGAAGGTCGGGAAGCAGAGGGCGGCCTCAATGTGGTTGAGGTCCATGTCCTCCAGGCGGGGCTTCACCTCGTAGGAGCCGGGCCGCATCTCCTCGTACATGACGCCGCGCATGGTGACCTCTTCGCGGGGCACGCCGACCGCCGAGTCGACCCGCAGCAGGGGGCGCTTGAGGTCCTCGTAGTACCACCAGTCCACCGGCTCGCCCTTGGCTCCCGGCTTGACCGTGAGCTGGCCCCCCTTGAAGATCACCTCGGGCATGGGGGCGCGCACCACCCGGGGGCCCACCTCGGCGTATTTGGCCGGGAGGCGGTCCTGCCAGACGTTGGGTGGCTCGACCACGTGGTCGTCCACCGAGATGATCAGCGGCAGCGGCTCAGGCATGGGGATCGAGGTTAGTCCGGACCTGACGGACCGTCAGATACGGGGGTCGACTAGGTCAGGGTCTCGTCGAAGAGGTCGAGCATGGCCCGCCAGGACCGCCGGTCGGTGGGCTCGTGGTAGGCGATGCCGGGGATGCCGGCCGCCGCCGCGTCGGGCCGGGTGAAACTGTGCTGGGCGCCGCCGTAGACGTTCAGCTCCCAGTCCACATCGCCCGCCCGCATCTCCTCCTCGAAGTCCCGGCGCTGGTCGATGTTGACCATGGGGTCGTCGGCGCCGATGAGGGCCAGGACCTTGGCCTTGATGTGGCGGGCGTCCTCGGGCCGGGTCGTGCCCAGCCCGGCGTGGAAGCCGACCGCCGCCTTGAGATCGGCCCCGCTGCGGGCCAGCTCAAAGGTCAAGGTGCCACCGAAGCAGTAGCCGATGGCCGCCACCAGGTCAGGGTCGGTGCGGTCCTCGGCCAGCAGGACGTCGAGGCCGGCCCGGCCCAGGGCCCGCGTGCGCAGCGGATCGGCCGAGAGTTCGCCCAGGCGGGCCATCATGGCCTCGCGGTCGGTCAGGGGACGGCCGTCCCCGTGATAATCCAAGGCGAAGGCCACATAGCCCAGTTCGGCCAGCAGGGTGGCCCGGCCCCGCGCCCCGTCGTCCAGGCCCGGCCCCTCATGGGAGACCAGGACGCCCGGCCGCGGGCCGGCTCCCTCGGGTAGGACCAGCGTGCCCACGAGCCGGCGGTCGTCGGCGCGGTACTCAATTTCTCGGGTGGTGACCATGGCGGCAACGTACCCGCCGCGTACTGTGCCGCGCCCGGCCGCCCTGCATCTGGCATGTGACATGTGACGTCGGGTGAGTTGATGGGAAGTGACACGAGATCTCGTACCAACCCAAAAATGCTCCATGCCGCCGGCACCGCCACCGGCACCGCCAACTCGTAGCCTCAGCGCGTCAGCCGCCGGGTCAGTCGAGCGGCGCTCGCGGCCATACTGGGCGGCGTGCCGGGATCCCGAGCGGAGCATCGAGCGGGCGTGACCGATCGAGTGCTGGCCGGCCTGCTCGGCCTGCTCGTCGTCTCCACCACCGGTCTGCTGCTGGCCGCTTGTTCGTCGCCCGGGCCCCAGAGCGCCCCGGCCACGGCGCCCGGGGCGCGGGCCACCACCACGACCACGACCGCAGGCCCGGCCACCACGACGACCACCCTCCCGGCGGCGGCCACCACCGGTCCCTTGCAACTCGGCGGCGCCATCGACGTCCCGCTGGCCGCCGTCCAGGTGGCGGCGGCCGAGGGACCCGACGGGGCGGTCTTTGTGGCGGCGCAGAATCCGGGCAGTGCGCAGACCTCGGTGGTGTGGGTGGTCGACGGGAACGGCCCGGCCGCCGTGGCCGAGCACGTCGACAACGGCGTCGCCGCTCTGGCCGCCGACGCCAACAACCTCTACGTGGCCAGCTACTCCGGAGTGACGGCGTTCAGCCGCAGCACGGGGAACCGCGACGCCCACTGGGCGCTGCCGCCGGTGCACACCGCCAACAGCTCCAACGACGATCTGGTGTCGATGACGGCGTCGGGCGGGCGCGTCCTGGTGTCGATCACCCAACAGGCGATCCAGCGCATCTACCGCATCAACCCGGCCTCGAAGGCGGCGCCGCACCTGGTGGCCCAGGGCGCCAGCGCTACCTTCGGCCCCAACGGCTCCGTCTTTTACGAGCGATCCGATGACCACCTGGTCAAGGTCAGCGACGCGGGCGTGTCCACGGTCGGCCCGCTCCTGGCCAACGCGCCCAACGGCCTCGGTGGCGGGGTGCAGTTCATTGACGTGGCCGCCGGTGGGGTGCTCTGGGTGTCCGAGCCGGCCGGCCAGGGGGAGGACGCGCAGTTCAGCGAGTACGACGAGACGACCCTGCACCTGATCAAGTCCTTTGGCGGGTCGGCCACCGAGCAGATCGTCGATTCCGTGGCCGGCGCGCTGGTGCTCAGTGCGTCGGACAGCGCGGTTACCTGCGCCCAGCCCTCCCCCACCGCACCGGCCGAGTGCCTCTCCCGCCTGTCCGGCACCGGGGTCGTGAGCGACGCCATCTCGGTCGGATCGGCCTTTGTCCTTCTGGGTCCTGATCCCGCGGTGATCGCCGAGAACGCCACCTTGACCGCGCTCGAGTTGCAGCGCGTCAGCTGATCCACGGCGGGGCCGGATCAGTGGTCGAGCGATCCGGGCTCCCGGTCCGGTCTTAGTAGTGCATGGCCACGCCACCGTTGGGGCTGAGCAGTTGCCCGGTGACGAAGCTGGATGCGTCCGAGGCTAGATACAACACGCAGTATCCGATGTCCGAGGTCATCCCGACCCGGCGCAAGGGGGCGAACTTGGCCATGGGGGCCAGCATGGCGGCCTTGGTCTCCTCGTCAATGGTCCCGTCGGGCTTGGTGTAGTAGCGGGCGGTCATGTTGGTCGGGATGAACCCGGGCGCCACCGTGTTGACCCGGACCCCGCGCCGTCCCACCTCGATCGCCATCGACTGGGTCAGCTGGGCCACCCCGGCCTTGCAGATGGCGTAGGGGCCGATGCCCGGCGAGGGAGCCAGTACGGCGGCCGACGCCATGTTGATGATGCTGCCCGCCCGCTGCTCCACCATCACCTTGCCGGCGGCCTGGCATCCGTACAGGACACCCTTGAGATTCACCGACAGGATGCGGTCGAACTCGTCGGGGTCGAGCTCAATGATGGAGCTGTCGATCATGATGCCGGCGATGTTGCACATCACGTCGAGGTGGCCGTGGCTGGCCACGATCCCCTGCACCAGCCCGTCGGTGGCGCCGCGCTGGGCCACGTTGAGCTCGGCCGCCTCGGCCACGCCGCCGGCCGCCAGGATGTTCCGGGCTGACTCCTGGGCGCCGGCCAGGTTGATGTCGGCGCAGACCACGGTCGCCCCGGCCGCGGCCAGCACCTCCGCGGTGGTGCGGCCGATGCCGCTGCCGGCGCCGGTCACCAGCGCTACGCGCCCGGTCAGGTCGAAGGCCGCTTGCACACTCTGGGTCGTTTCCACGGCCGCACTCTAGGTGTCGCCGCCGGGCGGGTGTTGTGCCCGTACGGCCGCATTCTAAGGTCATTCACAGGAAACACCGCACGGCTGGGAGGCTCGACGTGACCGACAGGGTGCAGCGCACGCGTCAGCGGTCGATGACCGGGGTGGGGGTCGCTGTGGTGGCCTCCCTGTTCGGCGGGTTGGCCCTCGTGGCTCCCTCGGTCGCCGGCGCCAAGACGGCGTCGAACACCTTCACCTTCAAGGGGGCCTACAGCGGCACGCTCAAGCTCACCCCTTCGTCGCTGAACTGCCTGAGCGGAAAGTCCTACAACGGCAAGGGCTACCTGGTGACCCTCTCCCACATGAAGGGGACCATCAGCGGGGCGGGGTCAGGTCCGTGGGCCGCCACCTTCCACGTCACCAAGCAGGGCACGACGCACGTGGCGTCAGCCGACGTGACCTCGCTCACCGACTCGTCGTTCCAGAACAGCGGCGTCCCGATCAGCGCCCTGGTCGAGACCTCGGGCTCGGTGACCTACAAGGGAACCAAGGGGTCGATCAACCTCAAGGTCGAGCACCACGCTGTGGGCAGTACGACCTACAGCGGTTCGGCCACCGTCACCGGGAGCTGGAGCTGCTAGTCAGGCCGTGACGCCTTCGACGGCCAGCAGGGCGCGCTTCATGGGCAGGCCGCCGCCGTAGCCGCCGATGCCGTTGCTGGCCAGCACCCGGTGGCAGGGCACGATGATGGGGATCGGGTTCTTGCCGTTGGCCTGGCCGACGGCGCGCGGTCCCTTGGGGCGGCCCACCCGCCGGGCCAGCTCGCCGTAGCTGATGGTCACGCCGTAGGGGATGCGCGACAGCTCGTGCCACACGTCGCGCTGGAACGCCGTGCCGTCCAGCTCCATCGGCACGTCGAACTCGGTCCGCTCACCGGCGAAGTACTCCTCGAGTTGGGTGGCCGTGTCCTTGAGCACGGGTGGGGCGTCGTCGCCCTGGCTCAGCGCTCCCTTGCGCTCGGTCGGCAGCCAAATGCCGATCAGCACGTCGCCGTCACTCTCGAGCACGAGCCGCCCCACCGGTGATTCCAGGGGCATGGTGTAGGTCGTTGGTGTTGTCATGCGGCGTGGCTTCCTCTCGCTGATTTCTTGGTCAGGGTTTTCTTGGTCGGAGACTTCTGGGCGGGTCGCTTCGTCAGCAGCGACGGGGACAGGGGTGCCTGGGCCGCGGGCAGCGACCACAGGTGGGCCATGGCGTAGCTGCGCCAGGGGCGCCAACTCTCCGTCAGCGCGGTGAGGAAGGCGGCATCGTCGGGTAACCCGAGGGCGTGGGCGGCCCGCCTGATGCCCAGGTCGGTCGGCATGAAGGCGTCGGGGTCGCGCAGGGCGCGCATGGCCACGTACTCCGCCGTCCACGGCCCGATGCCGGGCAGGTCGACCAGGGTCCGGCGCAGCTCAGTTGGGTCGGACCCGGGGTCGATGACCACCGCTCCGCTCTCAACGGCCTCGGCCAGGGCGACGAGGGCCCGGCGCCGGCTGGCCGGCATGGGGAAGGCGGCCGGGTCACGTTCGGCCAGTGCCAGAAGACCGCTCGGGGTGGGGAAGAGGTGGGTGATGCCCCCCACCGGGTCGCCGAGGACCTCGCCGGCGGCCAGCACCAGCCGCCCGGCCACCGTGCGCGCGCCCGGGACGGAGACCTGCTGCCCGATCACGGCCCGTACCGCCAGCTCGAATCCGTCGGCCGCGCCGGGCACGCGCCGGCCCGGGTTCTCCCGCACCAGCGGGCCGAGCAGCGGGTCGTCGCCCAGCGCCTCGAGGACGGCGATCGGATCGGCGTCGAGGTCGAGCAGCTGCCGGCAACGGGAGACGGCGGTGGTCAGGTCGCGCAGATCGGACAGGTGCAGGTCAGCCTCGACGAACGCCGGCCCCTCGTCGCTCGGCGCCGGGGCGGTGAGGGCGACCACAGCGTGGCCGTGGGGCAGGCGCAGGCTGCGGCGGTAGGTCGACCCGTCCAGCCGTTCAATGCCGGGCACGGCGCGCGTGCCGAGGAAGTCGAGCACCGAGGCGGGGCTGAAGGGGCGCCGGCCGGGCAGGCGAAGGCGGATGCCCTGGGTGGTGCCGTCGGCCGCGCTCTCCGAGCGGCGGCGGGCCGCGAGCTTGGAGACCCGGGCCCGCAGCCCGCTCGGGGTGTCGGCGAAGATCTGTTGCACCGTCTCGTTGCACTGGCGCACACTGGCGAACCCGGCCGCGAAGGCGACATGGGTGATCGGGAGGTCGGTCGTCTCGAGCAGGAGGCGCGCCGTCTGGCTGCGTTGGGCCCGGGCGATGGCCAACGGTCCGGTGCCCACTTCAGCCGTGACCACCCGGTTGAGCTGGCGCACGCTGTAGCCGAGCCGGCGGGCCAGGCCGTCTACGCCCTCCCGGTCGACGATGCCGTCGCGGATGAGCCGCATGGCCCGGGCCACGGTGTCGGCCCGCAGGTTCCACTCCGGTGACCCCGGCGTGGCGTCGGGCCGGCAGCGCAGGCAGGCCCGGAAGCCGGCCTGCTGGGCGGCGGCGGCCGAGCGGTAGAAGCGCACGTTCTCCCGCTTGGGGGTGCGGGCCGGGCAGCTCGGCCGGCAGTAGATCCCGGTCGAGGTGACGCCGATGAAGAACACGCCGTCGAAGCGGGCGTCCTTGCTATGGGCGGCCTGGTAGCACCGGTCCGGGTCTTCGATCACGGGTGACAGCCTGGCACGCCGCGGTGACAATTACTGGCGGAAATCGGACATGGCCGTGGGCCCGTAGCCACCTATGGGCTCATGGGGGGCAAAGCTGGGGACTGACGGGTGCGCAAGGTGTGGATACCCCGAGTCCACCCGGGTATCCTGAACGGTAGAGACGCATGCCTAGGGAGGCAGATGTGAAGGAGATTCCGCGTGATCCGGTGCCAGGCGCTCCGGTTAATCCGTCAGGACACAAGCCCGGTCAGTAGGGCTCACTGAGGAACCTGCGAATAGGCGCCCATGCTTGGTGCCTCAATCTTCTCCGTTCGATTTTTGCCGCCAAGAGGCGGAAGTTTTCGCCCACGCCACTCCCTGTTCCCCACACGTGAGGGATCACGATCCGCCACGATTTCCAATTGGCCTCAATGGTCCCTTTGAACATTTTGGAAACCACCTTGAATCCGACCGCGTCATCAGTAAAGGAAAGCCCAATCTGCTCGAAGAAATTCAGATATTGGGTATACCTGTAGTAGTCGTCACTTCCTGACTGCAGAGCAGTCTCGACAGCATTTTTCAGACTGTCAGTGGATTGGTCACCGGTGCCATGAGTGCTGATCAACTTTCGGCAGAGCACCATTTCAGTGCTCTCCCAACGCTGGGCCAATTCGCGAACGATTTCGGCTGTGCGCGCTTTTCTACCGTCGCGCAATTGGATGCCAGCAAAGATGACGCTCGTGGCGACGACGACAGTTCCAATACCGGTAAATATCTCAGCCCAGTTTGCCCCGTCAACGAGCCCCAACATTCAGTCATTCTATGTTTCGTAAAGGAACACAGGGAGGGTCAGTGCGGCCCACCGGCCTGGGCCAGCACCAGTTGGCGGTGGGTGGCGGCGTCGCCCCAGGCCCGGGTCAGGGCCCAGGTGCGCTTCATGAAGAAGTGCAGATCGCACTCCCAGGTGTAGCCGATGGCCCCGTGCACCTGCAGGGCCACCCGGGCGGCCAGCTCGGCCGCGTCAGACGCCATCGCCTTGGCCATGGACGCGTCGTGCGACACCGTGGTCTGGGCCGTGGCCAAGGACCAGGCGGCCCGGTAGGTGGCCGGGCGGGCGAACTCGAGCTTGACCCGGGCGTCGGCCAGCAGATGCTTGACCGCCTGGAAGCTGCCGATGGGCCGGCCGAACTGCTGGCGCTCCTTGGCGTAGTCGGAGGCCATCGTGATCAGGCGGTCGGCCAGCCCGATCAGGCAGGCGGCCGAACCGGCGGCGGCCCGGTCGGCCAGCAGCTGGACGATGGCCTCGGCGGCCACGCCGTAGGCCAGCAGGGTGTCGGCCGAGAGCGGCCAGTCGACGGTGGAGAGGTCGCGGGTCGGATCGAGCGCGGGGGTGGGCTGCACCGTGCACGCGGCCGCCGGGACGGCGTGCACCTGCCAGCCCGAGTCCGGGTCGCGCACGGCCAGCAGGAAGAAGGCGGCGTCGCGCCCCCCCACCACCCGTGGCGTGCGCAGGGTGCCGTCCGCGGTCACGGTGGTGGGCGAGGTGGGGCCGGGCGCCCCGGCGTCAATGCCGCCCACGGCGACGGTGGCCCCGTCGGCCACCAGCGCGTGCAGGGCGGTGGCCGCCGCCGGCGCGGGCAGGAGGGTGGCCAGGGTCGGCGCGGCCAGGCCGGCCGTCTCCAGCAGCGGTTCGGGCAGGGCGGCCCAGCCCGCTTCCTCGAACACGCCGACCAGGTCGACGTCGCTCAGTCCGAGGCCCTCGGAGGCGGCGGGCACCAACAGCGTCGGCGCACCGAGGTCGGCCAGCACGGCCCAGCGGGCTCGCGACAAGGTGCGGCGCTCCTCGGCCCCGGCCGCATCGAAGGCGCGCAGCGCGCTGACCGGACACTCGGCGTCGAGCACCTGGCGCACGGCTTGGCGCAGCTCGACCTGTTCGTCGGAGAACGAGAAGTCCACGCTCAGCCCCGGGGTAGCCCGAGCAGGCGCTCAGCCACCACGTTGCGCTGGATCTCGTTGGTGCCGGCGTAAATGGGCCCGGCCAACGCGAAGAGGTAGCCGTCCAGCCATTCGCCCGGCGCGCCGTGCTCCAGCAGTTCGGCGTCCGCCCCGAGCAGCGCCAGCGCGGTCTGGTGGATGGCCACATCGGTCTCGGACCAGAAGATCTTGTTGCAGCTGGCCTCGGGCCCGACCGGGTGCCCCTGCGTCACCTTGGTCGCCGTCCAGTAGGTGTGCAGCTGGTAGGCCTGCGCATCCATGTGGGCCTGGGCCACCGCGTCGGCGGCGGACGGGGGGCCGCCGCGCTGATGGAACAGGGAGAGGAGGCGGTCAGCCGCCTCGGTGTAGCGGGCCGGGCTGCGCAGGCTGAGGCCGCGCTCGCTGCCGGCGGTGGCCATGGCCACCGACCAGCCGGCCCCTACGTCCCCGAGCACCTGGTCGTCGCTGACCTCGACCTGGTCGAAGAAGATCTCGGCGAAACCGGTCTCGCCGTCGATCTGGGGGATGGGCCGCACCGTGACCCCGGGTGAGCGCATCTCAATGAGGAAGTAGGTCAGGCCGCGGTGGCGCTCGGCCTCGGGGTCGGTGCGGAAGATGCCGAAGCACCACTGCGCGAAGGCGCCGCGGCTGGCCCAGGTCTTCTGGCCGCTGAGCACCCAGCCGTCGTCGGTGGCGTTGCGCACGGCGCGCGAGCGGATCCCGGCCAGGTCGCTGCCGGCGTCGGGTTCGGACCAGCCCTGGCACCAGATCTCGTCCCCGGCGGCCATGGGGGGCAGGAAGCGCGCCTTCTGCTCGGGCGTCCCGTACTCGAGCATGGTGGGCGCCAGTAGGAAGATGCCGTTCTGGCTGACCCGGGTCGGGGCCCGGGCCCGGTAGTACTCCTCCTCGAAGACCAGCCACTCCATGATCCCGACGTCACGCCCGCCGTACTCGGCCGGCCAGCTGACCACCGACCAGCGGTCGTCGAAGAGGGTGCGCTCCCAGGCCCGGTGGGCTTCGAAGCCGGGCGGCGTATCGAGCGAGGGGAGGGGGGCGGCGGGGACGTGCGCGGCCAGCCACGCTCTCGCCTCGGTCCGGAAGCGCTCCTGCTCGTCGGTGAAGTTCAGGTCCATGTGCGCTGCGAATCTGACACAGCCTCAGATCGATTGCCAAGGTGGGCCGACCCCGCCGGGATCGGGCAGTCGGTGGCTGGGGTCAGTGGCCGGGGTGCAGGTGCGCCACGAAGAAGTTGACGACCTGATCGGTGATCTGGGACGGATCGGGGGTGCCGCCCGGTTGGTCCAGCAGATGGCCCCCGCCGTGGACGACGACCAGGTGCACCGGTACGCCGGCCGAGGCCAGGTCCCAGGCCAGGACCTGGGACTGGTTGAGCTCGACGATGGGATCGTTGTCGGCGTGGATGATGAGGAACGGCGGATCCCCCGGGGCGACGTAGGTGACCGGGCTGGCCGCCTGCAGGGCGGCGCCGAGCTGCGCCGGCGGCACCTGGCCCAGCAGCGAGATGAAGTTGTCCTGCACCACCCCGCTCTCCCCCCGGTTGCCCAGGGTGAGGAGGTTGGACGGTCCGGCCAGGTCGACCACGGCCTCCACCTGGCTCGACTGCCCGGTATAGGCGCCGACGTCCCAGCCCACGCTGGGCCCGGCGGTGCCCAGGAGGCTGACCAGGTGGCCGCCGGCACTGTGACCCCAGGTCCCGATCTCGTCGGGGTTCACGTTGAGGGCGCTGGCGTTGGCCCGCAGGTACCGGATGGCGCACTTCACGTCTTCTATCTGGGCCGGCCAGGGCCGGCTGGCCCCCAGCCGGTAGTTGACGCTGACCACCACGAAGCCCTTGGCGGCCAGGGCCGGCCCGATCTGGTCGATGATGAATCCGCCGGTGTCGTAGTCCCCTGAGACCCAGGACCCACCGTGGACGTAGACCGCCGCCGGTGCCGGGCCGTTGAGCGTCGGGGGCTCGGTGATCCTGGCCTGCTCGTGGTTGCAGTAGGTCACGGTCACCTTCTGCCCGGCGGTCAGGGTGGGCACGGTGCCGGTGCCCACCGGCGTGGAACCGGCACTGGTGCAGGAGGCCAGGCCCGTCATGGCCGTCAGGGCGACGGCCAGCACGAGGAGGGGTCGGCGCAACACGGCCCTTATCCTGGTCGATCAGCCGGCTGACCGGATATCGATCAGCGGGATGGCGGATCTAACGACCCGTCAGATTTGGATAACAATGGGCCCCCTATGCCCAACGCCGTGATCATCGATGCCGTGCGGACCCCGGTCGGCCGCCGGGGGGGCCGCCTGTCGGGTTGGCACGCCACCGACCTGGCCGCCCAGCCGCTCCGGGCCCTGCTGGCCCGCAACGACCTGGACCCGGCCCTGGTCGAAGACGTGATCATGGGCTGCACCATGACCGTCGGCGAGCAGGCCATGAACATCGCCCGCAACGCCGCCCTGGCCGCCGGCTTCCCCGAATCGGTCCCGGGTACCACAGTGGACCGCCAGTGCGGGTCGGCCCAGCAGGCCATCCACTTCGCCGCCCAGGCCGTCATGTCCGGCGCCATGGACGTGGCCATCGGGGCCGGGGTGGAATCGATGAGCCGGGTGCCCATCGGCTCGACCACCGAACCCGGGCCGGGCGAGGCCTACGGCCCGCTCTACCTCGAGCGCTTCGAGCTGATCCACCAGGGCGAGTGCGCCGAGGAGATCGCCCGCCGGTGGAAGGTCAGCCGGGACGACATGGACGCGCTGGCCCTGCAGTCGCACGTGCGGGCGGCCCGGGCCATTGACGAGGGTCGGTTCGCCAATGAGATCGTCGGCCTCGAGGCCCGGGTTCATCCCGACGTCCCCGGCGCCGCCGAAGTGAGCGGGTTGATGGAGATCGACGAGGGGGTGCGCCGCGACACCTCGCGGGAGAAGCTGGCCGGGCTGCGCCCGGCCTTCTCCGAGAACGGGACGGTGACGGCAGGGACCTCGTCGCAGATTTCCGACGGGGCGGCGGCCGTGCTGATTATGAGCGAGGAGAAGGCGAACGCGCTCGGGCTGCGGCCGCGGGCCCGCTTCCACACCTTCGCCGTGGCCGCCAACGACCCGCAGATCATGTTGACCGCGGTGATCCCGGCCACCGAGCTGGTCCTGGCCAAGTCCAAGCTGGCGCTGGGTGACATCGACCTGATTGAGATCAACGAGGCCTTCGCCTCGGTTGTCCTGGCCTGGGAGCGCGAGTTCCATCCCGACATGGACAAGGTGAACGTGAACGGTGGCGCCATCGCCATCGGCCACCCGACCGGATGCTCCGGGGCGCGCCTGATGGCTACCCTGCTGAACGAGTTGGAGCGCACCGCTGGCCGCTTCGGGCTGCAGACCATGTGCGAGGGCGGCGGGCAGGCCAACGCCACCATCATTGAGAGGCTGGACTGATGACCACGCGGGTACCGGCCGTTGACGGGTGGTTCACCGAGGGGGCGAACGGCCCGGCCCTGCTGGGCTCGCGCTGCCCGGCCTGCGGCACCTTCGCCTTCCCGGCCGAGAAGAGCTTCTGCCGCAACCCGGACTGCGACGGGCAGGAGTTCGAGACGGTGGAGCTGTCGCGGCGGGGCAAGATCTGGTCCTACACCGACGCCCGCTACCAGCCGCCCCCGCCCTACGTGCCGGCCGATCCGTACGTGCCCTTCTGCCTGGCCGCCGTCGAACTGGCGGCCGAGAAGCTGGTGGTCATGGGCCAGGTGGTCGACGGCGTGACGGTGGACGACCTCAAGGTGGGCGACGAGGTCGAGCTGGTCATCGACACGCTGTACTCCGAGGACGATCACGACTATCTGGTGTGGAAGTGGCAGCCCGCCGCCGCCCAGCCCACCGCCGCCGACCAGGAGGGCTGAGCGATGCCGGACGACAAGCGGGTCGCGGTACTGGGTGCGGGCATGCACCCCTGGGGCAAGTGGGGCCGGCCCTTCGTCGAGTACGGGCTGGTGGCGGCCCGGGACGCCTTGGCCGACGCCGGGTTGGGCTGGCGGGACATCCAGTTCGTCTCGGGCGCCGACACCATACGCAACGGGTACCCGGGCTTCATCGCCGGCGCCACCTTCGCCCAGGCGCTGGGTTGGACGGGAGCCCGCGTCTCCAGCGTCTACGCCGCCTGTGCCTCGGGGGCCGCCGCCATCGGCAGCGCCCGGGCGCAGATCCTGGCCGGGCTGTGCGACGTGGCCCTGGTGGTCGGGGCCGACACCACGCCCAAGGGGTTCTTCGCCCCGGTGGGCGGCGGCGACCGCAAGGACGACCCCGACTGGTTGCGCTTCCATCTGATGGGGGCGACCAACCCGACCTACTTCGCGCTCTACGCCCGCCGGCGCATGGATCGCTTCGGCGCCACTGAAGAGGATTTCGCCCAGGTCAAGGTGAAGAACGCCCGGCACGGTCTGGCCAACCCGTACGCCCGTTACCGCAGCGAGGTCACGGTCGACGAGGTGCTGGCCTCCCCCATGGTGGCCGACCCCCTCCGCCTGCTGGAGATCTGTGCCACGTCCGACGGGGGCGCCGCCCTGGTGCTGACCAGCATGGAGTTCGCCCGCCGGCACAGCGGCGGCGCCGAGCCGGCGGTCACCATCAACGCCGTGTCCACGGTGACGCCGTCGTTCCCCAACACGGTGATCGAGATGCCCAACTTCTCGACTGATTCCGCCGTCGCCTTCTCCGGGGAATGGGATGCCGGTCAGGGCTTCCGCCCCTCCATCACCTCGGCTGCCTACGCCGAGGCCGGCATCGGCCCCGAGGATCTCGACCTGGCCGAGGTCTACGACCTCTCGGCCGCACTGGAGTTGGACTGGTACGAGGACATCGGCCTCTGCGGCGAGGGGGAGGCCGAGAAGCTGCTGCGCGACGGGGTCACCTCGCTCGGGGGCCGGGTGCCGGTCAACCCCTCCGGTGGGCTGTCCTGCTTCGGGGAGGCCATCCCGGCCCAGGCCATCGCGCAGGTGTGCGAGTGCGTATGGCAGTTGCGGGGCACGGCCCATGGTCACCAGGTCGAAGGGGCCCGGGTGGCGGTGACCGCCAATCAGGGGCTTTTCGGCCACGGATCATCGGTCCTGCTCAGTCGTTGATTCCCGCGCCCCGGTAACGGCCGTTGGGCCGTATTCTGTTGCGAAGGATGATTGGACACTGCAGTTTCGGGGTAAGTGGCGCGTGACGCCATTTCCGGGTCGGCTCCGTACCTGGCTACCCCGGCAATGGTGTTCGGACGTCCATTCGAGAGACCGGTCGCTCCAGAGGCAACGACATTGTGAGGAGAACGCATGCTGGCAACTGACGCGGTGAGGGAATTCCACGACGTGGAGTCCCGAGGAGAGAACAACGGAACGATGCACGAGCACACTGAGACAGGGTCTGACGAGGTCCTGGACGCCTTGGGCGAGCTCGAAGTCGTCCTGCGCGAGAACGCCGAGAACGAGCGCTTACTGTTCAAGCGGATCGCCGAGGTCCGCCTGGCCCGTGAGAACGGGGCCGAGTGGAAGTCCATCCTGGTCGACGAGGACGAGCCCGGCACCGTGCAGCTGGTCAGCACCATCCTGCGCCGTCAGTCCGAGGCCAGTGGCTACCTGCGCCGCTCCCTGGTCGTGGCGCTCCGGGCCGAGGGGCAGAGCATCCCGAGCATCGCCCACCTCTTCGGGGTGACCCACCAGCGGGTGTCCAACCTGCTGCGCCGGGTGGCCCAGGGTGGCACCTCAGCCAACTAGGAACTCCATCATCAGGCCCAACCGGCCAGGACGTCGTTGGCTTCGGTCATGACGGCGTTGATGATGTCGGCCACGGTCGGTAGCGCGTCAATGAGCCCTACCACCTGGCCGGTGGGCAGCACCCCCACATCGGTACGCCCGTCCACCAGGGCGGCCTTGGTCATGACCGGTGCGTTGGCCGCCATTACCACCTGGGGCCAGGTGAGCTCGTTGCCCTCTTTCATGGCCCGGCCCTCCTTGAGCAGCGCCAGCAGTGACATCCCGCTCTCGCGGCGGAACTGGTGCGCGCTGCGCAGCGC
>DASZMA010000141.1:0-9839 GCA_035552095.1 Acidimicrobiales bacterium | reverse complement strand
GGTGGTCGAGACCATGCTCGGGTCGGCCCGCCTACTGGCCGAGACGGGGGAGGACCCGGCGGCGCTGCGGGCCATGGTGACCTCGCCGGCCGGCACCACGGCGGCGGGCATACGGGCGCTGGAGTCCCGGGCGGTGCGCTCAGCCTTCATGGAGGCGGTGGCCGCCGCCACCGAGCGCTCGCGTTCGCTGCACCGCTGAACGGTTCGGAGCACTTTTCCCCGCTGCCATTTGGACCTACCATCTCGAATTCGGAGGCAGCGGTGACCAAAGACCCGAACGCAGGACAGATCCGGCGCATGACCGTTAGGGCGGTGGCCGCGGCGCGGCGGGTCTCCACCGTCGCCGGCTGAAGCGGTCGGAGAGACCGTCGGCCGAATTCCGCCATGACAGCGTCCACCAACCCGGCCATCTTCTTCCTTTCCGACTACGGGAACCAGGATGAGTTCGTCGGCGTCGTCCACGCCGTCCTGCACCTGGCGGCCCCCGGGGTGCCGGTCATCGATCTCACCCATCAGGTGCCGCCCTTCGACGTGCGGGCCGGCGCCCACACCCTGGTGCGCGCCGTGCCGCATCTCGGCCCGGGCGTCGTCCTGGCCGTGGTCGACCCGGGTGTGGGCTCGCCCCGGCGCGGGCTGTGCCTGCAGGTGGTCACCAGCACCGGCGCCACGATGAGTTTTGTCGGCCCCGACAACGGCCTGTTACTGGCCGCCGCCGAGTTGGCCGGCGAAGCCCCGGTCGCCCGGGCCGTCGAACTGGTGCGCCGCCACTCGCCCGACCAGCGCGGCGGCACGTTCGACGGTCGGGACCTCTTCGCCCCGGCCGCGGCCGCCCTGTGCGCTGGGACGGCGCCCGAGGCGCTGGGCGAACCGATCGACCCGGCGTCGCTGGTGCGCCTCTTCGGCGGCGTGGTGGAGCACGGGCGCCTGCAGGACGGCCGGGCCTGCGTGCGGACCGAGGTCAACTGGGTGGACCATTTCGGCAACATTCAGCTGGCCGCCACCTTCGCCGACGCCCGCCGAGCCGGGATCCCCTTCACCGGCACGGTCGAGCTCACGGCGTCGTCAGAGAGCGACCTGGGACGTCCCTCCACCCTCACGCCGGCGTTGGTGCCGGCCGGCCTGACGCTGCGCTGCGTGGACGTCTTCGCCGATCTGGCCCACGGGGAACTGGGCCTCCTGGTCGACGCCAACGGCCATCTGGCCGTGGTGGCCGGTGAGGCCTCGGCGGCCCACTGGCTCAATGTCTCGGCGGGCGAGCTGGTGGTGCTGGCCTGGTGAGCCTGGGGCGTTTGGTGCCGGGGCCGGGGTGATCGGTACCATCCGCGGTTGTGAGTGCTGATCCGCCTGCGCCGTCGAAGCGCATCCCGGAGGCCACCGTGGTGCGCCTGCCGGTGTATCAGCGCATCCTGGCCGAGCTGGTGCGCAACCGGGTCTCCACCGTCTCCTCCGAGCAGCTGGCCACGCTGGCCCGGGTCAATGCGGCCAAGGTGCGCAAGGACCTGTCCCTCCTCGGTTCGTTCGGCACCCGGGGCTCGGGTTACGACCCCGACTTCCTGATCGCCCAGATCGATCGGGCCCTGGGCGTCGATGAGAACTGGTCGGTGGCTGTGGTGGGCATCGGGAACCTGGGACGTGCCCTGACCAACTCGCAGGGTTTCGCCTCCCGTGGCTTCGAGGTCACCGCGCTCTTCGACGTCGACCCGGCGGTGGTGGGCGAGGACATCAGGGGCATCACGGTGCGCCACATGGACGAGATCGCCTCGTTGCGCCCGCTCGACCGACCGGCCATCGGCGTGATCACGACGCCCGGCTGGGCGGCCCAGCAGGTGGCCGACATGCTGGTCCAGGTCGGGGTCACCTCGCTCTTGAATTTTGCCCCCCGGGTCCTGGCCGTGCCGCCCCAGGTGCACCTGCGCTATGTCGATCTCTCCATTGAGCTGCAGGTCCTCGGCTTCTACCGCGCCCGCAACGAAGGGCCCGAGCGCGAAGCGGCCGCCGACAGCGGTGAGGTCCCGCTCATCCGCTCGGTGGGTCTGTCCGCCCCCTCTGACCTGGCCTGACTGACCCGGCCTGACTGACCCGGCCTGAATGGCCCGACGACCCGGCCTGACGACCGGGTCGCCCGCTACCGTGGGCCCGGGACCTGGGAGACTGGCAGGGAACGCTCCGGGACCGGCATGCTTGATGCCCGACCCAGAAGGGATCCGAGTGTCCGTCGTCGTCGTAGGGCTCCAGCACAAGCAGGCCCCGCTCTCACTGCTCGAAGCGGTGGCGGTGGGCGATGCCGACCTGCACAAGGTCCTGGGCGCCCTGCGCCACCGGCGCAACCTGCAGGAGACGGTCGTGCTCTCGACCTGCCTGCGCACCGAGGTCTACGCCGTGGTGGACCGGTTCCACGACGCCGTGGCCGAGGTCTACGACATCCTGGCTGAGCACTCGGGGGTCTCGACCGACGAGCTGGCGGCCCGGGCCACCGTCCGTTTCGACGACGACGTGACAACGCACCTCTTCTCGGTCACCTCCGGCCTGGAGTCGACCGTCATTGGTGAGAGCGAGGTGGTCGGTCAGGTCCGGCGGGCCTTTGAACACGCCCAGGAGGAAGGGGTGAGCGGCCCGGTCCTCTCGGCGCTGTTCCAACACGCCCTGCAGACCGGCAAGCGGGTGCGGACCGAGACCGGCATCGCCCGGGGCACCACCTCGTTCGCCTACGCCGCGGTGACGGTGGCCCGGGGCGAGGATGGCGGCGGTCTGCGCGACAAGCGGGTCGTCGTCGTCGGCGCCGGTGAAATGGGCGTCGGCGTCTGCCGGGCCCTGTGCGACATCCCGGCCGAACAGGCGCCGTTGAGCATCGTGGTGGTCAACCGCTCGCTGGCCCGGGCCGAGGACCTGGTCCGTGACGCCGGCGGCACCACCAAGCTGCGGGCAGCGCCGCTCGAAGGGGTGCACGCCGAGCTGGCCCGGGCCGACGTGGTGCTGACGGCCACCTCGGCCGAGTCCCACGTGCTGAGCGCGGCCCACTTCTCCGGTGTGCCGGGCCCCATGCTGGTGATCGACCTCGGGGTTCCCCGCAACGTCGATCCGGTGGTGGGATCGCTGCCCGCCGTCACCCTGCTCGATATGGACACGCTCGGTGCCTCGGTCGCCCACGCCCTGGGTGACCGCCGGGAGGAGTCGGTGGCGGCCCGTGCCATCGTCGCTGAAGAAGTGGAGCGCTACCGCACCGCCAGCCGGCAGCGCGGGGCGGCGCCGATCATCGGCGCCTTGCGGGCCCGGCTCGAGTCACTGCGCGAGACCGAGCTGGAGCGCCACCGGGCCCAGCTGGCCGACCTGACCGAGGCCGAATGGGAGCAGGTGGACATCGCCACGCGGGCGGCGCTGGCCAAGCTGCTGCACGAACCCACCATGTTGCTCAAGGAGACGGCGGGCACGCCGCGCGGCGAACGACTGGTCGAGGCGCTCCGCCTTCTCTTCGACCTTTAACCTCCGTTGATGGCCACCTTCCGTCTGGCCACCCGGGGTTCACCGCTGGCCTTGCGCCAGACCGACCTGGTGGCTGCCGCCCTGCGGACGGCGCACCCGACCCTGGAGGTGGAGGTGGTCGTGGTGCGGACCAGGGGCGACGACCTCTCCGCCCCGCTGGACCAGATCGGCGGGCAGGGTGTCTTCGTCACCGAGGTGGAGGCGGCGGTAGCCGAGGGCCGGGCCGAGGCCGCCGTGCACTCGGCCAAGGACATGACGTCGACCATGCTGGACCACCTGGTGCTGGCCGCCGTCCCGCCGCGGGCTGATCCCCGCGACGGCCTGGTCGGCTGCACCTTGGCCGCGCTGCCCCCCGGCGGCCTGATCGCCACCGGCTCCGCGCGGCGCCGGGCCCAGTTGGCCTACCTGCGCCCCGATCTGAGCTTCACCGAGGTCCGGGGCAACATGGAGCGCCGGGTGGCCCGGGGTGAGGACGGCTCGGTCGCTGCGGTCGTGGTGGCCGTGGCCGCCATGGAGCGCCTGGGCTGGACGGCCCGCCTGACCGACATCCTCGATCCCCTGGACGTCCTGCCCCAGGCCGGGCAGGGTGCCATCGCGCTGCAGTGCCGCCGGGACGACGACGGGACCCGGCGCCTCCTCGCCGCCGTTGATGACGCCTCGTCGCACCGGTGCGTGCGCGCCGAGCGGGCTGTCCTGGCCGGGCTGGGCGGGAGCTGCACCGTGCCGGTGGGCGCCTGGGCCGAGACGGTGTCGGCGACCGGGTCGCTGTCGGTGCACGGGTTGGCGGCCAGTGGCGACGGGCGCACGGTGATCAGGATGTCGCGCCGGGGCGATGACCCCGAGCTGGTCGGGGCCGAGGTGGCCCGCGCCCTGCTGGTCGACGGCGGAGGTTCGGGTATTGAGGGCTTCGGCCACCTGGCGCTGGGCGACGACCCGGCGCCGGGCGCGCCGTGACCGTCTACCTGGTCGGGGCCGGGCCCGGCGACCCGGGACTGCTCACCCGCCGGGGGGCGGAGCTGCTGTCCCAAGCCGACGTCGTCATCTTCGACCGCCTGGTGCACCACTCGGTCCTGGCCCTGGCGCCCGAGTCGGCCGAGTTGATCGACGTGGGCAAGCGGCCGGACACCGTCCCCGGCGGCGCCGCCCGCCAGGACGAGATCAACCGGCTGCTGGTCGAGCACGGTCAGCGGCATCAGGTCGTGGTGCGCTTGAAGGGGGGCGATCCCTTTCTCTTCGGCCGGGGGGGCGAGGAGGCTGAGGTCCTGACCGGGGCCGGGGTGCACTGGGAAGTGGTGCCCGGCGTCACCTCTGCCTTCGGGGTGCCCGCCGCGGCGGGCATCCCGGTGACCCAGCGCGGCCTGGCGTCGTCGGTCACCGTCGTCACCGGCCGGGTGGGCGATCCCACGGCGGCGGGCGGGGTGGACTGGGAAGCGCTGGCCCAGTTGGAAGGCACCCTGGTGATCCTCATGGGCATGCAGTCGCGGTCCGAGATCGCCGGGGCGCTTCAGCGCGGCGGCAAACGGGGGGACACGCCCACCGCGGTCATTGAGCAGGGCACCACGCCGTCCCAGCGGGTGGTGCGCACGACGTTGGACCAGCTGGCCCAGGTCGAGCTGGGGTCACCATCGGTCATCGTGGTGGGGCCGGTGGCCGCGCTCGGGGCCGACCAGATGGCCCCGGCCCGCACCGGCCCGCTGTCGGGTCGCACCGTGGTGGTGACCCGGCCCGGCGCTCGGGCCCATGGCCTCCTCACTGCCCTGCATCGGGCCGGGGCCGAGACCATCGCCCTGCCCTTGACCGAGCAGGTCGGCCCCGAGGACGGCGGCGCCGCCTTCCGGGCCGCCACCAACGAATTGGGGCGCTACCGCTGGGTCGTCCTGACGTCGGTCAACGCGGTGCAGCGTTTCATGGGCGCACTGCCCGACGTGCGGGTGTTGGCCACGACGCTGGTGGCGGCGGTGGGACCGGCCACGGCCGAGGCGTTGCGCCAGTCCGGGGTGCAGCCCGATCTCACCCCGGCCGAGCACTCCGGGTCCGGACTGGTGGCTGAGTTTCCACGCGCCGAGCCCGGGTCCATTGACAACCTCGTCCTGTTCCCGTCGGCTGATCGGGCGGCGACCACCGTCCCCGAGGGGCTGGCTGAGAAGGGGTGGGAGGTCGTGCGCGTCGAGGCCTACCGGACCGTGGCGCTGCCACCACCCGAGCCCGAGGTGCTTGAGCGGATGGCCGGTGCGGATGCGGTGACCTTCACCGCCACCTCCGCCGTTCAGGCCTTCGCCGCCCTCCGGACGCCCGATGGCGGGTCGCCGACGGTGCCACCGCTGGTTGTCTGCATCGGGCCGACCACCGCCCAGAGCGCCCGCTCCTCGGGCCTAGCCAACGTGCAGGAAGCCGACGGGGCATCGACGGCGGGCCTGGTGCAGTCGCTCATCGCCCACCTGGCGGGGCCCGGCCCCGGCGGCCCGTAGGCTTGGCGGTCATGGTTCCGGCCGCCCCACCAGGGTCAGTACCCGCCAGCGGACCGGCCTTCCCGGTGCGCCGCCTGCGCCGCCTGCGCCGCACCCCCGCCCTGCGCCGCCTGGTGGCCGAGACCCACCTCGGGGTCGACGACCTCATCGCCCCCCTCTTCGTGCGTCAGGGCATCGACGGGCCGGCTCCGATCGCGTCCATGCCCGGTCAGTCCCAGCACACCGTCGACTCGCTCCTGGTCGAGGCCAAGCGGCTCGTCTCGCTCGGCGTGCCCGGGATCATCCTCTTCGGCGTGCCGACCCACAAGGACGCCACCGGGACGCAGGCCTGGGACCCTGAGGGCATTGTGCAGCAGGCCCTGCGCTCCCTCCGCCAGGCGGTGGGCGACGACCTGATCCTGATGGCCGACCTCTGCCTGGACGAGTACACCGACCACGGCCACTGCGGCGTCCTCGGACCGGCCGGCGAGGTCCTCAACGACCCCACGCTCGAGCTCTACCAGCGCATCGCCCTGGCCCAGGCCGAAGCGGGCGCAGACGTGGTCGCCCCCAGCGGGATGATGGACGGTCAGGTCGCCGCCATCCGGGCCGCCCTCGACGGCGCGGGCCAGGACCAGGTGGCCATCCTGGCCTACGCGGCCAAGTACGCCTCCGCCCTCTACGGGCCGTTCCGCCACGCGGTGGACGTGACCATCGCCGGCGGTGGTGACCGCCGGGCCTACCAGCAGGACCCGCAGAACGGACGCGAGGCACTGCTCGAGATTGCCCAGGATGTGGCCGAGGGCGCCGACATGGTCATGGTCAAGCCGGCCATGACGTCGCTCGACCTCCTGGCCCGCGCCCGCCGACGGGTGCGGGTCCCCCTGGCGGCGTACCACGTGAGCGGTGAGTACGCCATGGTCAAGGCGGCCGACGCCGCCGGTTGGATCGACGGCCCGGCCGTGGCGCTCGAGCAGTTGACCGCCCTCAAGCGGGCCGGCGCCGACTTCATCCTCACCTACTTCGCCGCCGAGGTGGCCGAAGGCCTCGGTGGCTGACCCGTCCCACTCTGCCAACGCCGAGTGGTTCGCCCGGGCCCGGCGCGTCATCCCCGGCGGCGTCGACTCCCCGGTGCGCTCCTTTGCCTCGGTCGGCGGCACGCCGTACACCGTCGCGCGCGGCGTGGGCCCGTTCGTCTTCGACGTGGAAGGCACCCGTTATATCGACCTGGTGCAGTCCTACGGCGCCGTGCTCCTCGGTCACGCCCATCCGGTGGTCACCGAAGCGATCACCCGGGCGGCCGCCCTGGGCAGCACCTTCGGCGCCCCCACCCCCGGTGAGGTCCTGCTGGCCGAGGCCATCTGCGCCCGGGTGCCGGGCTGCGAACAGGTACGCCTGGTCTCCTCGGGCACCGAGGCCGCCATGAGCGCCGTCCGCCTGGCCCGGGGGGCCACCGGCCGGGACCGGGTGGTGAAGTTCGATGGCTGTTACCACGGTCACTCCGACGGGCTGCTGGCCGGTGGGGGCAGCGGCGTGGCCATGCTGGGCCTACCGGGGTCGGTGGGGGTGTCGCTCGGGGCCGTGGCCGCCACGGCGGTGGTGCCCTACAACGTGGTGCCCGAGCTCAGTGCCGACGTGGCGTGCGTGATCGTCGAACCGGTGGCGGCCAACATGAACCTGGTGCCACCGGCCCCCGGTTTCCTGGCTGGGCTGCGCGCCGCCTGTGACGCCGCCGGCGCCCTGTTGATCTTCGATGAAGTCATCACCGGCTTCCGGTTGGGGGCCGGGGGGGCGACCGCCTGGTCCGGCGTGACGCCTGATCTGTGGTGCTTCGGCAAGGTCATCGGTGGCGGACTACCGGTGGGCGCGCTGGCCGGGCCTCGTGACCTGCTGGCCCAGCTGGCGCCGGACGGCCCGGTGTACCAGGCCGGCACCCTGTCGGGGAACCCGTTGGCCACCGCGGCGGGCCTGGCCGTCCTGACCCACGTCTCCGACGACGATTACGCCGAGCTCGGGACCCGGGCCGGTCACTTCGCCCGCCAACTGGCCTCGGCTATCTCCGCCGGCGGCCTGGAGGCCACCGTGCCGGTCGTCGGGCCCCTGATCGGTCTCTTCCTGGCCCCGGCGGGCGACGGCCCGGGGGGAGCGCCTCCGCCCACCCCGATGGACTACATGACCGCCCGGGTCTGGGCCGGCAACGGGGTCTACCCCCGCTTCTTCCACGCCATGCTGCGGCGGGGGGTGGCGCTGGCCCCCGGCTCCTATGAAGTCATGTTCCCCGGGTTCTCCCACAACGACGATGTGCTGGGCCAGGTGGTGGCCGCGGCCGGCGAGTCGGCGCTCGAGGTGGCCAAGGAGCTGGCCGACGGCACTTGAAAACCGGCGACGCCTGGTGACCCGGGGGGCTGGTCGGTTCACCCGTTGGTGAACGTCGGCGGGGCGGCGCCGCGGCCGGTGCTCCACGTCACGCCGCCCAGGCGGCCTGGGACCGGGCCATCTTCGGGACGGGACCGGTAGCTCGAGACGAGGATGGCCTCGGCCTCGTCCTCCCGGCCCTCGTAGCGCGCCAGGCAGGGCGCGGCGAACGGGCAGCGGCCGCAGGCGGCCGCTGAGGGCGACGGGTAGATGGCGACGTCGGGGTCGAAGAGCGCGCCCGCCTCAACCGCCAGTTGACGGGCGGCCTGGCTGATCTCGGCCCGGGAGCGGCGGATCCACGTGCGACGGAACCAGGGGCCGGTGTCGTGGCGCACCCGCTCGGGCGCGTCGGGCTCGGTGGCGTGGGCGTAGAGCCGGCGATGCTGGGGGATCGACCGCCCGCCGCCGCTGCCCTCATGCTGCCGCACGCCACCGCGCTCCTGAGCTGACCTGCCGGGCCCTCCGGACCCGCCGCCGGCGGCGAGCGACGGGTCGCCCCCGTCACGTACCCCGGTCGGCAGGCGCATCTCGTTGTGGATGGTCCCGGCGATCTCCATGCCGATGTAGTACTGCTCCCAGGCCCAGCAGGCCGTCACTGCTTCCTCGTCGCGCACCAGCGCACCCAACGGGGTCCAGTCCTTGACCACCCGATGGCACACAATCCAGTAGGCGTCGTGCTCGTCCACCGCCAGCAGATCCAGGCGGCCCCGGTAGCGGATGGGCTCGCCGCCGGAGGTGAACAGGGCGGAGTCGGGGCGGGCCGGATCGGGCAGGTCGGCTTCGTAGTCCACCTCGACCAGCACCGGAGCCAGCTGTTCAGCGCCCGGGGCCCAGTCCACGTAGGCGTCGAGCAACTGGCGGGCCGCCCCGGCCCGTACGTCGAAACCACGCGGCACCTCGGGCCCCAGGCGATCCCGCTCCCGGGCCACCGACGCGTCCAGCGCTCGGGCCACCAGCGGGATGACGACGGCGCGGGTCCAGTCCCACATGCCGGGGAAGTAGTAGACGGCCAACGCGTCGCGCAGGGCCCGGTCCACGTTGAGGGGGTCGACCGCCACCATCGGCTCGAGGTTGCGCCGGTCTCGCGCCTGCAGGTCCCAGGCCCGGCGGCACTGCTTGAAGCCTTCGCGATCCGCCGGGGTGATGATGGCGACCATGAGCGCCGGCTTCAGTGGGGCGCGAGTTGGGGCAGATCCGACGGCCACCGGCAGCCATCCTGGCTCCCACCCGTCGACTCCACGTCGGCCAACAACTGGTTGAGGTCCATCTCCATCGCGCACCCCGTGCTTCGTGGCGGTGCCCATCAGGCTAACGACTGGGCTCCCGGGAGGACAGGCCCCGGACGCCGACCCCTCGTACATTGCCAACTCTGTAGTGGGGGGAGGTTGAGCGCATGCGCTGGCTGAGGCGGATCGGGCTGTTCACAACGGTGGTGGCCATGCTGGCTTTGACGGTCTCCTTCGCCCTGGGCTCGGGCCCGGGCTCGGGCGCGCCGGC
>DASZMA010000140.1:0-15224 GCA_035552095.1 Acidimicrobiales bacterium | reverse complement strand
CGTGTCCTCCAGCGCCTCCAGATCGTCGGGGCTAACCAAGATGGCCGCGGGCCGGCCATTGCGCGTCAGGATGACGCGGTCGTGCTGGTGTTCGACTCGATCGACGACCTCGGAGAGGTGAGCCTTGATGTGGGCGAGCGGAAGCGTCTCAGTCATGACCTGTATTCTAGTCACTATTCGGACTCAGCGCGCCAGAGCGCAGGCCGTCGATGGTCGAGCCCACTTCGTGGAAGTCGGGAGCAGTGAGGCAATCGGCCGCCTGGGGCACCTGGTCGTCGCCGGCGGGATGTAGTTGTTGCCGGGCAGGGCAACACGGAATGTCACGGTGCACACCTCTCGGGTTGTTGGGGCGGCCCGCCCGATGGCGACCAGCTGGTCGCCGGCACCAGTCAGACGATGGTCAGTGGATCGTAGGCCCCGCCCAGCCGGCAGGTTGGCGCAAGGCATGGCCGGATGTTGCCAGCATGCATGTGATTTACGGCGGATCGACGTTCCGTTGGGTGGAACGACGGCGTGTTTCCCTGGTTGGAGGGTTGAGCGCGACCTGGATTCACGGTAGAACGATTTGGAGGGGAAGGCTAGGGGGTAGGGACACATGACAATACGTCCTGTTGAAATGACACTTCCGGGGGCAGAGCACAATGGCGGCGGGACCGGATTGGTTGACGCCTCCACAGTACTGACCCCGAGGACGACCGCTCGGGGCTCCGGCATTGCTACGAGCGACAATGTCGTGGTCGACGTCCAGGACAAGTCGGTGCTGGCGCGGGCCGCGGCCATCCTCGACGCTTTCAAGGTCGCCCCTCCGGTCCTGAGCCTCAGCGAATTGAGCGCTCGGTCACGACTGCCGAAGTCGACCGTGCATCGTCTGGCCGAACAGCTCCTGGTCTTGGGATGGCTCGAGCGCGTCACTGGCGGTTATCGGGTGGGTATTCGCCTGTTCGAGGTCGGTGAGCTGGCTGAGCGGTGCAATCGCATGAGGGACAGCGCCCTCCCCTACCTTCGGAAGCTGGCCACCACCACGATGTGGGCTATCCATCTCGCCGTGCTCGACCGCAACGAGGTGGTCTACCTCGACAAGATTCCGGCCAAGGAAGTGGACATCCCGAGCCGCACAGGCGGCCGCATGCCTGCTTACTGCACGGGCCTGGGCAAGGCGATGCTGGCCTACGAGGGCGACGAGGGCATCGAGCGGGCTATCGCCGCCGGCCTCGACCGACGAACGTCGAACACGTTGGCCTCGCCCCACGAATTCCGACTCGACCTCGAACTGATTCGCAAGTCCGGCGTGGCCTACGACCATGAGGAGTCATGTCCGGGCATTGCCTGCGTGGCCGCCCCGATCCGCGGCTCGGGGCGGGCCATTGGAGCCGTGTCGGTCACCGGGTTCAGCCGTGAATTCCGATTCCGGGAGATGGAAGTGGCTGTCCGACAGACTGCGACGAGCATCTGGCGCGACCTCTTTCTCCCCGCAGCGCGATCGAACTGAACGATAGGGCCGCCCTGCCCCGTTCCGCTGGATGGGAAGCGGGTCTTCAAATGAAGGACCGGCGGGCTTAGCCTCCGCTCAGGTCATTGACCATCAGCCGGGACCAAGAGAGGGGTGCGCCACAGTGAAACATGAGGTGCTCGAACGGATCGAGGAGATGGGCCCATTTCTCAGTGCCCAGGCCGAGGATGCGGAGCAGCTGGGCCGCTTGCCCGATGAGACAGCCAAGCGCCTGAAGGAGGCCGGGGTCGTCCGCCTCCTGCAGCCGAAGCGCTTCGGCGGCTATGAAGCGGACCCGAGGGTCTTCTTCGAGGCCGTCATGGCCGTGGCCAAGCACTGCAGCGCCAGCGGCTGGGTGGCGGGGATCATCGGCGTGCATCCCTGGCAGTTGGGCACCATGAACGAGCAGGTGCAACAGGAGATATGGGGTGAGGATCCCGATACCTGGATGTGCTCGACCTATATGCCCGGCGGCCTGGCCACCCCCGTCGACGGCGGGTACCGGTTCAGCGGGCGCTGGAGCTTCTCGTCGGGCTGTGACGTGTCGGACTGGATCATCCTCGGCGGCCTGACCGCTGATGCCGCCGATGCTCCCGGGACCATCGACATGGCCCAGGCCATCGCCGATCCCAACCGGTATCTCCATTTCATCCTGCCTCGTTCCGATTACTCGATCATCGACGGGACGTGGGACGTGATCGGGCTGTCGGGGACGGGCAGCAAGGACATCGTGGTCGAGGACGCCTTCATCCCGGCATACCGAACGGTACGGGCCATCGACATCGTCGAGGGCACGACCCCGGGTCACGACAGCCTGCCGCCCACCCACCGGATGTCGTGGGGATCCATCTTTCCCAACGCCATAACTTCCGCCATTATCGGCATCGCCGAGGGGGCAGCCGGCGCCGCCCTCGACTTCCAGCGGTCTCGTATCAGCATGGGTGCCGGTGGGCCGGTTGCCGGTGCACCGGTGACCATGAGCGCCATTGGGCACGCCACCGGGGAGATTGATGCCTGCCGAGCCCAGCTGCTTCGGAACATCGGTGACCACTGGGAGTGCGCGCAGGCCGGCGAGGCGCCGACCGCGCTCCTCCGAGCTCGGACGCGCCGTGATCAAGTGGCGGGCAGCTGGCGGGCCACTCGGGCAGTCGACGATCTGTTCGACTTGGCCGGCGGGGGCGCTTTGCGCAAGCACACGCCCTTGCAGAAATTCTGGCGGGATGCCCATGCCGGTCTGCACCACGTCATCAACACCACCGAGAAGTCGGACCACAGCTATGCCAGCGTCGCCATGGGCTTTGACTCTCTGGAGCCCTGGTGATCGTGCAACGCGCCGCGAACTGACGAGCAGCAGGGGAGCTACATGCCAATACGTTCACTGGGGTACATCCGCTGGCGTACGACCAAGCTCGACGAATGGTCGGCGTTCGCCACGAACATACTGGGCCTGATGCCGTCGCGCGGTCCTGATGCCGATACGCGGTACTTCCGTATTGACGAGCGCCCGTACCGGTTGGCCGTCGTCGAGGGTGATACCGCCGGGATCGATGCCATCGGCTTCGAGGTGGGGGACGACCACGAGCTGGCCAGCGTGTGCCGCGACCTCGAGTCCTGGGGAGCCAAGGTCGTCCCGGCCGAGCCGGCTGAAGCCGACCGACGGCTCGTCTCCGGCCTGGCCCACTGGACCGATCCCAGTGGGATCAATATCGAGCTCTTCTATGGGCCGATCCTCAATCACGAGCCGGTCGTCACCCCGCTGGTCAGCGGCTTCGTGACCGGTGACATGGGCATGGGGCACGTCGTGGTCGGCTCGACGGCGGTGGTCGACGCGCTGATCGTTTATCGGGACGTGCTCGGCATGCACTGCCGCAACACCATGCGTCTGCACATGTCGCCCGAAGTTCCGCCCATCGCCATGTGGTTCTTGGGTTGCAACCCTCGTCACCACACACTGGGCTTGATCGGGATGGAGTGGCCGCAGACGATGGCCCACTTCATGGTGGAAGCGGCATCCATCGATGATGTGGGACGGGCTTATGATCGCTGCCTCGACGCCGGTGTCCCCATCGCCATGACCCTGGGCAAGCACACCAACGATCACATGATCTCCTTCTACTGCGTGTCGCCCGACGGTGTACAGGTCGAATTCGGGTTCGGGGGCGTCCACATCGAAGGGCCGGAGATGCCTTCCACCTACGAGATCACCAAGGTGAGCTTCTGGGGCCATCGCGGTCCGGGATGACTGGTCCCGTGCGCGTCCAGAGCCAAGATGAGGGCACACCGTGCCTGACCCAGCAGGAGCACGACGAGATTGCCGCCGCCCTGCGCCACGCTGAGGCCCAGCGGGTGGCCATCAAGCCCATCACGGTGTTGTACCCCCGGATGTCGGTGCACGATGCCTACCTGGTGCAGCTGATCAACATCCGCGCTCGGTTGGACGCAGGTTCGACGGTGGGCGGCCACAAGGTAGGACTCTCATCCAAAGCGATGCAGGAGATGATGGGAGTGGACGAGCCCGACTACGGGCACCTGCTGTCGGACATGTTCATCGGATCCAGTGGAGACGTCGACACGGCTGCCCTGCTCCAGCCCCGCGTAGAGGTGGAGCCGGCCTTCGTGCTCGGGGCGAACCTCCCTGCACCGGGGTGTACCACCGATGACGTCGTGCGATGCACCCAGTTCGTGGCTCCCTCCCTGGAGATCATCGACTCGCGGATCGCCGATTGGACACTGACCCTGTGCGACACCATTGCCGACAATGCCTCATCGGGCCGCCTGGTCCTGGGAGCGGCTCGCATTCCCATTGACGAAGTCGATCTCGGCGATATAGAGGCCACGCTGAGCATCAACGGTCAGCTCGCCGATTCGGGGAATACCAACGCCGTGCTCGGCAACCCGTTGATCGCCGTGGCCTGGCTGGCCAACAAGGTCCACGAATTCGGCGTCACCCTTCAGGCTGGTCACGTCGTGCTTCCCGGGTCATGCACCCGGGCCCACGATGTCGCTGCCGGCGACACGGTGTACGCCGAATTCGAAACCCTGGGCGGCGTCTCGGCCCGGTTCCGGTAGAGGGGTAAGGACGTTGACCATGTCGGGACAGAACCGGTGACCCGCCTGACCGCAGCCATCGTCGGTACGGGCAATATCGGGACCGATCTCCTCTACAAGCTGCAGCGCTCCAGCCACGTGGAACCTCGCTACGTGGTGGGCATCGATCCCGAGAGCAAGGGGTTGGCCGAAGCCCGACGACTGGGCATGGAGGTGTCCGCCGATGGCGTGGACTGGCTGCTCGAGAGAAGCGAGCGGCCCGACCTGGTATTCGAGGCCACCTCGGCTTCGGTCCATGCCCGCAACGCTCCCCGCTACCAGGCGGCAGGCATCCGCACCATAGATCTGACACCGGCCGCCCTCGGTCCCTTCGTGGTCCCTCCGGTCAACCTGGCCGAGCACGTCGACGCCGACAACGTCAACATGGTGACGTGTGGAGGGCAGGCGACCATTCCCATCGTTCATGCCGTCACCCGGGCCGCGCCCGTTGACTACGCCGAGATCGTCGCCACCGTGGCGTCGGTGTCGGCCGGCCCCGGAACCCGTCAGAACATCGACGAATTCACGTCGACCACGGCCGCGGGCGTCGAGGTCCTGGGCGGGGCATCGAAGGGGAAGGCCATCATCATCCTCAATCCCGCTCACCCGCCCATGTTCATGCGCGACACCATCTTCTGCTCACTGCCGGAGGACGTCGACGTCGATGCGGTCGACGCCTCGGTGCGCCGGATGGTTGCCGAGGTGGCGACGTACGTGCCCGGCTATCGCCTGCGGTCCGACCCGCAGCTCGACCATATGCCTGACGGTATGCAGCGGATAGCCGTCTTCATCGAGGTAGAGGGGGCGGGTGACTTCCTCCCTCCTTATGCCGGGAATCTCGACATCATGACTGCGGCCGCGGCCAAGGTCGGCGACGAGATCGCCAGGCACATGCAAGGAGAGCCGTTCACCGAGACGAGGGGGAACGTTCCCGATGCCCTACGCTGACGACCTCGATGTCCGGGTGACAGACACTGCGCTTCGAGACGGCTCGCACGCCGTCCATCACCAGTTCACCGAGGACGACGTCACCGCCATTGTCACCGCCCTCGACGACGCCGGTGTGCCCGTGATCGAAGTCAGCCACGGTGATGGCTTGGGCGGCAGCTCGTTCAACTACGGCTTTTCGCGCACCGACGAACGGCTGCTCATGGCGGCGGCCGTTCGGGCGGCCACCCGGGCCAAGATCGCTGCCCTGCTCCTTCCCGGGCTGGGCACCAAGGCCGACATCCAGGCCGCCGCCGATCTCGGTCTGTCCATCATCCGGATCGCCACCCACTGCACCGAGGCCGACGTCTCCGTCCAGCATTTCGGTCTGGCCCGGTCGCTCGGTCTGGAGACGGTGGGTTTCCTCATGATGGCGCACTCCCAGCCCCCTGAAGTCCTGGCCGCCCAGGCCCGGATCATGGCTGATGCCGGCTGCCAGTGCGTCTACGTGGTGGACTCGGCCGGCGCCATGGTCCTCGAGGACGCGTCCGACCGCGTCGCCGCCGTGGTGGCTGAAGTGGGCCAGGACGCCCAAGTCGGCTTTCACGCCCACGAGAACCTGTCCTTGTCCGTGGCCAATACCGTTTTGGCCATCCGGGCCGGGGCGGTGCAGGTCGACGCGTCGACGCGTCGCTTCGGAGCGGGATCGGGAAATACCAGTACCGAGGCATTGGCTGCCGTCTTGACCCACCTCGGCCTCACCACTGGGATCGATGTGCTCAAGATCTTCGATGCTGCCGAGGACGTTGTCCTGCCTGTGATGGGCGCCGACTGCGTACTTGACCGAATGTCGCTGATCATGGGGTACGCCGGCGTGTACAGCAGCTTTCTCAAGCACGCCTACCGGGCTGCCGATCGCTACCGCGTATCGGGCGCGGAGATCCTCTTGGAATGTGGCCGGCAATCGCTGGTCGGCGGGCAGGAGGACCAGATCATCCAGATCGCCGCCGACTTGGGGCGCCAGCGAGAACTCCAGGCGAGCCCGGGCACTGAGGGCCGATGACGGCAGAGCTGAAGCCGGAAAGCAAAGGAACGGGGGAGCAACCGTGAGCGAGTTGAGCTACGAGAGCACCAACCGGACGGTGGCCACACCGAAAGGGAAGCTGCATTACCACGAGGCGGGCGAGGGACCGCCTCTGGTCCTGCTGCACGGGTCCGGCCCCGGCGTGAGTGGCTGGGCCAATTTCGCCGGGAACCTGCCCCTGTTCGCCGAGCGGTTCCGGACCCTGATACTGGACCTGCCCGGGTTCGGCGGGAGCGAGGCCCCCGTCGACGGGCACCCGCTGCTCGACGCACCGGCGGCAGTGGTCTCCTTCCTGGACGAGCTGGGCATTGACCGCGCCGCCATCCTGGGCAATTCCATGGGCGGGGGCGTTGGCGCCAACGTGGCCGCAGCCCATCCCGAGCGGGTGACCCGGCTTGCCACCATCGGCGGAGTGGGCGTGAACGTGTACAGCACGATGCCCTCCGAGGGCATCCGCGCCCTGGTCGACTTCGTGGAGGATCCCACTCGGCCGAATCTCGTCCGGTGGATCCAGTCGATGCTGTACGAGCAGGCCTACCTGACCGACGAATTGGTCGAGGAGCGTTGGAAGCAGGCCACCGCCCCCGGTGCAGTCGAATGGATGAAGAAGATGTACTCGCGGGCCGGATCACAGGCACTGCCGGGCGTCATGTCCGGGGCCTACGGGCCGCCCCCGTGGCTCTCGTTGGGGCAGATCCAGGCGCCCACGCTGCTCATGTGGGGACGCGACGATCGGGTGTCACCGGTCGACATGTCCATCGTCCCGATGCGAATCGTTCCTCGCTGTGAGTTGCACGTGTTCTACGACTGTGGGCACTGGGTGATGTTGGAGCGCAAGGCCGAGTTCGAGAGCGTTGCCCTCAGCTTCTTCACCCGCCCCGACCAGTAGGCAGTGACGAGCCGAGCGCGTCCCGACTAGCGGGACGTGCCTCTGTTCAGTTGCTCTTCGCCGTCATACGCTGCCACCGGTTCGATAGCGCGACCCGCATGGACCGCAACCCAAGCCGAAGGAGAGCGACGGTGTCCTTGAAGCCGGAAGCCATCGACCTCGCCGACGTGCTGGAGCGCCTGGAGCGCCTGG
The DNA here is from genome assembly GCA_035552095.1 of Acidimicrobiales bacterium. GTDB lineage: Bacteria > Actinomycetota > Acidimicrobiia > Acidimicrobiales > RAAP-2 > Bog-473. The sequence goes on along the minus strand of DASZMA010000140.1, from coordinate 7,556 downwards.
AAACGATTCGGGAGATCGAGCAGCTCAAGTACCGCTATTGGCGGGCATGCGACAGCAAGGATGTCGCAACCTTTCGTGACTGCTTCGTCGAACACGGCGCCGACATCGATTATGGCCCGGTCGGATCGTTCAACGACAGGGAGGGACTGGTGGAGGTCTTCGCCACTCAGGCGCTGGCCAAGACGCCGGAAGGCAACTGGATCAACAACGACATCCACCATGGCAAGCACCCGGCCATCACCCTGGTCGACAAAGACACGGCCGTGGGCCGTTGGACGTTCCTGTTCATCCAGATCCAGCGCGCCGATCAGGTCGTGGCCCAGTCGGCGATGGAGTACGACGATCGCTACGTGGTGGAGAACGGCGAGTGGAAGATCCAGAAGTCACACGTCATTCCGCTGAGCGGGATGGTGTTCCCTGTTCCCGCCGGGGCCGTGATCGCACCGGGTCCACAGGTGGCCGGCATGTGATCGGGCCAAGCCTTGACAGGTAGGGCAAGCACAGACAGGTAAGGCAGTAGGCGGGGCCGTGGCGGTATGTCATCGGCATCGGACCCGAGCAACGTTCGAGCAGATAAGCGAAGAGTTCGCTTCGATGAGGGGGAGGCGTCACGTGACGAAACGACGGAAGAGGCGGCCAATCTGGCGTATGGGGACGGTCGGCGCTCTGGCGCTGGCCACGGGCCTTGGTTTGGCGGTCCCGCCCGCCGCCGCCGCCACCTCGACGCCCGGCGCCACACCAGGGGTGACGGCAAATTCGATCACGGTGGGCCAGATCGTCGACCTCACGGCCCCGATCCCCGGGTTGTTCGAGGGGGCCAAGGCCGGGACCGAGGCCTACATCGCCTACATCAATTCGTTGGGCGGGGTGAACGGGCGCAAGATCATCCTTGATTCGCGGGACAGCACCTACACGGCGGCCACGGTCCAGTCGGACGTGGCTCAGATGGCCTGCCAGGTTTTCGCCCTGGTCGGGGGGTACTCGCTGCTCGACTCGGCCGTGCAGAGCACCATCGACGCCAACAAGCTTCCTGACGTCTCGGTGCCCATCGCCCAGTCCCTGGCTGAGGACCCCAACGTGTACTCGGCGTGGCCGGCACCGCTCAACCAGATCCCCCTGGGACCGATGAAGTACTTCGCCAAGAAGTACCCGTCTGCCGTCAAGCACGTGGGGATGATCTACGGCCAGCAGACCAACCACATTGCCAGCACCTTCATCCAGGCGGCCAAGAGCGTGGGGTGGAAGTTCGACTACACCCGGGGCTACGGCCTGACCGAGACCAACTTCCTGCCCGACGCGGTCAAGATGAAGGCGGCCGGGGTCCAGCTGGTCTTCGACTTCGGCAGCGGACAGGCGGCGGTCACGGCCGCCTTCCTGAAGGCGGCACAGCAGGCGTCCTTCCATCCCATCGAGGTCCAGGAGAACAACTACTTCCAGGCGCTGTACAGCCTGGCCGGGGCCTCGGCCAACGGCGCCAACTTCCCGTTCTCGTTCTCCCTATTCGGCGGGGAGGACGCCGCCCGGATCCCGGCGGTGAGGCTGATGGACAAGTGGGTGCACAAGGTGGACCCGAGCTACACCGCCTTCTCCACCGACTCCATGTTCGGCTGGACGTCGGCGGAGATGTTCGTGGACGCGCTCAAGCAGGCGGGCACCCAACCGACCCGGACCTCACTGGTCGCCGCCCTCAACAAGGAGACCAGCTTCTCGGCCAACGGGCTGCTCCCGCCGGCGAACGTGGTGGCCGGTGTCCCCAGCCAGTGCTGGCTACTGGCCCAGATGGTCAACGGCAAGTACAAGCGGGTGTCCCCGTCGCCCAAGACAGGTTTCATCTGCTCGCCTGGCGGGCTCTACCAGATCCCGGGAGCGCCCAAAGCCGTCAAGCGTTGAGGCGCCGGTGAGTGAGTTCCTCAGCCTGCTGATCGCGGGCATCGTCACGGGGTCGGTGTATGCCGTCACGGCCACCGGCCTCGTGGTGACCTACAGCACGACAGGAATCTTCAACTTCGCCCAGGGCGCCATCGGGATGTTCCTGGCCTACCTGTTCTGGCAGCTGTGGCAGGCCTGGCACCTTCCCACCTTGTTGTCCCTGGCCATCTGCCTCCTGGTGGTGGCCCCCCTGGCGGGCCTGCTCCTCGAGCGGTTCGTCATGCGATCGCTGTACCGGGCCAGCACCGCCGTCTCGCTGGTGGTCACTCTCGGACTCATGTTGCTGTTGGTGGGGGTGGCCCAGAGCATCTGGCCCCAGACCCAGACCTACTCGATGCCGGAGTTCTTCTCCGGCGACCAGGTCACCATCAACGGCATCGCCATCTCCTATGAGCAGTTGCTGACCGTGGGGTTGACCCTGTTGGTGGCCGTTGGTTTGCGGGTGCTCTTCACCCGGACCCGTACCGGCATCGCCATGCGGGCGGTAGTGGACGATCCCCAACTGGCCCAGCTGTCGGGGGCGTCGGCCGGCCGGGTGTCGGGGATCGCATGGATCCTGGGCATCGTGCTCGCCGCCGCCGCCGGCATCCTGCTGGCCCCGACGACCATGAACGTAACCCAGCTCACCGAGCTGGTCATCTACGGCTATGCCGCCGCCATCGTCGGTCGCCTTCGCAACCTTCCGCTCACCTTCGTCGGCGCCATGGTGTTGGGGATCGCCAGCTCGTTGGCCATCGGCTACGTACCCGCCTCTGCTGTGTCGACGGTGGTCCAGCTCCTGCCGATGGCCGTGCTGCTGATCGTCTTGGTGGTCATGCCCGAGGAGCGGTTGCAGATCGGCCGGGTAGTGAAGGCTCGGCCGCCGCGCACCCCGACCGCCCGGCAATCCACCGGCGGTGCCGTGGCCCTCCTGGTGCTGGCCGTGATCGTGGCCATGGTGCTCCAGGGGCCCAACCTGGCCACCTTGGGCGAGGCATTGGTGGTGGCGCTCCTGGCCCTCTCGCTCGTCCCGCTGGCCGGGTACGCCGGTCAGGTCTCGCTGTGCCAGTGGACGTTCGCCGGTATTGGGGCCGTAGTGATGCACCGGGTATTGGGCGGCCACTCCTTGATCGGTTTGGCCGCCGCCGCCGCTGTCTGCGGTGTGGCCGGTGGGTTGGTGGCTCTGCCCGCGTTGCGCCTGCGGGGCGTGTACCTGGCTCTGGCCACGGTGGCCTTTGCCGTGTTGATGGACAACACCTTCTTCACCGCCAGCTCGATCATGGGCACCGACGGCAACCTGTCGGTCGGCCGTCCCTCCCTGTTCGGCTACCACATGACCTCGGCCCGTTCCTTCGACTATTTCTTGGCCGTGGTCCTGGCCCTGGCCATCGTGGGGGTGGGCTGGCTCCGCCGATCGGCATTCGGCCGACGCCTGGTGGCATTGAACGACTCGCCACCGGCGTTCTCGGCCATGGGGTTGAGCGCCACGTTGACCAAGTTCTTGATCTTTGCCCTGTCCGCCGGCCTGGCCGGCGTGGCCGGTGCCCTGTTCGGCGGGTTGGGCACCAGCGTCAACGGCGGCCAGTTCGTGTTCCTCGAATCGGCCGTCCTCTTCGTGGCCATCACTCTGGCCGGGAACACCCTCATCTCGGCCGCCGTGGTGGCCGGCGTCGGTCTGGCTGTCTTCCCGGTGATCGGTTCGCACGTGCCCCAGCTCTCCAACTTCAACTACCTGCTCTTCGGCCTCGGCATCGTGGCCATCGGACGGAACCCCAACGCCATGGGCAAGGTGTACGCGGATGTCCGAGAGCGGTGGGACAGCCTCCGACATCGAGGCAGCGGCTCCGGGCCGGCCTCCCTCCTACCCAACGCCACCCCTTCGGTCGCCGCTGCGCCCGGAGCCAGGTCGGCGGGGATGCGTGCGTCTGACGCCGGGCACAACGGGGATGCGATCGGCGTTGGCTGATCTCCAGGTCACCGAGCTGACCGTCCACTTCGGTGGGCTGGCTGCCCTCACCGAGGTCGACCTGACCGTTCCTGCCGGCCGGGTCACCGGGCTCATCGGACCGAACGGGGCGGGCAAGACCACGTTGTTCAACGCCGTCACCGGCCTGGTCAAGCCCAAGATGGGGCGGGTCAGGCTGGACGGGCGGGACATCACCCGGCTGCGTCCCCATCAGAGGGCCCGGCTCGGCGTCATCCGGACGTTTCAGCGCATCGAGCTCTTCGGCAGCCTGTCGGCCCACGAAAACGTGCAGGTGGCGATGGAGCGCCACCGCGGCGGGCAACACGAGGCGCCCCTCCGCAGTGCCGGCGACCTGTTGGCCTGGGTCGGGTTGTCGGAGGTGGCCGATCAACCGGCCGACCTGCTGCCCACCGGCCAGGCGCGCCTGTTGGAACTGGCCCGGGCCCTCGCTGCCAGCCCCAGGGTGCTTCTGCTCGACGAACCGGCCTCGGGATTGAGCGAGTCTGAGACCTCCGAGCTGGCGTCGGTGCTGCGCCAGCTGTCCTCCGACGGGCTGGGGGTGCTGCTGGTCGAGCACGACATGAGCCTGGTGATGTCGGTGTGCGCCGAGGTGTCGGTGCTCGAGTTCGGGCGGATCATCGCCGCCGGCGACCCGTCCACGGTGCAGGAGCACCCGGCCGTCCAGCTGGCATATCTGGGTTCGCCCGGGGCACCTCCGGAGGCGAGCCCCGTTTCCGATAGTTCGGCCGAACTGGGCGTAACGGCCCCATCGGTCAGCTCGAACGGCCCAGCGCCACCCGCTGTCTCGGACGGTTCAGCCGGCCCCGATGGCCGAGCCGATGAGGCGGTGGAGGATGCCATCACGGTGACGAACCTGTCGGCCTCGTATGGTCGGATCGAGGTCGTCCACGACGTGTCCTTCTCCGTGCCCAGGGGATCGGTGTTCGCCCTGGTCGGTCCCAACGGCGCCGGGAAGTCCACCCTGTTGAAGGTGCTGAGCGGGTGCAAGGCGCCGGCGGCGGGCCGGGTGGTGGTCGACGGCGTGGAGATCACCAAGCCCATTGCCCAACGACTGGCTCGACGCAAGGTGTGCACCCTGCCCGAGGGTCGCGCCATCTTCCCCAACCTCACCGTGCGAGAGAACCTGCGCATGTTCACCTTCCGGGGGAGAGACGTTCGCCTGGCCGCGGTCGAGGAGCAGTCCTACGAGCAGTTCCCGGTGCTGAAGGAGCGATCGGGCCAGCTGGCTGGCCGGCTGTCGGGCGGCGAGCAGCAGATGCTGGCCATCTGCCGCGCCCTGGCCACCCAACCGGACGTGCTGTTCCTCGACGAGTTGTCGATGGGCCTCGCCCCGACCATCGTGGCCCAGCTCTACGGCGTGCTGGCCGATCTCGGGTCCCGCCGGCAGTTGACCATCGTGGTGGTCGAGCAGTTCGCCAGCTTGGCCCTGCAGGTCGCCCACCGGGCCGGGGTGATGATCGGCGGGCGGCTGGTGCACGTCGGCCAGCCCGATGAGATCGGCGACGTCCTGGTCAGCACCTATCTCGGATCGAAAGGAGTCCCATGAGGTTCAGCATCTCCCTGTTCGCCAGCGATCGGGGCATGACTCCGGCCTCCGCGGCCCGGGCCGCGGAGGAGCGGGGCTTCCATGCCCTGTACGTGCCCGAGCACACCCACATACCAGTGGCCAGGTCCACGCCCCATCCCGAGACTGAGGACGAGTCGCTGCCCGACGACCGGTACCTGCGGACGCTGGACCCGTGGGTCTCGCTGGCTTCGGCCGTCGAGACCACGTCCCGGATCCGCCTGGGTACCGCCGTCTCCCTCCCGGTCGAGCACGATCCCATCTCGCTGGCCAAGACCATTGCCACCGTGGACTTCTTGTCGGGCGGGCGCGTCAACCTGGGAGTCGGATTCGGCTGGAACCTCGACGAGATGGCCGACCACGGTGTGGACGTCACACGACGTCGCGCCGTCCTGGCCGAGTGGCTGTCGGCCATGGAGGCCTTGTGGACCCAGGAGGAAGCCAGCTTCGAGGGCGAGTTCGTCTCCTTCGGAGCCAGCTGGGCGTGGCCCAAGCCCATCCAGACCCCCCGGGTGCCCATCCTGGTCGGTGCGTTCGGGACGGAGCGGACCTTCCGGTGGATCGCCGAGCATGCCGACGGTTGGCTGACCACCCCCATCGAGGAGGGACTGCCCGAGTCGCTAGCTACGCTCCGCCGGGTCTGGGCTGAGGCGGGCCGAGAGGGCCAGCCTCAGGTGGCCCTGATGGGCGTGGAACCCACCGACGAGACCGTCCACGAGCTGGGCGCCATCGGGGTCACCGAGATGGTGCTCGGCCTGCCCGACACCGACGAAGACGGTGCCCTCGCCTTTCTCGATGATCAGGTCCAGCGGCTGGAGCGGTGGTCCGAGCCCATCCAGCTGGACGGGGCTCGACCATGACCGATCGGGTTGCGTTGGTCACCGGCGCCAGCCGGGGCGTCGGCAAAGGGATCGCCGTAGCCCTCGGCGGTGCCGGCTACGTGGTCTACGTCAGCGGGCGGAGCAGCGGGGTCCCCACCGACCCGGTCGGCGGGACGATCGAGGAGACCGCCGCGGCCGTCACCGCCCGGGGTGGCCACGGTGTGGCCATGGCCTGCGACCACGCCGACGATGCCCAGGTGCAGTCTCTGTTCGAGCGGGTCGCGGCCGAGCACGGCCGACTCGACCTGTTGGTGAACAACCTGTTCGCCGGTCCCTACGACATCGTCCCCGAGCTCCCGTTCTGGGAGCGCTCCCTGTCCGACTGGGAGGTCTCCATCGACGTGGCCCTACGGGCCCACTTCGTCGCCAGTGTGTACGCCGCTCGGGTCATGGTCCCGCAGGGTTCGGGGATCATCGCCAACATCTCGAGTTTCGGCTCCCGCAACCCCATGTTCTCAGTGCCCTACGGCATCTCCAAAGCGGGGGCGGACAAGATGGCTCGGCACATGGCCGCCCAGCTGGCCGGCACCGGCGTGATGGCGTTGTGCCTCTGGCTCGGTCCGGTACGCACCGAACGGGTTCTTTCCTCGGGGGCCGACTCCATCGAGGGGTTCGACCTGTCCACCTTCGAGTCGCCGGAGTTCCCGGGTCGGATCCTGGCCGCCATTGCCGACGACCCGGACAAGGCCAGGCAGAACGGCCAAGTGCTCATCGCCGCCGAAGCGGCCGTCCAGTACGGCGTCGTCGATGTCGATGGGTCGTCACCGCCATCCCTCCGGACCGTCCTGGGCAACCCGGAGCTTTCCTAAGCCAGCCTCACCCGAGCGCCCTCAATACCCGGGACGCCCCTCCACAACCTGGGCGTACTGAAGTTTGGCCAGGTCGGCCAGTTCGGGAATCCGCGCTGCCGGCCAATACAGGGGATGCTCGGAGTGGACCACCCGGACCAGCGCGGCATTGAGGTGGAGCCACTGGGCGGCGACGGCGCGGTCCTGGTCCTCGTCGCCACGACCACCAGCCACAGACCCGCTCGCACCAGGCGTCATCGACTCCGGGACCAGCACCCCGCTTTCCACGAAGACGCCGTCGCGGAGCTCGACCGTTCCTTCCCCGCAGATCTCGAGGACCAGGCGGCCGCTCCCTCGCAGGGCCTCCGTCCGACGGTGCTTGACGATGGCGTTGCGAAGTCGCATGGCATCATCCCGAATGGCTGCCG
>DASZMA010000139.1:0-28318 GCA_035552095.1 Acidimicrobiales bacterium | reverse complement strand
GCCGAAGGAGGGCTCCACTCCGAGCGCCAGGTCGGCCATCAGCTCACCCAGGAGTGGCCCGAACTTGAAGCCGTGCCCGCTGGTCCCGCAGCCGACGACGACATGCCCGAGCCGGTCGATGATGAAGTCGGCATCGATGGTGTTGTCGTAGAGGCAGCGCTCGGTGGCGACCGGTGTGGGGGCGAAGGTGGGGAGCAACCGGCCGGCGGCGTCGGCCAGGGCGCCCAGGAGCTCGGCGTCGTCGTCCAGCGCCACGTCGGGATCGCTGGCAGCGGGACCGGGGGAGTGGTGCGACAGTTTGAGGAGAGGCTGGCCGATGACCGGGAGGCCGTAGATCATGCGCGCCCCCCATTCGATGAAGAGGGGCACCGTCTGGTCCGGGTCCAACGCCTGCAGGTAGGCCACTTGTTGGAGCGAGGGCGACGCGGCAATGCGGGGACGCCGCCCGCCCAGCAGGGCGAGGGCACCAGCACCGGCACAGTCGACCACCACGTCGGCCGCCAGCCGCATCCCGTCGCGCAGATGCACCACCGCCCCGCGCCGCTCGTCCCCGATGGACCGCACCTCGGTTGCCGTGCGCACTTCGAACGAACCGTCGTCGCACAGTGCCTCCAGGCAGGCATCGGCCACCAGAACGCCCGAGCTCTCCTCGAAGAGTGAGGGGCCCTCCATCAGGAGGTCAGGGAAGCGGGCCGCGCCCTCCCGGGGCGTGAGCTGCTCGAAGGATGCGCCGGCTTCGGCCATGGCCTCCGCCAGCGCGGCCAGACCCTGGCCGAAGCTGACCAGGCCAGTCTGATGGAGCAGGGCGCGACCGCTCTGCGCTTCCAGGTCGCGCCAGCGGTCCATGGCCTCCCGGGCCAGAGCGACATACAGGGGATCGGCATAACTGAGACGGAAGATGCGGGCGTTGCCCTTGGAACCCGAGCGGGCGTGGCCGGGGGTGCCCGCCTCGAGCACCAGCACGTCGTGGCCCCGGCGGGCCAGGGACCAGGCGGCGCACAGGCCGAGGAGGCCGGCCCCCACCACGATGCACTGGCGCCGCTCGGGGACGGCAGCAACGGGTGGCGGCACGACTTCGATATTAGGAACGCCGCCTTTGCCCCCGGGCCGCGGAAGGCCAGCGGTACGCTCCCCGCAGTGTTGAACCTGGAAGGGGCCCCGGCGCGCCCGCAGTGGGGGAGGAGGCTGGCGCGCGTCGTCCAGATGGTGTGCCGGCACGTCCTGTGGATCGCCCTGTTCTCCCTACCGGCGGTCATCTTGTGGTGGCACGTGTGGGCCGGCCATCCCTCCTCCACCCTGACCTGCGCCTGTGGCGACCCGGCTCAGGAGGTCTGGTTCATGGCCTGGCCGGCCTGGGCCCTGTCGCATTTCGCCAATGTCTTCTTCTCCGGCGCGGTCAACGCACCGTTCGGGGCCAACCTGTTGTCGAACACCTCCGGAACCCTGGTCGGGGTGGTGTTCAGCCCGGTCACCTGGCTGTGGGGACCGGTGGTGGCCAGCAACGCCGCCTTGACCCTGGCGCCCGGCCTCAGTGCGTGGGGGGCCTGGCTGGCCCTGCGCCGTTTCGTCACCTGGAAGCCGGGGGCCATCCCGGCCGCCCTGGTCTACGGCTACTCGTCCGCCATCGTGACATCGCTGATCTTCGCCCACACCTCCATCACCGTGCTCTTCGTCCCGCCCCTGCTCTTCGCCTCGGTGCATGAGATCCTCATCCGCCAGGAGAAGTCGCCCCTCCACGACGGTCTGGTCCTGGCCGCCCTGGTGGTGGTGCAATTCCTGATCTCGCCCGAGGTGCTGGTCATGTGCGTCCTCCTGGCCGGCGCGGGCCTGGTCGCCGTCGTGCTGGTCGGGTGGCGCCGGGTGGCGGCGCGGGCCCCCCACGCCTGGCGGGCCCTGGCCATCGGTCTCGGGGTCTCCGCTGTGCTGGTGGCCTATCCGGCTTGGTTCGGGCTGTACGGTCCCCAGTCGGTCAGTGGTGTGCTGTTCGCCATCGCGCCCATCGCCGGGGTCTTTCTGACCGGCTACCTGTCCCCGGGTGCCTACGGTCAGTTGGGCAACGCCTACGTCCGCTTCGGCGGTTACTACGGGCGGATCGGGCCGCCGCCCAACTACGTGGGGTGGGGCATCGGCCTGGCCACGCTGGCCTCGGTCGTCCTGGCCCGCCGCCGACCGATCGTCTGGCTGCTCGTCTTCGCCACGGCGATCACCATCTGGTTGTCGCTCGGTTCCTATCTCCTGGGTCATCCACCCGGGTTGGGGCACCTGTGGCTCCCGTGGCACTACCTGTCCAAGCTGCCGGTGCTCGAGGAGATCCTGCCCGACCAGTTCGCTCCCTTCGGCGCGCTCTTCGTGGCTTTCCTGTTGGCCATCGGGCTCGATGCGGCCTACATCGGGATCAGGAGAACCACCGGGTGGCGGCGCTCCCGGGCCAGGCTGGCGATGGGCGTGGTCACACTCCTGGTTGGCCTGGTCACCCTGGTGCCGGTGTTCTTCACCTTCGACATGCCTTTCACCGTCCGGCCGACGGCCATCCCGGTCTGGGTCGCCCACGAAGCCCTGCAGTTGCCCAGCCAGACGGTGCTCCTGACCGTGCCCTTCGCCGTCTCCGGCTCGACCGCCCCGATGCTGTGGCAAGCGGTCGACGACATGCACTTCCGCCTGGCCGGTGGCGGTCTCAAGACGCCCAATGACCGCGGCGGCCCGGTCGGTCAGGGAGCGCCCGGCTCGGCCCGGCGGATCCTGACCGATCTGTCATTGCTGGGAAACGGCGAACCGAAGGGCACCCCCGGGCAGTACGCCGCGGTGCGGCGGGCCGTGCGGCGCTGGGACGTCGACGAAGTCGTCGTCGACGGCGAGAGCCGGGACCCGGTGTACGCGTCGGGCTACCTGACGGCCGCCCTCGGGGTGGCCCCCTCGGTCGAGCACTTCGCCTGGGTCTGGAAGATCCCGCCGGGGCGGCTCAGCCCGGCGGTCACCAATACCTCGCTGACCTTGTGCCGAGCCGCCGCCATCGCCTCGACGGCCGCCCACCAACCGCTGACCATGGCCCGCTGCGTGCTGCAGAACACCAGACGGCGCTGACGGCCACTGTCTAGTGTGAGGGGGTGCAGCCGATCCTCCACCTCTCCATCCCGGTGCGCGATCTGGACGAGGCGCGCCGCTTCTACGTCGACACCCTGGGTTGCGAGGCGGCGCGGGCCCGGCCGGGCTACCAGGACGTCTGGTTCTACGGGATGCAGATCACGTTGCACGACCGCCCCGATGAAGTGGCACCGCTGGCGGCCAGCGGGGTGCGCCACTTCGGGGTGGCGCTGGGGCGCAACGAGTTCGATGCGGTGATCGCCCGCCTGGGGACCCGGGAACTGCAGTGGGTGGTGCCGGTGACGACAGACGACGAGGGTGCGCCCATTGAGCAGACCAAGGCGAAGATCGCCGACCCCAGCGGCAACGTGATTGAGCTCAAGACCTACGTCGACGTCGGTGCCGCCCTGGAGTTCTCGCCGCACTCCTATCCGGGAGCCTTCGAACACGGCAACTGAACGCGGTCCGCGGTCGCTCACCGTGCTCGGGTGTGATGGGAGCTGGCCCGGGCCGGACGGCGCCGGGAGCGGGTACCTGGTCCAGGCGGGCGGCACCACGGTGATGCTCGACGCCGGGCCCGGCACCTTCTCGCACCTGCAGCGTTGGCTGGCCCCCGAACGGGTCGATGCCGTGGTCTTGACCCACGAGCACCCGGACCACTGGACCGACGTGGAGTCCTTTGCCGTCTGGGCCGGCTACGGGCCCGGCCGGGCCCATTTCTGGCCCCAGGATGGCCGCCCGCTGACGGTGTACGCCCCGCCCGGATTGAGGCAGTGGTCGCATTTCGCCACCGCCCCCTGGCTGGACTGGCGCGAGCTGGCTCCGGCCATGGTGCTCACCATTGGTGACCTGGAGGCCCGCTTCGTGGCCACCGACCATGGTCCCCCCACGTTGGCCGTCGGTCTCGTCCACCAGGGGGTGACGTTGGCCTACTCGGCCGACTCCGGTCCGGGCTGGTCGGTCGAGGAGCTAGGCCCCGTCATCGACTGCTTCCTGTGCGAGGCCACCTATACCCAGGAGTCGGAAGGGTCGTTCCAGCACTTGAGCGGGCGGCAGGCCGGGACCATGGCCCGCGCCGCTGACGTCGGCCGACTGATCATCACGCACCGGTGGCCTACGGTGTCGGCCGACGCGGTACGCCGTGAAGCTGAGGTGGCGTTCGGCCGTCGGGTCGAGCAGGCCACCGTGGGCGATGTGTTCGAGTGGTAGCGAGCGCCGAGGTGGGCGACGAGAGGAGTGCAGTGGCTGAACACGAGGCAGAGACCAAGGACCAGGAAGCGGCCCGCACGGCCCGGGGCGACGGGCGCGCCCTCGACGAGCTGCGCCACGTGAGCTTCCTGCGGGACTACACGGTGATGGCCCCGGGCTCGGTGCTGGCTTCCTTCGGGCAGACCAAGGTGCTGTGCACCGCCTCAGTCGAGGACCGGGTGCCCCCGTGGATGCGGGGCAGCGGCAAGGGGTGGGTCACCGCCGAGTACTCCATGCTGCCGGGCTCCACCCCCGAGCGGGCCTCGCGTGAGGCGGCCAAGGGAAAGCAGTCCGGGCGGACGCAGGAGATTCAGCGCCTCATCGCCCGCTCGTTGCGGGCGGTGTGCGACCTGGTGGCCCTGGGCGAAATGCAGATCACCGTCGACTGCGATGTGCTCCAGGCGGACGGCGGCACCCGCACGGCCTCCATCTGCGGGGCCTACGTGGCCCTGCACGACGCCTTCACCCGCCTGCAGCAGGCCGGGACACTGCGGCAGAACCCCTTGACCGATTCGGTGGCCGCCATCTCGGTCGGCATCATCGACGGTGTCCCCATGCTCGACCTGCCCTACGCCGAGGACTCCCGGGCCGAGGTCGACATGAACGTGGTCATGACCGGCGCCGGGCGGTTCGTGGAGGTGCAGGGGACGGCCGAGGGCATGGCCTTCAGCCGGGGCGAGCTGGACAGCCTGCTCGGCTTGGCCGAAGGCGGGATCAAGGAGCTCTCGACCCTCCAGGCGGCCGTGCTGGCTGAGCCCCCGCCGGCCCGGTGACACCGGTGGCGCCGCTCCGACTGGTGCTGGCGTCGGCCAATCCGGACAAGGCGGCGGAGATCGCCGCCGTCCTCTCGGGATCGCTCGAGGTCGAATTGGTGCCTCGCCCAGCTGAGGTGCCCGACGTGGTCGAGGACGGGGAGACCCTGCTCGACAACGCCCGCTTGAAGGCCCGAGCGCTGGTCGAGGCCACCGGGCTGGCCGCCGTGGCCGACGACACCGGGTTGGAAGTCGACGCGCTCGGTGGTGCGCCCGGCGTCTACTCGGCCCGCTATGCCGGCGAGGACGTCACCTACGCCGACAACGTGGCCAAGCTGCTCTCCGAGCTGGCGGCCCAGCCCGAACAGGGCGGTGGGCGCACGGCCCGGTTCCGCACGGTTGCGCTGGCCGCCTTTCCGGACGGGTCCGAGGTCTGGGCGGAAGGGGCGGTCGAGGGCACCATCACCCGCGAGGCCCAGGGTGAGGCCGGGTTCGGCTACGACCCCGTCTTCGCTCCCGAGGGAGGGGGCGGCCGGACGTTCGCCGAGATGAAGCCGGAGGAGAAGCACGCCATCTCGCATCGAGGGCGCGCCTTCCGCTCCCTGGCCGACGCGCTGGTGGAGTGGGGAGCGTCGAGCTCACCCGCCTGACGGGCACGCTGGACCGTTACCCGCGACGGTGCGGCCATTATCGTGGCCGCCATGGTGGGCCGCCAACGGAGCCTCATGGCGCTGGTGCACGCGATCGACGCGCACGATAGAAGGTCGGCGGCCGATCTGATCGCGGCGGCGCCGGAGTTGGTCGCAGCCCGGGCCACACTGCGCGCTTCCCGGCAAGACCCTGAACCCTACTTGGAAGGCATCCTGCACTACTGCTACGGGGGAGACACGGCGCTTCACATCGCCGCCGCGGCCTACGAGCCCGAGATCGTCGACGTGCTCATCGGGCACGGGGCCGCGGTCGACGCCAAGAATCGGCGAGGGGCTCAACCGATTCACTACGCGGCGGACGGCGCACCGGGTTCGCACGCCTGGAACCCGACGGCGCAGGCGGCCACCCTGGCCGGCCTCATGGCGGCGGGTGCCGACCCCAATGCCACTGACAAGAGCGGGGTGACCCCATTGCATCGCGCGGTTCGCACCAGGTGCGCCGACGCCGTGCGCGCCCTGCTTGACGGTGGCGCGGACCCCGAACGGCCGAACGGCAGCGGCACCAGCCCGGCCCAGCTGGCGGCGGTGACGAGTGGGCGCGGTGGCTCGGGTTCGGTCGAGGCCAAGGCACAGCAGCAGTTGATCATTGAGCTGCTGCAGCGTTACCGACCGGCCCAGGCCAGATAGGCGGCGCCCGGGCCGTTAGCGGCCGGTGGTCCCGTCGACCAATTCGCGCAAGATGTCGGCATGTCCGGCGTGGCGGGCGGTCTCTTCAAGCAGGTGCCCGAGCACCCAGCGGAGATTGACCGGCGGATCGGCGCCGAGGGATCGACACACCTCACCCAGGTCAGGAGCAGCCGCAATGATGGCGTCGACCGGCGGCCAGACCGCTTGGTACGAGCCCAGAGCGGATTCGACCGTGTCCTGTGGGTAGACGGTTTCGTCAGGCAGCTCGCGGTCGAGCCCGGCAAAGCGACGCACCACCCAGAGCGATTCGGCCCCCGCCATGTGCTTCACGAGCCAGAGGAGCGTGGTGCCACTGCCGACCGAGGTCCACCGGGCGCCCGCTTCGCTGACCCCGCTCACCTTGCGGACCAGGGACTCACGCTGGAACTGCAGGAGCGTCGTCAGCGTGGCGCGCTCGCTGCCGACGAGCCGGGGCGGCCGCACGTCCGTCATGGTGGGATGCTACGGCGTACCCGACGCCATGGGCATCAACATCATCAGGTCGGGGTGTAGACGAGTACCAGGACACCGTTGCTGAACCGGGTCACGTCGGCCAGCTGCAGGGCCGGCGCACCGTCGATGTGCTCGAACATGTGCTGGCCCCGCCCGACGGCGACCGGGGTGAGCAGAAGGTGGAACTCGTCAATGAGGCCGTGTGCCATCAACGTCACATCGAGCGGACCGTTGCCGTACTTGATGATGGTGCCCCCGGGCTGCTGCTTGAGGTCAGCGACGAACGAGGCGACATCGCCGGCGATGACCGTCGCGTTCCAGGTGGCCTCGGTAAGGGTCGTGGAGGCCACGTACTTGGGGATGGCGTTCATCCGATTGATGAAGTCGTTCGGTGCGGTATCGCCGCCGGTCATGGTCGGGTACGCCGCGGCGAGTCCTTCATACGTCACCCGCCCGAGCAGCAGGGCATCGGCGCCGGACAGCTGACCTGAGGCGTAGTCGTGGTGCTCCTGGTTGAGATAGGGGAAGGCCCACTGGTCGAGCGCGGCGATCTCCCCGCCGAGCGAGACGTGGGTCACTTCGATCAGTTTTCGCATAGTGCTGCCTCCCTCAGGGCCGGCGAAGCAGCCGTTCCGCCGTGCCCCCCATGAAGGCATCCATGGCGGCCGGCGAGAGCGGCAGGGCCCGGGCCGCCGAGGTAGCCCGTTCCATCGGCAGGAACGGGTGGTCGGAGGCGTAGAGCACGCGGCCGATGCCGCGGGAGGAGCCCATGAAGGCGACCAGGTCCGGGTCCATGTACTGGGCCAGGTAGGCCGAGTTGGACAGGTAGAGGTCGGGCCACTTGAGCATGTACTGGGTGAGGAGGGTCTCGAAGGGATGGCCCATGTGGGCGCCGATGACGGTCAAGCCCCGGAAGTCGATGAGCACGTCTTCGAGGAGCTGGGGATGCTGGCAGGCCGACCGCACGCGGGGACCGGGGACGCCGACGTTGATGGAGACCGGCAGGCCCAGCTCGCCGCACACGGTGTAGATCGGGTAGTAGAGCTTGTCGTTGAGGGGGAACTGCTGCACCAGCGGTGTAATGCGGACGAGCGCCACCGAGGGGTGTTGCGCCAGGGCGCGCAGGCGGATGGACTGCGCCACCGGGCGCTCCGCCCGGTCCGCCACCAGGGCCACGCAGAGCCGATCGTCATGCGCCGCCACCTGCTCCAGCAGCGCCTCGGTGTCGGGCGCGGCGATCCCGGCCGCGATGACCCCGAGGTCGACCCCACAGGTGTCCATGGTGGCGATGAGCTTGGCCAGCGTGGAGGCGGCGGTGAGGTCGCCACCCAGGAAGTCGGGGATCCCTTCGTTGCCGGATTGGCCCAGGAAGGCCTCGGCCGCCGACCCGGTCAGCGCGTTGACCCAGAGGTCGACGACGCTCACTCGGCTGCTGGGTTGGCCTTGGCCCGGGCGGCCCGCAGGTACTGCACACCGTTGGTCAGCGAGTCCTTAATGAGCTGATCGTTGTCCTTGGAGATGAACGTGTGTACCCGCTTCTCGAAGAGCAGCCGCATGATCGGGTTGAAAGCGTGGTAGGTCTCGGAGAAGTGGACCCTGGTCTGGCCGCCGCCCAGGTCCTCCAGCCGGGTGCGGCCTTCGGCCTCTGACCACAGCGGGCGCCCGATGGCGTTGTACTTCCACGAAACCTTGGGCGTGACCTCGGTCAGCCACTCCCAGGACTGGCCCCGGCCGCCCGAGAGCAGGTAGCGGGGCACCCGGAAGGTGCAGTGGCGGACCAGTCCGTTGCCGATGTCGTCGCCCCGATGGAGGATCTCGATGGTCACGTCACCGGACTGCGACTTGGGCGCCCGGAACCAGAAGAGCTTCCAGAGCTCGTCAGGCGTGGCCTCAATGTCGACGAAGTAGTGATGTTCCTGCACCGGCCCACCATAACGCTGGACCTGACTCTCGTGTCAGGTTCCGGCGCCGCCGGGAGCGACGCGCTTTGCCCCTCTCAGATTGCGGAAAGATACTGTGCCGTCGTCGCGACCAGGACCGGATCGGTCGACGTCGACGCGCTGAGGGCGGAAGGATGGCGTTGGGCACTAAAGGCGGGACAGGTGGCGCCACCGGACTCTTCGTCGGCGCCCTGGCCGTGGCCTGCTCGGTGCTGCTGGTCGTCCCGGCCGCGGGCGCGGCGGCGCACCGTGCCCCGGTGCCGGGTCTCGCGGCCCGCGTCCCGGGCGCCGACCTCGGTGAGTCCCGGGCCCGGGACGTCAGCTTCGTGGTCCTGCTCCACGCCCCGCTCCGCCCCGACTGTTTGGTGGCGCACGCCACCCCGGCCGGCCTGTCGGTGCAGTGGACGGCCGGCCAGCGCTGGGCCGCCGTCGATGGGCCGGCGCGGGCCGTCGAGCGCGACTTCGACGTCGCGGTGCACGACTACCGGACACCGTCGGGCCGGGTCGTCTACGCCGCCACGGGGCCGGCCCGTGTCCCCGGCTGGACCTGTGGGGAGGTGGCCGGCATCGGGGCCATCCGCTCCTACACCTCGCCCACCCGGGAGGACGTCCCGGCCAACGGCCTGACCACCACCGAGTTGGTCCAGGCCTACGACATCGCCCCGCTCCAGGCCGCCGGCATGAACGGCCAGGGCCAGACGGTGGTGTTCTTCGAGTCGGACGGCTATCGGGCCAGTGATCTGGCCGCCTTCGCCCAGTCCCAGCACCTGCCGGCCTTCAACGTGCAGGACGTGGGCCAGAACCCGGGCCAGGGCGACGAGACGCCCATGGACCTCGAAACCGTGCATGAGATCGCGCCCGATGCCACCTTGGTGTACGACGACATCGCGTCGGGGCGGGTGGCCCGCACCGGCTCCGTCGCCACCGTGCTGGCGACCGCCCTGGCCACCGTCGGCACGCGCTGGCCCGGGGCCGCCGTCAGCATCAGCCTGGGGTTCTGCGAGACCGGAGGGGACTTCAACGAGAGTGATGTCAAGGCGATGAACGCCGCCGTAGCCACGCTCGAGACGACGGGGTCGACGGTCTTCGCCTCCAGTGGTGACTCGGGCGGCCTGGACTGCACCCCACCCAACGACGGCGGCAAGCCGCCCCGATCGTCCTTCATCGGCGTGGTGGAGCCGGCCGCCCTCCCCAACGTGACCGGCGTCGGGGGCACCTCGCTGAGCACGACGAGCGGTGGGGACTGGGTGGGCGAGACCACCTGGTCGGAGCCCCTCCTCTCCCAAGGCGCCGGCGGGGGCGTCTCGCAGGGCTTCACCCGACCCAAGTGGCAGACCGGCGTGGGCACCGGCGGGCAACTCGACCGGGGCCACGGGCGCCAGGTACCCGACGTGGCGGCCGACGCCGACCCGGCGACGGGCAACCTGATCCTGGTGGACGGGCATAACCGCCTGGGTGGAGGGACCTCGCTGGCCACCCCGATCTGGGCCGCCAGCACCGTGCTGATCGACCAGTACCTCCGGGCCGCCGGTCGCCCGGGCGTCGGGTTCTTCAACCCCACCCTGTACGGCCTGGCCAACGGGAAGCCGCCGTTCGCCCCCTTCCATGACATCACCACCGGCGGGAACGACGTAGCCGCGGCCACCCCGGGCTATGACATGGTGACCGGGCTGGGCTCGCCCGACGTCTGGCACATCGCCCAGGATCTGGCCGGGGGAGGGACGTGAGATGACCACCACGCCGCCGCCGGACGAGCCGGACGAACCCCCGGTCTTGGCCACCATCACCTGCCCGCACTGCAACGTGGTGGTGCCCGATGCCCGCTTCTGTGGCGCCTGTGGGGCCAATCTCAGCTTCGAGGAGTTCCAGGCCGCCCAACGCCTGCACGCGTTCTCGGCCTTCCCCGACGAGCCGGTGATCCACCTCTCGACCGTGACCGCGCTCTTCCCTCAGCTGTCGTGCCGGGCCAAGGCGCCGTTCCGGTTGGCGCTGGGTCTCATCGTCAGCCTGATTGTCGTCTTTGCCCTCATCGGGGCGGACGCCCCGCTCATCGCGCTCTGCGCGTTGGGGGTGCCGCTCCTCTTCCTGCTCTACATCTGGGAGGTCGACCCCTACGAGGGGAGTTTCATCGGGCCGACGCTGACCTGCCTCGTCGTGGGGGCGGGCCTGGGCGCGGGCTGGGCCATTCTCGGCAGCAATTACGTGGACCAGGCGCTGCTGCCCCTGATCGGGACCAGCCTCACCGGGACCCATGCGCTGGTGGCGGCCGTTCTCGTGCCCGGCCTGGGCCAACTCCTGATGGCGGTCCCGATGCTGCTGGTGTGGTCGGTGCAGCGCGGACCCCGCGAATCGCTCGATGGCTTCGCCGCCGGGGCCAGTGGCGCGCTGGGGTTCACCATGGCGGCCACCATCACGCTGATGGCCCCGTGGCTCAGCAACGGGCAATTGGTCCACCAGCCCTTCAACCTGGTGTTCACCCAGGCCATCCTGCACGGGGTCAGCGTGCCTCTGGTCAGCGCGCTCACCACCGGCCTGGTCGGGGCGGCCTTCTGGGCTACCACCGGCACGCGACCGACGGCCGCCCGAGGCCGCTGGCTGTCGTCCGCCCTACTGGCGTTGGGGGTGGCCCTCCTCATTCAGATCGGTCTCGGCTTCTGCGACATCTCGTTCCTGCCCAGCTTGGTGGTCGTGGTGGTGCACCTGGTGGCCATTGCCGTCTCCATCATCCTGGTCCGCGTCGGCATCCATCACGTTCTGCTGCACGAGGCGCAGCACGTGGCCATCGGTCCCCCGATGGTGTGTTCGCACTGCAACCACCTGGTGCCCCGGATGCTGTTCTGTCCCCACTGTGGCGTGGCCGAGCGCGCCCTGTCCCGGGCCCATCGACTGCACCACCCCGCGCCGTGGCCGGCGGCCGAAGGTACCCCTGCTGCCGGCATCCCCTGGCCGGCGGCCCCGCCGGGCGAGCCGGGCGTAAAGATCGGCTTCTCCGAGATACCGGCCGCGGCGCACCATCATCGGCCCGGGCATCGCCGCATGGTGCTCCTGCTGGCGTTGGGGCTCGGCGTGGTGACCCTCATCTTCGCGGTCATCGCGGTGGTCGCCCCCCCGGGACCACCCGCGCCATGCCGGCCGCTTACCTGCCAGGGCCCCCCGGTGGGGACGCGTGGGGGCGCGGAGGACGCCGTGGGCACGCCGGTGCAGAACGGGGTGCGCTACGCCAACCACCAGGGGTACTCGCTGCGCTACCAGCAGTTCACGGGCAATCCGGTGTCCAAAACGGACGCCACCGGGTTGACGCTCAGTTACGTCCTCACCAGCGGGGCCACGGCGCAGATCCAGGTGGTCGGGGGACCGGCGCGGAACACCGACGCCCAGAGCATCGTGCAGAAGATCGTCGATCAGATCGCGCCGGGGGCGCAGGTGGCCTACCACGTGCCCGGCGCCATGGTGGGGTACGTGCCCGGGTACGGGGAGGCGTTCAACGTGCAGAACCCCAGTTCGGATGGGAGCACGGGCACGACCCGTCTCATTGTGATGACGGCGATCCGCGATGGCTTCGCCATCTCGGTGATCGCCGAAGGGAAGCTCCTGGCGCCGGTCACCCCCAAGTCGCCGTTCTGGGACGGTCACCCGTCGCCGGCCAACGTGGCCGCGGCCTACGTGGCCGACCCCGTGGTCAACAGCATTGCGTTCCCGCCGGTACAGCACGGCTGAGCCGCCCGGGGTCCGGGCCGGGCCACCTAATTGACCGGGGTCCCGGGAGGCGTGTAGTCGTAGGACGTGACGTGGACCCCGTTGATGAAGATCTCCAGGGTCTGGGGGACGCCCGGGGCCAGCAGCGGGCTCACACCCGAGAAGGCGGCCTGGGAGCCGGTGCCGGCCGCCAGGTCACGGGGCACTCGCAAGGCGGTCGACGAAGCGGCCGGCTCGTAAATGTCGTCGTAGAGGTACCAGCGGGCGGAGACGATGTCGCCCTTCTTGAGTCCCCGGTAGTCGAAGCTCACCGTGGAGCCGCCGTGCTGGCCGGCCGCGCCGTCCAGGGCGGTCACCGCCACGTTGGTCACCTGGGCCCCGTGGGCCGATCCGGGGGTGGGTTGACCCGAGAGGGTGAGGCTGACCTCGGCGTTCTTCACCTCGGTCCAGAACGCGTTGACCAGGCGGCGGGAGGCGACCTGGGCCACGTTGTCCCGGTCTAGCCGGAAGCTCTCGAAGTAGGTCAACTGGTACTCGGGACCGTAGTGGGCCACGTTGTGCAGCGCCCGGGCCAGGTAGGTGTTGGCCCCGTTCAGATCGCCGGCCACCACCCGGGCCTCGGCCAGTGAGGCCAACGTGATCACGTTGGTGGGGTCGAGCGCCAGGGCTTGGCGCAGCGTCGTCATGGCCCCCGGCACGTCCCGGCTGAGGGTCTGCAGATAGCCCACATCGTTGTAGAGGGACGGGAAGGGGTGGCCGAAGGAGATGGCGTTGCGCAGGTCGGTGATGGCCGGCCCGTACTGCGCCCGGCCGGTGCTCACCTGGAAGGTCAGGTTCCCCAACGCCTCCCAGGCCACGGCGTAGGTGGGATTGATGGCCAGGGCGCGCTTGAGGCTCGCCTCGGCCTGCTGGGCCAGGACGCCGTACTGGTGGTGCGTCAGGTTGTCGTTCTCCAGACGGTCGATCTGTTGGGTGCCCTGGACGTAGAGCCCGATGGCCGTGGTCGAGGGTGAGGGGACGGTACCGAGGCCGGAGATGAGGAGGCGCACGGCGCCGACCAGCAGCAGGGCCAGGGCCAGGCCGACGAAGCTGGACGCCGACCGGCGACTGGACAGGGTCAGGGCCAGGCCGAGGAGGAAGAGGGCCACGGCGAAGATGCTGATGGTGGCCAGGTCGCCGGCCTCCTGGCCGATCCACCCTGAGCTCGCGATGGCGTAGGCCTCGGCCGTCTGCTCGTCCTTGGTGGCTGGTATCTCCGCCTTGTCCTGGTACAGCGTGAACCGACCCGTGGTCGAGGGCTCGGCCCGGGCCAACGCCTTCTCCTGTGTCTGGACCGCCGCCGCCTCGGCGCGCAGCTGCGCGGCCACGATGGGGTCGGTGGCGTTGGTGGCCACCTGGTCGAAGAGCAGGCTGCGCCACTCCGCCTCGGTGGTGTCGTCGCGCTGCTGGGCCGCGGCCGTGCTCTGCTGAGCGGCCAACAGGCTGTCGGCCGTGGCATGGGCCTGGGCCTCCTGGCGCTGGCGTTGGGCGATCGCCCCGTTGTTCGATGCCACGGCGGCCAGGACGGTGGCCACCACGGTGGCCGCGGTGACCAGGATCACGGCCAGGGTGGCCACGACGCGGAGGCGGGAGGGTTCCATCTCTTCGAGGCTCTCGGCGGCCTCCTTAATCGACTCGAGGTGGTTCTCCATCAGGCTTCCCAGACCACGAGGAGCACGGCGCTGACCGCCATGAGGAGCCAGGCCGGGATGGCCGCCCGCAGAACGATCTTGCGCCGATGGGCCAGGTTGGCCACGGTCAGGAGGGCCAGGGTGAGCACGAGCACCAGGGTGAGGAGCAGCAACCTGTCCTCGGCATGACGGTCGGCCCGGGCCTCCGCTTGGTACGGCGCCGCGTCATGGTCCTGTTCGAACCCCTGCTCGGCCACGATGTCGCGGGTGAGCGCGTTGACGTTGTAAGTCTGGCCGTTGGAAGAGACGTACTGGTCGTCCCCGCCGATGAAGACGGCGTCGGCCAGCTCGCAGACCACGAAGGCGTCGAATTCGAGGACGGTGACCGGGGCGCTGGGGCATCCCGCCGGGGCCAGTTGGGTCGCCTCGCCGCTGAGGCGTTGGTAGCGGAAGAAGTCGTTCTCGGACTGTTGGGCGGTTGCTCTGGCCTCGACCGTCAGCCGACTGCTGGTGATGGTGGCCGCCACCGCGCTCTGGTCGAGCTCGGACGCCGCCGTCGAATGGTCCTCAATGCGCCAGCTGGCGATGGCCCCCAGGACGGACACGGTGGCGATGGAGATGGCCACCATGGTGTGCAGCCGCGAGTGCTTCTTCTTGCTCTTGGCGCCTGTCCCGTCGGTGGGTCCAGCCGCCCCTGCTTCCTCTTCCGCTTCTGCCTCCGCCGGCTGGTCGGTGGCCCCCGCCATCGGCACATCTTCCGGAGCCAACTCGTCAAATGTCCCGCCGACCATCAGTACCTCCGCCACGGCGCGATGCCTTCGCGCCGGGTCAGCCTATTTCACGGCGGGCGCGCTTCGGTGGTGCGAGCGTCGCTCGAACGGCGGCACGTCGCACGCTCAGGCCTGACTCAGATGGGAAAGGCGAGACATTAGGGTCGCGTCGTGCCCGAGCGAGGAGACCTCACCCAGGTGGCGCGCTGGTCGCCGGGCGGCCGGGGGCCGGCCAGGTGAAGCTGGCCTACGTCGTGCCCCGTTACGGCACCCAGATCCGGGGGGGCGCCGAGACCGGGGCCCGCATGTTCGCCGAGCACCTGGTGGCCCAGCGCGGCTACGAGGTGGAGGTGCTCACCACGTGCGCGCTAGATGCCCTGACGTGGCGCGACGAACTGGCGGCCGGGACCGAGGCGGTCAACGGGGTGACGGTGCACCGGATCGCCTCGGAGGCTGGACGCGACGAGGGCTTCCATCCCCTGTCGGGGCGGCTGCTGGCCGATCCGGAAGGGGCCAGCCAGGCCGAGAGCGAGACGTGGGTCGATTTGCAGGGACCCAAGTCGCCGGCCCTGCTGAGTGCCGTCGAAGCCAGTGATGCCGACGTCATCGCCTTCTACCCCTACCTGTACTACCCGACCATCCGCGGGTTGCCCCGGGTCCGCGAGCGGGCCATTCTGCATCCGGCGGCCCACGAGGAGCCGGCGCTGCACCTCCCCGTCTTTCCACCGCTGTTCGAGCAGTGCGCCGGCTTCGTCTTCCAGACCCGCAGCGAGCGGCGCTTGGTGGTCGACCGCTTCAACGTGGCCAGCACGCCCCAGGTGTTGGTCGGCCTGGGCGTGGAGGAGGCGGACGGTTCAGCGGAGTCGGCGCGGGCCGACTTCGGCCTGGGGGAGGCGCCGTACCTGCTGTGCATCGGGCGGGTCGACGACAAGAAGGGGACCGGGATCCTGTGGCGCTACTTCCGCTCCTACAAGGAGCGCCACCCCGGACCCCTGAAACTGGTCCTGGTCGGACAGGTGGTCAACCCGCCCGAGACGGACACCGACATTGTGGTGACCGGGATGATCGACGACGGCGCCAAGTGGGGCCTGCTCCGCGGCGCCACCGCGCTGGTGGCGCCGTCCCCTTTCGAGGCCTTCTCCCTGACCGTGGTCGAGGCCATGACGGCGGGCGCCCCGGTGATCGTCAACGCGGTGTGCGGGGCCACCCGCGAACACTGCGAGCAGTCCGGCGCCGGCATGTGGTTCGAGGGCTACGCCGAGTTCGACGCCGTGGTGGGCCGGATGACCGGCGATGCGGTCCTGCACCAGGCCATGCGAGCGAACGGGTTGCGCTACGTGGAGGCCAACTACCGCTGGCCGGTCATCCTGGACCGCTACTGCGCGTTCGTGGAGGAGTTCGCCGGCCGGCGCTCGTAAGGCCGTCAGGGGAAGGGCGTACCGTAACGGTTGAGATGAGCCTTCTCCGAGAGGGGTTGGCGGCGGGGCGGCCCCAGCGGCTTGGGCAGGTGGCCCAGCGGGACGACCGCCACCGGCACCACTTCAGCCGGCAACCCCAGCAGCGCGGCCAACTCGTCCCCGCCCAGGACAGGCAGGGTGCTCAGGGTGGAGCCCACCCCGAGCGCGTGAGCCGCCAGCAACAGGTTCTGCACGGCGGGGAAGACGGAGGCGTCCATGGCCTGGGGGTAGGTGAGACGGGTGTCGCCGCAGACGACGATGAGCACCGGGGCGCTGGCGATCCCACCCATGGCCCCCTGGTCGACGTCGCGCAGGAAGGCCGGCGAGAGCCGATCGGCCTCGAGCGCCTTGGCCCCGCCCTGCCACAGGCGGGCGGTGATGGCGCCGATATCGGCCCGGACGGCCGGGTCGCGCACCACGACGAAGACGAAGGGCTGGCTGTTCTCGGCACTGGGCGCATGGGTGGCGGCGGTCAGGATCCGGGCCACGGTCGCATCGTCCACCGGGTCGGGCAAGAAGGTCCGGGCCGCCCGCTGGGTCAGCACCACCTCGAAGAAGTCGGCCACGGGCCGTGATGGTAGCGGTCGGATTGGGCGACATGGGAGGGACCCGCTACCTTTGGCGCTGCACCGGCGACGGGCCGGTGCCCGCCAAGACAACCTGGATCTGCAAAACGGCGGAGGGGGACAAGGAGGAACACGGTGGCCGACGGCGCCGAATCGCAAGCAGACATTCTCAAGGGGATCATCGGCCAGCCGACCGGCAAGGCCAAGGTGGTCGTCGAGCGTGGCCCGGTGGCGCACTTCGCCGATGCCGTGCTCAGCACCAGCCCTATCTACCGCAATCCCGAGGCGGCCCAACAGGCCGGCTTCGATGCCATCCCGGCCCCGCCGACCTGGCCCTTCGCTATGGAGTTCGCCGGCAAGTTCGAGGAGATCCAGCCGGCCGACGCACCGAGCGGCAATCCCCTCATGACGGCGGTGGGCCCCCTCATCGCCAAGGGCGGCCTCATCCTCCACGGGGAGCAGGAGTTCATCTACCACCGCCCGATCGTCGTGGGTGACGTGCTGGTGAGCCAAGGCAAGATCGTCGACGCCTACCAGAAGGAGTCCAAGGGCAAGACGATGACGTTCATCGTCCAGGAGACCAACTGGAGTGACGACAAGACGGGCGAGCCGGTGGTCACCGCCCGCTTCAACCTGATCCACCGCGCCTAGCTCATGATGCTGACGGTGCACACCTCGACGACGTGGCTCACGGGCGCGCAATGGCTGGCCGTGCTGCGCATCGGTCTGGGTGCCTGGTGGTTCAAGAGCTTCTGGCACAAGGACAAGGCGGCCTGGTTCAAGCGGGGCGCCGGCATCAGCTGGGGTCAGTCCGTGGCCGACAAGCACAAGTGGCCCTTCGTGAAGAAGGGCTTCGACGCCGTCGTGGTGCCGCGGCCGAAGATGATGGCGTACGTGGTCGTGCTGGGGGAGTTGGCCATCGGCCTGGGGTTGATCCTGGGGTTCCTGACTCCGGTCGCCGCCATCGCCGGCATCCTCTTGAACATTTTGTACTTCATTCTCATGATCACGGACTGGGCCGAGCAGGGTCAGAACTTCATGATGGTCCTGGCTTCGGTGGTCGTACTGGGAACACACGCCTGGAACCTGTGGTCGATCGACCACTTGCTGCACATCTTCGGGGCGTGACGGGGATGGCAATGACGAACGTGAACGAGCATTCGACTGGAGGTCGACACAATGGGTGAGCAGAAGCTGAAGTTCGATGAAGTGACGGTGGGCGATGAGGCTCCCGTAATCACGCACAAGCTGGGTCGTACCGACCTGGTCAAGTACGCCGGAGCCTCCGGTGACTTCAACCCGATGCACCACGACGAGGTGGCGGCCCAGGCGGCCGGCCAGCCCAGCGTGTTCGGGCACGGCATGTTCTCCATGGGCCTCCTGGGCTCGGCGCTGACGGACTATGTCGGCGTGGGGAACGTCACTCGGTATCAAGTCCGCTTTGCCCGCCAGACCTGGCCTGACGAGGTGCTCTCCTCGAAGATCGTGGTCACCGGCAAGCGGGAAGAGGACGGCAAGAAGCTGGTCGACCTCTCGGTCAACCTGTCCAACGGTGATGGCGAGGACAAGTTGATCGGCGAGGCCACTGCGGCGCTGCCCGGGTAGTTATTCGGCGGGTCTGACTCCACTAACAGCCGGGGCGGACCACCAGGAGGCGGACCAGGTACCCCTGCTCGACCGGTGACCCGGCTGCTGGCGTCTGCTTGGTCACCGCGCCATTCGACGGCGCGCTCGGCGAGGCCTGGCACGTCAGTACGGCGACGAACCCGGCTGCGTGGAGAAGGGCCACCGCTGCCGCCGGTGCCGAGCCGACTACATCAGAAATGTCCGAGAGGGTGCCCGTCCCCGAGACGGTGAGCTTCACGAACGAGCCTTGCGGCGCCAGTCTCCCGCCGTCGGGTTCGGAGCCGAGGACGGTTCCGATCGGAGCCGTCGAGACACGGGAACCGAATTGCAGTCCACAGCGGAAACCGGCCCGGCGGATGGCGGAGCAGGCGGACACCTGGCTCGTTCCCGCTCGCAGAACCGGTACCTTCACATAGGCGGGCGGAGATTGCTCACGGAGTCCGGCGACGAAGCGGGCCAACTGCGACTCGGTGATCCCCTCGGCGACCACCTGCAGATAGGTCTTGTGCTCGACCCAGGTGGCGGTCGTGTCGACGTTGCCCACAAACCCACCGGGGTCAAAATGGCTGGACAAGATCACGTGTCGTCCCCCCAGCGGCGTGGTGGCGGCTGTTCCCGGGCTGCCAAACTGCAGAGCCAGAAGGCGGATGTTCTCCCGTCCGGGCTGGTGGTAGCCGTAATAGTCAAGGGCGAACAGGGCGCGGTCAGCCTTGGGGGCGGATCCCGATTGGTCGAGGGAGGCGCTCACCTCAGTGGCGCGACCGAGTTCGAGGCCACCTTCAACGTAGTCGCCACCGGTGATGCTGAATCCCGGGGGCAGCCAGCTGGGCGCCAGCACGAAGGACACGGATTGCCCCTCTCCGCCTCCGCCCGGGCCGCTGGGTGGGGGAGCGGCCGTCCCACCTCGCGGCGCCGGGGAGGGCTGGGACCCTCCGCCACCGAACGCGTAGAGAGCGATGGAGCCCGCGAGGAGGGACAGCGCGATGACAGCGGCGGTCCGAGCCAAGCGGCGGCGATGGTGCTGGCGCGCCTCCTCAATCAGCAGCGTGGCAAAGGGAGGGTTCTTGGCTTCGGGTCGTGTCTCGGTCAGCGTCAAGGAGACCCCTCGAATCGGACGTTGGTGCTATTGTAGCTAGCATCATGAGGCATGTCCAGATCGATCGGGGCGATCCCACCGCGCTGCACGAGCAGGTGGCGGCGGAACTTCGGCGGGCCATTGCAGATGGTGAAGCCAAGGGTGGCGATCGGCTCCCACCGGCGCGCGATCTGGGGGCCGTTCTGGGCGTGAATCACAACACGGTCTTGCGGGCTTTGCGCACCTTGCGCGATGAAGGCTTGCTCGAGTTCCGTCGCGGTCGAGGCGTCACCGTCACCGGTTCGGCTGCGCAGAAGAGCGCGGTGGTCACTAGAGCTCGAGAACTGGTCGATTTCGCCCGTCGTCAGGGCTACCAGCGCGACGAGGTGATCCGGGTCATCGAGAATCTCTGACGCCTCCGGGCCCTCGGGCCGGCCCGGAGGTGACTAGGAGACGCTTGAACAATCGCCGCGCTTTTTTCAACAGTCTCCTAGGGGACGTCGGCCGGCTGCTGGGCCAGCGGCTCCAACGTCACCACGGTGAGGAGGCCGTCGCCGTACTGGCCGCGCAGGACCTTCTTGTCGAACTTGCCCACGCTGGTGCGGGGCACAGCGGGAATGAAAGCCCACCGCTCGGGGAGCCACCAGCGGACGACCCGGTGGCTCAGCCACAACCGGAGCGCCTCGGGCGTGATGTCGGCGCCGTCCCGCAGGACGACCGTCGCCAGGGGCCGTTCCTGCCACCGCTCGTCGGGCACACCGACAACGGCGGCTTCCAGCACGTCGGGATGCTCGGCCAGCGTGACTTCGAGTTCGACCGAGGAGATCCACTCGCCGCCCGACTTGATCACGTCCTTGGCCCGATCGGTCAAGGTGATGAAGCCCAGCGGGTCGATGGTCCCCACGTCGCCGGTGCGCAACCACCCACTGTCGAACTTCGTCGGGTCCTCGTCCCGGTAGTAGGCGCCGGTCACCCACGGCCCCCGGACCTGCAACTCGCCGACGGCCTCGCCATCGGTCGGCAGCACCGAACCGCCGTCATCGACCAGCCGACCCTCGACCCCGCACACGAACCGGCCGGCGCTGGCCCGGTATTCCCAAGCGGCATCGCCGCTCACCCCCACCGGGGCTCGGGCGGTGGAGGCCACCGGCGAGGTCTCGGTCATGCCCCAGGCCTGGACGATCTCAATCCCGAACCGCTCTTGGAAGATTTCGATCAGCGCCCGCGGCACCGCGGAGCCACCGCAGAGAATGAGGCGCAGCGAGGTGATGTCGTGCTCCTCGTGCTGGCGCAGGTACTCCAGGAGGTCGTTCCAGATGGTCGGCACCGCCCCGGAGACCGTCGGTTGCTCCGACTCGAAAAGACGAACCAGTGCCTCGGGCGCTAAGAAGCGGTCGGGAAGGATCAGGGCCGCTCCCGACATCATGGCGGCGTAGGGCAGTCCCCAGGCGTTGGCGTGGAACATGGGCACAATCGGAAGGATCCGGTCGTCGAAGCGAAGCCCGAAGGCGTTGCCCGAGCACGCGGCCAGGGAGTGCAGCCAGGCCGAACGATGGCTGTACACCACGCCTTTTGGGTTTCCCGTGGTGCCCGAGGTGTAACACATGGCGGCGGCCGAGGTCTCTTCGACGTCGGGCCATCCGAACTCCGGCGCCTCGGCGGCCAACGCCTCCTCGTAGTCGAGCACCTGCTTGCCACGTCCCTGGAGCGGCCCGGGGTCACCGCCGCCTGTGACCAGAATGGTCTGCACCGTGGTCAGCTCGGGCAGGAGCTGGGCCAGGGGCTCGACCAGGCAGGCGTCAACGATGACGAGGCGGTCGTCGGCATGCGTGACGATGTACGTGATCTGCTCCGGTGACAGTCGGACGTTCAGGGTGTGCAGCACCGCCCCCATGCTCGGCACGGCCAGGTACGACTCCAGATGCTCCTGGTTGTTCCAGCTAAAGGTGGCCACCCGTTGGTCGCCGTCTATCCCCAGTCGTCGCAGGGCCCCGGCCAGGCGAGTGGCCCTCTGGCCTACTTCGGCGAAGGTGGACCGACGGCTGCCCGTCTCGGTGGCGGTGACCACGTCGCTGCTGGCGTAGTTTGTGGTGCCGTGCCGGAGAATGGAGCCGATGGTCAGTGGCACATCCTGCATGGTGCTGCGCATGGAGTTGGTCCCCCCTCGTGTCGGTCGTCATTTCAGCAGATCGGGCCGAAGCGGTCAGCGTTCCCTGACTGCGTAGGCCACGTTGGCAAATGGCCAAGCCGCCTTGACCCACTCGGTCACCGCCCAGTAGAGCGGACCATCGAGCTCGGCCCGGCTGGCCCGGACCCAAGAACGGATATCGGCATCCACGTCGTCCTGCACTGACGGGTAGATGTAGACGCACCCGATGATCTGGTCACCGGGCACCGACAGGACGGTGTACGTGAAGCCCCGGCGATGGGTCCGGTCATCCACGTGGCCCTGTAGGTCCGATCGATTCCGTTCCAAGGTCATGGGCTCGTCGGGCCACGGGTGTCCGGCGAAGCCCGGGGTCTGGTGGATGTGGTCCACACTCGAGCTCCAGGCGTCCAGGTCGCCCTCATTGTGGTGGACCTCGAGGGGGGAGAGGGCGAATTGCGCCGTGGTCGGGGAGGCTGGGATAGCAAAGTCCGGCGGCACGAAGTCGGGTTCGGTCATGGCGGTCATCTTTGCCGCTCACCTGGTCGCACCTGGCGCCAAATGGGCCGAATTCACCGCGCCGAAACCTGTCACCGCGGACGCCTATTTCCGGAGTCTCCGTTCGACCGCTTGACAACGGCACGTGGCAGGAACATATTTAACTAGGTTCCTAGTGAAATAGAGGCATGATGATCGAGTTCCACCTGGATGCCCGCTCGGGGGTGGCCCCGTACCTGCAGATCGTCCAACAGGTCCGGCGCGCGCTACGGCTGGGCCTGTTGGACCAGGGCGACCAACTGCCCACGGTGAAAGACGTGGTGGCCAAGGTGGCCATCAATCCCAACACCGTGCTCAAGGCCTACCGGGAGCTGGAGCACGACGGCCTGGTGGCGGCCCGCCCGGGCGTGGGCACCTTCGTCACCAAGACGCTGAGTGACCCTTCGCTGGCCGCTCACGGGCCATTGCGCCAGGACCTCGTGCGCTGGTTGGCCAAGGCCCGCCGGGCCGGGTTGGACGACGAGAGCATCGAGGCCCTCTTCAGAGATTCCTTTCGGTCCGCCCTTGAACAGGGCATAGCGTGAGCGCCGTCCTGGATGCCCGCGGGCTGGGCAAGCGCTACGGACGCAAGTGGGCCTTGACCGACTGCACGCTGGAGATTCCCTCTGGGCATGTGGTCGGCCTGGTCGGGCCCAACGGGGCCGGCAAGTCGACCCTGCTCAACCTGGCCGTCGGGCTGCTGGCGCCGACCACCGGGACGCTCGAGGTGATGGGGGAGCGACCGGCAGCGGGCCCGACCCAACTCGGGCGGGTGGGCTTCGTGGCCCAGGACACGCCCACCTTCGCCGGCCTCAGCGTGGCCGACCACCTGGAGCTGGGGGCCCGGCTCAACCCGGCCTGGGACCGCCAGGTCGCCGAGGCCCGGATCGACCAGCTCGACCTGGACCCCGGGCAGCGGGCCGGGAAGCTCTCCGGTGGGCAGCGGGCTCAGCTGGCGTTGACGCTCGCTGTGGCCAAGCGGCCCGAGTTGCTCCTGCTCGACGAGCCGGTGGCCAGCCTCGACCCGTTGGCCCGACGCGAGTTCCTGCAAATCCTGATGGAGACGGTGGCCGAACACGAGGTCAGCGTTGTGCTGTCCTCCCACCTGGTGGCCGACCTGGAGCGGGTGTGCGATTACCTGATCGTCCTGGTGTCCTCCCGGGTGCAGATCGCCGGACCGGTCGACGAGCTCTTAGCCTCGCATTTCCGGCTCATCGGGGCGCGCCGCGATCCGGGCACCCTCCCGGGTAATCAAGAGGTGATCGAGTCCAGCCATACCGACCGGCAGAGCACGTTTCTTGTGCGCACCGACGATCCCATCCTCGATCCGGCCTGGACGGTGGAGGAGGTCGGTCTGGAGGACCTGGTCCTGGCCTACATGGGCCAGGCCGCCTCAGCAGCCCGCAGCCGGCGTCCCATCCTGGGGCTCCATAGGTGATCTGGCTCACCTGGAAGCAGTTCCGGGTCCAGGCCGCCGTCGTCGGGGGCCTGCTCTTGGCCATCGCCATCGTGGTGATCGTGACGGGCCTGCACGTCCACGACCTCTACCGCTCGTGTAAGGCCGTCTCTGATTGCGGTTCGAGTCAGTTCACCAACACCGACCAGAAGCTCCAGGTGGTACTGGTGGTGGTCCTCACCATCGCCCCCGCCCTCATCGGCGCCTTCTGGGGCGCGCCCCTGATCGCCCGCGAGCTGGAGACTGGCACTTATCGCCTGGGCTGGACCCAGAGCGTCACCCGCCGGCGCTGGCTGGCGGTCAAGCTGGGTGTGGTCGGCCTGGCCTCGGTGGCCACGGTAGGACTGATGAGCCTCATGGTCACCTGGTGGTTCAGCCCGATCGACACCGTCAATGCGGAGCGCCTCACGGCCACCTTCGACGTACGGGACATAGTCCCGTTGGGCTATGCCGCCTTCGCCTTCGCGCTCGGGGTGACCCTCGGCATCCTCATCCGCAAGACGGTACCGTCCATGGCCGCCACGCTGGCCGCCTTCGCCGCCGTCCGGCTGGTCGTGCATGAGTGGGTACGGCCGCACCTCCTCCCGTCGTCGCACGCGCTCGTGGCCATCAGCAGAACCAACCAATCCTTTGGCATCATCAAGACCTCGTCGGGGGCGGAGTTCTCCGTCGGAGCGCCCACCATCCCCAACGCGTGGGTGTACTCAAGCAGCCTGGTCGACAAGACCGGTCACGAGTCCCAGGTGACGTTCGTCAACAAGGCCTGCTCGGACATACTGAATAGCCTGCCCTCCGGCCCGCCGGGGGGACCAGGTCCCCACAAGGCCATCGGAGCGGCTGGGCCGGGTCCGACGGCGTTCCAGTCCTGCTTCGACAAAGTGGCATCGCACTTCAACCAGTCGGTGACCTACCAGCCAGCCTCCCACTTTTGGCCTCTCCAGGGCATTGAGACCGCGCTCTTCCTCATCCTGGCCCTCCTCCTGACCGGCCTGTGTATCTGGTGGGTCCGCCACCGCCTGTCATGAGCGACCGGGCGATGATCACATGATCTGGTTGGCCTGGCGTCAGATCCGCACACAGGTCTTCGTGGTGTACGGCGTGCTGGCGGTCATCGCTGTCGCCCTGGCGGTGACCGGTCCGAATCTGGTCCACCTCTACGACACCACGGTGGTGCACTGCGCCAAGGTTGGCGACTGCGCCACCGCCCAGCTCGGGTTGCGCCACACCGATCGCCTCTTGCAGCAGATCGGCCTCCTTGTGCTGGTGGCGCCGGCCCTTATCGGAATGTTCTGGGGGGCGCCGCTGGTCGCCCGTGAGTTGGAGACCGGTACCTTCCGGCTCTCCTGGACCCAGAGCGTCACCCGCACCCGTTGGCTAACCACAAAGCTGCTCGTGGTGGGTCTGGCCAGCGTGGCGGCCACCGGACTGCTGGGCCTCATGGTGACCTGGTGGTCGAGCCCGATCGACCGGGTGGTGGGGACCCCGTTCTCGCCCTCGTTCTTCGACCGTCGCGACCTCGTCCCTATTGGCTACGCCGCCTTCGCCTTTGCCCTCGGAGTCACGGCCGGCATCCTCATCCGCCGGACCCTGCCCGCCATGGCGGCCACGCTGGTCGCCTACATCGCGGTGCGGTTCGCCATGTTGGACTGGGTGCGCTCCCGCCTGATGGCGCCGCTGAGG
The DNA here is from genome assembly GCA_035552095.1 of Acidimicrobiales bacterium. GTDB lineage: Bacteria > Actinomycetota > Acidimicrobiia > Acidimicrobiales > RAAP-2 > Bog-473. The sequence goes on along the minus strand of DASZMA010000139.1, from coordinate 2,789 downwards.
GTCGTCTCTGCGTTCAACGCCAACCCCGGACCCTCTTCGTCAGGTGGCAGTGGGCTCAACTCGGCCGACTGGGTGATCTCCCAGCAGACGCTCAACCGAGCCGGGAAGGTGATCGGGCAGAACGGTGGCATCGGGCCGAACGGCAGCCTTGGGTTCAACGTGTCGGGGAACGGAAGACTCATCATGACCGGGGTGGGGACCTGCCCCAACCGGTTCGTCCCGCCGAAGGGGGGATCTGGTCGCGGCATCTTCAGTGGTTCACCCAGTGCCCAGGCGGTCCACGCCTTCCAGGCCTGCGCCAACCGGCTCGGCATCAAGGAGGTGCTGACCTACCAGCCCATCAGTCGCTATTGGCCCTTCCAGATGTACGAGACGGCGATCTTCGTTGCCCTCGGCCTGCTGTTGGCTGGCTTCTGCGTCTGGTGGGTCCGCCGCCGCCTTAGTTAAATCGGGTCGAATCTGACGGGCAGCTTGGCCGGCCCCCAGATGCCGAAGGTGGCCGGCTTCCACTCAACCGGGCCGTCGACAGCCAGGCCGGGCAAACGCCGGGCCAGCAGCGGCAGCGCTTCTTGCAGTTCGGCCCGGGCTAGGGCGGCGCCCATACAGAAGTGGATGCCGGCGCCGAAGGTCATCTGGGCTGTTCCCCGCTCCTGGGTGATGTCAAACTCGTTCGGGGTGTCCCAGGCGTCCGGGTCGCGGTTGGCGCCGGCCAGCGATGTCGACACGATGGTGCCCTGCGGGAAGAGGACGTCCCGGTACGCAATGTCCTCGGAGGCGAATCGCACGGTGGCCCGGACGGCCCCCAGGTAACGCATGGACTCCTCAACAGCCTGCGGGGCCAGGTCCGGCCGCTCGGCCAGGAGCGCCCACTGGTCGGGGTGCTCGGCGAAGAGAGCGACGCTGCAGGCCAACTGGTTGCGGGTGGTGTCGGTGCCAGCCATGAGGACGGCCTGGGCCAGCATGGTCATCTCTTCGTTCGACAGCCGATCGCCCGCTTCCTCAATGGCGATTAGATCGCTCAGCAGGTCGTCGGCCGGTGCGGCCCGGCGCGCCGTCACCATATCGGCCACGTAGTCGGTCAGCTCGCTCGATGCCCGCTCAATGAGAGGGAGGTCCTCCTCCAGCATGCCGTTGAAGATGCGGAAGATGTCGGTGGCCCAGGCCGAGAAGAGCTTCCAGTCCTCGGCCGGAGCGCCCAGCAACTCGCAGATGATGGGGATGGGATAGGGCTCGCAGATGTCGGTCACGAATTCGCAGTGGCCCTCGGGCGCCACGCGGTCGATGAGCGTGGTGACGACTGACCGCATCGTCGGCCGTAGCCGGTTGGCCGAGTGGGGCGTGAAGGCCGGCGCCACCAGGCGCCGCAGGCGGGCGTGCTCCTCACCTTCCATGGACAGGATCGATTTCATCCGCTGTTCCGCGTCGGGGGACTCGGGCAGTCCCGCCATCTGGGGCAGGAGGGAAAGGCCCGAATGGAAGCGCCGGTCGCGCAGAATGGCCGTGACGTCCTCCAGGCGGGTAACGGTGTACCCCATCTCGGTCTTGGCCAGCCAATGCTGAGCCCGCGCCGTCTCAATATCGGCCAGGGCGGCCATCCGCTCCTTCCCGATGGTGTCGAGAAGCGGAAGCTCAAGCTCGTGGACGAGCAATGGTCCTGTCACGTCATCCACCCCCATGCGGTGTGCCGGCAAAGCCGAGGTTAGTGAGCGCGGTTCACCTCACGACAATCATGTCGAAGGCTGGGTCAGCCCTAACTCTTGAGGGCCGGGTGCTGCTTGGCCAGGATGGGCAGGATCCACGATTTGGGGACCAGGTGGCCGGCGATGGCGCCGACCCGGTTCACCGTGCCCGGGATGACGACTGATCGCCCGGCCGCCAACGCCTCGACGGCCGCCTTGGCCACTTCATTCGCCGGCACCCACATGAATTTCGGCAACGAGGCGCTGGCTTCCTCGTCGGTCAACCCGGACGCTTCGGCGAAACCGGTCTCCACCGGTCCCGGGCACAAGGTGGTGACCGTCACCCCGGTGCCGGTCAGTTCGGAGCCCAGGGCCCGTCCGTACGACAGCACGAACGACTTGGACGCGGCGTAGACGGCTTGGCCCGGCAAGGGCTGGAAGGCGGCGGTCGAAGCGGTGTTGAGGATGGCGCCGCGGTGGCGGGTGACCATGCCGGCCACGAAGAGCGTGCACAGGTCGACCACGGCCTCCATGTTGATACGCACCATCGACAGCTCTTTCTCCCGCTCGGCCTTGTACACCGGCCCCATCGTGGTGAAGCCGGCGTTGTTGACCAGGATGTCCACCGTGAGCCCGCGTCGCTCCAGTTCCCCCGGGAGTGCGGCCCGGGATTCGGCATCGGTCAGGTCGGCGGCGATCACTTCGGCCCGCACGCCGTGCGCCTGCGCCAGTTCACCGGCCAGCGCGTTGAGCCGGTCCTCCCGTCGGGCCACCAGGGTCAGGCCGTGACCGCGCTGGGCCAGCTCACGTGCGATGTCAGCGCCGATCCCTGATGACGATCCGGTGACCAGGGCGGTGGTGTTGTCCTTCGGCGCGGGGAGCGGCATGGGAAGACTGTAGGTGGGTCGATCGGAGCGAGCGAGGGGGATGGGCCGGCTATCAGCCGGGTGAATGAAGATTGTGTTGCGGGCACCTCCGTCACCTGGGACTTCGCGAAAGGGCCAGGTGGTACGGGGTTCACACCGGGCCCGATGAGGTGCACACTGAATTTATGGCGAATGGGTGACGTCTGGTCGCCCCGAGAGGAAAGGAGCTGCCGATGACGTCGAC
>DASZMA010000138.1:0-35560 GCA_035552095.1 Acidimicrobiales bacterium | reverse complement strand
CTGCCATCGAATAGGTCACGCGGTGCACCAGAAATCCACCTTGGTAACGGGTTCGACGGTACGACCGCGGGATGCCGCGGAACCCATCGCTGCCCGGTCAGGCCAGCCCCCGGGCCATCGGCAGGGTACAGGTGTAGGCGTTGGCCTGATCGCCGTAGAGGCGCCGCAGGATCAGGTGGCACTGGCCGGCGGCGTGCTGCACGGTGTCGCACGCCGTTGCCAGCTCGGGTCCGCTGGCCGCTGAGACGGTGATGAAGCCGGCGTAGCGGAACGACGCGTGGCCGTCGGCCAGCTCGGCCTCGCGGCGGGCCAGGACCTCGGACTCCCGGGCGTGCCGGGCGGTGGCGACGAAGCCGCCCCGCCGGCGCAGCTCGGCATCGGCCAGGTCGGCCGTACGGGACGCCTCCACCTTGCGGACCGCCTTCTCCGGACCGAGGGGCTCCATGACCATCGACACGGCCGCCCGGGCCGACCCCAACAACAGCGGCGCCAGGAAGTCGCTGCGCACATCGGTGCGCGGCCACTCGGCCACCCAGAAGGTGGCGTGCACCAGTCCGTCGACCCGCACGCTGCCCCACTCCTCCTCCATGGCCATCGGCCACGGAGCCGTAGCCGCTGCACTTCCTCCACCCACTCCAGCGCGCGGCTCATAGGTCCGCAGCAGATGGCCCGCCAGATCGTCCGCCGTCAAGGTGCCCTCCACCAGTACGTCGGCATCGGCCAGGAGTCGGACCAGCGCGGTCAACTCACGCCGCAGCGACTGGCAACCGACCTCAAGGGATCTGGACTGGCGGACCTGCACGCTCAGCACCACGTCGTGGGTGCAGGCGTCGGCGTCCAGCTCGCGCAGTAACCCGTCATAGGAGGCCACACAGGCCGAGGTCGGATCGGCCACCGCCTGCTCGGACCGGTAGCGGCGGACCCCGTGCCCCTCGTCGGGGAACGACGCGGCCAGCCACTGCACCCGGCGGATGGCGGAGCCCTCCCGGGTCAAGGCGGCCAGGACGGAGGACCATCCGGCCACCCGTCGGTCCTGCTCTTCGGGGCTGAGCAGGGCGAAACTCTGACCCCGTAACGACAGCGCCGCCGTCAAGGTACGGGAGCGCCGGTCGTGCACCACCCCCATGTCCTGCCGGCCGGCGCTGAGCAGCTCCAGTCCGGCCAGCGCATCCATCCGCCGCCGGCCCATGGGCCGGGTCCGGTGGGCGCCCCAGCGCACCACCACCGGGAACCACTCATCGCCGGTGCGCCCGGCCACCGGCCAGGTGGCCAGCGCCACGCAGACCATGAGCACGAACAGCGCCAACCCGGCTCCGATGGCATCAGGTTGCGCCCGCAGGACGACGACCCCGACCACCAGCCCGAAGGCCACCGTCAGGATCTGACCGGCCCGCCATCCGGCCAACGCCCCGCCCCGGTCGCGAGGACCGAACCGGTAGCGCGCCCCATCGGGTGCCATCAGCCGCCTGCCTCATCCACCGAGGGGATGTAGCGGATCACCGGGCCCATGTGGTCATGGTCCAACCCGTAGCGCCGGCCGCCCGGTCCGGGCTGCCCGATCAGCGTCATCCCCGATTCGGTCTCGGGTGCGGGACCCGACCCGGCCAGCACCGGCCTGGGTCCCCGCTTCCTCGGCTCGCCGCCGCTCCCGTCGCTCCCGCCGCTCCCGTCGAGGTCGGATGCCGTCAGATGCTCCTGGCGCAGCGTATTGACCGGGTTCCCCGTCATCTTCCCGTTGGCATCGGGGATAAGGCCACCGTTGGCGTTGTCCGGCTCGGGCTGGACCTCACCACCACCGCCGCCGCCGCCCGAACCAACCCCACCAGCCCCGTGCGTCCCCGGCGGGCCGGCCTGGTCGAGCAGCTTGGTCTTGCCGTGTGCCTCGAGCCCCTTGGTCAGGGCGTACGACGCCGCGCTGCGGGGGACCCGGGTCAGGACGGCCGTGCCGCGCTGGCGCGCCCCTTCGAGGTGCCCGACCGCTCCCGCCTCGACCGCCGGGATAAGCCGGAGGATGGTGAAGGGGACGAAGGTGGCCAGGACCAGTAGCGCGCCACCGGCCAGGACCGAGGCGAACCCCGACCCGGCAGCACCGGTGCCGGCCGTGCCCGAGGACACCGCACTGGCGGCCAGGCTGAGTGTGGCCACAATGACGAACTTGGACAGGATGAGGGCGGCCAGGGTCTCGACCAGGCGGCGGCACCAGTGCGACACCGAGGGCCAGACCAGGGTGGCCAGGGCCAGCGGGAGAAACAGCACCGCCACGTAGACGGCGGCCGCCCGGACCAGGAGTTCCAGCCAGAGCACGAAGGCCGCCGCCGCCACCAGCAACCCGACCAACAAGAGCACGAAGGTGGCCATGGTCGGATCCCCCACCGCGGTGATGAGCCCGTGGGTCAACCCGGTCAGCAGCTTCTTCATGTCGGAGCCGGAGCCCCCGGCGATGGCGCTTGACATGGCGTCGGTGGCCGACAAGCACAGGATCACGATCTGAATGGCCACCACCCCCAGCAACAGGGCCAGCGGAAGTTGCACGAAGAAGGCCCGCACCAACTGGCTCGCGCTCTGCCGGTAGACCGCCTGCAGTGACGAGACGATGAGCAGGGGCAGCACCACGACGCCCGAGAGCGCGGTCATGGCGCCGTAGTTGTGGCGGAACCAGCCGGCCCCGATGTTGATGGTCGTGGTGCTGACCAGCACGTCACCGATCTGGGTCAGCAACCACTCGGCGCCACTGGCCACCCACTGGCTCACGCCGCTCAGGACAGCGTTGATACCCGAACTGGCCACGGTTCCGCCCAGGCTGGCGATCTGGCAGACCGGATTGACGGCGTTGATACCCGGGCAGCCGGCGGCCAGGGTGACGGTGGTGAGGAGCATGACCGGGTCGACTCAGTGGAGGTTGGTGCCCTGGCTGAAGAAGAAGTTCACGAGGTGGGGCGCCGCGCCGATCAGCAACGCCGCCAACCCCGACACCAGCACGGCCCGCCGGCCGACCAGGGACTGCTGGAAGTTCTGGGAGTGCACCCCGAGTGCCCAGGCGGCGGCCCCGATAACCAGTCCGGCCAGGGCGGCGATCAGGGCCCAGGCCCCCAACCCGTTCACCAGCTCTTGCAACGTGCCGCCGCCGGGCAGCGCGTTCACCGTCGGGTTCAGCTGGACGTCGGCCAGATGCAGCACGACCATGGCAGCCATATGGGGCCTCCCTCAGTCTCCGGCCGCCCCGGACGCTCCGCAGCAGCACTGCCTTAAGAACGGTTCCATGTAGTTTCAACGTTTCCCAAAAACCTCACCGGCCTCGCTCAGTCCCCTGTTCGCCCCCATGGCCCAGCCCTGTCATATTGGGGACGTGATCGGAGTAGGGGAATTGGCTGTGCTGACCCGCTCAGACAAGATCGCCCTCATCGCCGGCATCGCCGTGCTGTTCTTGGTGGCCATCGCCGTTTCCGTGCTGATCGGCCGCCGGTCAGGACGGCGGGCCATCTCCCAGCGGCTGACCGCTCTCGGCTCCCGTCTCGGCCTCGATCCGCCGGAGGACGAGACCAACATTGAGACGTCCCTGGCCTACCTGGAGCAGGTCACCGGGGGTGCAGCGCAGGCGGTCACCGAATCCAGTGCCGACGCCATCCGGCTCAGGCGCTCGCTCGATACGCTGACCCAAGGGGTCGTCCTCTGCGACGAGAACGGAACCGTGATTTACCGCAACGGCCGGGCCAACGCGCTGATGGTGAGCCGCCACGGTGACGCCCTGGCCGCCCAGGCCGTTACCGAGCTACTGGAGGACGCCTGGCACGAGGGCACGGCCGAGCGCACGCTCGACCTCTACGGCCCGCCCCGGCGCACCCTCATGGTGCGGGCCCGCCAGATTGACGACGGCCGCCGCCCGCTCGGGGTGATCGCCCTCATTGAGGACATCTCCGAGCGGCGCCGGCTCGAGGAGATCCGGCGCGACTTCGTGGCCAACGTCAGCCACGAGCTCAAGACCCCCATGGGCGCGCTGGGCCTGCTGGCCGAGACGCTGGTCTCCGAACCCGATGCCGAGGTGGCGCAGCGGCTGGCTGGTCGCATCCACAACGAGGCCTTCCGCGTCAGCCGCATCATCGATGACCTGCTCGACCTCTCCCGCATTGAGTCCGAGGAAGCGCCGCCGCGCGAGCCGGTGCTGGTCAACCTGGTCATGGCCGACGCCATCGAACGGGTCCGGGCCACCGCCGAGCAACGCGGCATCGAGATCGTCCTGCACGAGCCCTCCCCTCCCATTGCCGTGGTGGGCGAGCGCCGCCAGCTCGTCTCGGCCATGCACGCCCTGCTGGAGAACGCCATCACCTACTCGTACGACAACTCCAAGATCGTGGTCTCGGGCACCATCCGCCGCGCCACCAACCCGGCCGGCAGCGGCAGCGGTTCGGGTTCGGGGGCGTCGGGTGACACCGCCGCGGCGACGCCACCGCCGGTGGAGGCGGCCTTCACCAAAGCCGCGTTCGACCAGGGCACCCCGCCGGCCGGCGTCCCCATGGCCGACGCGCCGGTGGCCGAGACCACCTGGGCCGCCACCGCCTCCAGCTCGACGGCGCCCTCGGGCCCCGACGCCGACCAGTCCGGCAGCGGCGGGGGCGACGGCGTCACCGCCACCCCCAACTGGCGGGCCGAGGACCGCGACAACGTGCGCCTGGCCGTCCAGGACAGCGGGATCGGCATCCCCGCCCGCGACCTCGACCGTATTTTCGAGCGCTTCTACCGGGTCGACCACGGGCGCAGCCGCGACACCGGTGGCACCGGGCTGGGGCTCTCCATCGTGCGCCACGTAGCCAACAACCACCAGGGCTGGGTGGACGTGGAATCCCGGGAGGGTGAAGGATCGACCTTCAGCCTGGTGCTCCCGCTGCAGGCTGAACGCGTCATATGACCAAAACCAGACAGCCCTCCTCCCGTTCAGCCGGCAGCGAAGGGCCGATCAAGGTGCTGCTGGCCGAGGACGAGGAGTCCTTCATTGAGGCGCTGATGATCGGGCTGACCAACGAGGGCTTCCGGGTCACCGTGGCCCGCGACGGGGCCGAGGCGGTGCGCCTCTTCGACGAGACCAACCCCGACATCCTCCTGCTCGACATGATGCTGCCGAAGATGTCGGGCATCGACGTCTGCCGGGCCGTGCGCACCCGTTCGCGCGTCCCCATCATCATGGTGACGGCCAAGGGCACCGAGATCGACACCGTGGTCGCCCTCGAGATGGGGGCGGACGACTACGTCACCAAGCCGTACCGCTTGCGCGAGCTGGTGGCCCGCATGCGGGCCGTGCTGCGCCGGGCCCCCGGCGGTCCTGATGCCTCCGACGCCAACGGTGGGGTCGACCTGGGCACCGAGGGGGTGTGGGAGTCGGGCGACATCAAAATGGACTTCGACCAGCGGCGGGTCTTCGTACGCGGTGACGAGGTCCACCTGCGCCGCAAGGAGTTCGAGTTGCTCCGCCTCCTGGTCGAGAACGCCGGGCGCGTCCTCACCCGTGACGTGCTGATCGACCGCGTCTGGGGCACCGACTACATCGGGGACACCAAGACGCTGGACGTGCACATCAAGCGGTTGCGTTCCCGCATTGAGGCCGACCCTTCCGTACCCGTCCTCATCACCACCGTGCGCGGTGTGGGCTACCGCTTCGCGCCGCTCGCTTAGCCGCGCCCGCCGTGCTCGGACACCTGGGCCTCAACGTCCCCGACCTCGGCGCCGCCAAGGCGTACTACGACGAGGTCATGCCGCTGCTCGGCTACGAGCCCTTCATTTCGAGCGAGGCTGAGTTCGCCTATCTGCCGGCGGGCGGGAAGCCCGGCACCTACCTGTTCTTCTATCCGGCCCTGGACCCGGTTCCCTACTCAGGAGAAGTGGCCGGGTTGCAGCACCTGGCCTTCATCGTCCCCACCCGATCCGCCGTGCGGGCGGTGCACCAGCGGGTGACCGAGCTCGGGGGTGAGGTTCTGCGCGGCCCGCAGGAATTCCCGCAGTACCCGCCGCCCTACTTCGCCACCTTCTGGCTCGACCCCTTCGGCCTGAAGCTCGAAGCGGTCTGCCACCACGACCGCGACTGACTGATCAGCGCCGGAACTGCTCGAGGTCGATCCGGTCGAAGTCATCGGGCACCACCACGTCGTCCATCCCCGCCCCGTCCACGCCGGGGCCCATGTGGGTGAGGATGAAGGTGACGCCCGGGTGCCGGGCCCGCAGCGCCCGCACCGCGTCCTCGTCCATGTGGGTGACCGGGGCGGGGTGCGCTCCGTTGCACTCGAGCACGAGCACGTCGGCGGCGCCGGCCAGCTCGTCCAGCCCGGGGCAGGTCCGGGTATCGCCCGAGTAGCCAATCGTCAGGCCGTCCACTTCGAAGAGGTAGCCGAAGCAACGCAAGTGGGGGACGTGCTCGACCTCGACGGCGCGGAAGCGCAGCGACCCGGCCTCCTGCGCGGTGCCGTCCACCTCGACGAAGTGGAGGTCGAGATTGGCGTAGGCGAAGTCCTGCACGTTCTGAATGCCGCCCAGGGCGGTCATGTCGGCCAGGAACTGCTCGGTGCCCGGCGGCCCCACAATGAACAGCGACCGGCCGGCCGCCTGGGCGGCTTCGAGGAGGAAGAAGGGCCACCCGAAGGTGTGGTCGGGATGGAAGTGCGAGATCACCACCACCTCGATGTCGCGGGCGGCCAGGCCGCAGCGGCGGAGGTGCGGCAGCGCGGTCGGGGCCGGCTCCACCAGCACCGAGTTCCCCAGCACCGAGTTCCCCAGCACGAAGCTGTTCCAGTAGCGCCCCGGCGCCATGAAGTTGCCGGTGCCCAGGAAGGTGAGGTGGGCCACTACGGGGCCTTGATGAGCAGTTCCCCGCCGAGGTAGGGCGACAGGCACTCGGGCAACCGCACGGTGCCGTCCGGCTGGCGGCCGCTCTCAATGAGGGTGGCCCAGATCCGCGGCCAGGCCAGGGCCGAGCCGTTCACCGTGTGCACCAGCTGCGGTCCCCCGCCGCCGGCCGGCCGGTAGCGCACCTGGGCCCGGCGGGCCTGGTAGTCGCGGAACCAGCTGACCGAGCTCACCTCCAGCCACTGGTCGACGCCGGGCGAGTACGCCTCCAGGTCGAAGGTTCGGGCCGAGGACCCGCCCAGGTCGCCGGTGCACAGGTCGAGCACCCGGTAGCGCAGCCCGAGGTCCTGCAGCAGCGACTCGGCCCTCGCCAATATGTCGGCCTGTGCATCCAGCGCCTGCTCGGGTGTGGTGTAGGCGAACAGCTCGACCTTCTCGAACTCGTGCACCCGCAACAGCCCCCGGGTGTCGCGGCCGGCCGAGCCCGCCTCGCGGCGGAAGCACTCGGTGGCCGCGGTGAAGCGGAGCGGGAGGACGGACTCGTCGAGGATCTCGCCCCGGTGCATGGAGGTGAGCGGGACCTCGGCGGTGGGGATGGCCCACAGGTCGTCCCGTTCGAGGTGGTAGGCGTCGTCGGCGAACTTGGGCAGGTGGCCGGTGGAGGTCATGGTCTCGGTCAGCACCACGGTCGGCGGGCGGATCTCCTCATAGGTCGGCGTGTGCCGGTCCAGGGCGAAGCCGGTCAGGGCGCGCAGCAAGCGGGCCCCGGCCCCCCGGTAGAGGGGGAACATGGAGCCCGAGAGGCGGGCGCCGCGCTCCATGTCCAGCAGTTGGAGGGTCTCCCCGATCTCCCAGTGCGGCACCTGCTGGTGGTCGGCCCTGGTCGGCTCGGGGGCCCCGGCGTCCTGGCCCGGCCACCAGCGCCGGATCTCCACGTTGTCCGCCTCGCCGGTGCCGGTCGGAGCCTCCTCGGCCGGGAGGTTGGGCAAGTAGAGGAGGCCCTGACGGACCTGCTCGCCTTCGAGGTCGGCCTGGGCGCCGGCGGCCCGCTCCTCCTCGCCCAGCCGGCGGCTGTGCGCGCTCAGCTCCTCGGCCCGGGCGTCGTCCTGGGCCCGCTTGGCCTCGCCCACCCCGCGGCTCAGCGCCTTGACCTCGGCCCGCAGCGATTCGAATCGGGTCAGGCTCTCCCGGTGGGCCACGTCGGCCGCGATGACCGCGTCCACCTCGGCCGCCTCCACGCCACGCCGGGCCAGCGCCGCCTTCACGCCCTCCGGGTCGTCGCGCAGCAGTCGGATATCGATCATCCCTGCTCAAAGTAGTCTGCGACGCCATGCCCGCACTCCACGCGCCAGCGGTCAAGGTGACCGGGCTGACCGTGCGCTACGGCTCGGACCAGGGGGTCACGGCGGTCGACGGGCTCGACCTGGACGCCCACGCGGGCGAGGTCCTGGTCGTGCTCGGCCCCAACGGGGCCGGCAAGACCTCGACCATTGAGGCCCTGGAGGGCTACCGGCGCCCGGCGAGCGGTCGGGTGGAGGTCCTGGGCCTGGACCCGATCGGCGACCACCACCGGCTGACCGGGCGCATGGGGGTGATGCTGCAGAACGGCGGCGTCTACCCGATGCTCGGGCCCCGCCAGGTGCTCACGCTCTTCGCCCACTACTACCCAAACCCGCTCGAGACCGAGTCGCTGCTGGACCTGGTGGGCCTGCGGTCGGTGGCGGCCACCCCGTGGCGCCATCTCTCCGGCGGCGAGCAGCAGCGCCTCTCGCTGGCCCTGGCCCTCATCGGCCGGCCCGACGTGGCTTTCCTGGACGAGCCGACGGCGGGGGTCGACCCCGAGGGCCGTCTGGCCATCCGGGCCGTGGTGGCCGACCTGCGCGCCCAGGGGGCGTGCGTGCTCCTGACCACCCACGAGCTGGGTGAAGCCGAGAAGATGGCCGATCGCATCGTGATCCTCTCCGCCGGCCGGGTCGTCCGGGAGGGCACGCTGGAGGAACTCCTCGCCAGCACCAGCGACCACCACGGCCTCACCTTCGGGGCGCCACCCGGGCTGGACACGGCGTCCCTGGCCGCCGCGCTGGGTGCCGGGGTGCGGGTGGCCGAGACCGGGCCCGGCCGTTACCGGATAGAGGGGGCGTCGGGCCCCGCGGCCACCGCCGCGCTGGCCACCTGGCTGGCCGAGCGGGCGGCCACCCTGACCGACCTGGCCACCGGGCACAGCCTGGAGGACGTGTACTTCGCCGCCGTCGGGGCGGCGGCGGCCGACCAACCCGAAGCGGCGGCGGTCCCGGGCGGCCGGGGGCGGGGGCGGGAGCGACGAGGCGGGCGGCCGAGCGGGCGGCGGCCACGATGAGGGCGCTGGCCGCCCAGACCAGGGCCGAGGTGTTCATGACGCTGCGGCGCGGCGAGACCCTGTTGCTGACCGTCGGGATCCCGGTCCTCTTCCTCCTCTTCTTCTCCACCGTGCACGTGGTCTCGACCCCCGGTCCCAAGTCGGTTGACTTCTTCGTGCCGGGCATCCTGGCCCTGGCCGTGATGTCGACGGCCATGGTCTCGCTCGGCATTGCCACCGGCTTCGAGCGCGGCTACGGCGTGCTGAAGCGGCTGGGCTCGACCCCGCTGGGCCGGCCCCGCCTGCTGGGGGCCAAGATCGCCACCATCGTGGCGGTCGAGATCGTCCAGGCCGCCGTGCTGGTCCCGGTCGGTTTCCTCCTGGGCTGGAGCCCCGGCGGCCACGGGGAGGGCGCGGCGGCGGCCGGCGCCGTCGGCATCGTCCTGCTGGCCACGGTCGGCTTCGCCGGGGTGGGCCTCTTCATGGCCGGCGTGCTCAAGGCGGAGGTGAACCTGGCGGCGGCGAACGGGCTGTATCTGGTGCTGTTGCTCCTGGGGGGGATGGTGGTGCCCATCGGCAAGCTGCCCGGCGGGTTGGCCTCGGTGGCCAAGGCGCTGCCGGCCGAGGCCCTCTCAGCCGGGCTGCACGCCGCCCTGGGGGCGGGGGCGGCCGTGCCCACGCTGAGCTGGGTGGTGCTGGCGGTGTGGGCGGTGGCAGCCCCGTTGGCCGCCGCGCTCACCTTCCGCTGGGAGTGAGCGCCCGCTCGTCGGCGCTGAAGGCGGCCGGGCTGAGCTGATCGCCGTCCACGACCTTCACGATCTTCCCGCTCCCATTGACGAAGACGGTGTGAGGATCGCCGGTGAAGTAGAAGTCGCCGCTGGTGATCGACACGTTGGGGTCGTAGGCCACCGGGAAGGTCACGCCGCTGTTCTTAATGAAGGACTTGGCGTTGCCGACGGTGTCCTCACTGTCCACGCCGATGACCCGGATCCGGCTCAACGCCCCGCCGGCGACCCGCTGTTGACGGACGGCCGCGGCCAGCGGCGGGAGTTCGGTGTGGCAGGCCTCGCACCAGTTGCCGAAGAAGAGGATGACGGTCGGCGTCCCGTGGGCGGCGTCCGCCGAAACCTGCACGGTCCCGGCGCCGTTGAGGTTGGTGGCGCTGAAGGAGGGAACATCGCCCCCGGCGTGGGGCGGCCCCGAGGTGGCGCTGCTGGTGGTGCCGAGCGAGGTGAAGAGGCCCACGCCCAGGGCGGCAGCCACCACCACCCCGACCAGCAGGAAGACCTTGCGGGGCTTGCGGGGGGCGGGGGGCTCAGGCGGAACGTCGGGAACGGTGGCCGCCATCGGCTCAGTGGATGTGGTTGCGGATCAGCACGTCGCCGGCCATGGCCACGAAGAGCACGGTGAGGTAGGTGATGGAGTAGCTGAAGACCCGCATGGCCTCTTTGCCGCTGGCCCGGTCGGTGCGGGCCAGCCGCCACAGGCGGGCCGTGATGAAGAGGAACCCGCCCCCGAGGGCGGCGGCGGCGATCATGTAGATCAGCCCGAGGTGGGCCACCGGGCCGAACAGGAGCGAGACGGCGACGAGCGCCACGGTGTAGAGCACGATCTCGCGGGTGGTGCGCTTCATGGAGGCCACCACCGGCAGCATGGGCACGTCGGCCGCGGCGTAGTCCTCCTTGTAGCGCACGGCCAGGGACCAGAAGTGCGGCGGGGTCCAGATGAAGATGATGGCGAAGAGCACGACCGGGGCCCAGGAGAGCGAATTGGTCACGGCGGCCCAGCCGACCAGCACCGGGACCGCACCCGCGGCGCCCCCGATCACGATGTTCTGGGTCGAGCGCCGCTTGAGCCACAAGGTGTAGACGAAGACGTAGAACAAGGTGGCCGACACGGCCAGGGCGGCCGAGAGCAGGTTGACGGCCAGCCATAGCTCCACGAAGGCGCCGGCCTCGAGGACCAGGGCGAAGATCAGGGCGGCCCGGGGCGTCATGGCCCCGGTGACCAGGGGACGCTGCTTGGTCCGGTTCATCAATTTGTCGATGTCGCGGTCGACCACCATGTTGATGGCGTTGGCCCCCCCGGCGGCCAGGGTCCCCCCGACCAGGGTGGCCAGCATCAGCCAGAGCGAGGGCAGCCCGCGCCGGGCCACCACCATGGTGGGCAGCGTGGTGACCAGCAGCAGCTCAATGATGCGGGGCTTGGTGAGAGCGATGTAGGCGCCGATGGTCGACCACCCTGCTCGCTGACCCTCAAGGGTGGGAGCCTGGGAAGACATTTCGCTCAGCCTACGGCCAGGTACCCGTTCCTTACCAAGCGGGAGGCCCCGGTACGATGCCCCCGAGTGCCCGGACCCCGCCGATTCAGCATCGCAGCCCCGCTCAGCCACCGCCTCAACCTCCTGGCCCTGGCCCTGGTCGCCCTGATCGTGGTCACCGGCGGGGCGGTCCGGCTCACCGGCTCCGGCCTGGGTTGCAGCGACTGGCCCGAGTGCTCGGTGGGCCACCTGACCCCGGCCCTCCAGTTCCACGGCCTGGTCGAGTTCGGCAACCGCCTGGTCACCGTCCTGATCACCGTGGCCGTGGCGGCCGCGTTCCTGGGCACGGTGTTCCGCCGACCGCACCGGCGTGATCTGGTCTGGCTGAGCACCGGCCTGGTGGTCGGGGTGCTGGCCCAGGCCGTCCTGGGCGGCATCGTGGTCTACACCAAGCTCAATCCGTATCTCGTCATGGTGCACTTCTACGCCACCATGCTCCTGCTGGTCGACGCCGTCGTCCTGGTGCACCGGTCGAGGCGGGACTACAGCCCGGGCTCGGCCCGGCTGATCATCCCCCGCGTGCTGCTGCGCCTGCACTACGGCGTACTGGCCGTGCTGGCCGTGGTCATCGGCGCCGGCACGGCCACCACCGGGGCGGGGCCCCACGCCGGTGACGCCTCCGGGCAGCAGGTGGCCAAGCGGATCCCCATTGCGCTGCGCGATATGGCCGAGCTCCACTCCAGCCTGGTCCTGCTCCTGGTCGGGCTCACCGTGGGACTGGTGGTCGGACTCCACGTGGCCGATGTGCCCGAGCGGGTCCGCCGGACCGGCCGGATACTCCTGATCATCATGGTGGCCCAGGCCGCGGTGGGCTACACCCAGTACTTCACCCACCTGCCGGCGCTGCTGGTGGAGGTCCACCTGGTGGGGGTGACCGTGCTGGTGGTCGGCGCCGTCAAGTGCTTCCTGGTCTGCACCTACCACCCGCCCGAACGCGTGGCACTGGCGCCGGCCGAGGAGCCACGGCCGGCGGGCCAGCCGATCGGCGCCCGATAGGCTTACCTCTTCGTTCGGTCAGCCCTGGCCCCGGCCAGTCCACTGATTGTCTGGCCCCCATCGTCTAGCGGCCTAGGACACCGCCCTTTCACGGCGGCAGCACGGGTTCGAATCCCGTTGGGGGTGCTCCGCTGGCTGAACCTTCTTTGATCGGTTGCTACTGCCCGATCCTTGACCCAGCTCGCTTACTTCGCTCTCTTTCGGCTGTCGCTCGGCGGGTAGAGCGCGGGAAGGACGTCCATCAGCTTCGGGAGCAGCGGCGAGAAGCGACCTGTTCCCCAGTCCAGATCAGGCTCATTGGCCAGGGCTTGGCCAAAGACCCCTGCGATGAAGACCGAGACCACGTAGAGAGCTTCCTCGGAGTCTGCGGCCGGGCCGAGTTGACCCGCCGCCACCGCATCGGACAATGCTCGGCGTTGGATCGCGATCATCTCGATACTCGGTGCCATCGAGCCCGCACTTGGCTCGAAGCGCGGGACAGGGCGCCAGAACAGCAGCTGGGCGATCGCGCCGTTGGTCAGGCACCACCTCCCGCTGGCATCCACGCCGGCCGCCAGCGCGTCGAGTCCCGGCTCAGCTTGCGCCATGGCCGTCCGCATCACGTCGAGATGGGCCACCATGCCCCGCCGGAAGAGGTGGTCGTAGAGGGCCATGAGGGAGTCGAAGTATTTGTACAGCGACGGCGGCTGGATCCCAAGACGGCGAGCGACCTCCGAGAAGGTGAGGCCGTTGACCCCCTCTTCGGCCATGACCACCAACGCGATGTCGAGGATCTCCTCGATCGTCTCTTGGCGCCGCCGGGCCCGCCGATCGGGTCGGGCGGAGCCGGACGTTGGGTCGTCGGTCGCCGGATCGGGGAGCGCACTCATTTGTATGAACTATACCATAAGAAATGGTTGACAGTTAAAGCTAATACGTATAGCCTAATGTCACTGACCCGGCATCACGAAGGAGGGCGCCATGTCGCCGAAGAACCAACACTGGTGGTTGACCGAGGACCAGGTCGAACTGGTCATCGCAGCCGACGCCGAACTGCTCTATGACATGGTCTCGGACCTTCCTCGCATCGGTGAGTGGAGTCCCGAATGCGAGCGGGTCGAATGGGAGGGCGAGGTCACCGTGCCGGTGACGGGCGCCACCTTCAACGGCCACAACGCGGTCGGACCCGGACGTCGCATCCGCTACTCACGCCACGGGCGGGTCCTGGCCGCCGAACGCGGCAAGGAGTTCACCTTCATCACCGACGAAGGCGGTCGGGAGTCGACGCTGTGGCGCTACCGGTTCGAGCCGACCACACACGGAACCCGGGTGACCGAAGGCTATGAGGTCCGCTGGATCCCGACCTGGGCCCGCATCCTCGACGTGCCGCTGAATCGACACAAGGAGCTCCTCGAGAACATGAGGACGACCTTGGAGCGACTCAAGGTTGCAGCAGAGTCCCGCACGCACGAGGCAACGAAAGAGGTGCAGCCATGACCACCTGTTGCAATGGCGGCCCAGGGGTCGACGTGATCACCACGGCCGCTGAGATCCCAACCCTCGGCTCGCTGGCCATCAACGCGTTCGTGCTGCACGGGCCCGAGCCACTGCTGGTGGACACCGGCACCGTCGCCGGCAGCGCCGAGTTCATGACCGCGCTCGAATCCGTGATCGATCCGCAGGAACTGCGGTGGATCTGGCTCACCCACACCGACTTCGATCACATCGGCTCTCTGGCTGCCCTGCTCGAGCGCAACTCGGGTATCCGGGTGATCACGTCATTCGTGGGCGTCGGCATCATGGGCCTGTCCTCCACTCCACTGCCGATGGATCGGGTGCATCTGATCAATCCCGGTCAGACGGTGACAGTGGGTGACCGCCAGCTGACCGCGGTCCGACCGCCCGTCTTCGACAACCCGATCACGGCCGGCTTCGTCGACGACCGCACCGGGGCCCTCTTTAGCTCGGACTGTTTTGGCGCCCTTCTGCCCGGCCTGCCCGACGACGCCTCGGATCTCGACGCTGCCACGATCAGGGCAGGACAGATCAGATGGGCCACCGTCGACTCGTCGTGGGTGCACGACGTCGACCGGGTGGTATTTGGTGCCACACTGGATCAGTGGCGGGCGCTCGAACCCACCAGGATCTACAGCAGCCACTTGCCGCGTGCCCCGGGATCCATGCTCGACCTATTTGTCGATTCGCTGGCACAGGTACCCGACGCGCCCCGTTTCGAGGGACTCGATCAAGCGGCACTCGAGGCCATGCTCGCCGGAACAACGACTTCGTAGTTCGCGTACAGGTTCGAGGACACTGGTGGGGGAACTTCGGCACACCTCACATGTGTCGCACACTGCAGATTTCTCGACCGGAGGCTCGTCTGAGGAGTTCGAATAGCGTCCCGTTAGACGTCCTTATCTCAATAGGAAACCGCAGGATTCGCAAGAAATCGGGATCTGCCAGATGACGCGATAACGCCGTGAACTGGATTTCTTCGACACATGGGCTGTTCGAATACCGTCCCGTTGGGGCCGCCAATGGCCTTGACCCCGTATGGCGGTCCGGCCTGGTGAGAGTTTGACTGCGGTCTGAGCGGCGGCCTGACCAGCGACAAGCTCTCGCAGACCCTCATGAGTTTCAACGGACACTGGTAACTTTTGCCGCGTGGGCGACGCAGCGATCGAGCGACTCAACGGGCTGCTCGAAGTGGGCGCGGCCATCATGGTGGCTACTCGTGATGAGGACAACCGACCGCATGCGACGCGAGGGTGGGGTGGGCGTCTCGATGCGTCGGCTGAACACTTGGATCTGTACATCACCGTGTCGGATGATCTTCACGTCGTGGCCGACCTCGAGGCCAACGGGGCAGTCGCGGTCACGCTCGTGCGCCCCACGAACTACCTGGCGATGCAGGTCACGGGGTACGTCGAGTGGATCGGCGATGTAACTGCCACGGATCGTGAGCGTATTGATGCGTACATCGCACTCTTCGTAGACGAAGTGGTGACTATTGGCATGCCGGCATCATCGGGCCTGCTGGCTGGGGATCGCTACATGATGATTCGCATCGCGCTGCAGGACTTCTTCGAGCAGACACCCGGTGAAAAGGCTGGAAGTACGCTGTGACAACGAAGCCGGAATCGATTCCACTGGCCTCGATCCAGCCCGCCTTTGAAGGACTCATACCGGCTACAATTGCAAGCTGCTCGGCCGAGGGCATCCCGAATGTCAGTTACCTGTCGATTGTGCGTCGAATTGATAGTGAGCGCATAGCCGTGACGAATCAGTTCTTCAGCAAGACATCCCGAAATGTCCGCCATAATCCATACGTTGTAATCCGTGTCGTGAATCCGAACGACTTGGCTCAGTACGACCTCGAAGCTCGGTACTTACATTCCGAGTCCTCGGGCGAGCTCTTCGAGGACGTTCGGGTCCAGCTCGACGCCATCGCGGCGCAGACGGGCATGGCCGGTACGTTTCGTTTGCGTAGCGTTGACATTTTGCACGTGGACCGATGTGCGCTGGTGGGTGCCGGGCAGGCTGGTCGCTCCGGCCCGCAGGATCGGGATCCGATGTCGATACTGGCAGTCTTTGTCCGTCGGTTGGCCACCAGCCGCGATCTGGCCGAGGCCACCCGCGTTGGCTTGGAACTACTCGATGATCTCTTCGGATTCGAACATTCAATCCTCCTGCTCGCCGACGAAGCCGCTCAACGGTTGTTCGTGATCGCCTCGCACGGCTACACCAATAGCCGAGTCGGCGGAGAGATCGCGGTCGGCGACGGTTTAATCGGTGTGGTCGCCGAGCGTCGCCATATTGTGCGGGTGGGTTCTATGGTCCGCAGCCGGACCTTTGCCGCGGCGGTCACTCAAGTAGATCCTTACGAGCCACCGGTCAGGGGTCTCGACGAGGCCCAGAGCATGATCGCCCTTCCCATGATGGTGCACGACAGACTGGTCGGCGTTTTGTACCTCGACTCCGCCCAAGCCGGGACTTTCGATGCGGAGACGGCACAAATCCTGGAAGTGATAGCCGGCCACCTGGCCGTCACCCTTGGTCTTCTCAAGGACGACGGTGCCGATCCTCCTGAGGAAGAGCCCCACTCGCCCGTCACTCCGCCCGTGCTTTCCCATGATGCGTCGTTGGCGCCCCGGCTGGTCGCCTTCCATGAATCCGACGGCAGCGTCTTTGTCGATGGTGCCTACATAATCCGAGGAGTTCCCGGACGGATCCTGGCCCGCCTACTTGGTGAACACCAGGCAACCGCCCGAACACAGTTCTCGAACAAAGAGCTCCGACTGGACCGAACGATTGAGCTACCGCCCGGAAACGACAACCTGGAGGCGCGCCTGCTCGTCTTGCGCAAGAGGTTGGCCGAAAAAAGCGATTTTATCGTCATGGAGAGGGTCGGGCGGGGCCGCAATGAGCTGACGGTCAACGGTCCATTCGAGCTCCAGCGCCATCTGGTGGGCACATGAGGACCAAGTAAGGAATTCATAGGGTTCCACTAGGGGACTTCCAAGGGTCGAGTTTTTTACAATCGTCATTGCACCCACTCAAGAGGAGGCAGTGATGACCCTGACCGACACCGACCCGACCGCCCTCGACCTGTACCGCGAAGTACACAAGGGGCTCCGTCGGGCCCTCTTCCACCTCTGCGAGGAGGCCGGGGCCCTCGAGCCCTCCGACTTCTCGGCCCGTCGTGGCTTCGCCGCCCGATTCGCCGAGGTGGATCGGATGCTGACACAGCACCACGGGCACGAGGACGGCGGGGCGCTGGGCCAGCTCGTCGAGCAAGCCGCTCCCCACCTGATTCACGAGCTGCAGGCTGGACATGAGAAAGCGACCGAAGATCTCGTCGCCCTGCGCGGTGCCATCACGGCCTACAGCCACGGCCACAACAACGCAGACCAGCTCTACGACAGCCTCACGTCGTTCGTGACGGATTACCTCGGCCACATGGCTTTCGAGGAATACCAGGTCATGCCGGCGCTGTGGGCTCAGGCCAGCTTTGAACAGCTGATGACCATTGAGATCGGTATCCGCACTGCCATCACCCCCACCAACATGGTCGTTTTCATGCGTTGGATGTTGCCGGCAATGAACCCCGAGGAGCGCCTGACCATGCTTGGACAGATGCAGGTCGGCGCACCGCCCGACGTCTTCGACACGTTCTGGGCCACGGCCGCTGACGTACTCACCGACGACCAGCTGGCCTTCGTGGCCGGACGCATCGGCATGGTGACGGCATGAGGATCGGACTTGCTCTGCCTCAGGTTGGCGGCCTGTGCGACCCCACCCTCTTGACCACCGCCATTCGCCGCGCCGAGGAGCTGGGGTACACCAGTGCATGGGTCAACGACCGAGTGCTGTGGCCGACCAACCCGCTGGTGCCCTACCCGGCCAGTGCCGATGGCGCGTTGCCCACCGTGTGGCAAAGCAATCTCGATGCGCTCGACGTGCTCAGCTTCGCGGCGGCCCAGTCGACCTCCTTGCGCCTCGGCTCGTCGGTGCTCGTTCTGCCCTTCTACAACCCGGTGCTGCTGGCTCGACGACTCACCACGATCGACATCCTGTCCGGTGGTCGCTTGATTGCTGGCTTCGGACTCGGCTGGTCACCCGACGAATATCGGGCGGCCGGGGTGTCAATGGTCGGTCAAGCGCAGCGATACGAGGACACCCTCGACGTGTTGGACAAGATCTGGTCTGGTGGGGCCGTCGAGCACACCAGCCCGTTTGTGACGTTCGCGGAGTCGGTGTTCTCACCGCATCAGCGTCCGCCGGTGTATCTGGCGGCCTACACGGCAGAGGGGCTCGCCCGCATCGCCCGCCGCGCCGACGGGTGGATACCGGCCGGTGTCCCCATTGCGGCCGTCGCCGAAATGAGGCAGGCGATTTCGGGAATGGCGACCGACGCCGGTCGTGACCCAGCACAGATCGGGTGCATCATCCGGGCCAATGTGCACCTCGCCGATGGGGTCCCGGATGGAGACGAGCGTACCTCGTTCTATGGGTCACGAAATCAGGTCCGGGCCGATATCGAACGTTGCGCGGATCTCGGCGTCGACGAGGTGTTCATCGACACCCAGTTCTCGCCCGGCGGAGATCGCCCTGATCACTACCTCGAGCAGCTCGAGGACTTTGCGACCCTCATCCGTCCGACCGCTACGGCATAGCGTTACCGGACTGATTGACCGTGTCGTACCGAGCAGCTGTGTTGACGAGACCCCGGCTCGACCGTGCTGTCCCTGACGGGCCGTGCGAGGTCGATCCGGTCACTCCGCTGACGGCCAAAGAGCGCGAGGTACTCGCCCTGGTCGCCCAAGGACTTTCGAATGACCGGATCGCCCACCGGCTGGAGGTCACCTCACGCACCGTTGAGACGCACATCAACCGGATCTTCTCGAAGCTGGGCCTGTTCGAAGACCCCGCCAGTCATCGACGGGTGCTGGCGGTGCTGGTCCACCTACGCACTTCGGCCGGCGTATTGGCTCGGTAGTCCAGGTTGGAATGGCCCGGGTTACTTGGTGTTCGATCGTGACGGCGTTGCCGTGCGCGGCCCGGACACCGCGATGTCGGCCAGTCCGCCGCGCAGGATCCACCGCGCCGCCGTCATTTGCCGTTCCTTGGCAGCATCCGGGCTGAGCTGGACCGCGTCGAGCAAGGCGATCGCCGCCTCGCCGCCGAAGACGAACGCCAGCCCTTCAGCGATTGCATCGACCTGCTGGTCGTCCGCGGTGCCCCGCAAGGGCTGGAGCACGAGGGCGATCCACCGCTTCCGGGCGCCGGGGCGAATCGGACGCTCCTCCGGTGGGCGGGACTGGGTGACGAGCCAGCGATCGAGGCTCGCCTTGATCATCCGGCGGATGACCAGCTCCTGGTCGATGAGGGGCCAGCCGGCCACCCGGATCGCCACCTCGAGCCGCGCCTCGACGTCGGGCCCGGCCGCCTCGATCGCCGCCTCGGCCGCGTCGGGGTCGAGCACCTGACGCACGTCGAACAGCGCTGCCACCTCCCAAAGCTCCTCGGCGGTGCGGAAGTAGCGGTAGGCGGTGGCGACTGAGACCAGCGCGACCTCGGCGGCGTCGGGGATCGACGGCGGCCGCCCCTGGTGCAGGAGGCTCCCGGCGGCGTCGACCAGGGCGGCGTAGGTCCGGGCTCGCTGGTTGTCCCGGCCGCTCACGGGCGTGCCGCCTCGGCCAGACCGCTTCGGAGGATCCACCGAGCGGTGATCAGCAGTCGGTCCTTCGCCGCCTCCGGGCTGAGGTGGAGGACGTCGACCAAGGTGAGCACCGTCTCGGTGCCCAGCACGAGCCCGAGCGCATCGACCACCTCATCGAGCCGGTCGTCACGGAGGGTCCCCCGCAGCGGGCGGACGACGAGTGCGTTCCACTGGTTGCGGATCCCCGGACGGACGGGGCGAGCGTCCAGTGATTCCGTCTGACTCGTGAACCAACGGTCAAGGCTGGTCTTCATGATCTGGCGCGAGACCGGTTCGTGATCGATGAACGCCCACCCGAGCTGCCGGACCACAACGTCGAGACGGGCTTCGACGTCGTCGCCCGCCGCCTCGATGGCAGCCTCGACGGCCTCGGGATCGATGAGCAATGTCGAGTCGAAGAGGGCGGCCTCCTCCCACAGGTCCTCGGCGGTGCGGAAGTAGCGGTAGGCGGTGGCCACCGAGACGAGCGCGAGCGCCGCGGCCTCCGGGATCGAGGGTGGTCGCCCATCGCGGAGCAACCGCGACGCGGCGTCGATCAGGGCGGTGCGCGTCCTCTCCTTTTGGTTGGTGCGTCCACTCGTGGGAGAATTGTCTTGACATGAGAGAGTCATCTTAGTAAGAGTATAGCAACGCACAACGAGAGAAGGGAAGCGCAATGCGCTCAGACAAGATGGATGCCCTGATTAAGCAACACCTGACGGCGGAGATGGCTGGTGATACCGCCGGCGCAGTGGCGATGTACACCGACGACGTCGAGCATGACTCGGTCGGCGCCCCGAGCGGGCCCCTCCAGGGCAAGGAGGCGGCGCAGGGCTTCTACAACTTCCTGACCGAGAACCTCCGCACCGAGGCGATGCAACCCACCCACCGGTACTACGGCGAGGACTTCTGCGTGATGGAGCACCTCGCCAGCGCAACGGTCGAGGGGGAGTTCCTCGGCGTGCCCGGCCACGGCAAGCGCATTGAGATGCGGATCTTGCACGTGTGGGAGTTCCGCGACGGCCTCATCAGCCGCGAGAACGTCTGGCTCGACGGCGGCACCGCCATTGCTCAGCTGATGAGCAACTGAGATGGGGATTTTGACTCGCCAAGAGAACGTGATCACGTGGCTGGAATCCATTGGCGCACGTTCAAAGCAGGCGCCGGAATAGTCATCGAACCACCGGGCATCCGTAACGGATGAAGGCTCCCTCCTACCGAACTCCGGCATCAAGAGCCGGATGCATCTCCATATCCCAATCCTCGACCCCGAGGACCCGAAGTTGTCGCCCGGCAATGCGCCACCCTTCGGGAAGGCGGACCACGGTGTCGTGGTAGTAGCCCCACAGGCGAGGTGCGCTCCCATCCGCTCGCTGGTGCCAGGCGTACACCGATGTGCACACGGACGCATGATCAGGATCCTCGAACGTCACCAGGACATTGGCATTGTGGTGACTGGTAGCGGCAAATCCACCTTCGGGATGCCCGAACATCCGGCGCAGCCCAGCCTTGGACCGCAGCGGTGCGATACCCGGACCGTAGTCAACCAGGCAATCCTCAGTGAAGAGTTCAACTACCTCGTCATAGAGTCGGTGATCGACGCAGTACGAATAGCGATGAACGAGGTCGACGATCTCGTCCTTGGCGATCAGCCGCCCAAGGGCGGCAGCGTCGTCACTGTCCATCGGTCCTCCCGGGTTCGTCGCTCCACTGGCGTACGAACCCGAGAATTGTACAAGGTCCTTCCAAGAGTCTCTGCTCACCATCAGCTGCCGGATCGTGGTGAGATCCCAACCCAATTGACGGCTATATCTATGAGTGACACCAGGGCTCATAGGGAATAGGAGAGGCCATGACGACACTCGAACATCGACCCCACACCGCACTCCTCGTCGTTGATGTGCAGAACGATGTGGTCAAAGGAAGCCATGACCGCGACGCCGTCGTCGACAACATCAGCAGCCTGGTCGAGAAGGCGAGGCGGGAACGCGTCCCCGTCATCTGGGTCCAGCACGCCGACGATCAAATGGCAAAGGGGAGCGAGGTCTGGCAGATCGTCCCCGAACTGACGCCGGACGATGCCGAGCCACGGATCGACAAGATCTACGGCGACTGCTTTGAGGACACCAATCTCGAGACCGTGTTGTCCGGTCACGGGGTGGGGAAGCTCGTCGTCGTCGGGGCGCAGACAGATGCCTGCATCCGATCAACGCTCCACGGCGCGTTCGTGAGGGGGTACGACACCACCCTGGTCAGTGACGCCCACACCACAGTGGACCAGACGGAGTGGGGAGCGCCGCCGCCCGACCAGGTAATCGCGCACACCAATTTGTACTGGAGCTACCAGTCGGCCCCGGGCCGTACCGCTGGGACGGTGCCCACCAAGCAGGTCGACTTCGGTGGCCCGTCCTGACGTCAGCGGCTTCCGGTGTGGCGGGCCGCGCATTGGGCTGCTCGTTCGAGCATGGTGGTCCGCTCTTGGCCGTTTCGGGTGAGCGCAGCGGCGCGCAGGAAGTAGTCGCGGGCCTCATCGTGATTCCCGGCGCGGCAGGTGAGGTCTCCGGCCACCGCCGGGAGAAGGTGATAGCCCTGCATGGCGGCGAGGTTGAACAGCGGAAGGACCAGATCCAGTCCGGCTTGGGGTCCGAAGGCTCGTCCCGTGGCGACGGCGCGGTTCATCTCGACCACGGGTGACGGATTGATCTGGGCCAGCCCATCGTAGAGCGCGGCGATCCGGGGCCAGTCGGTGTCGGCCGCGGTCCGGGCGCGGGCATGGCAGGCGGCGATCGCAGCCTGCAGCGCGTACGGTCCGCTGGTGCCATGGAGCTGGTCGATGCGATCGATGAGGGCCAGCCCACGACGGATCAGTAATCGGTCCCAGCGGGTTCGGTCCTGATCCATCAGGAGCACCGATTTTCCGTTCCGGCCAACGCGGGCGACGAGGCGGGAGGCCTGAATTTCGATGAGCGCCAGCAGACCGAGGGTCTCGGTGTCATCCGGCGTCAGGTTGGCCAGCATCCGCCCCAGACGAAGGGCTTCGTCACACAGTTCGTGGCGGATCCAATGATCGCCGCTGGTGGCGGCGTAGCCCTCGTTGAACACCAGATAGATGACTTCGCGCACGGCGTCCAGGCGGGCCGGGCGCTCAGCGGGACCCGGAAGTTCGAACCGGATGTTGGCGGCGGCCAGGGTTCGTTTAGCCCGGACGATGCGTTGGGCGACGGTCGGCTCCGCCACGAGAAACGCCCGAGCGACCTCACCGGTGTCGAGACCACAGAGCAACTTGAGCGTCAGGGCCGATCGCGCATCGGGTGACAGGATCGGATGACAGGACATGAAGATCAATCCCAGGAGATCGTCCGCCAGGTCGCCGTCGACAATGTGGTCGATGTCGATCTCCGGGGCCGCCGGGGCCGCGGCGGCGACCTGGTGATATTTGCCCCGCTCGGTGTCGCGCCGTCGGATGCGGTCGATGGCGAGGAATCGGGCCGTACGGTTCAACCAAGCCCCAGGGTTGTGGGGGATGCCGTCCCGGCGCCACTTCTCCAGGGCGGCGACGAAGGTGTCCTGGGCCAGTTCTTCGGCGGTGTCGATGTCGCCGACGAGCCTCACCAGGCGGGCGACAACACGGGGTGACTCGACCCGCCATACCGCCGTGAGCGTGGCGGGGAGGTCGGCGGGTTCCATGACGGCGTGGCGGGTCGAGTCGAAGCCCCGGACTACTGAAAGTCAGCCTCTTCCATGACGCGTCGGACGTCGACCCGTTCCGCCCCGACCAGCAGGGCGAACTTGCGGGCGTGCTCGACCGCTTCCTCGAGTGATCGGACGTCGAGGATGGCGAATCCGGAGATCAGTTCCTTGGCTTCGGCGAAGGGACCGTCGATCACCCGCACGTTGCCATCCTCAATCTCCACCCGGGCCCCTTGGGAGCTCGGGGCCACCCCTTCGCCGGCGAGCAGGACGCCGGACATCGCTGCTTCCTGCATGTACTGCCCGATGGCGGCTTGCAGCTCGGGCGACGGCTTAACCCCGTCCTCCACGGCCTGGGTTTCGTAGTGCATCACCATGTAGCGCATGGTCTGTCTCCTTCTGGTCAGTTCCGCTCACGGACCCTTGTGGCCGTTCGCTCAGGAGTAATGCCGATCGGTGCCTCCGGAATTCGACAGCGATTTTGAGAAATTTGCGAAGCTGCGGTCAACCAGGCCGACTTTGACTGTTGCCGAGGTCATCAGGTGCCTCCTCTGCCCTCCCATTGAAGATACCCCGAGCCCTGCGCCGCTCACCGGACGGCGGCCCGGGCGTCGTTTGGACAGGCCCCGCCCGGAACGTAAGGTGCCGAGGGGCGGTTCGAAGAGGGGAGAGGGCCAATGCGCTTCAACCACATGGAGCTGACGTTTCCGATCGGAAGCCTTACCAAGGAGTTCCGGGAGTAGATCGATGCCTTCTACGGGTCCATCTTCGGGTGGACCGGACTCGATACTGAGGTGGTCGGCCAGTCGTGCCATCTGCTGCTGCCCGACCCGGACCAGTTCATTCTCCTGGCCGAGAGCAGCAAGCCAATGGACTCGCCGGGCTACGACCACCTCGGGCTACTGCAGGACACGCGGGAAGAGGTCGATGACCTGTTGACCGCGTGCGAGCGCTACGCCGAGAAGGACGATCGGGTCAAGATCGTCCGCTACCAGGATCTCGTCTACCCCAGCCTGACCGTGCACGCCTTTTACGTGAAGTACCTGCTGCCTATCTACTTTGACGTACAAAGCATGGAGCGGGCACCAGCTGACGCGGCTCAGGAGTCGAGGTAGCGCAGCACCGCCAGGACCCGGCGGTGGTCTGACTGCGAGACCGGCAGGTCGAATTTGGTGAAGATGTTGGCGACGTGCTTCTCGACAGCGCCCTCGGAAATCACCAGCTCGCCGGCGATGGCCGCGTTGGACCGACCCTCCGCCATGCGGGAGAGCACTTCCTTCTCCCGGGCACTCAGCACGGAGATTGAGTCGGTGCGCCGGGAGGCACCCAGGAGTTGGGTAACCACTTCAGGGTCGAGCGCGGTGCCGCCCGAGGCCACCCGGACCAGGGCTTCGACAAAGTCGCTCACGTCGGCCACCCGGTCCTTGAGCAGGTAGCCGATGCCGGCGGCATCGTCGGCCAGCAGCTCAGCGGCATAGCGGGTCTCGATGTACTGGGAGAACAGCAGGATGCCGAGACCCGGATGACGGCGGCGAAGTTCCAGGGCGGCCCGGAGGCCCTCGTCGGTGAAGGTCGGTGGCATCCGGATGTCGATGACGGCCACGTCGGGACGTTCCTGGTCCACCGATTGGTGCAGCGCTTCAGGATCGGCCACGGCGCCGGTGATGGTGAACCCCCGATCAACCAGGAGCTGCACCAGTCCGTCGCGCAGGATGGCCGAGTCCTCGGCGATGGCGATCCGCAGGGGCTCGGGCATTCAAGCGTGCAGCGGGAGGTCCACGGTGACCACCGTAGGGCCACGCGGCGGGCTCACGATGTCCAACCGCCCGTCGACGCCATGGACCCGGTCGGTCAGGCCGGCCAGACCGCTCGACGAGGAGCCCTGGCGTGAGAGTTGAGCCCCGCCTTCGCCGTCATCGCGCACGACCATGCGCAGCCAGCCGCCGCTCTCGGTGCAGGCGATGCTGGCCCGAGAGGCCTTGGCGTGTTGGGCCACGTTGGCCAGCAGCTCGGCCACGCAGAAGTAGGCGATGGCCTCAATGGCCGGTGTGGGCCGGTCGTTCAGCGAGACTGTGAGCTGGGTAGGCACCGTGCAGCGGGCGGCCAGGGTCGAGAGTGCTCCCTCCAGCCCGATATCGAGCGCCGGTGGGTGGATGCCACGGGCCAGATCCCGAAGCTCCACGATGGCTTCCTTGGCCCCTTGGTGGGCGTCGCTCACCAGCTGACGGATCTGATCCAGTTCGACGTCGTCGCGGTCATCCAACTTCTCCTTGGCCATGCCCAAGCGCATGGCCAGCGCCACCAGCTGGGCCTGGGTGCCGTCGTGCAGATCGCGTTCGATCCGGCGCAACGTGGCGGCGGAGGTGTCGACCGTCTGGGCCCGAGCTTGTTCCAACGAGCGCACCCGGGCGGTCAAGGCGTCAGGGGCGAGCAGGGCGTGCACCAGGCGACGGTCGACGTAGATCACGGCGCGCACCACCCACGGCGCGGCAAAGAACAGGACAATGCCGGCGCAGAAGACGCCAACACCATGGAAAAAGCTGACGCCGCCGCCGCCGAACTGGTTCCCCTCGAAGAGGCCGGATGGAAAGACAACCCGGGGCAGTCCAAAGACGGCCGGACCCGCTCCGTTGCTGCCCCAGATCGGGAAAGCCAGACAGAAGAAAGCTGACCACCAAAAGGCGAATCCGGTGAGGATGCCCACCACGGCCAGCGGCACCTTGATGGCGATATACGCCATGGAGCGCCAGCCGGTGCGATCGCGCAGGGCCCCCTGCAGCCAGCCCAGAAAGCCCGGTCGATGGGTGAAGGGCTCGGGCTCCTCGATCTCCTCGTTCAGGAAGGCCCGGGCGAGTTGGCGATGGAGGCCGCCGATACCGCGAGCACCACGGATTGAGAGCGCCATGATGCTCAACCCGAAGAAGGTGATGGCCAGGACAATTCCTAGTCCCATGGTCACCACAACGAAGGCGGCGCCCACGGCGGCCAGCCCGGCGCCGATGGTCAAGAAGGAGAACTCGGACCAGGTCCGGCGGGCGAACGGCTCGTGCCACACCAGACGCGCCACCTTCTTGACCTGGTCCGCCCGGTCCTCAGAGACCACGTTCACCATCTCCTTGAAGAGTGCCCGCAGCCGGCTCACGGTGCCTTGTACCTCGCCCTGGGTCACGCGTCGCGCCCGATCAGCAGCACCAATCCGATACCCAGCACCACGGCGGTGTAGAGGGCCATGAGGAGGATGCCTATCGTCGAGTTAAGTTGGCCCCCTTGCGGGACCACGGCTGCCACCGAACTTGAAAGTATCTCCTCAGGGGCGAACCGGGCCGGATTGCCGTCTGCCGACAGGGGTTGCAACAGCACGGGTAGCAGGAAGGTGATCCCCACGAAGGCGGCGATCGCCCCCGCCGTGTGCCGGATGATCACACCCAGACCGAGCCCCATCAGACCGAGCAGAGCCAGAAAGGCACCGGTGAGGGCCACGGCGCGCAACACGCCCGGCTGGCCCAGCGTGGCCGTAGGGGCGCGGCCCGACATGATCCCCTGCCCGACCAGGAAGCAGGCGAAGGTGATCACCTCGCCCACGATCAGCGCCACGGCTCCGACGACAAGGGCTTTGGCCGCGAGCAGCAAGGGCCGGCGGGGTGTCCCGGCCAGGGTGGAGTGGATGGTGCCGCTGCCGTACTCGCCGGTGATGGACAGCACCCCCAGCACCCCGATGGCCAGCGAGCCCAGGGCCAGCCCGGTCAGGGACTGGTTGGTCGGGTCGAAGCCCCTGAGCCTGCCGCCGTGGTGCTGGACGCTGTTAGTGGCCAGGAAGGTCACCAACAGGCTTCCCACCGCCGTGGCCAGCAGGGTCCAGGTGGTCGAACGCAGGGTGCGCAGCTTGGAAAACTCGGCCCGCACCACCTGCCGGACGCCGTAGCGGCCCGGGAGGTCATGGAGCGAAGGAAGCGTCGTCATCTGTGTTCCTTTCAATTCGAATGCGCCGAAACGGCGCTCCGGTACTCCACGGCATCATGGGTGAGCTCCATAAAGGCGTCCTCGAGCGAAGCCCGGACGGGGGTGAGCTCGTGCAGGGTGAGGATCCGGTCGCTGGCCAGCTCCCCGATCTCGGCCGTGGTCAATCCGGTCGCAGCGATGGAGCCGTCCCGCTCCACCCGAGCGGTGGCGCCGGCGTCCTGCAGGGCGCTGACAAAGCTCTCGGTCATCGGCGTCACGATCCGCACGGCGTCCAACGCGTTCTGCGAGGTGAACTCGGTCACGCTCATTTCGGCAATGAGAGCGCCCCGGCCGATGACGACCAGCCGCTCGGCCGTCAGGGCCATCTCGTTGATGAGGTGACTGGAGACCAGCACGGTACGGCCCTCGGCGGCCAGGTCCCGCAAGAGGTAGCGGGCCCAGCGGATGCCTTCGGGGTCGAGACCGTTGATCGGTTCGTCGAAGAGCAGCACACCGGGGTCCCCCAGCAGGGCGGTGGCGATGCCCAGCCGTTGGCCCATCCCGAGGGAGTACTTGCCGGCCCGCTGGTGGGCCACCTCAGTGAGGCCCACGATGTCGAGCACCTCGTCGATCCGGCCGCGGGGGATGGCATTCATCTGGGCCAGGCAGCGGAGGTGGTCGTAGGCACTTCGACCGGAATGAAACGCCTTGGCATCCAGGAGCGCCCCCACCTCGCGCAGCGGCCAGCGCAGTTGGGCGTAGGGCAGGCCATTCACCAGGGCCGTGCCGGTGGTCGGATTGTCCAGCCCCATGATCATGCGCATGGTGGTGGATTTGCCCGATCCGTTCGGACCCAGAAATCCGGTGACCACGCCGGGACCCACGTCGAAGCTCAGGTGGTCGACGGCCGTCGTGCTGCCGTAGCGCTTGGTCAAACCCTGCGCGGTGATCATGCGATTCTCCTCTCCCAGCCCGGCACACAGAGCCCGTTCGCCTGGTACTGCCAACCTAAGGAGTTGCCGCCTGGAAAGGAATGCCGCTAGCGGGCATCTCCTCCTGGGGTTAGCCCCCCGCTTGCCCCCAGGGTCCACCGACCGGCTGAGCGAGTCTTCAGGGCAAGAGGGCCTTCGGCAACGGTTCGGCGTGGACGACGCTCAGGTGTTGGATGGGCCGGGTCATGGCCACATAGAGCAGGCGGAGGCCGCGCCGGTCGGTGCCGGCAATGAGGGCCGGCTCGACCACCACCACGGCGTCGAACTCCAATCCCTTGGCAGCGCCGGCGGCCACCACGGTGATCCGGCGCTCCATGCCGTCCGTATCGAGCAGGCCGATGTCATCCTGATCGCGTACCAACGCGCTGACGGCGCCAAGGTGGTCGGGCGCGACCACCAGCCCGACCAGGAATTCCAGGCCGGCCAAGCGCCGTGCCTCACCCAGGCTTGCGGTCAGCAGCGCCGCCGGGTCGACCCGCATCAGGCGCGGCTCGTTGCGGCCGCGGCGGATGGAGTGGGTCGGCTGCACCGACGGTGCCGCCTCAGGCAGGAGCCGGGAGGCCAGATCGAGGACCTGGCCCGGCGCCCGGTACCCCAGGGTGAGCTCATCGCGCCGGACCCGGGCCACCGTGGGCAGGTGACGCAGGATCTCGTCCCAACTCTCGTAACTCCACGGGCCGGTGGCCTGGGCCAGGTCGCCCAACACAGTGAGCGAACCGCCCGGCGCCCGGCGCGCCAGCATCCGGAACTGCATCGGGCTGAGATCCTGCGCCTCGTCGACCACGATGTGGCCGTAGGTGCGCGAGCGGCCGCTGACCAAGAAGTCGGCCTCGTCCAGCAGGGGCAGGTCGTCCGCCGCCCAGGCCTGGGTGCGCAGGCCCTGACCCCGGCGGCGCAGCAGCAACGGCCACTCGTCGTCACTGAAGATCCCGGCCGCCCATGAGGACAGCCGCTCGGCACTGGTCAGCACGTCGCTCACCAAGGAAGCGGGTGACACCGAGGGCCACAGCTGGTCGAGCAGCTCCTTGAACCCGTCTGACGTCATCAGCTCGCGCTCAAACCAGGACTCGTCGGCCTCGAAGCGGCCCGACTGGCGGAGTTGCTGGCGGGCCAGGCTGACCAGGCGAGCGCGCAGGGCCAGGCGGCCGGCCTGGTACGGCGTCCGGGTGGCCGCGATGGAATCGCTCAAGTCGTTGACGCTGTCCGCACCCAACGTGCAACGCGTGAAACGGGCCCGCACAGTCACCTCATCAGTCAAAAGCTGGCGCCGTTGCCACAGGGCGCGGGCCAGCACCTGCGCCATCCGGGCATCGCCCTTCAGGCGCCGCACCTCCAGGCTGTCCTCCGCTCGCACCTTGACCCGCGGGGCCAGGTCGGCCACCGTCGTCTGCATCACCGCCTCCTCGCCCAGCGAGGGCAGGACCTGGGCGATGTAACGCAAAAAGGCGCGGCTCGGTCCGAGGACGAGCACGCCGTCCCCCGACAGGGACGGGTGGTTGTAGAGCAGGAAGGCGGCCCGGTGCAGCCCGACTGCGGTCTTGCCCGTGCCGGGCCCGCCCTGGACCGCCACCAGCAGATCCAGCGGAGCCCGGATGATGTCGTCCTGCTCCACCTGAATGGTGGCCACGATGTCGAGCATCTCGCCGGTGCGGGCCCGTTCCAGCTCGGCCAGCAGCGCATCGCCGCCGCGCAGCCGGGTGCCCGAGAGGTCCCCGGCCGCATGCCGGAAGAGATCGTCGGCCACAGCCACGACCCGGCGGCGATCCACCATGACCTGGCGGCGCCGGGCGAGCCCGAGCGACTTCTCCATACGAGCTTGGTAGAAGGGCATGGAGATCGGGGCGCGCCAGTCGACCACCACCGGATCGCCCCGTCCGTCTTCGACGTGACGCCGGCCGATGTGCCACGAGGGACCGCCTTCCTCGTCAATGCGGCCGAAGAGCAGCGGCCGCGCACTCTCCCCCAGCACGGCCACCCGGTGCACCAGTGCCGCCTGGTAGTCAAGGTCAGGTTGACCGGCCTGGCGAAGGTCGGCCAGGAGGGTCTCGGCCCGGCGCCGCATGGCCGAGAGGTCCTGGTGTGCCCGGTCCAGGTAGTCCTGCTCGGCCCGGAGCTCGGGGTCTTCGTGGCCCAGGGACTCACGCGCCATGGGTGATCCCGGCTGCAGTGGCTGGCTGACCGGCGGCGAAATAGTTCCCGTTACGTCCGGGAAAAGACGGACGCGCAGACGCGCCAAAAGCCCCGAACATTCGGGGGAATATATCGCCATTTCGGGCACACCGCAACGCTTCTACCTGCGGATTCCGCTTCTCCACCCCTCTCACTTAGAACCTTGATCAAGGGGGAGTTAGCACCTGTCATTGTAGTGAAAAGAACGCCAAATGCAAGCCTTTTCTTGCAACTCAACGCGGTGTGGACGCGGGGTTGGGTGCCGGGCATTCGGCGCAGCGGCTCGAGACACCGGTCAGGGCCGCTTCGAACACCGCCGCCACATCCCTGGAGTACGCCACGGCGGCCTCGCTGCCCACCTGGACCACCGAGCGCAGGATCGACAGCATGAGGGCGACGATGCCGTTGCTGATGGACACCGGGTCGATGTCCGGCCGCACCGTGCCGGCCATCTGCTCGGACCGCAGCCGCTCGGCGCAGGCCTTTCGGAGCTCGGCCAGGGCCGGTATCTCGAGCACCCGGTAGGTCACCTCCGGTTCCAGCCCGGCCAGCAACCGGCGGGCCAGGGGATGGCGCTCCACCGCGTCGACCAAGGTGAAGATCAAGGTGTCGCGCCAGTTGCGGATGTCGGCGTCGTCCATCACGGTGGAGAGCCCCTCGTGAATAACGGCGGCGGCGTCCTCATCCACCGCAGCCAGGAAGAGAGCCTCCTTGCCCGGGAAGTAGGCGTAGGCCACGGTGCCGCCCACGGCGGCGTCCCGGGCGATGTCGGCCACCGAGGTGGAGCGGTAGCCGTCCCGCCCGAAGCGGGCGATGGCCGAGTCGAGAATGGCCCGCCGGGTCAGTGCGCCCTTGGTCTCAGCGGACTGGTCGGATCCCTTGTCCATCAGCCTCAATGTTAGCAGAACCGAGAATTTGAGAAAATCACTCAAATGTTCTATTCTTCGGGACAACCGGACGCACGGGAGGCGACAGACGATGACCCAGACCAGCAACCCGGACCGAGTGGTCCCGACCCGCCGGATGACCTTTGAGGAGTCCCTCGAGGATCTGCCCAAGCACTTCGCCGCCGACGGCGATCTGATCGGCAGCCACCTGACGGGCGCCCTCTCGGCCGTCTTCCCTGACGGCGAGGACTACTTCGTGCGCTCGGTGCGCCACTTCCGGGACCAGATCACCGATCCCGACCTCAAGCGCCAGGTGTCCGGCTTCATCGGCCAGGAGGCGGTGCACGGACGCGAGCACCGCGTCTTCAACGACCGGCTGGACCAGCTGGGCTACCCGGTCAAGCGCTTCGAGCGGTTGACCAAGTGGGGGCTGTCCGTGCGAGAGCGGCTGGCGCCGCCCAAGGCCAATCTGGCCGCCACCGCCGCCCTGGAGCACTTCACCGCCACCCTGGCCGAGTTGGTGTTGACCAACGAGGAGATCCGCCGGCTGTTCGGGGCCGAGGCCGTGCGGGACCTCTTCGTGTGGCACGCCCTGGAGGAGTCCGAGCACAAGGCGGTGGCCTTCGACGTCTACAAAGCCGTCGGGGGCACCGAGCGCATGCGCGTGCTGACCATGAACTTCCTCCGCTTCGGGTTCGTGATCGGCATGGGCGCCCAGGTGGTCATCTCGCTCCTGGGTGACCGGGCGACGTACCGCAGGGGCAACCTGCGCCAGAGTTGGCGCCGCTTCCGTGCCTCGCCCATTATGCGGCGCGAGCTGTGGGACCAGCTGAAGGACTACAACCGGCCCGACTTCCACCCCGACGACAGCGACACCACGGCGCTGGTCGAGCAATGGCGGGGCGAGCTCTTCGGCGAGCACGGCACGCTGAACGACAAACTCACGGTCCGCGCCGCCTGATGGCGCCCGCCTCGTCCCCCGAGCATCTCGATGTGCTGATTGTCGGTGCCGGGCTCTCCGGTATTGGCGCCGCCCACTACCTGCAGACCGAGTGCCCCTGGGCCACCTACGCCGTCTTTGAGGCCCGGGACGCCATCGGCGGCACCTGGGACCTGTTCCGCTACCCGGGCATCCGCTCGGACTCGGACATGTACACCCTGGGCTACTCCTTCCGGCCCTGGGATGGGGAGAAGGCGATCGCCGACGGGGAATCCATCCTCCAGTACATAAGGGACACCGCCACCGAAGCCGGCATTGAGAAGCAGATCCGCTTCCACCACCGGATCGTGGCGGCCGACTGGTCGACGCCCGACGCCCGCTGGCACATCACGGCCGAGCGGTCCGACACCGGGGAGGCGGTCCACCTCACCTGCGGCTTCATGTTCTCCTGCAGCGGCTACTACCGCTACGACCACGGCTACCAGCCGGCGTTCGCCGGGATGGAGCAATTCGGCGGCACCATCGTGCACCCGCAGGCCTGGCCGGCCGATCTCGACGTCACCGGTAAGAAGGTCGTCGTCATCGGGAGCGGGGCCACGGCGGTGACCCTGGTGCCGTCCCTGGCCGAGACCGCGGCGCAGGTGACCATGTTGCAGCGCTCCCCCAGCTACATCGCTTCCCTGCCGGCCAAGAACCCCATCGCCCATGTCCTCAACCGCGTGCTGCCGGCCCGCCACGCCGGCACCATCATGCGCTGGGTGCTGGCGCTGGGCACCCAGGCGACGTACCACGTGAGCCGGCGCCGCCCGGCGCTGGTCAAGCGATTCCTGTTGAAGAGCCTGACCAAGCAGCTGCCGGCGGGCTACGACGTCGCCACCCACTTCACGCCGACCTACAACCCCTGGGACCAGCGGTTGTGCGCCGTGCCCGACGGCGACCTGTTCAAGGCCATCCGGGCCGGATCGGCCTCGGTGGTCACCGACACCATCGACACCTTCACCGCCACCGGCCTACGGCTCACGTCGGGTAGCGAGCTGGACGCCGACATCGTCGTCACGGCCACCGGGCTGGAGCTCCTCTTCCTCGGGGGCATTGCGCTGTCGGTCGACGGCGAGGACGTGGAGCTGCCCACCAAGCTGACCTACAAAGGCATGATGATTCAGGACGTGCCGAACCTGGCCATCGCCATCGGCTACACCAACGCCTCGTGGACGCTGAAGTGCGATCTCACCTGTGACTACGTCTGCCGGCTGCTCAACCTCATGCACCGGTCCGGCCAGCGGCAGTGCACCGCCCGCAACCACGACGCCACCGTGAGCACGGCGCCATTGCTCGGCCTGCAGTCGGGCTACATCCAGCGGTCGGCCCACCTGCTGCCACGGCAGGGCTCCAAGTTCCCCTGGCAGGTCCACCAGAGTTACCTGCGCGACTATCGCGCCCTGAAAATGAGCGACATTGAGGATGACACCATGGAGTTCTCCACCCCCCACACCGAGCCGGCGACACCCGTCCCGGTCGCTTCGTAGAGTTCGAAAAGGACGGCAACCATGAAGGACTTCAACGGCCGCGTGGCGGCCATCACCGGCGCCGGATCGGGCATCGGCCGCGCCCTGGCGATTGAGCTGGCCCAACGGGGCGCCCACCTGGCGCTGGCCGACATTGACGAGGCCGGCCTGGCGGAGACCGTGTCGCAGTGCGAGGGCTTCGGGGTGAAGGTGACGACGCAGCAGCTCGATGTGGCGGATCGCGAGGCCGTGTACGCCTGGGCCGACACCGTGGTCGCCGACCACCACCAGGTCAACCTCATCTTCAACAACGCCGGGGTCGCCGTGGGCGCCACCATCGAGTCAATGTCCTATGAGGACTTCGAATGGCTGATGAACGTCAACTTCTGGGGCGTGGTCTACGGGACCAAGGCGTTCCTCCCCCACCTCAAGGCCTCCGGTGAAGGCCACATCATCAACCTGTCCAGCGTGTTCGGGCTGATCAGTATCCCGTCCCAGTCGGCCTACAACGCAGCCAAGTTCGCCGTGCGCGGCTTCACCGATGCCCTGCGCATTGAGCTCGAGATCGAGGGCGACGGCGTGTCGTGCACCACCATCCACCCGGGCGGGATCAAGACCAATATCGCCCGCAACGCCCGCTTCGACCCGAGCGTGGCCGCCCTGTCCGGTGACATCGACAAGGTCCGCAACGGCTTCGACCGGATCGCCCTGACCAAGCCCAAGAAGGCAGCCCGTCAGATCCTCACCGCCGTCCAGCGTGACCGGCGCCGCGCCCTCATCGGACCCGACGCCAAGGTGATCGACCTGATCTCACGGATGCCGGCCGGCCTCTACCAGAGCGTGCTGGCCAAAGGGGCGAGCCGCCGGCGCTCCTAGCTCGTACGTCACGCCCTACGCGTCGGGCGTGACGCTCAATCCGTGGAGCAGGGACGTGGTGGCCAGATCCCATCGTCGGTCGATCGATTCCTGGCTGGTTCCCAGTCTCCCGGCCCGTTCCGCCGCGGCCAGCCCCTGCAGGAGCGCGACCAGCACGTGGGCAGCGTCTGTTTCGTCTCCGTGGAGCGATCCGGTGGCAATGCACCTACCGACGTGCTCCACCACGAACACCCGTACTGACCCACTGGCCTCAACCTCTGACGGCCCCGGATCGAAGTCGGTGAACGGGCGAGAGAACATCACCTCACACAGCACGGGGTTCTCTCGGATGAACTGGCGATAGAGGGCCACCAGCTGCACCAGATCAGCGCGGGGGTCTTCGCTGTCGACCAGCGTGCCCAGGTGCTGGCGCAACTGGCGAAATCCTTCGAAGAACAAGGCACGCACGAGCCCCCACTTGTCGCCGAAGAGCTCATAGACAGCCGGGGTCGACGTTTCCGCATCCAGAGCCACGCCTCTGGCCGTAAAGCCCCCAACCCCTTCCCGGCTCAGCCGGTCCAAGGCGACCACCAGCACATGATCACGCAGTGCGGCGGTGCGCTGCTTCGGTCTCGGCATGATCCGTAGTCAGGCCGGCGGGGTGGGTGGGTGCGGGCGGTCAAACTCGCCCGGGTCCGACCACGGCCCACCGCTGTGGCCGACCGGTTGACTTTCCATAACCCCATTTCGTAACATCGTTTCAATATATCCAATCCAGCAGAGCCGGAGGGAGGAGAGGGCCATGAGCGAACTTGCCGCCTACGAACGGGAGGACCGGATCTCGACCATCACCATGGACGACGGAAAGGTGAACGTGTTCTCCATTGCCATGCTGCAATCAGTCCACCGAGCCTTTGACCAGGC
>DASZMA010000137.1:0-35786 GCA_035552095.1 Acidimicrobiales bacterium | reverse complement strand
GATCACATAGGGAGGGCAGCCATGGACATGGATTGGTGGACGGGCAACATCGATACGGCACGACTGACCGACGATTTTGACAATGCGGGGCTGACCAGCGGCGAGGCCTGGACGGACTTCTGCGAGCAGCTGAAGTCCGCCGGCGCGCAGATTCTGCGCGATGACGCGCCGTCCACTCCACTCGATCGGGCCACGGGCTTCCGCCATCTCATGGCCCTACTGTGGACCGGTGTCAATCAGGCGATGGTGTACTCCAGTCCGAGGCAGCCGCGGTTCAGCCAGGTGGCCCGCACCGACGTCTTCAAATGGGGTCTGGACTGCCCGGATGCCGCCTATCGCAGCGCCTCAATCGACGGGAGCCAGAACTACCGGATCACCGGTCGGCTGGGTTCAGCGCATTACTTGAGCTTCCAGGTCAACGAGGGCATGGCCAACCATGGCAACATTCGGGGAGACCAGCTCGAGCTCGAACCTGATGGGAGTTTCGTCCTCTGGGTCGGTCCACAGACGAGGACGGGCAATTGGATGCCGACCCCGCCCGACGCCGACTTCCTCATCGTCCGCCAGTTCTTCTATGACTGGAGCACCGAGGAGGCGGCCTCTCTGCAGATTGAGCGGATCCCCGATCCGGGAGAAGTGGCCGACCTTGAGAACCCCAACGCCGCCACACCCGAACGGGTGGCCCGGCAGCTGTCGTCCGTCGCCACCTGGCTCAACGCCAGTGCCAAGTTCTGGGTCGACGTCGAGGTCATGGGCCAGATGTCAGACCGCAACCGGTTCCAGCCGGCGACGGCCAAGCCCGAATCCGGCGGTGCCATCGAGAACCTGAATGGCTGGGGGCACTTCGACCTGGGGCCCGACGATGCACTCATCATCGATGTGCAGCCGGCCTCTGCGCTCTATTGGAGCGTCCACCTGGGCAACTTCTGGTGGGAGTCCCTGGACTACTGCTACCGCCACACCAGCCTCAACGGGTTCCAGGCCGAACTCGACGCGGATGGGCGTTTCCGGGCCGTCGTGGCCCACCGGGACCCCGGCGTGGCCAACTGGCTTGACACCTGTGGCCATGCCCGCGGCCCCATGCTGTTCCGCTGGGTCGTGGCTGATCACGCACCGGACCCCACGGGCACGGTGGTGCCGTTCGGAGAGATCCGACGCCATCTTCCCGAGGGCACCCGCGAGGTCTCGCCGGCCCAGCGCCGGGACATCATCGCCACCCGGCGGAGCGGGGTGCTGCGCCGCTTCTCCCCGTGAGCCCCGGGCGATGGTCCTGGTCGTTACGCCGTGAGGTTCAGACCCAGAACTTTCTCGAGTTCGCCAATCGCCTCATCCGGATCGACCACCTTGATCGTGAGCATCCCGAGGGCTCGGGCCGGCTTTAGATTGATGCCGAGGTCGTCCAGGAAGACCGATTCCTCCGGGCGCACGCCGACGGCCTCGCACGCAAGCTCGTAAAAGCGCGGGTCCGGCTTGCGCACGCCCAGGACGCGGGACTCCAACACGACGTCGAAGAGGGCGTAGACAGCGGCCACCGCGTCGGAGAGGTCGGCTTCGGCTGACACGAAATTGTTCGTGAGGCACGCCGTCTTGTAGGCGGTTCCGCAGATGCGGATGGCCTCGACCATTCGGGGCCGTAGTTCGCCGGCTAACTGCTCGAGCACCCGGCGCCCATCCACCTCATGGCCGAGAGCGCCGGCTTCGACCGACCAGAGCGCGCCGAAGGTCGCCACGTCGACTTCGCCCCGCTCCAGCCGGGCCCAAGCGTTGTCGTTGGGATTCGTACTGTTCACGGTGCGGATGAATCCCGACGGCAGCCCGTGTGTTGCTTCGAAGTGGGCGAACGCCTCGAACGGGCTCGAGGAGATCACTCCTCCGAAGTCGAACATGACAGCTCGAATTGCCATCGAACCTCCTTCCGTCGGCAGCACCCTAGCGAAGCCCGTCGCCGTCGCCGTTGGGACCCGCCAGCTCCGGGCGTCCAGGATCATGTGAACGGTGCTTCTTGGGTCAGCACTCGTAGGCGCCGTCGAACGAGCCGGCCCTGCCCTGCACGAGGTAGACGGGTCCACCAGCGAAACTGGTCTTCGAACACCAATGTTGCGGAAAGAACGTCGCGATTCCAGTGGCGTACCAGGCGGGCAGGTTCGGCACATAGTCTCCGGCGATCTGACCCCACTGGTAATTCGTGCTGTAGATGGCGGGCGCACCTCCACTCAGGCGGATGGCGGCGATCATGCCGGAGATGACGGCATCGTTGGCCTGAGTATCGGTGCTCCAGTGGTTGGTGGTCTCGACATCGAGCCACCAGGTGTTGGGATGGAACCCGGCTGAGTGCACCATGGCGATCGAGTGTTGTGCCGCATTGAATCCGTAATTGTAGGCATCACAGACGGAGTCGCCGCTGGCGCAGTTGCCGTCGGGACCCTTTGTCCATTCAGTCGGGTCCGAGCCTTGGGGCGAGTTTAGGTTGAGATATACCGTGAGATTTGGCCCGGCCCAGGCGGCTTCGCTGGCAAAGCATGGATTGGTGGTGAAGGCTGACCCGTTGTTTGCTCCGACCACGGCTACGGCGGATCGCACCGGGTACGTCTTGTGGCATTGCGGAAAGGAGATGTCGAATCCGAACGCGGCGTGAGGGTATGGGGTGCCGGTGGGCAGCACCACGGGGATGAAATCCCCGGAAGCGCTCGTGCCGATGTTGGTACCCGCTCCCGAGACGATCGCGGTGACCGCATCTCCAGTCGGCACGTCGCCCGATCCCGAGCCCCGAAACGGGGCGTCACCGAAGGAGAACACCCCGCCGTCGGAGGCAACCAGCCAGTAGCCGCGGCCGTCCGGACTGCCGGTGATGCCGACCACCGGCGCGTCGAGTGAGGTGCCGCCGGCCGATCCGTAGAACACGGCGTCACCGAAGGAGAACACCCCGCCGTCAGAGGAAACCAGCCAGTATCCGTGCCCGTCCGGAGTGCCGGTGATGCCGACCACCGGCGCGTCGAGGGGCGTACCCCCGGCCGATCCGTAGAAGGGCGCGTCACCGAAGGAGAACACGCCGCCATCGGACCCCACTATCCAATAGCCGTGCCCGTCCCGAGTGGCCGTGATGCCGACCACCGGCGCATGAGATCCGCTCGTGGCCAGAGATCCGTAGAACGCGGCGTCACCGAAAGCGAACACCCCGCCGTCGGAGGAAACCAGCCAGTAGCCGTGCCCGTCCGGAGTGCCGGTGATGCCGACCACCGGCGCGTCGAGGGGCCTACCCCCGGCTGATCCGTAGAACACAGCGTCACCGAAGGAGAACACCCCGCCGTCGGAGGCGACCAGCCAGTAGCCATGTCCATCGGGAGTGGCGGCTAGCCCGACTACCGGGGCATGAGCGGAGCTGGAGGCGAGCGATCCGTAGAAAGGTGTGCCGCCATAGCCGCCCACTCGTCCGGCAGCGCTGGCCAAGCGGTATCCCGGCTTGGCCGTGGTGGGCAAAAGCTCGGTCCCCGGGAGGGAACCGAGGAGTCCGCTGATCCCGCCGAGGACCGCCGACGCCGGTGCCGGGGGTCCGGACGCGGTGCCGGGCGCTTTTGAGCCGAGTGTTCTCAGTCGCGGGCCGGCTGCCCCGGCCGGCGTGACGGCAAGCAATGCTGACACCGAAAGCATTGAGAAGACGAGTCCTCCGACCATCGCCGCTGCCGGTCGAGCCTTCGGGTGGCCCGTCGTCCGCGATGGGATCGCAGCCGCGAACCGACCATGAGGCACCGTGCTTCCCCTCCCTGCACCCACACAGTGCAGTGCGGGTGTCTCCGTTCCAGGGTGAAAACGGTGACGCAAACAACTTCCTACGGCTATCGGTCCTTTGGCCCAAAGAATCACCCGACCGGTCGCAAGGCGATCGGGTCGGGAGCGCTCCGCCGTTCAGTCGGTGACTGGCAGGCGCACCCGATCAGCGACCTCAGCGGGCTTCAGGGACATCTGCCTCGCCTTCTCGCCATAGCTGATCGGGGAGTCCCAATTGTCAATATTGACAATTGGGAGAGGTCATGCCAATCTGCCCGCAGGGGTGTCAGGGGAGGGGCCATGACTTCATCGCTGGTGACGTTCGGGGTGCTCGGCATCGTGAGCACGGCATTCGCCTTCTGGGTCAACCGGCGCCTGTTCGCCGGCCGGCAAGCCGGTCGGGTCTCCCTGCTGGAGGGGTCGTTCTATCTCTTCGGGCTGGTCTCCCTCGGCCTGGGCTGGTACTTCAATGTGCGCTACACACACGTTGATCCCCACGCCAGCTACATCAACTACACCAAGGCGCTGTTCTCGAACTGGGCCTCGGACTCGGCCGCCCAGGACTACATCATGGTCAACGTGATCCTCTTGCCGCTCTGGACGATTGTCGATGGCCGGCGACGGAGCATGCGGGTCCCCTGGATCTTCTTCGTCATGAGCCTGTTCACCAGTTTGGCCTTCTCCATGGCCATGTACCTGGCCTTCGTGGAGCGCCAGATCCGCTACAACCGGGAGGCAGAACCCGCGGCGTCCAGCACGGCGTAGCCGCAGTTGTAGCCAGGAATGAACGTCACTCCCGGCCCGCCGTGGCAGCCGGCACCACACAGGTAGAGCCCTTCGACCGGTATCGGGTTGTCGGGCCAGCCCCGTGGTCCGGGCCGGAACGGTCCCATGAATTCGGGCTGCAGGAGCCCGTGGGTGAAATCACCGCCGGTACAGCCGAACATCAACTCATAGGTGTAGGCCGGGTAGTTGAACTGGCGTTCTATGAGATCGGGGAAGTTGGGCGCCACCATGGTGATCTTCTCCACCAGGCGGGCCGCCATCTCGTCGCGCAGGCGCGCCCGGTCAGCGTGGGTGGCCCCGATGGGAAAGTAGAAGGCGAAGCCGCTGGCGGCATGCTTGCCGGCGGGTGCCATGCCGGGCTCGGTGAGCGTCGGGATCTGCAGGTTGAAGGACGGTGACGCCGGGACCTCACCACGGAGGCAGCCCTCGTAGTCCAATTGCATCTGCTCGGCCGTGCCGAAGAGCGTGATGTTGCGGCGCAGCTCCGACTCGTTCAGGCTCTCGTTGGGTCCGACGAATTCCGGCAAGCCACTGAGCGCGAAGTGGATCTGGAAGTAGGCGGCCCGGTGGTCGATGGCGTCAACGCGCCGGGCGAACGCTTCCGGGAGTTCGTCCCGACCCAGCAGTTGGGTGAAAGTCGCCGTCGGATCCAAGTTGGACACCACGATCGGCGCGGTCACCACCTCGCCGTCGCCCAGCGTCACCCCTTCGACCCGCCCTCCCATGGTCACGATCTTCGAGACCTTGACGTGGCGGCGCAGCTCGCCGCCATGGTGCTCGAAGAGAACCCGGAGATGATCGGACATAGCGCCAATGCCGCCCTTCACCTTTGACATCGTCGCGTCGCCGGGGGAGGCCAGGGCAAAGGCCAGGCAGAGTGCACTGCCTGGCGTATAGGGACCACGGTAGGTGGAGTTCACGGCCAGGAAGCTCAACATGCTACGGACGGGTGCATGCTGCACCGGGTCGGGGAGGTAGCGGTCGATGACGTCCATCACACTGCCGAACATGGCGGTGCGAATTGCTTCGCGCTCCTGCTCGTTCGAAGCGCAGGCCCACATTTCGTCCAGGGATTTCGGGGGCTGACGCACGTCGAACCGCCCGATGGCCCGGGCCGGCGCGTCGGCCCATGCCGCCACTTCGGCCATTCCCATCACCGCTTCGAGGCCGAGCGTCTCGTTGAGGTGGTCGAGGAGTTGGGTCGGATCGGAGTAGAGCAGGATCGGTGGTTTGCCCCCCGGTTGAATGCTGGCCGACTGGACTTCGGGCTCATAAATGGGGCAGGCGGCGAACCCCAGGTCGTCATAGATCTGATTGGGGATGGGGAACTGGATTGAGCCGGCCAACTCGAAGCGGTAGTCCTTGACCAGTTCGGTGGTGGTGGCCATCCCGCCGATGAAGTGGTTCTTTTCCAGGCAGAGGACGCGCATGCCGCCCCGGGCCATGACGAGCGCCGCGGTCAGGCCGTTGTGTCCG
This sequence comes from Acidimicrobiales bacterium, assembly GCA_035552095.1. Taxonomy (GTDB): domain Bacteria; phylum Actinomycetota; class Acidimicrobiia; order Acidimicrobiales; family RAAP-2; genus Bog-473. The sequence goes on along the minus strand of DASZMA010000137.1, from coordinate 29,759 downwards.
GCGCCGATGACGATGGCGTCGTAGTCCGGCATGGCCGGAACGTATCGAGCACCGCCGGCTTATGTCAAATTTGACACTTTGCGGCGGGGCACGAGCCCGGACTCGAGCAAGCCCAGGGCCCGTTCGGTCAGCCGGGCCAGTTCCGCCAGGTCGGTGTGGTCCCCCCGCATCCAGGTGTCCATGGCGGCAAAGGTGGCCGCGGCGACGCACTGTGCGGTGACCGCGGCCAGGAAGCGGGCGTCATCATCGGCCGGGCCTTCCCGCCGCAGCACGTGCTGTTCCACCTCCAGGGCGAACTCCGCTTGCACCTGATGGATATGCCGCTCGACCTGCTCGCGGTCCAGCTCGCGCTCACGCAGCTCGGCGATCTCGAACATGCTCTCCTTGTCAAAGGGGAAGGAGTTGATGGCGGCCAGGACGGCTTGGCTGAGCGTCTCGCCGGCCGGTCGGGACTGGAGGGCGGATCGGAACCATTCCAGGCTGGCGTCGTAGTCACCGAAGAGCAGCTCGCGCTTCCCGGTGAAGTGACGGTAGAACGTGCGGAGGGTCACCCCGGCGTCATCGGCAATCTGCTCGGCTGACGTTGCCTCTACGCCCTGAGCTAGGAACCGGACTTGCGCCGCCCGGCGCAGTGCGTCCCGGGTGCGCTCACCGCGAGCAGTCAGTGGCGGCTGCGGCATGGAGCCGAGCCTACTGATCGCTCTCCGGGTCGGGGATCGACGCCCTTCCTACGATGATCCGGCCAGCGCGATTCCAGCTTGCAGGAACTCAATGCACTGCTCGGCGGGCCCGGTCTGCCTCGAGAGATCCGAGCGTCGAAGTACGGCCCCGAACGGCGCGTTCCAGAAGTCAGAACTCGGGAGCGGGGGCAGTTTCTGGGGACCGACATAGACGTAGGGCCCGACCTCGAACCCGTCGCCCGGAGAACACCCGAGGTTCACCATCGCTCCCGAGGACACCCGGACCGTGGTCCCGGCGTCGAAGTGCTCGGGCCACAGTTGGATGGTGGCCGGCATCGCCTCAGCGGGCAGGCTGGCGATGACAGTGTCGAGCACTCGCCAGCCCAGGTCGTACCAGTCGGCCATCACCGACACGGCGTCGAGGTCGAGCGCAATGGGCTGGTCGATGTCGCCGGGCGGAGGGGCGTCCGGGCCACAGTCGAACGGAGTCTGGAGATCAACCCCGACGAGCCGTGCTAAATCGCGCAACGAGGATCCCACCAGTGGGGTGGAGGTCGACGCACTCCCTACCTCACGAATGAACTGGTCGCCGGCAATCCGGAGTGTCTCTGGCTCAGTCCCGAAGACCGGCGTGGCCAATCCACCGGGGCTGGCCCGCAATCCGAATCGACCACCCACGGCAAACCGGCGCCGGGCCAGGATATGGGTGGCCACACGGTGAAGCTCGGACCGGGTCGACGCGTGTGTTGCCTCATCGGTCGCCATTGGCGCCACCATCTCCAGCTCGGTTCGTGCTCCCTTGCGTTCACTATAGGGATTGACTGAGCCGGGCCCGTTTGGTCGCGTCGGGCTGGAAGGTGCCGAGGCCTCCCGCCCCGGCGCGGTTCGGACCGGCGCCCGGCGGGAGGTGCTCCCAATCGACAGGTCAGGCTGCCTCAGTGGAGGACAACGGACCGAAAAACCCGGTGATACGGGCGATGATCCCGTCGTCAGCCAGCTCGCCGACGTCCATACCGTTCAGAGTGACTGAGCCGTCGGCTGCCACCAGTTGCCATGAGAAACGGAAGTGGTGATGGTGTTCATCGACCGCACTCGTCCGCTCGAACCGGTGGTCGGGGAACTGGGCCTGCAACGTGGCGGCCATGTCGCTGATCTCGGTGCGACCGTTGGCGGCGAGCGGCGGATCGATGAGCTTTCCTTCCTCCGCCCAGACCTCTCCGATCAATTGGGCTCGGCGAGTGGGATCGCTTTCGTTCCACCCGTCCGGATAGCCGTCGACCGTTTCTGCAATGTCCTTCATGAGGTTCACTCCTTCGTTGTTGGCTTCAGTGTCGATTCTGAAGGCTCCGAGGAAGGGAAGCGATTACGTCGTAGGTAATGGTTCGCCGGCTTGAGTCGCCGAGCGAAGGATGGCCTCCGAATGGTCGTCGGCCGGGTAGAACAACTCGATGGCCAACTCGGACAGCGTCACATCCTGTGGCGTGCCGAAGTCCGTCAGGGTGGTGAAGAGTGAGAGCTCGGTGCCGCCGATGTCGATGTGGAACGGCACGAGTAGTTCGGGTTCCGGTGCGGCCTCTCTGATGTGCCAGTCGTCGGCGGAGACGTTGGGATAGGTCGACACCTCGGCCACCAATTGCTCGAACTCGTCGTCCCCGGTCAGGACCAGGGCCCGGTGAAGTTGGCTCAGCAGGTAGGTCGACCACTCGGCGAAATTGAGCGTGCGGCCGGCCAGGCCATCGGGGTGGAGGCTGATCCGGAATATGTTCGCCGGCGGCCCGAGCACGTGGTGGGGCAGACCGGCCAGCAGGGCCTGCGCCGCCGGGTTGGACAGGACGACGTTCCAATAGCGGTCGATGACCACCCCGGGGTAGGGATCATGGCCAGCCAGGACCTTCTGAAGGGTGCGTTTGATCTGCTCCATCTCCGCGGCATCGAGCGGCGTCCTCGGGTAGCGAGGGGCATAGCCGCCGGCCACGAGCAGGGCGTTGCGCTCCCGCAGGGGGACCTGCAGATGCTCGGCCAGGGTGAGCAGCAGTTCCGGGCTCGCTCTCGACCGCCCGGTCTCGACGAAGCTGAGATGACGGGGCGAGACCCCGACGTCCAGGGCCAGATCCATCTGACTGCGATGGCGCCGGACCCGCCAGTCTCGGACCAGAGTTCCGGCTGACGCTGCTGCCATGCGGTGAGATTAGGTCCGGCCCCTCGCCGGCACCACTACCTGGGAGGTAATCGTCCCAGTGCCACTATCGGTAGCGTGGCGGCGTGCCGCGGCCCATCAGGATCCTTTACGTAGGGCTGGCGGCCACTGATGCGCATCTCGCCGCCACCGGGCGCGACCGGGGGCGCGCCCTGACGAAGCCGTTGCTGATGCCCGTGTTGATGGTGAATCGTGACCAGCCCACCCAGCGCGCGCTGGCGCTATGCGGGGCGGGTGACATCGCGCTCCTGGGGTCATCTGATACGACGTTCAAACTGGGGCTGGGCAGTTTCCTGGCCGGTCACCTGGCCTGGGTGGCCGCCCTCCGAGGCCGATCGTCCGGGCATTTGAAGGAGCGGCCGGTGTTGGCCCTGCCCTACGTGGCGGCGTGGATCGGGCTCAACGCCTACCTCTGGCGCCGGACCGGCCGGGACCGCCTCCCCGTGGTGGCCTACAGCACCGCACTGCTGGCCACCGCGCTGGCTGCCCTCGACACCGGCGATCCGGCGACGACTGCCGGCGGCGCGCTGTTCCTCACCTCCGACGCCCTGATCGCCCTGGAGCGCTTCGCCGACGTCCACGTGCCGTGGCACGAGGGGATAGTGATGCTGACCTACACCGCGGCGCAGGCCCTGCTGGCGCACACCTGACCGGGCGCTGCTACATGTGCAGCGCCGTTCGGACGTGCTCGGGTTGGCGAAGGTTTGGTCGCTGACGGCGGACACGAAGGCGGCCGTGATCGGGTCGGATCGAACCCGCGTATAGACAGAGAGGTGACGGTTCACCGGCAGATCGGCTCGGAGCAGGAGGCCGTCGTAGGTGGCGGGGATGACGTTGCCCGGTACCAGCGTGAGACCCAGACCCTCCGAGGCCAGGCTCCACGGCCGACGAGGCCTGTTCGGTAGGGATGGCGACACGTGGTTCGAAGCCGGCTGCCGCGCACGCCTTGTCCATAATGTCGGCCAGTCCGCTGGGCGGCGTGAAGTGAAGCCACTCCCGCGCCGACAGGTCAGTGCCGGCGGCAGCGGCGATCACGAATTCCTCGATCCCGATGGCCTGGGCCGGGCCGTCCCAATCGGGCGGCGCCGGAGGGAATTAGGCCACGAGATGCTGCAGCGCCCGCTCCACAATGACGGTCGGGTCGCAGCGAGCGGTGAGGGCGGCCCGCCGGACCAGGTCGCTCAAGTAGGAGGCCAGGTGCAGGACGTCGGCCTCGCTGGAGCGACCGAGCAGGGGAACGGGCTCGGTCCGGGCGTCCATCTGAGCCACCTGGAGCACCACGGACCGCAATTCGAGCATTTTCGCCCTGGCGTCCTCCAGCTCAATCCCACTTTGCCTGATCCAGATGGAAATCCCCAGCTCAAGGCACATATCTGCCTCGAATGGGTCGATCGGGCCCAGCTCCACCAGGCCTTTGATGACGCTCGGGGAGAAATTAGCTTCGGCCGTTCCTGCGCTTGCCATTGCCCCAGTGTGCCGAAGGGGTGTATCAAGGTGGTGGATAACCCCTGACCTGGGACTAGGAGACTTCCACCATGGCACCACGAACGATATGGAAGGGCGCGCTCGGCTTCGGGCTGGTGAGTGTTCCCGTGGGCCTTTTCCCCGCCACCCAAGACAAGAGCATCCATTTCAACCAGTTTGAGGAGGGCACCTCGGACCGGATCCGCTACAAGAAGGTCAACGAGCGGACCGGCAAAGAGGTCAGCCAGGACCGGATTGTCAAGGGTGTGGACCTGGGGGCCGGCGAGTACGTGATCCTGAACGACGACGAGTTGGCGGCGGCTGAGCCCGAGCGCTCCCGCTCCATTGAGATCACCGACTTCGTGGACCTCGACGCCATCGACCCCATCTACTACCGGACCACCTACTTCCTGGCGCCCGAGGGCAAGGGATCGGACAAGCCCTACGCCCTGCTGCGACGGGTCATGCGCGAGTCGAACAAGGTGGCCATCGCCACGCTGGTCATGCGCAACAAGGAGTACCTGGTCGCCATCCGGCCCGAGGGCGACATGCTGGCCCTCGAGACGATGTTCTTCTCCGATGAAGTGCGCTCGCCCGAGAGCGACTTCCCCGCCATGCCCGATGACGGCCAGCTCACCGAGCGCGAGATCTCCATGGCCCAGCTACTGGTCGAGTCGATGGAGGCCGAGTGGGATCCCGAGCGCTACCACGACACCCACCGCGAGAAGGTGGAAGCCCTGGTGGACGAGAAGCGTCAGGGCCACACCATTGAGGTGCAGTCCGAGGTCGGCGGGTCGACCGCCAAGGTGGTGGACCTGATGGAGGCCCTGAACGCCAGCATCCGGGGTGCCGCTTCGGGCTCCTCATCCAAGACCTTCAAGCGGGCCGCCGCGGCCAAGGCTCCGGCGCCGGCTAAGAAGCCGGCCAAGAAGGCACCGGCGAAGCGGGCCCCGGCCAAGCCGGCGGCCAAGGCGCCGGCGCGGCGTCGAGCCTCCTAGTTACGACGCGTCAGGCCGACGCGCACCGGCCGGGTGAGGCAGGGCCGCTGTAGCTTCGTCCCGTGCTCTTCACACCTAGCCCGGGCGACGCCATCATCGCGTTCTCCTGCCAGCCGGGACGCTGCTACCAGATGGTCCTCTCCGACCAGCTGCAGGCGACCCACTGCACCCAGTCGGTGAGCTGGAGGGGGCGCTGGGCCGACACCAGGGGGAGCTGGCACCGGGTCGAGGCCTGCGAGCAGCACGCCGACGGCGTGGAGGGCAGGGTGGCTACCCGCCCCCGGTAGGCCCTGTTACGTCTCGTGGGTCGACCAGGTCAGCGGGAGATCCCCTTGTAGCTGGCCGGGTAGAAACCGTTGGGGCTGCAGACGAAGCCGGACTTGGGGTCGGGCTTAATCCGCTGCCATTTGGCGTTGTTGTACTGCGTTACCAGCCAGCACTGGCCAGGTATTTTCTGGGCCGGGTTCTCGGGGGCGATCAGGCCGCTGGCGTTGAATGAGGTGATCTTGTTCAACTGGGCCTCCAGGCTGGCCCGGGTGGGATGGGCGCCGGCCGCCTTGAGCGCCTGGACGAACAGCTGCGCGTTGATCCACGCGTCCAGCGTGTAGATGTCCAGCTGCGTGGAGGGGTCGACCTTCTTGGCCCACTTGTCGAAGGTGGCCACGGCCGGCACGGACTTGGCGTCCTCGCCCCGGTAGAGGGCGTACACCCCGAAGACCAGCGTGCCGTTGCCGGCCGGTCCGGGGGTGAAGTCCTGCTCGTAGGCATTGGTCCCGGTGACCAGGAGCGCGCTGAGGTTTTCCTGCTTCATCTCCTGGGCGATGGTGCCGACCAGGGCGCCGGTCACGGTGGGCTCGAAGACCAACTTCACCCCGGCGCTCTTCATCTTGATGATGTCGGGTAGGAAGCTGGTCTCGGTGAAGCTGGCGTCACGTGAGTACAGCCAGTTGTAGCCCAGGCTGGTCGTCAGGTCCCGGTCGGTCTTCTCCGTGGCCAGCACTGACGCGGTGGCATTGTCGCCGATCACGCCGACTGCCTTCACCGCCGCCGGGTACTTGGACTTGAGCCACTTGTACGGTCCGGTGGGGTCGCCATTGTTGACCATCGGCACGGCCGAGTAGAGGTTGGGGTCGTTGAAGATGCTCGGGGTCAGCGCCTGGGCCACCATGGGCAGCTTGTTGGCGTCAATGACCGTCTGTTCCGCACCATCGAGGAGGGAGAAGCCGCCGACGATGGCAAAGTCGTTGGTGGCGATCGTCTGTGCCTCCGAGGCCACCTTGCCTGAGGAGAAGGCACTGTCCATGCCGTTGAGGACGAGCTTACGCCCGTTCACGCCGCCCTGGCTGTTGATGTAGGCGAAGTAGGCCTCGGTCCCTACCTTGGCCCCCTCGAACAGCCCGGGCACCGGCGACGAGATGTCGCTGATGGAGCCCACCGTGATGGTCTTGGCGGTAACGCCCGGGGTGGCCACGGCGGCGGACGCCGGGGCGGCCGCGGTGAGTCCGATGCCGGTGGCCAATGTGCTGGCCCCCAGGGCCACCGCCAGACCCCGCCGTACCGTCTTGTGAATGTGATGGCTCACTGCCGCCCCTTTCTCACCCGGCTACGTGCCGGAGTGGACATGCCCATCTTCTGCCGCGCTCTCTGATCGAACGTGGTACCGCTCGGTGTACTGGCTGAACTCCTCGGCCAGGCCGGGGTAGGTCCACCCGAAGTCGGCCGGGTCGTAGTGGTGGCGGCCGAAGGCGTCCTTCGGCCGGTGCGCCAGGAAGGTCTCCATGCGCCGGGCGTGCAGGTCGCTAACCTCGCTGCCGAACTGGTGGTAGAGGTCGCGCACGGTGGCCAGCGGATCGCTCATCAGGGCGTCGTAGTGCAGGTGTTGGCACCAGCCCTCGGGAGCCTTCTCGTCGAAGGCGACGGCGGAGCCCAGGGCGAAGGCGCACTTGCGCTTCCACTCTTCGGCGGTGGGACGGGGATCGGCTCGCGAGGTCAGCGGGCGCTGCCCGGCGTTGGCCAGGCTGGCCAAGGAGGTGATGACCGGCCCGGGGTCCCGGTGGGTCCACACGATGCGGGCGTCGGGATAGGCCGCCAGCAGGGCCTCCAGATGCCACAGGTGATTGGGGGTCTTGAGTATCCAACGCTCGGTGGGCTGGCGTGACTGCAGGGTCTGGAGGGCCAAACGGTGTTGGGCGTAGGCCGGCGTCATGTCGGCGCTCTCCAGCCAGCGGGCGTAGGTGGGCACGTGGGCCTGTGTCTCCAGGGCCAGGGTGCGGACATCGAACATGAAGAGCGACACGCACTCCTGGGCCAGGGTGGCGCCGAACGGGTGCATCGCCTTGAGCGGAGGATTGAGTTTCATCAACCCGTCCAGCTCCTTGGTGGTCTGGGCAATGCGAGGATCCTGGTCGGCCTCTTCCAGGCTGGGTGGCGGAATGGGGTGGGCGGCTTCCCACTGGAGCAGCGGTCGGGCGACCGGATCCAATCCGAGCAACATGGAGAGCACGCTGGTGCCGGTGCGGGGCAGACCGACGATGACCCACGGGCTCTCAATCCGTTCGTTCGCCACTTCGGGGTGGCTGCCCGACCATTGGTGCAGCGCGATGCGGTTGGCCAAGGCCGAGGAGAGCATCTTGGAGATCAGGATCCGGCCGAACGTGGTCAGGTCGGCCTCGCGCCGGCAGGCCTCCAGGAACACCTCCAGTGGCTCGCGGTAGCTGTCGCTCCCCAGGTCGTCGGATCCGGCCGACTTCACCGCGGCGGCCACCACCGAGGACGGGGTCAGCGACGGGAAGACCACACCGAGACGCGACAGCCCCGACCCCACTCCGTTCAAGGCGCGCAAGGGCAGTTGGTGCAACTCGGAATCGCGCCAGGTGTAGGTCAGCTCGGTCAACGGACGATCTCCACGACCGTGCGACCCAGCGAGCGCCGTTCCTCGTGCTCAGCGAGGGCCGCGCCAGCTTCGTCCATGGTGACCCGCCGGCCCACGTACGGCCGGATGGCGCCTTCGGCCACCAGGCGCAGCAGGTGGGCGTGGACCTCGTCGGCCACGTCCCGACCGAACGGGTTGAAGCCGAATCGCCGCATGCCCGGGTCGACCGACTCGGCCCAGCCCAGCATGACGGCCACGATGTCGATGTTGCCCAGGCAGGCCATGCGCAGGGGCCGGCCGGTCATGCCGTTGTTGTCGTCGTCGGCAAAGCCCACGGCCAGGTAACGGCCGCCCCGTGCCGTACAGCGCCAGGAACGCTCAGCGAAGTCGCCGCCGGTCAGGTCGTAGACGACGTCCGCCCCGGCATCCCCGGTGGCCACCAGGACCGACTCCACGAAGTCGTCGTTCAGGTGGTCGATGACCAGGTCGGCTCCCAGCGAGGCGCACAGCGCTCCCTTCTCGGCCCCGCCGGCCACGGCGATGACCCGCGCCCCGGCCGCTTTGCCCAATTGGATTCCAGCCGTGCCCAACCCGCTGGCCGCCGAGTGAACGACCAGGGTCTCGCCGGCCTGCAGGCGGCCCCGGCGGAACAGGGCCAGGTGGGAGGCCTGGAAGGTCAGCACGAAGGCGGTGGCTTCGGCGTCGCTCAGCTGTTCGGGGGCGTCGAACACCGAGATGGCGGGGGCAATGGCGTACTCGGCGATCCCGCCGAGCGCCGTCTTGGTGATGGCCACCACCCGCCGGCCCAGCCACGGCTCGGCCCCCACCCCGACGGCGTCAACCACCCCGCAGACGTCCATGCCCAAGGTGAACGGTGGGGGCGTGGGTACCGACACCAGCTTGCCCAGGCAGCGGTCGATGTCGTTGAAGTTCAACGAGGCCGCTCCGACCTTGACCCGCACTTCGCCGGCTTCGGGTTCGGGCCGGTCGACGTCGCGCACCGCCAGGACAACGCTCGGCCGACCATGAGCCGTCACCTGTAAGGCCTTCATGTCAACCACCCCCCGGTGATACGCAAGACGCTGTTGGTTCAGTGTCTCACATGGCCACTGCTCATGCCGCGCAATCTGACTTCGAAGGCCGGGAGGAACCAGGCCGCCAGCTGTCGACGGACTTCGGCGGGCCGCCGGCCCCCGTCGCCGGGCACCACGGCATAGGAGATGAGGATGCGCAGGATCCAATCGACCAGGTCCATCATGTCCCGTTCTGAGACCGATCCGTCGTCCAGAGCGGCGTCCAGGAGCGGACGGACGCCCGCCTCACCGATTCGGCGCAGGGCCTCAACATGAATGGCCTGCGTGGCGGCCCACGCCACCGAGTCGCCGCCGAATACGGCGGCGTGGACCGGTCGTCGACCGATCTCCTTGATACTGAACATCATCCCCTCGAGTATCCGCTCCGAAGGGTCCTTGACCCGGGTCAGGTGGACCTCGGCGTCCGCCGCCATGGCGGCGGATTCCCGGGTCAGCAGGGCCAGGAAGATCGCCTCATGGCTGCCGAACCGGCGGTACAGCGTGGCCCGGGAGATGCCGACCGCCTGGGCGATGTCGGTCGCCGTTGTCTTGGCCACTCCGAAACGCAGGTAGCACGCCGCCGCCGCATCCAACACGGCGTCTGCTTCGACCCCTGGGTGACGCTGCTGGGACATGGGACTCCTTGCGGTGGCGTGGCGTCCTGCCGAATGACTGGTTCTCTGGCGCGCTCGGGTCGGCGCGCCTTCGCTCCCGCACTGTAGGTGAGGGGTCAGGACCGACCCCGCATCGGCGCCTAACCGATTTCGGGAGCGAACGCCGTCACGACCTCTTGCACCTTGGCTTTGGCCTTGGCCATCCCCAGCGTCGCCATCTCGAAGGCGGTGCGCATCCCGGCGCTCTCGGAGACGAGGAGGAACGTGGTGGCGGTGGCCCTCCCCTTGGCGATCTTCACCTGGAGCCCCTCCCGGGGCATGCGGGCCAGCTCCCGCTTTAGCTTCACCCGACCCCAGAAGGGCTTCCACTTGAAGAAGTACACCGAGGTGGGGGTGAGGACCACCGCGAAGCTCTGCGGGAGCCTCACGTCCTTGGTGTCGCGCTGTTGCATTTTGCCGTGGGTCATGCCCGTGACGAGGGGCCCACCGCCGGCAGCGGCCAACCCCAGGTTGAAGGCTTCCGACGAGAAGAGGTGGGACATTGAGCCAACCGGGCTGCCGATGGTGGCCACGATCAGCGGGCCATCGATGAGCGGAGCAGCGGCCTTTTCCAGGTTCTGCTGGTAACGCTCTGCCATTGATGCCATTGCTGCCTCCAGTCGCCAACTGGGCCTGTCTGGAAAAATTGTACCGGAGGTTGCTGGGAGCACCCAGGGAATCCCGGCCCCGGACGGAGTGAGCGTCGCCCCCGGTGCACCGAGCGGGTGGCCTCGTGGCCGATAAGGTCATGCCCTGGAAGAATTCCAGCGTAAACGGTACGGCTGGTGCCCTGATCGGAGGGAGCACCGAGCCGTGTCAGTCTTTACGGTGCCTTGGACGAGCCGAGCTGTCCGTTTCGTGGGGCACCAGTCAGCCGTTTTCCTGGCCGGTCCGGGGGCGCGGGCTGACGCTGGCCCAGGTTAGAACCCGGAGGGGACGAGCCCACATGGATGACGAGGTGAGTGAGGCACCCCACCGGCGCTTGGCCTACCTGCCTGCGCTCGACGGCGTGCGGGCGTTCGCGGTGGTGGCGGTGATGATGTACCACGGCGGGCTGTCCTTCGCGACCGGCGGCTTCATGGGCGTCGACACCTTCTTCGTGTTGTCGGGATTCCTGATCACCTCACTCCTGGTCTCGGAGTGGCGGGAGACGCTGACCATCCGCCTCAAAGCCTTCTGGGCCCGGCGGGCCCGGCGGCTGCTGCCCGCCCTCCTGCTCATGCTGCTCTTCGTGGCGCTGTACGCCTCGGTGATCGTGCCTCGCGGGACCTATCCGGCGCTGCGCCTCGATGCGCTGTCCACCCTGATCTACGTCGCCAATTGGCATTTCGTCCTGGTCGGTTCCAACTACTTCAACCAGACCGCGGCCGCCTCTCCGCTCATCCATACCTGGTCCCTAGCCGTGGAGGAGCAGTTCTACCTGATCTGGCCTCTGGTCGTGCTGGGCGTCCTGCGCCTGACGCGTACCTTGCGCAGCCTGCTGGTGCTGAGTTGCGTCGCCGCCGTGGGCTCGGCGATCGAGATGTACCTGCTCTTCCGGCCGGCCGCGTTCAACCGGGTCTACCTGGGCACGGACACCCGGTCGCAGTGCCTGTTCATCGGCGCCGCCCTCGCCGTCGCCTTGACCATGCTGTCACAACGGTCCCAGGCGTCGGGCCGCCTCACTCCGGGCGAGTTGTGGCACCCGGCACAATCGAGGGGTCGGTTGGTATGCGGGACCCTCGGCCTGGTCGGGGCCGTCGTCTCGGTCATTCTGTGGATCACCATCGACACCAACTCGTCGTTTCCCTACTCGGGCGGCTTCTTCCTCATCGGCCTGGCCACGGCGGGCGTGATCCTGGCCATCGTCGGTGCGCCCCGCAGCGTCGTGCCCCGCCTGCTGGCGCTGGCGCCGATTCGCTACATCGGCCGCATCTCCTACGGGCTCTACATCTGGCACTGGCCCCTCTTCATCTGGATCAACAATGCCGACACCGGGATCACCGGCTTCTGGCTCTTCGCCCTCAAGGCGGCGGTGACCTTCGGCGTCTCCGTGGTGTCGTACCACCTGGTCGAACAACCCATCCGGCAAGGCACCTTTGTCCGGGACTGGCGCGGCTGGCTGGCCGTGCCCGTCGGCGTCGGTGTGGTGCTGGTGGCGCTGGTGGCTGCCACCACGGGATCAACCGTGCTGGCCTCGACCATCCCGCCCCCGACCGGTTCGACCACGACCACGGCATCGACCACGACCTCCACCACCGGCCCGACCACTACCACCAGCGCGCCGGTGGCCACGACGGCGCCCACCACGACGACGACGGTCAAGCCCCCACCGGTCAGCGTGCTCCTGCTCGGCGACTCCACCGCCTTCACGCTGGGCGAGGGGTTGGCCCAGAAGCAGGAAGAGAACAAGTACAACTACACCATGATTGACGACGGCATCCTGGGCTGTGGCGTGGTGAACGGGCCCGAAGTCGAGGTCATGGGAGAAAAGGCATCGGTCAACGTGGCCTGTAACGGATCGCCCTTGTTGCCGGGCACGCCCCTCGACAAGCAGCCTTGGCCGTACCAGTGGTTGAGCGATCTGTCGCTCACCCGTCCCAACGTCGTGATGCTCCTGGCCGGGCGCTGGGAGGTGGTCGACCGTGAGTACGAGGGCAAGTGGACCGACATTTTGCACCCCGCCTTCGCCGCCTACGTGAAGAGCCAGCTGGAGGCGGCCTCGAACCTGGTCAATGCCACCGGGGCCCGCCTGGTCTTTTTGACCGCGCCCTGCACCGACGAGGGCAACGCGCCCAACGGGACGCCCTGGCCCGAGGACAGTTCGGCCCGCCTGGCTGAGTACAACAAGTTGGTCCGGCAGGTGGCGGCGGAACGACCGCAGACACAGTCGGTGGTCGACCTCGACGCCGCGGCCTGCCCAGGGGGCCACTACACGGCCACCAAGAACGGGCAGACGATCCGTAACGTGAGTGACGGGGTCCACTTCACCATTCAGGGGGGCTATGTGTTGGCTCCCTATCTCATGCCCCAGGTCGTGGCGGCCGGCCGAGCGCAGGCCGCACAGGCGGGCTAGCGCCGGAGGTGTCCCGGGATGCGCAACCAGGAGCGCCCTCCCATTCGTTCGGCCAGATCGCGCTCGACTACGACCGCTATCGGCCGGCGCCTCCCTCCGAAGCACTCAGTTGGCTGCTCCCCGAGGCCGCCCACGACGTCCTGGAGATCGGGGCGGGCACCGGGCTCCTGACCCGTCAGCTGGTCGCTCGGGCGACCACGGTGCGGGCGCTCGAGCCCGACCCGCGCATGCGTGAAGTGCTGGCGGCCCGGGCGCCCGGAGCCGAGGTGCTCGCGGGCTACGCCGAGGCGCTCCCGGTTGCCGACGCCTCCGTCGACTGTGTGATCGCCTCTTCGGCCTGGCACTGGGTGGACGAGGAGCGGGCCGTCCCCGAGGTGGCCCGGGTCCTGCGCCCGGGCGGCTACCTCTCGCTCCTCTGGAACGGACCGGACCGCAACGTGCCCTGGGTGCGCGGGCTGTGGGCCGGCGGGCAGGACCTGAGCGAGGAGCAGGCGACCGTCGTCGACGCCCGCCGCCGTGAGCGCCACCAGGTGCACCTCGGGGCCCGGAGCTCGTTCCACCACCTGGTCACCCGGATGATTCGATGGAGCAGCGAGGTGAGCAAGCCCGACCTGATCGGTTGGGTCGGCACCTACAGCGCCGTGCTCACCATGGAGGCCACCGAGCGCTCGCGTTACCTGGAGGCCGTGGCCCGGTATCTCGCCGCCCACGAGCCCGAGCGCGAGGTGCTGACCCTGCCCATGCGCTGTTTGTGCTGGCGGGCCACTCGACTCTGAATCAATATGAGCCACAGTTGGTGATTCACCCGCCGTCGCGCCTCGCGTGCAGGAAGCCCTCGAGCGCACCACGCCGGCCCGTAGATGGCGCGATCACCGTGCCCCTCACCGTCCAGCCGGAGCGACCGGCCGCCGCGGCCACCGACTCGAGCGCCCGGGTCAGGTCGGCCGGCGCCGCCGCCAGGTGGCCCCGCCTCAGTTCGAAGGTCGGCTTCACCAACGCCACCAGATCGGCTCGCCGGCACAGGCGCAACGGTGCCAACTGTGGGATGGCGTCGGCCAAGGCCAGGTAGCTCAGGTCGAGCACCACCAGCTCGACCAACTCGGGCACCATCTTCGTGGTGAGGTCGCCCAGGTTGTGTCCCTCCAGGTTGACCACAGCGGAATGGAGGCGCAGCCGTCCGACCAGTTGGCTCACGCCGGCCTCCACCGCGTAGACCCGCCGGGCGCCCCGTTCGAGCAGGGCGGTGGTGAAGCCGCCGGCACTGGCGCCCACGTCGAGTGCCACCCGTCCCGCCACCGGCACACCGAGCGCGTCGAGTCCGTAGGAGAGCTTGATGTCGCCGCGCAGCCGTCGGTCGGGCCGGACCCGCAACGAGGCGTCACGGGGGACGCGGGCGTTCAGGTTGGTGATGATGCGGCCGTCGACCAGGACCAGGCCGGCCGTGATGGCCCCGACGGGGACGCCAGGGTGGTGGTGCGCCAGCAGCTCGGTGAGCGCGACAAAGCGCGGCCGAAGGGGTTTCGACAAGGTGGACCTCCAGGGACTCGGACCGGAATGGGGACGAGTGGGCCTGGGGGGCCACGGGCGCTATGGCCCTAAGGAGGTCAATAGTTGTGCAAGGAGCCAGGCTGACCTGACGTCACGGCCGTGTCAAGGGGCGCCGGACCCGGCCGGTCGTGCCCCGGCTGCTTGGTGCGCCACACTGGTCGCCATGGCAGCCCAGTTCATCTACACCATGCGCGACCTCAAACGGTTCTATCCACCCGACCGCGAGGTGCTCAAGGGCATCAACCTCTCCTTCTACCCGGGGGCGAAGATCGGGGTCATCGGCTCCAACGGATCCGGCAAGTCCTCCCTGCTCCAGATCATGGCCGGGCTGGACGACGGGTTCTCCGGGGAGGCCCGCCTCACCCCGGGCTTCACGGTGGGGTTCCTGGCCCAGGAGCCCCAACTCGACCCGACCAAGGACGTGGCCGGGAACGTGGCCGACGGCGTGGGCGAGGTCAAGGGGCTGCTGGACCGGTTCAACGAGGTCTGCGCCGCCTTCGCCGAGCCCGATGCCGACTACGACGCCCTGCTGTCCGAGCAGTCCGACCTCCAGGCCAAGATCGATGCCGCCGGCGCCTGGGACCTGGAGCGGACGTTCGAGATCGCTATGGACGCCCTACGGCTGCCACCCGGGGACGCCGACGTGACGACCCTCTCGGGCGGGGAGCGCCGCCGGGTCGCCCTGTGCCGGCTCCTGCTGTCCAAGCCGGACCTGCTTCTCCTAGATGAGCCGACCAACCACCTCGACGCCGAGTCGGTGGCGTGGCTGGAGCGCACGCTGCAGGACTACCCCGGGACGGTGGTGGCCGTGACCCACGATCGCTACTTCCTCGACAACGTGGCCGGGTGGATCCTCGAGCTCGACCGGGGGGCCGGCATCCCGTGGCAGGGCAACTACTCGTCCTGGTTGGAGCAGAAGCAGGCCCGACTGGCCGGCGAGGACAAGGCGGACCGGTCCCGCCAGCTGGCCCTGCAGCGCGAGCTGGAGTGGATCCAGATGTCGCCCCGGGCCCGTCAGAGCAAGGGCAAGGCCCGCATCACGGCCTACAACGACCTGGTGGCGGAGGCCGAGGCGGCCGAACGGCGCTCCGACAAGGTGGAGATCACCATCCCGCCCGGTCCCCGCCTGGGCGACCGGGTGGTCGACGGCCAGGACGTGGTCAAGGGCTTCGGGGACCGGCTACTGATCGACGGCCTCTCCTTCCTGCTCCCTCCGGGCGGCATCGTCGGGGTGATCGGCCCGAACGGGGCCGGCAAGACCACCCTGTTCCGGATGATCGTCGGCGAGGACAAGCCCGATAGCGGCAGCTTGGAGGTGGGCGCCACGGTGGCCCTGGCCTACGTCGACCAGTCCCGGGACAGCCTGGCTTCAGAGGCCACCGTCTTCGATGAGATCACGGGAGGCGTCGACCGGATCGTGGTCGGTAACCGTGAGCTGCACGGGCGGGCCTACGTTGCCTCTTTCGGCTTCAAGGGGAGCGATCAGCAGAAGATGGTCGGGCAGCTGTCCGGCGGGGAGCGCAACCGGGTCCAGCTGGCCAAGGTGCTCAAGAGCGGTGGCAACGTCCTGCTGCTCGACGAGCCGACCAACGACCTCGACGTCGACACCCTGCGCGCCCTGGAGGACGCCCTACTCGGGTTCCCCGGCTGCGTCGTGGTCATCAGCCACGATCGCTGGTTCCTGGACCGGATCGCCACCCACATCCTGGCCTTCGAGGGCGACTCCGAGGTCCGGTGGTGGGAGGGGAACTTCAGCGACTACGAGGTTGACCGCAAAAAGCGCCTCGGCGTCGACGCCGACCAGCCGCACCGTCTGCACTACAAGCCCTTGGTGCGGGGCTGAGCGGCGGCAACCGGGCAACGGCGCTTGTCCATGATGGCGGGCCGGGGCCAGTGCACGCTGGTGGCCCAGCCCATGCGCTCGAAGCCGCGGATGACCTCGGCTGAAATATCGATCTGACCGGCGTCGACCCCGTGGCGGGCCGAGCGCGGGAAGGCGTGGTGCGCGTTGTGCCAGGCGTCGCCGAAACTGAGCAGGGCCAGCGGGGCGAAGTTGGTGCTGCGGTCGTTGCTCTCGTAGGGCTGCTTGCCGAAGGTGTGGCACAGCGAGTTGGTGCCCCAGGTCACGTGATGGAGCACGGCCACGCGTACGACGCCACCCCAGAGCCCGGCCAGCACAGCGCCCCACAGGGTGCCGGTGACCAGCCAACCGATGGCGGTCGGCAGGGCGAATGAGAGCACGGTCCACACCACCACGGTGCGCGAGACGAAGGCGAGGTCGCGGTCTTCGAGCAGGTCCTTGCTCCAGCGTTCGGCGTTGACCTCGTTGTGTACGAAGAGCCAGCCGGCGTGGGCATGCCACAGGCCCCGGATCTGGTTGGCCGAGCCCGGGCCGACCGGCACCGGGGTGTGGGGGTCGCCGGGCCGGTCGGTGAACGCGTGGTGCCGGCGGTGCTGGGAGACCCAGCTGGTGATGGAGCCTTCAACGCCCATGGTGCCGGCAATGGCCAGCGTCACCTTGAGCCAGCGGGCGGCCACGAAGCTCCGGTGGCTGAAGAGGCGGTGGAACCCGACGCTCAGTCCGAGGCAGGTCACGGCGTACATGCCGAGGGCCAAGCCCAGGTCGAGCCAGCCGATCCCGTGATTCCAGAACACGACCACCGCGAAGACGACCGCCGCCAGAGGAAGGGCCACCAGCAGAGCGGCGCTGACCAGCTGGACCTTCGGGACCGGCACGGGCTCGACCACCGCAATGGGTGCGTCGACCGCTGGTCTGGTTGGGCTGGCTACCGTCACTCTTCATCCAATCGATGTCGTGCATCATCGGGAGTACGGATCTTTCTTCCGGCCCAACCGACGCAGCGTAATCCGTGCCGGGTCAGGCGTCTGGGCGCCATCCCAATTCCACCCTGACCAGGGGGCGAGGACGGCTACCGCCCCATGCGGCCGCCGTGCCGCCGTAGTGTGGCGCCGATGGGTGGGCGGGGGAGAGCACAGTGGCACCGCACGGCGTTGGCCGCCCTGGCCACCCTGGTCGTCACCGGCGCCCTTTTCCTTCCCACGGCCGTCCCTGCCAGCGCCACCAACAGCGCTACCACGACCACCGCGACTGCCAGCGCCTCGACCAGCCCACCGCGCTACGCCACCAACGGGTTGTGGGTCACCGACGCCCAGGGGAGGGACCTCTTCCTGCGCGGCGTCGACGTCTCGGCGGCCGAGTACACCCCGACCGACCAGGCGCTCCCGTGGGGCCCGGCTGACTTCGTGGCCATGCGCGCGGCCGGGGTCACCGTGGTGCGGCTGCCCATCGCCTGGGCCCTGATTGAGCCGGCGCCGGGCCACTTCGACCAGGCGGCCATCGACCGGGCCGTGCAGATCGTCGACTGGGCCGGCGCGGCCGGGCTCCGGGTCGTGCTCGATATGCACCAGTACCTCTGGACCGCCTGCTTCGGTGGCCTGGGCATTCCGACCTGGGCCGTGCCCAACTGCCCCGCCGCGCCGCCGACCAACCTGGTCCAGCAGGAGGCCGACATCCTGATCGCGGAGAACGCGTTCTGGAAGAGCCCGGCGCTGCAGGCGGATTTCGCCCAGGCCTGGGTCCGGGTGGCCCGCGCCGTCGGGCAGCCCTACTTCCTGCTCGGCTACGACCTATTGAACGAGCCCGGGCCCGGCCTCATCCCCAACGAGCTGTTCGAGCAGGCGTACCTGGCCCCCTTCTACCGGGCGGTGGGCCGACAGCTGCGGGCGGTCGATCCCGGATCGCTCCTCTTCGTTGAGCCGTCGATCCTGAACGGACTGGTCAACGGCGTCTCGCAGTTCCTCGGGCCGATCGGGCTCAGCCGCCTGGTCTACGAGCCCCACCAGTACGGCGCCGTCTCACTCAACCCCGACGGCATTGCCGGCCTGGGCGCCTTCGACCTGTTCGGCCCGGCGCAGTTCCTCCCCGATCTCACCCTCGACGTGGCGGTGGCCCAGCGGATGGGAGCCGCCATCTGGCTCGGCGAATGGGGTGCCATCAACCCGGTGGGGTCGGTGCGGCCCACCAACTTCGTGGAGGACGACCTGACCGAGCAGGACCAGTTCATGCTGGGCTCGGCCTACTGGTCCTACGACTCCTCGCTGGCCGGCCCCAATGCCGCCATCGGCGCCCAACTCACGCGGGTCGTGCCCGACACCATCGCCGGGACGCCGCGGTCGATCGCCACCGGTACCGCCGGCCTGACCCTGACCTGGCTCTCCGACGGCGGGCAGACGCTCATTTCGTACCCGGTCGGCTGCGTCCCGGTGGCCCAGGTGGTGAGCGGGACCGCGTCCACCAGCATCGTCCCGGGTGACTATCTCGCGGCCACGGCGCCGCCGGGCCGGGTGGTCACGCTCAAGGTCACCTGCTGATCGGGCCCGCCCAACCCGAGTCCAGGCAGCGACTGTGGAAAGCTTCCCGAAATTCCAATCGGACCGAGAACGGGGTGGCGTGCGCACGGGGGCTGACAACGCGAGGAAGAGATCGGGCCGGCTCCTCTGGAAGGTGGGGGCGGCGTCAGTGGTCCTGAGCGCGGGGGTGGCCCTGGGGTTCCAGGCGCCGTCCGGCGCCGCCAAGCGGCCGACGCCGGTCACCGCGGCCAGCACCAGCACCCGGGGCGTGTCCAAGACGGCGATCAACGTCGTCTTCCCGGTGGTCAACCTCCAGGCGCTCTCCAGCCAGCTCGGTTTCGCCGGCGACGTCGAGTACACCGAGCAGGGCAAGGCCATCACGCTGTTCGTCAACCAGATCAACACCAGCGGCGGCATCAACGGCCGCAAGATCAACCCGATCATCACCTTCTTCGACCCCACCAGCGAGTCGAACATGCGCTCCCTGTGCAAGGACTGGACCGAGGGCAGCCCGGCCGCCTTCGCCGTGCTCGATGGCGTCGGTGACTGGTCCGGCGACAACCAGCTCTGCATCACCCAGGAGGGCCACACGCCCTTCCTGGGCCAGTGGACCACCGTCTCCAATTACACCCAGGCCGGGTCGCCCTACCTGTGGTGGACGGGGCCCGACGACGCCTCGATCCTGCAGGCCACCGTGACCTGGGGCAAGAGCGCCGGGCTCATCGGCGGGTCCAAGAAGGTGGGGATCATCGCCGGGGACCGGGCCAGCGACCAGGCCGCCCTGAACCAGTACCTCTTGCCCGACCTCAAGAAGATCGGGGTCACGCCGGTGGTCGAGACGATCGCCGCCAACCCGTCGGCATCGGCCACCACCAACAGTGACGCCCCCCTGATCGTCGAGAAGCTCAAGGCGGCCGGGGTCACCTCGGTGCTGCCACTGATGCCGTTCAACGCCTTCCTGCCCGTGCTCTCGGCCGAGACCAGTCAGAAGTACTTCCCCAAACTGCTCCTCTCGGACTACGAGTCCTCCATTGAGTCCTCCCTCGGGCTCATCCCGGTCCCCTTCGAGCAGGCGCTCGACGGCCAGGAGGGCGTGACCACCGAGACGCTGGGTGGGATCGATGAC
The DNA here is from genome assembly GCA_035552095.1 of Acidimicrobiales bacterium. Taxonomy (GTDB): domain Bacteria; phylum Actinomycetota; class Acidimicrobiia; order Acidimicrobiales; family RAAP-2; genus Bog-473. Next base: position 9,722 of record DASZMA010000137.1, on the reverse strand, counting down.
GACCGCCCCCAGGCCCAGGGCGGCTACGACCCCAGCGTGCGCAGCTGTTGGACCACCTGGCACCAGGCGTACCCCGAGATCCCCAAGGGCAACATGAACGACTACATCGAGGAGCAGGGCCCGGTGCAGGGTTGGTGCCAGCAGATCCGCCTCTTCGCCCAGGCCGCCACCGCGGCGGGGAAGAACCTCAATCGCCGGACCTTCGTCGAGGCCATGGCCAAGATCACCAACTATGCCGGTGGCTACTCGCCCAATCTCACTTTCGGCCCGACCAAGTTCTCCGGCCCGACGGAGTACCAGGTGGTCGAGTTGCACACCAACAAGCCGCCGTCGGCCCAGTGCCGCCTGCCGCTCGGCACCCTGCCGCCGCAGGTGGTGTGCTGGCACATCGTGCAGAGTTGGAAGCCGTTGCCCAAGGCCTCATGACCAGTACCAGCAGCAGTACCAGTTCCGTCAGCGCGGCCAAGAAAGCGTGGGAGCAGGAGGGGTGGTGTGTCCTCGACGACCTGCTCCCCGCCGACGATGTGCGGGCGGCCCAGGAGTGCCTGGGCGAGCTCTTCCCCACGGCGGAGGAGTTCGCCAACGACCACGACCCCGAGCGCAACCGGCCGTTCCACATCGACTCGCACTCGGTCATCCCCCGCTTCCCTTTCGAGAGCAACGCCCTCAACCACCTGACCCTGCACCACCAGGTCATCGCGCTGGCCGAGGAATTCCTGGACCAGCGCGACGTCCGCCTCTATCAGGGGATGGTGAGCGCCAAGTACGCCAACTCGGCCGAGAGCGACGAGCAGCTGCTCCATGTCGACTACGGCAACCACACCCTGGTGGTGCCCCGCCCCGAGGTGGGCTACCAGCAGCTGGAGCTGTTCATCTACCTGAGCGATGTCACCCCGGAGTTGGCCGCCACCCGCATGGTGTCGCGTCGGTTGACCACCGACATCCCGGTCGAGCGGACGTACCTCAACCCGATGGAGTACGGCCCGCTCTATGAGGCCGAGGTGCCGGCCGAGGGCCGGGCCGGCTCCATCCTGGTCTACCGCCCCGACGTCTACCACCGGGGCGTACGCATGACGGCGCCCGGCGGGGCCCGCTTCATGCTGCACGTCTCCTACAAGCCGGTGCAGACCGACTGGCTGGGCTCCCAAGCCTGGCCGGGCGCGGCCGAGGGCATGGCCTGGCACCGCTTCATGCAGCGCACCAACGTGCGCCAGCTGGAGGTGCTGGGTTTCCCCGAGCCCGGCCATCCATACTGGACCGAGACCACCTTGCGCGGCGTCCAGGCCCGTTACCCGCTGCTCGACATGGCGCCCTGGCGGGCGGCGTGGCCGGGCCACGACGGGGCGTAGGGGACGTGCCGAGCGCACCCGAGCAGGCGGCGGAGCCGTGGTGGAAAACGGCCGTCCTCTATCAGATCTATCCCCGGTCCTTCGCTGACAGCAACGGCGACGGGGTGGGCGACCTGCCCGGGATCATGGCGCACCTCGACCACCTGGCCTGGTTGGGGGTCGATGGCATCTGGCTGTCGCCGGTCACCGTCTCCCCCAACGCCGACTGGGGCTACGACGTGTCGGACTTCTGTGCCGTCGCCCCCGAATTCGGCACGCTGGACGATGTCGACCGGCTCATTGCTGAGGCCAAAGAGCGCGGCATCCGCGTCCTGCTGGACCTGGTGCCCAACCACACCAGCGACCGGCACCCCTGGTTCCTGGAGTCGCGCTCGGCGCGCTCGGCGGCCAAGCGGGACTGGTACGTATGGGCCGACCCCAAGCCCGACGGCACGCCGCCCAACAATTGGGTGAGCAGCTTCGGCGGGCCGGCCTGGACGCTCGATGAGGTGACGGGGCAGTACTTCCTCCACAACCACCTGGACGAGCAGCCCGACCTCAACTGGTGGAACGAGGAGGTGCGCGACACCTTCGACGGGATCATCTCGTTCTGGGCCGATCGCGGCGTGGCCGGCTTCCGCATAGATGTCTGCAACATCATCATCAAGGACGCCGACTTGCGTGACAACCCGGTGGCCACCGAGGACGATGACTTCGAGGCGCAGATGTTCGGCCAGCGCTCCGAGTTCAACGGCAACCGGCCCGAGGTGCACGAGGTCATCCGCCGCTGGCGGGCCCTGGCCGATCGCTACCCCGAGCCGCGCTTGCTGATCGGCGAGACCCCGGTCCCGCTGGACAAGCTGGGCGCCTTCTACGGCTCGGGCGACGACGAGCTCCATCTGGCCTTCAACTTCAACTTCATCAGCGCCGACTTCGAGGCCGCCGCCATGCGGGCCATCGTCGAGGGCACCGAGGCCGCCCTGCCGCCCGGGGCCTGGCCGGCCTGGACCGGCTCCAATCACGACATGTTCCGCTTCCCCACCCGCTGGGCCGTCGACGACCCGGCCCGCACCCGGCTGGCCCTGCTCATGCTGCTGACCCTGCGGGGCACCCCGGTGCTCTACCAGGGTGACGAGATCGGCCAGGGCAACGCCAAGCTGACCCAGGAGGACATGCGCGACCCTCTCGGGGTGCGCTACTGGCCCTACTACGAGGGGCGTGACGCCGGCCGCACGCCGATGCAGTGGGCCGACCGCCCCGGTGGGGGCTTCACCGATGCCGGCGTGCGACCGTGGCTGCCCCTCAGCGACACCAGCGTGGTGAACGTGGAGGGTCAACGGGGCGACTCCTCCTCCATGCTCAGTTTTGCCCGCGACCTCATCGCCTTCCGGCGGGCCCAGCCCGATCTGGTGGCCGGGGACTACCGGTCCCTGGACGCGCCCGACGGCGTGTGGGCCTTCACCCGGGGCGACCGTTTCACAGTGGCGCTCAATCTCTCAGAGGGTTCCTCGACTGTTCCCGGCGTCGACGGCACGGTGCGCTTCGGCACCGACCGCGGCCGGGAGGGCGACGTGGTGGCGGGAACGCTGGCGCTCGGGCCCTGGGAAGGGCTCATCGTGGAAGACACGGCGTCGGTAGAGGGTTCTAGGTCCATCGGCCGCTGAGTTCGTCTGACCTACGCCTCAGGTTCGTAAAGCCGCCGCTATCGATCGCGGCATTGAGAGCCGGGGTCGGATCATCTGGTGTCGTTTCACTGTGCGATTCATTGGCGGATGAACTGCCATCTGCGTTTCGTCACGGCGCTGATCACGCTCTAATTTCCGGCGCTGTAGGTGTCTGCAGGATCTCACATGGTGAATCTGAGATGGCGCGCCGCCCGCTCCCCGAACTCGGCGTCGCCGTGCCAATGGATGGCACCGAGATCGATGGGTTCCTGGGGGTCGAACCGACCGCAGGCCAGCTGAATGAAGGTGAGCGTGTCCGTCCAGATCTCCACGTCGGGCGAGGGCGCCTCTTCGACCACCCTGGCTCTTCCATCTACGACGACGGCGATGTCGCGCCCGATCGGACCGCTGAGGTGGAACACGATACTTCGACCCTCGGGCAGACCTACCTTCTTGCCGACGATGTAGCCGAGTGACCCTTCGACTTCGGCCAGTGCGATCTCCGCCCGAACTCCCGTATCGTCCGTCGGACGACCAAGCGGGGTGCTGATGTCCCGTTCGTGTACCCAGAGGTCGAAGACCCGTATCTCCATGAACCGGCCGTAACTGCCCGGACCGACGGGGGTCCAAGAGGGCCGGGCCAGATCGGACGGGTCGAGGACGCTCAGGTCATGGCGTCGGTGGGCCAGCACGCGGCGCGCTCGTTCCATGAAGGTGGGGGCGTCCAATTCGGCCACTTCCCTGGCAAAGGCGGCGGCCAGGCTGAACGGCGGCGGCGTATCGGCGGCGTCCGGGAGCCACGAGACGAGGGCGTTCTCAATGCCCACCACGTGTTCGAAGACCCCACGAACGGTCCAGTCAGGACAGAGGGACGGGGTCTGCCATTCCGCCGGCCCGAGGTCTGCTCCCAGGGTCTCGAGGGCGTCGAACGACTCCTCCAGCGCGGCCCGGATGGCCGACGGCTCTGTCATGGCGTCTCCTTCTGCATGCTGACCCAGTCCCGCGCCTCGAGGTAGGGCCGAAACGTGGTCTCGATCGCCCGTAGATCCTCGCGCCGCTTGGGGTGCTGGATCTCGTAGAGATGGGGGAACTCGAGCCACCCGGTCACCAGATCCCAGAGGCGTAGTGCCGCCGGGCCGGTGGGCGGATCGATGATGACCGGCCCGAACAGCGCATGGGCGTTGTCGAAGACCAAGGTGGGCACACCCCATCCCCCGAGCGCCAGGACCCGGTCATGCTCTGATTTCACCTCATCACTGGTCGTGGGATCCTCGATCGCCTGCCCAACCAGCGCGGGATTCAGGCCCAGTTGGGCGACCAGGTGCTCAGCCACCTCGCGGCGATGGGGTTTGAGGCCCTCGACGTGCAGCGCGGTCCCGGCTGCTTGGTACCAACGATCGACCAGGTCCGGATCGATCCGGCGGAGCATGGCGGCCACCCGCATCATGGACCACCCGTAGGACCAAGGGCGCTCCCACGGATGTTTCTTCCCGTCGCTCCGGTTGACCTCTTCAAGGCTGAAAAACCGCCATCGGACATTGAGGTCGAGCTGGTCGCGCACGTCCCGCATCCAGAGCGAGGTTTGATAGGCGTACGGACACATGATGTCGAAGTGGAAGTCCACCGAGGTGATGCTCACGTTCTGCTCCCATCATTCATCTTTGGCAAGTGTACACTCTGTAAATATCTAAACCAGGGTCGATTCCAACGGGTGGAAGGAAGGTCAAGGTGACCAAGCGCAGCTATCTGCCGGCAGGCGTGCGGCGGTCGCTCATTCTGGAAGCGGCATCACGCCTGATCTCTCGAGACGGGCTGCACGGGCTCACGATGGTGGCGGTGGCGAAGGAAGCAGGGATCAGCCGGCAGTTGGTCTACGACCATTTCCCTGACCTCCCAAGGTTGTTCGAGGCCGCCTTCGCGGAGCAGGCCCGACAGTACGCGCTGGGCTTGGACGACGTGTTCGCTCTGGGTGCCCGTGAAGCCGCCACATTGGCCAGCCGGCTCTTCGAGCACATGCTCTCCCTGGGGCCGGAGACCCGGCGCGTCGTTCGCGCCCTGATCAGTGGCGCCATCCCAGTCGAGCTCGCCGGAGTCCGGGAACAGTTCCGGGCCACTATCGGCAACCGGTGGTCTCCGTGGTTTCGCGCCTGGGGCTTGGACGATCAGTCGAGCCATGCTCTGGTGTGGGTCATGACCGCGTCGTATCTGAGCCTGGCTGAGTTGGTGGACGATGGGGAGATTTCCGCGGAGGGAGGGGCGTCCATCATGGCCATGCTGGCCGACGGGATAGCCGGCCGAGTGCCCCTGCCGGTCGCCGCGGCGGCCCGATGAGGAGTCGACAACGTGTCCTGCGACCCGAGCGGCTCGTAAGAGTCCAACATTTTCAACGAAGGCCCTATTCGAAATGACCGCCGATGCCCAACCCAGAATCGCCACCGACCAACGAGGCATTCGCTACGGCGAAGTGCTTGCTGTCTTCTTGGAGGGAGAGCAATTCACCGCGCACGTCTACGGCACCCAACTCCTCAACGACTGTCCCCAGGAACTGTGGGAGACCCTCAACCCGGCAGCCATTGCCGAGGAGCTCGGTGCTCTCATCGTCAAGCTCAACGGGCCTCGGTACTGGGTGCTGGACGGTCTGGGATCAAAGAGCGCGCCACTCGAGCCCGTACTGCACGATTTCAACGGGATTCTGATGCGCCGGATCGCCGTACTCGCGCTCGGCACGAACCCGGCTCAGGTCCCTTACACGGAGCGCAAAGTCGACCGGCGAGTCTCCATGTTCTTCGACGCCGGTTCCGCCGTCTACGAGTTGATCGACCCCGACGGACTCCCTTACGTCATGCAGGCGTACTGCACCGCGGTCGACCCCGCGCTCAATGAGAGCAGCCTGGCCGATCTCGGCCAGCGCCTCGCGCTCCCGACCGGCTGGAGCTTCCGAACTCGCGTCCTCCAGGAAGAGTTGATCGTCGACACCTCGCAGTCGGTGGCCACCGTGCTCCAGGATGAGCTCGAGAACAGCTACACCCTGCCCTTCTAAGGCTAGGCCGACCAGAGGCGCACCTCGAGGAACGGTGTCGTGCACGGCGGGCCGTCGGCCACCCACACCTGCGGGGGCGTGGCCGGGTCGTCCCGGTAGCGCAAAAGGCAGGAGGACCGGGTGCCGTAGCCGTCCAGGTGGACGCAGTTGGCCGCGCCCTTGGGCCCTCCTTCGACGCCCGACGGCTCGGGCATCTGGTGGTTGGCCAACACGCCACGGAGCCGGATCATGAAAGTGTCAGCGTCGCCATAGCCGTCGCCCTCAGAGGCGTCATCCTCGGAGCCGTCGCCTTCGCGGCCCGACGCCGCGCCCAGCGCGGCCCGGACCCGGTCGACCTTGGCGGACGGCTCGCCCAGGGCCCGGTTCTCCAGCACGTAGAGCCCGGGGGGCAGGGCCAGCGCGTCCAGCGGGACCGACCCGGTGAAGTCGATGAAGTAGAGCGACGTCCGGTCGCCGACGAGCAGCCAGGCCCCGTTGTAGTCGGCCGGGCGGTAGGAGCTGATGAAGGCCTCCACCGCCGATGGGGCGTCGGGGTGCGAGGCCAAGGCCAAGGGCAGCTCGCCCCGGGAGCGGCGGGTCGGATCGGCCTGGCCGCCGAGCGGGAGGTTGGTCAGCCCGGCGAACACCCCGTGCTCGTTGACGGCCAACCAGGTCCCGCCCGAGCGCTCGTCCCGCCCGCCCAGAATGCGGGGGCCGGCCTCGGACAGCACGGTCATGGAGGTGGAGGGCCGATCGAAGTACTCGTCGCGGTTGGCCCCGATCACGAGCGGGTTACCGGCGATGACGCGTGACGCGACGACGAGGAGGCACACGAGTTGAGGTTACCGATCGCCCGGGTGGGAGCCCGGGCACCGGGGTCAGGCGGCCAGCAGCTCGGTCGGCTCGGTCTGCGGCTCGCTCGGTGGCGCCAGCTTGGCCTGCTTCTTGCGGCCGGGCAGGGCGAAGCGGAAGATCTTGCCGATGACCGAGCCGAACTGCCGGGAGAGCCGGCCCGTGTTGTAGGGGATGCCGTAGCGCTGGCAGATCTCGCGCACCTGGGGCGCGATCTGCTGGTACCGGCGGGCCGGGATGTCGGGGAAGATGTGATGCTCAATCTGGAAGCTCAAGTTCCCGCTCATAATGTGGAACAGGCGCCCGCCCGAAATGTTGCCCGACCCGAGCATCTGGCGGAAGTACCAGTGGCCCTTGGACTCGCCCTCGCACTCCTCCTCGGTGAACTCGAGCACGCCGGTGGGGAAGTGGCCGCAGAAAATGATGATGAAGGCCCACACGTTGCGCACCACGTTGGCCAGCGCGTTGGCCGCCAGCGTGGTGAGGAAGAGGGGGCCGGTGAAGGCGGGCCACATGATGTAGTCCCGGAAGGCCAGCTTGCCCGACTTCTTCAAACCGTTGACCAGCGACGGCTTGGCTTCGGCCCACGTCTTCTTGCCCTCGCGCACGTGCGCGATGTCGACGTCGTGCAGCATGATCCCGTGGTCGAAAATCAGGGCCAGCCCGAGCGCGTAAAGGGGGTTGCCGAGGTTGCTCGGGGCCCACGGCGTCTCGGCGCTGATGCGGATCACGCCGTAGCCGAGGTCGCGGTCCTTGTCGGTGATGTTGGTGAAGGTGTGGTGCAGGTAGTTGTGGTAGTGCTGCCACCCCTTGGCCGGGCAGGACGAGTCCCACTCGAAGCTGTCCGAGGCCAGCGCGGGGTCGTTGGTCCAGTCGTACTGGCCGTGCAGCACGTTGTGGCCGATCTCCATGTTGTCGAGGATCTTGGAGAGCGAGAGCGCGCCGGCGCCCAGGAGCCAGAACGGCGGCAGGAAGCCCAGGAAGAGCGAGGCCCGGCCGGTGATCTCGGCCCAGCGCTGCACCCGGATGACCCGGCGGATGTAGGCCACGTCGGCCGTGCCCAGCTGGCCGACCACCTCGGCCCGCAGCGCATCGAGCTCGGACGCCAGCGCGTCCAGCTGGGTGGCGGTGAGGCCGTACGTCTCGGCAACGGTGGTCATCAAGGTCCTTTTCGCGGGTGGGGGATTACAGGTCGATCTCGACGTCGCCGACCGGGACGCTCACGCAGATCCGGATGAGGGCGTCGGGCCCGGTGGTCAGGTCACCGGTGACGGCGTCGCGCACGACCCCGGTGCACAGGTGGCGGGTGCAGGTGTGGCAGATGCCCATGCGGCAGCCCGAGAGGGGGGTGAGGCCGGCCGCCTCGGCCTGGGCCAGCAGCGGGCGGCCGTCGCTGGGCACGCCGATCTCGCTGGCCCCGAAGCGCACGGTGCCGTCCACCGTGCCCGCCTCGGCGCTGATCTGCGTCAGCGTGAACGCCTCGGTGTGCAGGTGCTCAATGCGTCCGGCGCCGGCGAAGATGCTGGAGGCCGAATTCATCAGGGGGGCCGGCCCGCAGACGAACGCCTCGGCCCGGGCCCAGTCGGGCGCGGCGGCGTCGAGCTGGGCCACCGAGAGGAAGCCGTCCAGGTCGCCCCGCCCCGGCTGCTCGGTGAAGACCCGCACCAGGGTGACACCGGGGAACGTGGCGGCCAGCTCAGCCAGTTCGTTGCGGTAGAGCATGTCGTCTTCGCACAGGGCGTAGTGCAGGAAGGTCACCGGTTTGGTCCAGCCCCGTCCGCAGCGCGTCCGCAGCATGGACATCACGGGGGTGATGCCGCTGCCGCCGCTGATCAGCAGGAGATGGTCGGGCTCGGTGTCGGGCAGGGTGAACAACCCCTGGGCCGGCGTGAGGCCGATGGTGAGGCCCTTGCCGGCGGCGGCCCGCAGGTGCTGGCTCACCCGTCCCTGCGGATGGGCGGTGACCGAGAACTCCAGCAGCCCGTCGCCCGCCGTGGCGGTGTTGGCCATGGAGTAACAGCGGGTCTGGCGTACCCCGTCGATCTCGACCGAGAGCTGGGTGTACTGGCCGGCCACGAAGCCCGTCCAGTTGCCGTTGGGCCGCACGGTGAGGGTGACGCTGCGCGGCGTGGTCCGTTCCACCTTCACGACCTTGGCCCGCACCTCGGTCGAGGACCACGATGGGCGGACCAGCTCCACGTAGCGGTCGACCCCGTACGGCGTGGCGGCGGCATCGAAGACCCGGACGGCCCGGCGCAGGAGTCGCCTGGTCAGCGGGCGGGCCGCCACGGCGCCGGTTGACATGCCCGTACTGTACGGCACTTTGCCCGCCCTCGACCCGGTCACCCCCCGTTGACCTGCGCTTGCTGGCTGATTGACATCCCCGAGTGGCCTTCATATGGTGCCCCCATGGGTACCCCGACCGCCGCTCGCCTGGTCGGGCTGGGATGTGCGGCGGTGCTGGCCGCCTCGGTGGCCCTGTCGACCCTGCCGGCGGCGACCGGTGGTACCGCCGGTGCGGCTGCGGCTGCCAAGGCTCCCACCGGTGTCACGCCGGCCAGCCTCAAGGCCCTGGAGAAGCTCTTCAGCAAGGCCAAGCACCTGACCTACGCCGCCACCTATAAGTCGGTCGACGGCGGGCAGAGCGAGAAGGTCACCATCGCCCAGGCCCCGCCGAAGTCGAACTTCACCTCGTCGGGCGGCAGCGTGATCGACACCGGGCACAAGACGTTCTACTGCTCTACGCAGACCGGCAAGCCGACGTGCCTGTCCTCGGGCGACTCCAATCCGTTCACCGGACTCGAACAGCTTTTCAGCCCCACCCTGGCCATCACCGCCTTCTCCCAGGCGGCGTTGGGT
>DASZMA010000136.1:0-1908 GCA_035552095.1 Acidimicrobiales bacterium | reverse complement strand
ACGACGCCAGGCCTGCCACCCGCCGGAGGTGGGCGGGGCTGCGCTTGAAGCGGGGAGCGAGGGCGTCGAAGGACTCTCCCTCCTCCTGCCAGCGCAGGAGGCAACGCTCGATGGGCCGAAGGGCGTGACGCCGCGGCGGCGCCGAGCTCTGGGCCGGGTGCCGCGGTAGGTGCGCCATCTCGATCACCCGGTCGATGAACTCCGGGCTGCGCCGAAAACGGCGGGCGATCTCCTCCCGATCCACGCCCTCCTCCTGAAGGGCGAGGACCCGCCGCTCGAGGGGTCGAAGCGAACCCGGGCCGGTACTCGTCGACATGCCGTCACCTCCGCGCCATTGCGGCTGGCTCCGATCGGGGCCGGCACCAGTCTGCCACCGGGAGCGGGGTCACCGCCCGCACCGGCGCGGGCCGGGCCCGACACGGTGCATTTGCGCCGGCGCGTCCCCGCCGCGCCCGAGGAGCTGGCTCAGCCCCCATGCCCGTGCTGGTGGTCGCCTGGTGCTTGCGCCGGCGGGACGGGCGCTGGTGCCGGCGCCGGAGCAGGTGGAGCCGGGGAAGCCGGCGCGGGTGCCGGGGCCGGAGCAGGCGCCGGAGGCGGGGGCGGGGGCGGGCTGGTGAGCGCGTCGGGCGAGTTCTGCGCGGTCAGGAAGTGCCCCGGCCCGATCTGGCTCTGGTCGGGAGCCGTGAAGCCGGCCACGGGTTGGCCGGCCAGGCCAGCGCTCATGAAGTCGTGGAAGACACGGGCTGGGTACGTCCCGCCGAACACGTCCACTCCCCCCACGCCACGCATCGGGACCTGGCCCATCGGCGATCCCATCCACACGGCGGCAGCCAGTTGGGGCGTGTAGCCCACGAACCAGGCGTTGGCCAGGTTGTCGGTTGTCCCCGTCTTCCCCGCCACGGGGCGGCCCGACAGCTGGGCCGCTGTACCGGTGCCTCGCTGGACCACGGCCTGGAGTGCCTGGGTGGTCGTCCTGGCGATCTGGGGGGATACCGCCTGGGTGGGGATGGCGTTGGCCTGGTACAGCGCCGTGCCCGAGGGGTCAGCGATCCGCTGGACGAGGCTCGGCGCTCGGTGTACCCCGTCGGCCGCCAGAGTGGCGTACACCGAGGCCATCTGCAGCGGCGTCACCTCGTAGGTCCCGAGGCTGACCGAGGGCGTGGTGCCGAGCTTGACGGTTGCCGGGATGCCGAGGCGGTGAGCCATGTCGACCACCTTGGGCAGGCCGACGTCCACCCCCAAGCGGATGTAGGCGCAGTTCACCGAGTTGGCCGTGGCATCGAGGACGCTCATCACGCCCGCCCCCGCCTCGGCGTTGTTGGCCACGTAGGGCCCAGAGCCGGGCAGCGAGATCGTGCACGGCGACGTCCCGTCAATGGTGTCGTTCGGGCTGAACCCGTTCTCCAAAGCTGCGGCAAGCACCACCGCCTTGAAAGACGAACCCGGCTGCCGCCCGCCGCCCCCCCGGCCGGTCGCCACGTCGAAGCCGTTGGCGTTGGATCCCGGGTTGCCAGGGACGAGGGCCCGCACGAACCCGGTGGCGGGATCGATGGCCGCCATCGCGGCGGTGAACCGTCCTCCGGTGTTGGGCACCTCGGCCGCCACGGCCAGCTCGGCGTCGTGCTGGAGGGCCGGATCCAGGGTGGTGGTGATGGTGAGGCCACCCTTGTACAGCGCGTTCACGCGATCGCCTGTGGTAGTGCCCAGGGCGTCGAAATGGTGGTCGCTGGTGTCGAGGAGGGCGGCCTTCACCTCGACGACGAACGGGTTGTCCTGCTGCGACGGGGGCGGGTGAAGCGTCGTCGGCAGCGGGGTGGTCTTCAGCAGGCCGGCCTCGTCGGCGCTCAGGTGGCCGTTGGCCACCATGCCGTCGAGGACCTGGCTCCGTCGCTGGATCGCCGCCGCAGG
>DASZMA010000135.1:0-9475 GCA_035552095.1 Acidimicrobiales bacterium | reverse complement strand
ATCGGCTGGACCGGGCGCGGGGACAGGCCGGTGGCCAGGAAGATCGTCGTGCACTGGTCGCTGATTCCCGGCGAGTTGAAGGTGCTGATGAGGACGTCCATGTGCACCGCCGACAGGCCCGCCTCCTCGGCCAGCTCCCGGCGCGCCGTGGTCTCGCGCTCCTCCCCCGCGACGTCGCAGGTGCCGGCCGGCGTCTCGAGCAGCCAGCGGTCCGGCGCCGTCCGGTACTGGCGGACGAGGGTCACCCGGCGATCCTCGTCGACCGGGACGACGTGGACCGCACCGGGGTGGCGGATGATGGAGCGCTCGAACGGTTTGCCGTCGGGATCTACCAGCTCGACCCGCCCCACCGAGAAGACCTTGCCCCGGAACACCTCCTGCTCGGAAACCTGCCGGAACGAGGAGGGAGGAGAAGTCTCGGCGTGGTCGGCCACCAGATTTACGGCACGCGATCGAGATCGAGCAGGTGGGGCTCGCGCCCTTCGGCCCGATCCAGCGCCGCCGCCACCAGCTCCCGGAACAACGGGTGGGCCCGATCCGGCCGGCTCTTGAATTCCGGATGGGCCTGGGTGCCGACCCAGAAGGGGTGGTCGCTCAGCTCGACGAACTCGACCAGGCGGCCGTCGGGCGAACTGCCCGAGCAGACCAGCCCTACCGCTTCCAGCTTGGAGCGGTAGCGGTTGTTGAACTCGAAGCGGTGCCGGTGCCGCTCGGTCACCCCGAGCGTCCCATAGGCCTGCGCCACCTTGGACTCGGGCAGCAGGGTGGCCTGGTAGGAGCCGAGGCGCATGGTGCCGCCCTTGTCCGTCACGTCCTGCTGGTCGGGCATGAGATCGATGACCGGGAACGGGGTGAGTGAGTCGAACTCCCGCGAATTCGCGCCCACCATGTTGGCCCAGTCCCGGGCCACGGCGATCACCATGACCTGCAGGCCGAGGCAGAGGCCGAGGCAGGGGATGCTGTTGTCGCGGGCGTAGCCGGCCGCGGCCACCATGCCCTCGATCCCCCGCACCCCGAAGCCGCCGGGGATGACGATCCCGTCCAGCCCGCGCAGGCGATCGGTACCGAGGAGGTCCGGCACCATTTCGGCGTCGATCCAGTCCAGCTCGACTTCGGTCCCGTGGTGGAAACCGCCCGAGCGGAGCGCCTCGACCACGGACATATAGGCGTCGGGCATGTTGACGTACTTGCCCACGATGCCGATCTTGACCTTGCGCGAGAGCGACTCGACCCGGCGCACCAATTGCTCCCAGGTGCCCAAGGTGGCCATGGGGTACTTCGACTCGTCAATGGCCAGGGTCCGGCAGACGAAGGAATCCAGTCCCTGCTCGTGCAGGACGAGCGGGATCTCGTAAATGCTCGGCGCGTCGACGGCGGATACCACCGCCTCCATGGAGACGTCGCACAGGGCCGAGATCTTGCGCTTCAGGCCCTCGTCGATCGGCATGTTGGAGCGGCACACGATCACGTCGGGCTGAATACCCCGGCTGCGCAACTCGGTGACCGAGTGCTGGGTGGGCTTGGTCTTCTGCTCCCCGGTGACCAGGTAGGGCACCAGGGTGAGGTGGATGTAGCAGACGTTGTCCCGGCCCACGTCGCGGCGGAACTGGCGGATGGCCTCGACGAAGGGGACGATCTCAATGTCGCCCACCGTCCCGCCGATCTCGACGATGACGATGTCGACGTCGTCGTCAGCCAGGCGGCGCACCCGCTCCTTGATCTCGTTGGTCACGTGCGGGATGACCTGCACGGTGCGGCCCAGGAAGTCGCCCCGGCGCTCCTTCTCAATGACGGAGCGGTAAATCCAGCCGGTGGTGGTGTTGGAGCGCTTGTTGAGGTTCTCGTCGATGAAGCGCTCGTAGTGGCCGAGGTCGAGGTCGGTCTCGCCGCCGTCCTCGGTAACGAAGACCTCGCCGTGCTCGCCGGGGTTCATGGTCCCGGGGTCGACGTTGATGTAGGGATCGAGCTTGCACATGGTGACCCGCAGGCCACGGCATTTGAGGAGTCGACCGAGCGAGGAGGCGGTGAGGCCTTTCCCGAGCGAGCTCGAAACGCCGCCGGTGACGAAGATGAACTTGCTCACGCCACCCGCTGGGCGCCGAAGGTCACGAGATATGAACGGTGCACCCGGCCACGATAATCGACCCGGGCCGCGGCTGTGGTGGACTCCAAAGAATTAACGGCTCGCCCCACCCGAGGCGCCGAGGAGCTCACGGGCGTGGGCCCGGGCGGCGTCGCTGTCGGGATGGCCCGAGAGCATGCGGGAGAGCTCCACCACCCGATCGTCTCCCTCAACCTGGGTGGCCGAGGTCACCGTGCGGCCACCAGCCTCCTGCTTCTGCACGCTGATCTGGTGGTCGGACTGCGCCGCCACCTGGGCCAGGTGGGTGACGACGAGCACCTGGCGGGTGCGGGCCACCTCGTGGAGGGCGGTCCCGAGGGCCAGGGCGGCCGCCCCGCCCACGCCGGCATCGACCTCGTCGAAGACCATGGTCTGCGGGCCGCCCATTGCCACCAGCCGGATGGCCAGCATGGCCCGGGCCAGCTCGCCGCCCGAGGCGGCCTTGGCCAGTGGGAGCACGGCCTCGCCCAGGTTGGCCCCGAGCGCCAGCTCAATGGGCTCTCCCGTGCCCTCGGCGCCCACCCGCACCTCCAGGCGGGCCCCGCCCATGGCCAGGTCGGCCAGGCGCTCCCCCACCAGTGCCCCGAACTTCCCGGCCGCCCGGGTGCGCACCTGGCGCACGGCCGCCTCGGCGGTGGCCAGTTCCTGGGCCAGCCCCACCCGTTCGGCCTCGAGCTGGGCGGCGAAGCCCTCGGCGTTGTCCAGGTCAGCCAGCCGGGCCGCCGCGGCCTGACCGAAGGCCATCACCGCGGCCAGGTCCTCCCCGTACTTGCGCCGCAGCTCGGCCAGCAGCCGCCGGCGCTCCTGCACCTCGACCAGGCGGCCGGGATCGTCCTCCCAGCCCTCGACCACGTCGCGCAGCCCCCGGGCCAGATCGGAGAGGTCGATGGCGGCGGCGGCGATCCGCTCTCGATACTCGTCGAAGGACTCCCGCCCGGCCAGGAACGACACGGCTTGGCCCAGCGCGTTGAGCACGCCGGCTTCGAGCGGATCGAGCAGCTCGACGGCCGAGGTGGCCGCCTCCCGGTAGGCCGAGGCGTCGGCCAGCCGGGCCTCCTCCAGGCGCAGGTCGTTGTCCTCGTCGGGGTCGGACAGCCGGGCAGCGGAGATCTCCTCCACCTGGTAGCGCAGAACGTCGGCCTCCCGGGCCCGGGCCGGCCCATCGCCACCGAGTTCGGCCAGGGAGGCGGCCAACTGGCGCAGGCGGGCCCGCAGGTGGTCGACCGGGGCCAGGTCAGTGCCGGCGTAGGCATCGAGCACGGTCCGCTGGGCGGCGGGGGTGACCAGGGAGCGGTGCTCGTGCTGCCCGTGGATCTCGACCAGCTCGGCCGTGGTCTCGGCCAGGGCGCTGACCGGGGACATCCGCCCGTCGACCCAGGCCCGGGAGCGGCCCTCGGCGGGCACGGAGCGGGCGATGACCACCTCGCGCTCGTCGACCACGAAGCGCGCCTCGACCAGGGCCTCGGTCGCCCCGACCCGGACCAGGGTCGGGCTGGCCCGCCCGCCCAGCACCAGCTGGAGCGCCTCGACCACCAGGGTCTTGCCGGCGCCGGTCTCGCCGGTGAGCACGGTCATGCCCGAGCCGAAGGTGAGCGACAGGTCCTCGATCACCCCGAGGTCCCGCACGCGCAGCTCGGTGAGCACGCTCAGCGACCCCGGTCGGCCAGGAGACGGACCCGGAGCATGCCGCCGAACCCCTGCGGGTCGTTGCGCACCACCAGCACGGGCCGGGTGGCCACCCGGCAGGTCACGGTGGTGCCCGGGTCGAAGCGGCCCACCTCCTGCCCGTCGATGACCAGGGCGGCGGCCCGGTCGTCGGCGATGGCCACCGTCACCTGCTGCCCGTCGGTCAGCACCAGGCTGCGGTCGAGGGACAGATGGGGGGCCACCGGGGTCACCACCATGGCCCGCAGGGTCGGCGTGAGGATGGGCCCGCCGGCCGACAGGTTGTAGGCGGTGGACCCGGTCGGGGTGGCGATGAGCAGCCCGTCGGAGGAGTAGGTGAGCACGTCCTCGCCGTCGATGGCCAGCGACAGGTGGACGGTGTGGCCGAAGACGATCTTCTCGAGGACGACCTCGTTGAGGGCCAGATGGGTGAAGGCCGGGGCATCAGGGTGGGAACGGTCGCCGATGGCCACCTCGAGCGCGCAACGCGACTCGACAATCTCCTGGCCCTCGAACACCTTGGTCAGGGCCACCCGCACCTGGTCGGGGTTGAGGTCGGGCAGGTAGCCCACCCGGCCGAAGTTCACGCCGAGCACCGGGATGTTCTCGGCCCAGGCCAGGCGGACCACCCTTAGGAAGGTGCCGTCGCCGCCCATGCTGACCGCCACCGCGCTGCCGCGCAGGTCGACCTTGTTCACGTCCCCCTCGACGCCCGACTCGGTGACCACGTCGGGCGCGCTGAACTGGAGGATGCGGGCGGTGTCGCCACGGGAGGCGAGCCACTCGGCCGTATCGAGCGCCAGGGCCAGGGCATCGGCCCGCTCGGGGTGGACCAGGAAGGTGACCGTCGCCATCAGCGGGAGGCCGCCTCGTCGACGGTGGCCCGGAGGAGGCGGCCCCCATCTTCAGCTTCGGCACCGATCCCCTTGCGGGCATGGAGGAGGAACTCGACATTGCCGGCCGGGCCGGTCAGCGGGGACACCATCGCCCCCATGATGCCGGTTCCGGCGTCCCTTAGGGCGGACGTCACCCGGTCGAGCGTCTCGAGCCAGATCTCGGGGTCGCGCACGACCCCCTTGCCGCGGGCCACCACGACCCGGCCCGCCTCGAACTGCGGCTTGACCAGCAGGACCAGATCGGCGTCGGGGCGGCCGAGCGGGCCGGTGAGGGCGGGGACCACCGTGACCAGCGAAATGAACGACAGATCGGCCGTGATCAGATCGCACGGCGTGTAGGCGGGGTCGTGCTGGCGCAGCCCCTCGGGGGTGAGGGTGCGCACGTTGACCCGCTCCAATACGGTGACCCGGTCGTCGGTGCGCAGGCGCTGGTCGAGTTGGCCGTGGCCGACGTCGACGGCGTAGACGTGGGCCGCCCCACGTTGGAGGAGGCAGTCGGTGAAGCCGCCGGTGGAGGCACCCGCATCGAGGGCGCGCCGGCCGTCCACGGCGAGGTCAGGGGCGAAGCGGTCGAGGGCCGCCGCCAACTTCTGGCCGCCCCGGCTGACGAACGGGGCGGGGGGGCCGAGCACCAGCACCGACTCATCGGGGGCGACCAGGCGCGCCGGCTTGTCGGCCGGTGAACCGGCGACCAAAATTCGGCCCGCCTCAATGGCGGCGTGCGCCTCGGTGCGGTTGGCGACCAGACCGCGCCGGACCAGCTCGAGGTCGAGCCGGCGGCGGGTCCCTTTGCTCAGGTCAGCTCGCTGACTTCTTGGTGGCGGTGGCCTTCTTGGCCGCGGTCGGGCTCGACTTCTTGGCCGCGGTCGCCTTCTTGGCCGGGCTGGCCTTCTTGGTGGCGGCCGCCTTCTTGGCCGGCTTGCTCGCCTTGGCCTTCTTGCCCCCGCCGCGCCCGCCCGTGGCTACCTTCTTGGCCGCGGCCCGGGCCGCCTTTGCCGTCTTGCCGGCCTGCGTCGTGGCGTCGTGGGTGGCGTGACGCCCGGCGTCGGCCGAGCGCTTGAGCAGGTCGGACACCTGGGTGGCGATGGCCTCGAGGGAGGGCGCGTCGATCTTGCTGAGCTGCGAGGAGACCTCGTGGCGCACCAGTTCGAGCACCTGCTCACTCGTCTTGCGGCTGCGGTCGAGCAGGTTGTCCACCCACTCCTGGGCCTGGCCGCGCTGGATGTCGCCGGCGTTCACCAATTCCTTCACGATCTCCTCGGCCCGGGCTCGGGTCACCTGGCCCAGGACGGTGCCAGCCTCTAAGTATTTTTTGATTCGCTCATTGCTTGCCATGAAACAAGAGTATCTTAAGTGCTAGCTGAGAGCAAGCACTAATTCGCCGGCTGGGCGAGAAACGTTCGCACCAGCGTCGCCAAATCCGGGGCCACGACGGCCGGGGCGGGATGCCGCGGCACCTGGTCAGCGTTGGTGACGCCGGAGAGGACGAGGGCGAAGGGGATCCCGAGCTGCTCGGCCAGCGCCCCGTCGGTGGACGGGCGGTCCCCCACCATGACCCGGAGGTCGTCGGCCCGGGCCGCGATGGCATCGGCGGTGGGCCGGTGCGGCTTGCCGGCCACCTCGGGCGTGGTCTCGGCCGCCGTGGCCACCGCGGCCAGCAGGGCGCCGGTGCCCGGCAGTAGCCCGTCCGGCGTCGGGTGGGTCGGGTCCTCGTTGGTGCCGATCAGGCGGGCCCCCTGGCGCACCACCGAGACGGCGGCGGCGATGGCGTCGAAGGTGAACGACCGGCTCCACCCCACCACGACCGCGTCGGCGGGGTCACCGTCCACGACCCGCACCCCCCGGGCGCCCAACGCCTCCAGGACGCCGCCCTCGGCCAGCACGTAGGCCGTGGAGCCCGGCTCGAGCATGGCGGCGGCGGCGTCGGCCGAGCTGAGCAGGTCGGCGTCATCGGTGGCGATGCCGCAGTTGGCCATGCGGGCGTGCAGTTCGGCCCGGGTCGGGGCCGAGTTGTTGGTGGCGAAGAGCACCCGGATGCCGGCGGCGCGCAGGGAGTCCACCGCCACGTCGACCCCGGCGATGGGCTGGCCGGTGAGCCAGATCACCCCGTCGAGGTCGATCACCCAGGTGCCACGCGGGGGTGGCGGCCACATCGGCGCAGACTACCTGTTCTGTTTGTTTCTATTTATAGGTGAACTCGTCGTTCTTCACGTCGTTGCTGGTCCCCGAGGGCGTGGTGACCGTGACATCGACCGACCCGGCGCCCGGCGGGACGGTGACGGCCACGAAGTCGCCGTCGCCCGAGACGCTGAGGATCTTGGCCGGGACGGTCCCGAAGTCCACCGAGGTGGCGGCGTTCATCCGCTTGCCGCCAATGAGCAGCCCGATGCCGGACTTGCCGCTGTTCGGCGCCAGGGCGCCCACACTCGGCAGCAGCTTGACGAAGCGGAACCGGTTGCCCCCGGCGGCCAAGCTGGTCCCGTGCGCGTTGGTCACGGTGACGTTGACCGTCAGCGCGCCCGGCGGCGCCCGGACCGCCATCAGGGTCCCGTCGTGGGTGATGGAGAGAATCTTGGCCGGATGGCCGGGCCCGAAGTCGACCGCGGTGGCCCCGATGAAGCCCGAGCCACCGAGGAGCACGCCCGTGCCGCCCTGGATCAGTCCTCGTCGCGGTGTGAGGGCGGACACGCTGGGCAGGGCGGCGTAGGTGAAGGAGGAGGCCGGGACGCTCGGGTTGATCCCGCCGGACGTGGTCACGGTGACCGGCACCGGCCCGAGTGGGCCCTTGGGCGCGATGACCGTGATGGTGTCCCCCTTCGAGCTGACCGACCGGATGGACGCCTCGCGGCGCCCGAAATTGACCGAGGTGACCCCGTAGAGGAAGGCGCCGTGCAGGGTGACCGGGTAGCCACCGGCCAGGCCGCCCACGGCGACGGAGAACGAGGTGATGGAGGGCACGAGCGGGTAGACCAGCCCCGACCCGCAGTAGACGTGGGTGCCCTGGGGGTTGACCAGCGCGTTGGTGCAGTCGGTCAGATTGAAGGTGGCTGAGGTCGGCGGCGTGGTGGTGGTGTCCTCGACCACCTGGTCCAGCCCGCCCGCGCCCGACGTCTGCCCACCGCTCAGGTAGACGTAGCGGCCGTCGGGCGAGATCGACTGGGCGCTGAACCCGCTCAGGCTCGTGAGGCCCGGCGGCGGCGTGGGCGGGCTCTGGAGTTGGGGCGGATCGGCCAGCAGGTTGACCACCGCGCTGCCGGTGTAGGCGACGAGACCACTCGGGGACAGCATCAAGCCGGCACCGGTCACCGCCACACTGCCCAGCAGGTGCAGGGGCGAGGTGGTCAGCTGCAGGGAGGTCAGTTGCTCACCCTGCTGGCGGTTATGCAGCCCGTGGTTGAGCACGAAGGCGTTGTGGCTGCCCGGGCCGATGGCCAGGGCGCCCAGGCCGTAGCCCACCTTCACCTTCGGCCCCGCGAGGGCGGGCCGCTGGCCCAACTGGATTCGGTCCACCGTCCCCGGCCCCACCTCGACCGCCGTCTTGGCCGGCGGGAGCACCACGAAGGGACCGCTCTCCCCGATGAGGGCGAACGACCCGTCGGGCGCCACGGCCAGGCTCTCGATCAGGTGGCCGGTCATGGCCACGGTGGCCTGGGCCTGGCCTGGCGAAGCGGCCAGATCGACCACCGACACGGTGCCGGTGCTGGTGCCGGTCGTCGCGGTCGCCACCAAGAGTTGGTGCCCGTTGGGCGTGATGGCCAGGTGGGTGATGGAGCCGCCGGTGACGCCGATGTGGCCCGTGGTGGTCGATCCCTTGGCCAGGATTTTCACCACGTCAATGGTCCCCTGGTCGGCCACGTAGACGGTCTGGCCGTTCGGAGCGAACACCAGGGTCTGGGCACTGGTAGGGGGCGCCGCCAGCGCGGTGTGCTGGGTGACAATACGCACGACCACCAGGATCGCCGCGATGACCACGACGGCCGTCGCCACGTTGAGGATTCTCCTCATCGTCTTGGGTTCCTGGGTGCTCATGGGCGATGAGCGTAGACGGGGGACGCCGGAGGGTCAGAGTCGCTCGCGCCCCGCCGCTTCGACGGCGGTCAGTTCCCGCACGGCGACACGCATTGGGCGGTCAGCGCCCCATGCCACCCCGGTTCTCCTTCTTGTCGCGCTTGGCCTCCCGCTTCTCCTTGAGCGACTTGCCGGGCTTCTTGCCGGCGGGTTTCTGTGGCGACTTCTCAGGCATGCTGCACTCCTTTGTTGGTGGTGCTCTTCATCTCATCTTGGTGCGCTTCGGGTGTCGCCGGGTCCGAGGACGGTCAGGTCGTCCATCGCCGATCCCGCAGGGATGACGAGAGTGCCGGCGTGCCGGATCGCACCCCACGAGTAGACCACGTTGGCGACGTAGCCGTCCGGCAGCACCCACCGCCGGCGCGGCGGGGGCACCCCCGGTGGACCTCCTTAGGTGGCTGCCCCGGCCACGACCGGTGCATTGAGCCTGATCCCACCGGCCGAGCCGGCGAAGACGGCGTCACCGAAAGCGAAGACGCCGCCGTCGGAGGCGACCAGCCAGTATCCACCGCCGTCGGCCGTAGGCGTCATGGCCACGATCGGTTTGTTCAGGTGAAGGGATCCCGTCGAGCCGTGGAAGGCAGCGTCACCGAAGCCGAACACGCCGCCGTCGGACGCCACCAGCCAGTAGCCGCCGCCGTCGGGGGTGGCGGCCAGGCCCACGATGGGCGCATTGAGGTGGTGCCCGCCCTCGGAGCCGTGGAAGGAGGCATCGCCGTAGGCG
>DASZMA010000134.1:0-19495 GCA_035552095.1 Acidimicrobiales bacterium | reverse complement strand
GCATTGGCTGCCGGCTCAGAAGGCGGCAGAGCTGCGTCCGACGACGCTGGTTCAGTACGAGGGCATCATCGACAATTGGATTGTCCCGAAGATCGGCGGCATCAAAGTCGCCGCGCTGACTCCAGAAACGGTGACTAAGTTCACCAATGCGCTCCGAACAGAGAAGTCCGCAAAGGGCCGATCCGGCCTATCGATCCGCTCTACTCAGATGGCTGTCGGTGTTCTCAAGGCGGCCTGTGCCTGGGCGCTGATAAATGGATACCTGGGGCGGAATCCGGTGCAGGGCGTCAAGCGTCCCAAGCTGCAGCGAACACCGATGACTAGCTGGAGCAACGAGCAGGCCAAGGCATTCCTGGAATCCACAAAGGATGATCGCCTGTCCTTCGCCTACTGGCTCATGTTGGCCCGGGGCCTGCGCCGCGGCGAGCTGTGTGGCCTCCGGTGGGAAGACGTCGACCTCGAGGGCCAGGTGCTGCGGATCAATCGCACCCGCGTCACAGTCGAAGGGCGCGTGATCGACTCAACGCCAAAGACGGAGTCAGGGCGACGCTCCATTCCGCTCGACGCTTCCCTGGTAACGATTCTCCGAAAGCACCAGCGGCGCCAAGCTGCGGAGGCCCTGAAGGCTGAACCCGGTGCGTATGCGGACGGTGGCCACCTGGTGGCCGATGAGCTCGGCCGGCCGTACCACCCCGACTCCATCTCCGGATGGTTTGACGAGAAGGTGAAGGCGTCGAAGCAGCCCCGAATCCGGCTCCACGACTGCCGACACACAGCGGCGTCGCTGATGCTGGCCAGCGGCGTGCCGGTGAAAGTGGTGTCCGACATGCTGGGCCACGCCAGCCCCACCATCACGCTGTCGACTTATGCCCATGTCCTGCCGGGAATGTCGGAGGAGGCTGGAGCGGCGCTCAGCGCAGCACTGCATAGCTAGAGCTCGACGACGACGACCCACTCCAGGGTGGCGTCCTGCACAAATCGAGCTACCAAGCTGAGAGCGGCGAGCATTTCGAGTGCAGTTTGTTCCTCGGGTTCGGTCAAGTCATGGGTGGTTAGATTCCTGATCGCCAGAGCGCAACCCTGTCCCAGGTGCATTGCTCCTTCGTGTGCGCTTTTCCAGCTCTTCTCGTCGGCATTGCGGTCATAGCCGGGAAGTCGCAAACGAGGCGCACCAACCTCGGGGTCCCTGAGACTGAACGCCTGCCCCATAAGATCGGCGCCCCCTCGCGTGTCGCGAGCCCGTTCTAACTTGGCTGGAAGGTGAAAATCGAAGAGCGCTGTCGCGGCCGCCTGAACGGCTGCCCGACGGTAGCCATCCGCCCAAAGGGCTGAAGCGTGGTCCCAGATCCAGGGGTGGAACTGATCAGCTGACATCTTGGGCCCCGAGGGTCCCAGAATTCTCTCAATTTCTTCGCTGTGCTCCAGTACACCTCGCAGCTCTCGAGATGCCAACAGCTTGTTCCTATTGTGAGTCGCGAAGTCGCTCGTTCGGAGCAGATCAGCTAGGCGTTGGTCTAACTCGGCTGCAATTCGTTCGATGATCGGAAGTCGGTTAGTGATTTCGTTCTCAATGCTCTTCCATTCCACTCCGCGGGAATACCCGGATGGCGATGCTTGCTGAAGGGCTATCGATCTCTCGCAGAACGCTAGGAATTCCTCCACGCGGTTCAATGCCAATTGTGCTTCCATCGGAGCCTTCCGTTGACAATCGGTTGACAGCGACACATTTCGCATGAGTTGGACACTGCCGAAATGCCGCTGACCTGGGCCGGAAAGTGCGCCCCTCGGGATTCGAACCCGAAACCTGCGGATTAAGAGTCCGTTGCTCTGCCGTTGAGCTAGAGGCGCGTCCCAGAGTGTAGGCGAAGGCCCCGACTTCGTTGAGCCCATTCCGGGGCCGGGAATTGGCGCCGATAACCTGACCACCATGGTCGCCGCCGAGGTCGAGCCCGTCTGCCGGTTCGAGCGGCCGCTCCGTATCGCCACCCTGGTGAAGCAGATCCCGGTGGGGGAGTCGATGGTCCTTGGCCCGGACCGCCGCCTGGTCCGCCGGGGCCTCGAGCTGGAAATGAACGCCTACTGCCGCCGGGCCGTCTCCAAGGGGGTGGAGTGGGCCCGGGCCAGCGGTGGCAGCTGCACCGTCTTCACCCTCGGCCCTCCGTCAGCCGAGGACGTCCTGCGGGAAGCGGTGGCCTGGGGGGCGGACGCCGGGATCCATCTCTGTGATCCGGCCTTCGCCGGATCCGACACCCTGGCCACGGCGCGGGCGCTGGCCGCCGCCCTGGAGCTGCATGGGCCCTTCGATCTCGTCCTGGTCGGTCGCAACTCCCTCGACGGCGACACCGGGCAGGTGGGGCCCGAGATCGCCGAGCTCAACGGCCTGCCGTTCGCCTCCGGGGCGCGCGCCATGGGCCTCCGTGGTGAGGTCCTGTCTCTGAACTTGGAATACGACGACGGCTGGGAGGAGATGGAGATCACCCTGCCCGCCGTCCTGTCAGTGGCCGAGCGCCTCTGTGAGCCGTGCAAGGCCCCGCCGGACCAGCGGGCCGAGGTGGCCGCCGATCGGATCACTGTGCTCACGGCCGTCGAACTGGGGGAGGGTCCTTGGGGGGACGCTGGGAGCCCGACCCGGGTTGGTCACACCCGGGTCATGGAGCACAACCGGGTGGGCAAGGTGCTGGCTGGTTCGGTGCAGAGTCAGGTCGCCGAGGCGGTGGCGCTCTTGGCGGCGCGTGGCGCGCTCACCGTCGCGTCCGACGATGGCGTGGGCGAGCGCGAAATGGTCGGTCGTCCCTCCGAAGGTGGCGGGGCCGGCGGCCCGGTCATCGCGGTGGTGGTCGAGCCGCAACGGCCCCGGGTCGGAGCCGAGCTCCTGGGCGCGGCCGCCCGGCTCAGTGGCGCGGTCGGCGCCCGTGTCCATGCGCTCTCCTTCGGCGGGGATGACGTCGACACCCTGGGTGGCTGGGGGGCGGACGACGTCACGCACTTTGACGGGTCCCTGGTGGCCGAGGACGTGGCGGCGGCCCTAGTGGAGTGGTCGGCCGGGCATCCGCTCTGGGCGGTGCTGGGTCCGAGTACCGCCTTCGGGCGGGAGGTGTTGGGTCGTCTGGCTGCTGCCCTCGGCGGCGGGCTGGTGGGCGACGCCATCGGGTTGGAAGTCGCCGATGGGGAACTGGTGGCGGCCAAGCCGGCCTTCTCAGGCGCGTTGGTCGCTGACATCACGTGCATGTCACCGGTCAGCCTGGTCACGGTCCGGCCCGGTGTCCTCCCTCTGCCCGAGCCGCGGCTCCACTCACCGCGGGCGTCGGCCTGGACCACCACCCCCCGTAGCCGGGTCACCGTGGTGTCGCAGCGGAGGGATGACGACATTGAGGTGCTGGCCCGGGCCGAGGTGGTCATCGGGGTCGGTGCCGCCGTACTGCCGGCCGAGTACCAGGAGCTCTCACCGCTGGCCGCGCTCTTGGGCGCTGAGCTGGCGGCGACCCGCAAGGTGACGGATAAGGGCTGGGCCCCGCGGGCCCGCCAGGTCGGCATCACCGGGCGCAGCATCGCCCCCCGGCTCTACGTGGCCGTCGGCTTGAGCGGGAAGTTCAACCACGTGGTCGGCGTGCGGGCCGCCGGGACCATCCTGGCCATCAACAACGATCCTGGCGCCCTGGTCTTCTCCCACTGCGACGTGGGCATCGTGGGCGACTGGCATGCGGTCGTGCCCGCGCTGGCTGCCGCGTTGCGCACCGCTGGCTGAAGGCCCCGGATGCCGCCGGCCCGGAGCGAGTGCCACGGGCCGGCGACCCCCCCGAGGGGCCACCCCGAAGGGTGAGGCGTCACCCTAAAGGCTGACGCCAGTGTCAGGGTACACTCGGCGCCGGCCTACTCTCAATACGACGGCGCAATTTCCCGAAAGGCAGGGTCGTGGACCTCGAGTTCACCGAAGATCAGGAAGAGCTCCGAGGCTCCGTCCGTTCCTTCCTGGAGAAGGAGTGCCCACCCGCGTTGGTGCGGGCCGTCGTCGAGACCGGGGAACCACCCGAGAAGCTGTGGAGCGCCATGGTGTCCCTGGACTGGCCGGCCCTGGCCATCCCCGAGGAGTACGGCGGGATCGGGCTCTCCTTCGTCGAGACCGCCGTGGTGGTGGAGGAGCTGGGGCGGGTCGTCGCTCCCGGCCCCCTCTTGGCCACGGCCACCCAGTTCGCGCCGTTGGTCCTCCACGTCGGTACGCCCGAGCAGGGGCAGCACTTCCTGGTCCAGGTGGCCAGCGGCGCCATCACCGGGACGCTGGCTCTGGCCGACGATCCGCAGAACTGGGGGCTGGCCGACGTCACCACGCGGGCGGAGCGGGCCGACGGGGGCTGGGTGCTCAACGGCACCAAGCACGGCCTGCTGGCCGACCCTGACACCGACGAGGTGGCCGTGGTGGCCCGGGTGGGCGACGGGATCGGGGCTTTCATCGTCCCCGGCGCGCTGGCTGGACTGCAGCCGATGCACTCGCTCGATGCGTCACGTCCCCTCTTCACCGCCACCCTGGACGGGGTCCAGGTGCCGGCCGACCGGGCCCTGGGTGACCCCGGCAGCCAGGCGTCGGCTCGGGGGATCGCCCGGGCCGTCGAGGAGGCCACGCTCGCCATGGCGCTGGAGACCGTGGGCACGTCCGAAGCCCTCTTCCGGATGGTGCTGGCCTACGTCAAGGATCGCCAGCAGTTCTCCGTGCCCATCGGCTCGTTCCAGGCCGTGAAGCACAAGATGACCGACATGTTCGTGGCCATTGAGCGGGCCCGCGCCCTCTGCTACTACGCCGTGGCCGCCATTGAGGAGGACGCCGGGTCCCGCGCCAGCGCGGTGGCCATGGCCAAGGCGGCCAGTGACGACTGCCAGCGACTCGTCTGCCAGGAGTCGTTCCAGTCGTTCGGCGGCATCGGTTACACCTGGGAGCACGACTCCCACATGTTCATCAAGCGGGCCAAGACCACCGGGGTGCTCTTCGGCGGGGCGAAGATCCACTCGCAGTTCCTGGCCGACCAGCTCGGGGTGACGACCGCCCCTTGAGGGACTAAGACGAGCGGCATGCGTCCGGGCCAGTCGTTGATCGCCGCGCTGGATCTCGCCCCCCACCCCGAGGGTGGCTGGTACCGCCGCACCTGGGTGGCCGAGACGTCGGGCGACGAGCGACCGGCGGGCAGCGCCATCGTCTACCTCCTCCTGGCCGGCGAGTGTTCGGCCCCGCACCGGATCGACGCCACCGAGCTGTGGCACTTCTACGCCGGTGATCCGCTCGAGCTGACCCGCGAGGCGGCGGACGGCTCGGTCGACGTCACCGTGATGGGCCCCGACGCCGCGCTGGGCCAGTCTCCACAGGTGGTCGTGGCGTCGGGCACGTGGCAGTCGGCTCGGCCGCTCGGCCGCTACTCGCTCATGGGCGCCACGGTCGTGCCCGCCTTCACCTTCGACGGCTTCGAGCTCCGTGGCGGTGGCCCAGCCCTGGCCTGATGGTGCCGGCCCGCGTTTGGCCGGTCGGAAAAGTGGGGATGAAACCGGGGTGGGGAAGTAGTGCGCAGAGAAGGGGGGTTGCCGAGAAGAAGGCCGCACCATCTGACCGGGGGGTCAAGAGAACACCTTCGGAGGTAGGCGCGGCCTGAGCCGTTCAAACCTTCCAAACCTCGCCGTGTGGCCCGGTTCACGGGCCCACCATTCCGAAGGAGCACACCATGTCCGTCACTGAGCAGAAGGTCCTGACCCCCGTCGCGCCCACCGTGGCCGATCCCGCCGCACTCGGGCTGGGAGCGTTCGCCATGACCACCCTGGCCCTGAGTCTCTCCAACGCCAGCGTGTGGCCGTCCGGCATCGAAGCCGCCCTGGCCCTGGCCCTGGTCTTCGGCGGCTCGGCCCAGCTGCTGGCCGGCATGTGGGAGTTCACCCGCCGCAACACCTTCGGCGCCGTGGCCTTCTCGTCGTACGGTGCCTTTTGGATCGCCTACTACGTGTTCATCCGCTTCCAGGCGCCGGGTCTCAGCCCGACTGCGCTCTCCCAGGCGGCCGGCGTCTTCCTGCTCGGGTGGACGATCCTCACCTTCTACCTGTTGATCGCCTCCCTACGGGTGAACCTGGCCGTGGTGGGCGTGTTCCTGGCCCTGACCGTCACGTTCGTCCTCCTCACCATCGGCGCCTTCGACAACAAAGCCTCGCTGACCCATGCCGGCGGGTGGGCCGGCATCGTGACCGCCGCCATCGCCTTCTACGCGTCGGCGGCCGTGGTGATCAACGAGACCTTCAAGAAGACGGTCTGCCCGGTGGTTCCGCTTGCGCCCAAGGCCTGAGGCGGAGCAGTCTGCGGAGCGAAGGTGACCGGAGCCCTCCAGAATGCCGGTCGCATCACATCGACGAGGAGTGCACACATGAGCGAAGTTCGAGAGGAAGGGCTGTCGGCCCTCCTGCACGAGACGCGGACGTTTCCGCCGCCCGAGGCGCTGGCCCGGCAGGCCAACGCGCAGCCCGGGATTTACGAGGAGGCCAACGCCGACCCGCTCGCCTTCTGGGCCGCCCAGGCCGCCCACCTGACCTGGGCCACCCCCTGGACCGACATCCTGGAATGGAAGGTTCCCTTCGCCAAATGGTTTGTCGGCGGCACGCTCAACGTGGCGGTCAACTGTGTCGACCGCCACGTTGAGGCCGGTCTGGGTGAGCGGGTGGCCTTCCACTGGGAAGGCGAGCCGGGCGACACCCGCACCATCACCTACCGCGACCTGCTGACCGCGGTCAGCCAGGCCGCCAACGGGCTGACCGAGCTGGGCGTGCGCGCCGGCGACAAGGTGGCCATCTACATGCCGATGATCCCCGAGACGGTGGTGGCCATGCTGGCCTGCGCCCGTCTCGGCGCGCCGCACACCGTGGTCTTCGGCGGCTTCTCCTCGGACGCGTTGCGGGGACGCATCCTCGACTGCGACGCCCACTTCGTCATCACCGCCGACGGCGGCTACCGGCGCGGCGTGGCCAGCCCGCTCAAGGCGGCGGTGGACGAGGCCGTCCTCGAATGCCCACTGGTGGAGAAGGTGCTGGTGGTCCGGCGCACCGGCCAGGACGTGGCGTGGGACGACGCCCGGGACGTCTGGTGGCACGACCTGGTGCCGGGTCAGAGCGAGCAGCACGAAGCCGAAGCCTTCGACGCCGAGCACCCGCTCTACATCATGTACACCAGCGGGACCACGGCCAAGCCCAAGGGGATCCTGCACACCTCGGGCGGGTACCTCACCCACGTCTCGGCCACCCACCGACTGATCTTCGATATCAAGCCCGAGCACGACGTCTACTGGACCGCGGCCGACATCGGGTGGGTCACCGGTCACAGCTACATCGTTTACGGACCGCTGGCCAACGCCACCACTTCGGTCATGTACGAGGGCACCCCCGACACCCCGGCCCGCGACCGCTGGTGGCAGATCATTGAGAAGTACAAGGTCAACATCCTCTACACCGCCCCGACCACCATCCGGACCTTCATGAAGTGGGGCGAGGACCTGCCCGCCGGCCACGACCTGTCCAGCCTGCGCCTGCTCGGTTCAGTCGGCGAGCCCATCAACCCAGAGGCGTGGATCTGGTACCGCACCCACATCGGCGGCGAGCGCTGCCCCATCGTCGATACCTGGTGGCAGACCGAGACCGGCGGCATCCTCATCACCCCGCTGCCCGGCCTCACCGCCACCAAGCCCGGGGCGGCCATGACGCCGTTCCCCGGCATCGGGGTCGACATCATCGACAACGACGGCAACTCGGTCGGCAACGACGAGGGGGGCTACCTGGTCATCACCGACCCCTGGCCCGGCATGCTGCGCGGCATCTACGGGGACGACGAGCGGTACCAGGAGACGTACTGGTCCCGCTTCCCCGGCCGCTACTTCGCCGGCGACGGTGCCAAGCGCGACCAGGACGGGGACATCTGGCTGCTGGGCCGGGTCGATGACGTCATGAACATCTCGGGCCACCGCATCTCGACCACCGAGGTCGAGCACGCGCTGGTCAGCCACCCGGCCGTGGCCGAGGCGGCGGTGGTCGGGGCCAGCGACGCCACCACCGGCCAGGCCATCGTGGCCTTCGTCACCGTCAAGGGCACCGGCTTCGACGATCCGGCGGCCGGCGAGAAGTTCGTGGCCGAGTTGCGCGACCACGTGGCCCACGAGATCGGGCCGATCGCCAAGCCGCGCCAGATCATGTTGACCCCCGAGCTGCCCAAGACCCGCAGCGGCAAGATCATGCGCCGGCTCCTGCGCGACGTGGCCGAGCACCGCGACCTCGGTGACGTGACCACCCTGATGGACCCGACGGTGGTCAACGCCATCAAGGAGGGGATGGCCGGAGGGGCCGAGGACAAGGAATAGGGCATCGGGCACGGGGGCGGGCCCGACCGTCGTGGCCTCGTGAAGCTCAAGCTGGATCTCCATGAGATCTACAACCGCGGTGGGGACATCGATCGGGCCTTGCGCGCCGTCATGGACGAGGCCGTGGCCACCAGGGCCACGCTGGTCGAGATCATCCCCGGTAAGGGGAGCGGCCAGCTGAAGAAACGGGTCCTGCGCTTCCTCGACCAGAAGGAGGTCAAGGCGCTCTATCACCGGGTCGAGAAGGACTCCAAGAACTTCGGCCGGGTGTTCGTCCACTTCCGGCCGAAGTGACCTGAGCGACGACGTCCCTCCGGGCCGGATCCTGTTACGGGGCGTGCACCTCGAGCACGGTGGCCGAGCCCATGCCGCCCCCGGCACAGAGCGTGCCCACCCCGATGCCGCCGCCGCGGCGCCGGAGCTCGTGAATCAGGGTGACCAGGATGCGCGCTCCCGA
This sequence comes from Acidimicrobiales bacterium, assembly GCA_035552095.1. GTDB lineage: Bacteria > Actinomycetota > Acidimicrobiia > Acidimicrobiales > RAAP-2 > Bog-473. The sequence goes on along the minus strand of DASZMA010000134.1, from coordinate 10,672 downwards.
GGCGGCCACCGGGTGGCCGATGCCCACGGCGCCGCCGTTGACGTTGACGATGTCGTGGGAGAAGCCGAGCTTGCGCGAGCAGGCCACGGCCATGCTGGCGAACGCCTCGTTAATCTCGACCAGGTCGACGTCGGACACGTCGAGCCCTCCGAGCTGCAGGGCCCGGGGCACCGCGATGATCGGGGCCAGGCCGGTGCGGGCCGGCTCGATCCCGCTACTGGCCCAGGAGCGCACGGTGGCCAGGATCTCCATGCCGTGCGCCTCGGCGTACTCGCGCTCCACCACGACCAGGGCGGCACCACCGTCGGCGATGCCCGAGGAGTTGCCCGCCGTGATGGTCCCGTTGGGCCCGGTGAGCGAGGGCAGGGCGGCCAGCTTCTCCAGTGTGGTGTCGCGGCGCGGGTGCTCGTCCACGCTGAAGGTGGCCGTCTCGCCCCGCCCGACCGGGACGGTCATCGGAATGACCTCCGCGGCGAAGCGGCCGTCGTCGGCCGCCGCCGCCGCCCGGAGGTTCGAGTGGTACGACCAGTGGTCGGACTCCTCCCGGGTGATGCCGCACTCATTGGCCGTGTTCTCGCCCACCGTGATCAACATGTTCATGTTGGGGGCGTCCGGCGTGTCGGGGTGGCTGGGCGGTATGAACTGGGTCATGTGGCCGAAGGGCACCGGCGACTTGGCGAAGATGGCCGGTGAGCGCGTCATCGACTCAATGCCGCCGGCGATGACCACCCGGGCCATGCCCGAGCGGATGTTGGCCGCCGCTTCCTGGACCGCCATCATCCCGGTGGCGCACTGGCGCTGCACCGTGCCGCCGGGGGTGTCGGGCGGCAGGCCGAGCACGTTGGCGATGTAGCGGGCGGTGCAGCCGCCGCCCTGGAGCACCTCGCCGATGATCAGGTCGTCGATCTCGTGGGGGTCCAGGCCGGACCGCGCAATGGCGGCCGCGATGGTCTGGGCGCCGATCTCCTGCAGGGTGAGCGGGGCCAGGCCGCGGCCGGTGCGCCCGATCGGGGTGCGGATGGCGGTGACGATGACGGCGTCGGTCATGGCTGCCTCCTCAGGCCCGGACGAACACGGGGATCGTGAAGTCGTCGGATATGGGTTGGAACGTGACCTTCAGCGCCATGCCGACCTCGAGTTCCTCGAAGGGGCAGTCGACCACGTTGGTCATCATGCGGGGGCCCTCGGCCAGGTCCACGATGGCGGCCACGTAAGGCACCCGCTCCTTGAAGGGCGGCATGTCGTTGTTGTAGATGACCGACCAGGTGTACAGGGTCCCGTCGCCGCTGGCCTCGAACCACTCGACCCGCTCGCTCCAGCACTTGGGGCAGAAGGGCCGGGGGTAGTACGAGTACGCCCCGCAGTCGAGGCAGTGCTTAGTGAGCAGCCGCCCCTCCTTGGCCCCCTCCCAGAACTCAATGGTGTCGCCCTCGGGCGTGGGGAGATCGAAGCGAACCATGCTCATCTGCGCCTGTTCCCTTGTTCGTGCCCCCCGTAGATTGACCTGCCGGAGGAAGATGTCGGTGGTCGTCGCCCGGATTGACCCCCGGTCGAGCATCGGCCATGCTGCAACGAACCTGACACCGGCGTCAACTTTTGGGCGCCGTCAAGCCTCCAGGGGGGACCTCAGTTCGTGTTGATGGATGAGCATCTGCGCCGTATGGCCGAGGAGTTCCCGGACCAGACGGCCTTCACCATCGTCGACGTGGGGGACCTGACCTTCGCCGAGTGGGAGGGCACGGCCAATGCCCTGGCCCGGGGCCTGGTCGCCGCCGGCCTGCCCCCCGGCGGGCGAGTGGGTATCCACCTCCACCCCGAGCAGGCCATGCGCTGGCTGATCTCCTACGCCGCCATCCACCGGGCCGGCGGGGTGGCCGTGCCCATGAACCCCCGCCTGGCCCCGGCCGAGATCGGGCACATGGTGACCCATGCCGGGGCCGGCATCGTGGTGGCCGACGGTGACCTAGTGGCCCAGGACCAGGAAGTGGGCCGCCACGCCGGCCTGCTCGTCGTTGACGCCACCCCGGTGGGCCCGGACCGGGGCGCGGTGGCCCCCGGCGCCACGGTCATCACCTGGGAAGAGGCCACGTCGGGCGACCGGTCCGCCGTGCAGGTGGACCGCGACCCCGACGACCTGGCCGACATCCTTTACACCTCGGGCACCACCGGCCGGCCCAAGGGGGTGGCCGTGCGCCACTCCAACGGGTCCATGGTGGGCGACGTGCCCCCGTCGTGGACGGGGGGCGGCTGGCTGCACGCCAGCCCCATGTTCACCTTCGCCGGGATCGCCCTGGTCTACACGCCCATGAAGCTCGGACTGCGCGGGATCTACCTGCCCAAGTTCGACGCCACCCGGTGGATCGAGGTGGTGCAGGCCGAGCGGCCGGTGGCCGTCTTCCTGGTGCCGGCCATGACCCACCTCCTCCTCGACCACCCCGGCTTCGCCTCGCTCGACCTGACCTCGGTGGCCATGTGCTCGGTGGGCAGCGCCCCGCTGGCCCCTTTCGTGGTCGAACAGCTGCAAGGGCTGATGCCCGACGCCATGGTGTCCAACAACTACGGCATGACCGAGGCCGGCTCCGCCTATTGCATCATGCCCAAGGGCGAGGCGGTGAAGCGTCCCGGCTCGGTGGGCCAGATCGCCCCGCCCGCCCTGGTGCGCATCGTCACCGCCGAGGGTGTCCCCGCGCCGGCCAACGAGGTGGGTGAGGTGCAGATGCAGCTGCCCGGCCGCCAGCGCGAGTACTTCAATGACCCCGAGGCCACGGCCGAGACCTGGCGGGACGGCTGGTTGGTCACCGGTGACCTGGGCAAGCTGGACGACGACGGCTATCTCTACATCGTCGGCCGCAGCAAGGACGTCATCATCCGGGGCGGCAACAACGTGCACGCCAGCGACGTGGAGCACGTGCTGGTCCGTCACGACGCCGTGGCCGAGGTGGCCGTGGTCGGGGCCCCGCACCCGGTCCTGGGCGAGGACGTGGTGGCCTTCGTCGTCCTCCACGCGCCGGCCCAGGTCGACGGCGAGACCCTGCGGGCTTACGCACTGGAGCAACTGGCCGACTACAAGGTGCCCCGGCAGTACCTCTTCGTGGACGAGTTGCCCCGCAACGCCACCGGCAAGGTGGTCAAGGCCGAGCTGCGGGCCCGCCTGGCCGACGCCGCCACCTGAGCTCCATGGACCCGCTACATGACCTGACCCTGGGCGACGTCCTGCGCGAGCACCGCCGCAGCCGGCCCCTCCGTACCGCCGTGGTCTGCGGGGCCCACCGGGCCACCTATCCCGAAGTGGACCGGCGGACCAACCAACTGGCCAACGCGCTGAATGCGGCCAGGGTCGGTCCGGGTGACCGGGTGCTCTGGTTGGGTCAGAACTGCCACCGGGTGGTGGAGGGACTGCTGGGCTGCGCCAAAATCGGCGCCGTCTTCGTGCCGGCCAACTGGCGCCAGAGCGCCGAGGAGATCGTCACCCTGCTCGACGACGTGCAGCCCAAGGTGGTGCTGTGGCAGGACGAGGAGATCGGGCCGGTGACGGAGGCTGCCCGGGCCCGCTGGACCGGGACGGCGCGTTGGCTCCAGCACGATGCGGCGGCCGTGCTGGCCGACAGTTACGAGGCCTTCCTGGCTAGTGCCTCGGCCGACGACCCCGCGCAGGCGGTCGACCCGACCCGGCCGGTGATCGCGCTCTACACCGGCGCCTTCGGCGGCCGGCCCAACGGGGCGCTGCTCTCGCACGACGCCGTGCTGACTCAGGCCCTGATGGTGGCCCTGGTGCAGCGGATCACCGAGGACACCATCTACCTGAACGCGGGCCCCATGTTCCACATGGCCACGCTCATGACCACCTTCGCCACCTTCCACCTGGGCGGGACCAATGTGATGACCCGCCGGGTGGAGGCCGAGGAGCTGTGCCGCCTGGTGGAGACCGAGCGCTGCAACTACGGCTTCGTTATGGGCCCGACGGCGGCCGAGATCATGAAGGTGAACCAGGACGGCCGCTACGACCTCTCGTCCTTGCGCACCTTCGGCGCCAGCCCCGCCTGGAACGCCATGGTGCAGGTCGATGACAGCCCGTGGGGCGTCCACCCGGCCGGCTACGGCCAGACCGAGGCCACCGGCATGCTCACCTTCAACGCCCTGGGCATCGACAGCGCCGGCAGCAGCGGCCGGCCGTCGCCCTGGGTCCAGGTGCGGATCGTCGACCCGGCCGGGGACGACGTGCCCGACGGCGAGACCGGGGAGATCGTGGCCCGGGGCCGCGTGCTGACCAACGGCTACCACGACCGCGACCAGCTCAACGCCGAGCGCACCCGGGGCGGGTGGTGGCACACCAGCGACCTGGGCCGGCGCGAGCCCGACGGGTCGATCACCTTCGTGGCGCCACTGACCCGGATAGTGAAGTCGGCCGCCGAGAACATCTATCCGGCCGAGGTGGAGGGCTGCCTGAACCGCCACCCCGGTGTGAAGGAGTCGGCCATCATCGGGGTGCCCGACCCCAAGTGGACCCAGAAGGTCCTGGCCGTGGTGGTGCGGGCCGACGGCGAGGCGGGGGAGTCGCTCAGCGGCGGGGATCTCATTGCCCACTGCCGCACGCTCATCGCGTCGTACAAGAAGCCGGCGGTGGTGGAGTTCGTCGACGCCCTGCCCCGGCAGGGCTGGGCCATCGACTACGACGCGCTCGATGCGCGCTTCGGTGGCGGCGGCTACCCCGGCTCGGGCTGACTGGGGCAGCGTGGCAAACCTGTTTGTGCAGAGCATGGCCAGCAATTTCGAGGAGGCGCTGCGACTGATGGGGGCGGCGCTGGCGGATTGCCCCGACGATCTGTGGGAGACCGACTTGTGGCCGGACGAAGCGCCCACGGGTCCTTCGCCGCACGGGGGATTGCACGGCTCATCCCCCTGGTTCCTGGCCTACCACGCGCTGCTGACGCTCGACTACGACCTCACCGCCGAGTTCGGGCCGTGGGAGCCGCCACCACCCTTTGACGAGAACACCTACGCCTTTCCCAACCGCATGTTCACCAGGGCAGAGCTCCTCGGTTACCTCGACTACTGCCGCACCAGGGTGAGCCGAACGCTTGACGGGCTCACCGAGGACGCGGCGGCCCGACCACTGCCTGGCGCCCATCGTTACCACGGCACGCTGTACGGAGTGATTGTCGGCCGCATGCCGCTGCATGTACTTGAGCACGCCACCCAGATCCGCCAGTTCCTCAGTGCCGCCGGCATCCAAGTGCGACCCATGCCCGGCGATCGTGGGTATGTGGGTGAGCCGTAATGGTGATCCGGTGCGTGCCGATATCGTTGCGGCCGATATGGCACACATACGCCGTTTCGACCACGTCGGCATCACGGTCGCCGACCTTGATGCCGCGACACATTTCTTTGTCGCGTTGGGGCTGGAGATGGAGGGAAGGGCGTTCGTGGAGGGCGAGTTCATCGACACCGTCATCGGTATTCCGGATTCAAAAACCGAGATCGTGATGCTTCGGTCTCCGGATAAAGGGACAAGCGTCGAACTCTCCAGCTTCGTCCGACCTAGCTGCGTGCCTGGTTCGCCGGCCGCTATGGCCAACGAAGTCGGCCTGCGAAGTGTCGCCTTCGAGGTTCATGACCTGGACGCCGCCGTGGAACAGGCGACGTCCGCCGGCTACGGGTTGGTGGGCGGAATCGGCCAGTACGAGAGCTCTTGGCGGATGGCCTATGTCCGAGGCCCCGAGGGGATCATCGTTTCGCTGGCTCAGCCCATGGGCTGACTGGCCCCTCGAGCTGGGCTCTACGCGGGCTGCTCAGCGACGAGGGCCCGAGGTTTCGTGAGTCGAGTCCTCCAGGTTGACCCGCAGCAGCAACGAGACCCACGTTCGATAGGGCGCCCACCTTGAAGTGATGGCCACGACTTCGTCATCGTCCAAGTGGGCCCGGTCGTAGGCCAACTTCATAGCGCTGATCAGTCGGGGCTCGTGTCGTGGCGCCCAGTCGGGGTCGCCGGCGCCCCTCAGCAGGATCAACTCGGCGGAGAAGTCGCCGATCCCGCCGAGTTCCTTGAGTTGGTCGATGGCCTCGGCGCGCGGGAGCGCCCGCAGCGCTTCCGGACTAAGCCTGCCATCGAGGGCAGCTCGAGCGATCCCGCGTAGCCACTCAGGCTTGCGACCAGAGAGTCCAGGAAATCCCTCGAGATCGACCAGTCGCTGCGGGGCAGGAAAGGAGAGCAGCGTTGCTCCAGCGAGCACACTTGCCTGCCCGAGCTGCTGTGACATCTTCGCCTTGACGGCGGCGGCCTGGGTCCGGCGGATCCGGTGCCCGATGACCGCCCAACACGCGGCCTCATACGGGGTCCAGAAGCAGACTGGGCGCAGGCCCGGGTACTTCGCCTGGAGTCCCGCCACCACGTCGTCTCGCTCTCCGACCTCGGGGAACGTCCGGGCATCGACGTCGAGCGAGAGGATACGAGCGATGTTGGATGCCACGGCTTCGGGACTGACGTCTCCTGCGAACGACCCGGTCACCTTTCCGGCTTGTTCGGCCACTCGGACGGCGACGGGGTGCCATAGCGGTCCGGCACAGAAGGCGAAATCGAGGTGGTTCGGAGAGGATGTTTCGTACCCGGCCGGGGTGAAGCCCTCCAGGAATCGGATGCTCGCCGCCAAGGAGAACGCTCCCGTGTACCCGACCTCAAATGTTCCAACATCCGCCTGCGAGATTCCGCCGGACCCATCAGCCATGGATCGTGATGATGTAGCCATCGGGATCCTCGAATGCGAAGGTCAGCCCGAATGGACCCTCGAAGGGGGGTGTGACGATGGTGACGCCGGCCCCGGCCAGCTTGGCGTGAAGTGCACTTGGATCGTCCGCCTTGAGCCAGAGGGCGACGCCCCAGCCCAGGTGCTCGACTGCGGAGAGGTCCACTGAGGGCACACGGAGGGCGAACGGGATAGGTGTCGTGGCAAACACGACCGCTCCGGGTGGGCTCTGTGCCGCGCGATCGAGTCCCAACTGCTCGGTGTAGAAGCGGGCCGACGTCTCGAGGTCACCCACCTGCAGGGCGATGAAGCTTGGTCCGATGGTTTTCATGGTCCCTCCTTGTTAGTATCAGGTACCCTGATATGATATGTCAGGGCACCTGATAAGTAAAGGAACCCGACAGGAGCCATGGACGAGCCGGAACCGAGGACCGAGGAGATGTCCGGCTACCTCATCAAACGAGCACAAGCCGCCATTCACGTCCACCTGGAGGAGATTGTCTCGGCGCATGGCCTCGGCATCCCGCAGTATGTCGTCCTGTCCTTCCTGGCCGAAACTCCAGGCCTGGCCAATGCCGACCTGGCCCGGCGGGCGTTCGTGACCCCGCAATCCATGAATGAGGTGCTCAAGCAGCTCGAGTCGAGCGGCCTGGTCGAACGTCGAGCGAACCCCACCAATGCCCGCATCCTCAACGCGTACCTGACCCGCACCGGCGCCAGGAAGCGGAGTGCCGTGAGCAGTCAGGTCCGGGAGTTGGAGGCACGCCTCTTGAGCGGCCTGACGAGCGACGAGCGCCGGACTCTTAATCGGGCGCTCCTGACCATCATTGACAACGTGACCCGCGCTTGAGCGCAGCGGGGCCAGGCCACACGACTGGGCATCCCATAATCAGCTCGGGTTGACCGGCCTACTCGAGGTTGGCGGCCAGCGACGCCATGGCGTCCATCTGCTCGCCGTAGTGGGTCCGGGAGTGGTGGTCGAAGCGCAGGCTGAACCCGGTGGCCCCGATGGCCACGTACGATTCTAGGAACGACGCCGTGCCGGCCGGATCGCCCAGCGGGTCGATGGGCGGCTCGGGGGCCAGGATCAACCGCAGTGCTCTCCCGTGCTCCTCGGCGTAGTGGTCGAGTGCCGCTCTCGTCGTGCTGTCGGCCAACAGCTCGGTCAGCTCGGGGAGCTTGAAGCCGAACGGCATCCAGGCGTCGCCCAGCTCCAGGGCACGCCGCAACGAGCGCCGGGTCCGGCCCCCCACCCAGACCGGCAGCGGGCGGGCGAGGCCCGAGGGCTCGACGATGAACTGCTCGAAGTTGTAGTGGGTGCCGTGGTACTCGGGCAGCCGGTGCCCCCAGGCCGCCTTCATGGCCCGGATGGCGTCGTCGGAGCGGTCACCCCGACCGTCGAAGGCGTGGCCCAGCACGTCGAACTCGGGCTTGAGTGAGCCGACCCCTACGCCGGCGATGATGCGCCCGTTGCTGAGCAGGTCGAGGGTGCCCAGCCGCTTCACCAGCTCCAGCGGGTGGTGGTAGGGGAGCACCGCCATGTGGGTCAGCAGCCCCACCCGGGAGGTCTTGGCGGCGAAGTAGCCCAGGGTGGAGAAGGGATCCCAGTAGCGCCCACCACGCACGGTTGAGGCCGCGGCCGGGATGGCGATGTGTTCGGAGCAGGCCACCCAGTCGTAGCCGAGCGCCTCGGCCTGCTGCACCACCGACACCACCTCGTCGACCGTGGCCGTCACTTCCCATTCGGGCGGATCGAAGCGGGGGTTCATGTGCAGCACCGGTGTCACGATGCCCAGGGCGAGACTCATAACGGCAACGTAGCGCCGGCCCGCGGTCACCTGGGTGGCGGCAGTCCTCCCCAGGTGGGGCCGGGCTGTCCCGTGAGGTAGGCCGCAATCAGGTTGTCGAGCCAACCCACGCTGTCGGTCAGCCCACCGGGCCGGTTCCGGGCCAGCCACAACTCGCGATAGCGCTCAATCAACACCGTGAGCTCCGCCGCCAGGTCGAGTCGGACTGCCTCGGGGACGGCGCCGATGGTGCCGTCGACGTGCAGGCGGGCCACGGCGTCGCGCACCGCCAGCGCCACCAGGTCGACGCTGAAGAGGGTCTCGCTGATCAGCTGGGCGCCGTCGGGGCGCTCGGGTCGAGCCAGCGCCGCCGCCCGTCGGGCCTCTTCCAGACAGCGGTTGAGCGTGTCCAGCTCGTCCAGGGTCAGGCCGTTGGTAAAGCCGCGCCCGACCGGAAGCTGCGGGTAGTACAGGTTCATCACTACGGCCGACATGTTGGGGAACTGCGGGGTGACCAGCCGGTGGGCGTCGCCCAGGGCCAGCACGGCCTCGGCCAGCCGACCGGTCGGGTCGTCGAACACATGGGTGCTCAGCGCGGCGCCCAGGTCGAGGTCGGCGTTGGTCGACACGCACCACGACACGGCGGCGCCATAGGCCAGGGGCGGCTCGCTGATCACCCACTGCTGCAGGTGGCCCTGGTCTCCCCAGTCGGTGTTCAGGTAGCCGGCCGCGCCATGCTGCACGGCGGCCTCCGCCGCGATGCGGCAGGTGGTGGTCGCATTGGTCAGGCGGCCCAGGATGCTCGACCAACTGGATGTCCCCGGCGCCACCCAGAACGGGACGCCGGCCCGGGCCAGCGCGGCGCAGCGTTGGTCGTACGGATGCCAGTCGTCGTAGCCCCACTCGCAGATAGTGACCCCGGGCGGCAATGCAGCCAGGAGATCGGCGCGCCCGGCCAGCATGTCGCCCCACATGAGCATTTCCCTCCCGTCGAGCTCGGGCAGGGCGCGCAGCGTCGAGATCCAGGCGATGAAGTCGCCGATGCGGGCGTGGGGCAGTTCCCACGCCTCATCGAGCCCGACGTGGACCCGTTGGCTGGTGAAGTGGGGCAACAGCTCGCCCAGCAGCTCACGGATCAGGGCCAGCGAGCCCGGGTGGCCGGGCTCAATCGTCATGGGGGGGCGGGTGAGGCCGTAGGGATCCACGAAGCCATCGGGTTCAATGGCCAACGGCCGGTAGGGCTCGTGGGCCAGCCAGCGGTTCATGTGGCCCAGGCAGTTCTGGTTGGGCACCAGCTCCACGTGGCGGGCCCGGCAGAAGGCGTCCAGTGCTTCGATCTCCTCGGCGCTGAACGGGCTGGCTGCCGCGTGCACCTGGGCGTGGTTGGCGTAGGCGAAGGTGTGTTCGGAGTAAAGCTCGAACTGGTTCACCTTCAACGCGGCCAGGCGGTCGACCATGGCGCAGACGCTCGCCATCGTCGGCACCTTGTCTCGGGAGATGTCGAGCATGACGCCGCGCACGAGCAGGTCCGGATGGTCGGTGATGACGCCGGCCGGCAGCGCGCCGCCGTGGAGCTTGGCCAGTTGGGCCAGGGTGGCCTCGGCGTAGAAGAGCCCGGCCGCATCGGCGCCCTCCGCCCGCACGTCCTCCTCGCTGATGCGCAGCACGTAGCCCTGTGGCGGCAGGCTGGCGTCGATGGTGGTGCGGGCCGACTGCGCCGGCACCACCTGCCCGGTCATCTCCATGTGGCGGGGGACAGGTAGGAGGTTCATGCCAACTCCAAGCGGTAGACGAAGTAGACGTCGCTCACCGTCCCGCCCACCAGCGCGTAGGGGACGACGGGACCGACCCAGACCACCGACACCGACTGGCGTCCCCGTCGGCGCAGCTCATGGAGAGCTCCGATCAGGGCGGCTTTGCCTCGTCCTTGGCCCATCAGGTCCAGTCGGACCGCCACCGGCCCGAGCAGGCCCGACCGGTTGACCTCGAAGGCGCAGAACGCCGTCACCTCTCTGGAGTCCTCGTCGCGCGAGATCACCAGATTGCCCTTGTCCAGCGCCCGCAGTACCTCGAGTCGCCAGTTGGGCCAGTGGGTGGTCATGAAGGTGTCGATCTCGGGGCGCTCGGCCGGCGAGGCCAGGCTGT
>DASZMA010000133.1:0-6625 GCA_035552095.1 Acidimicrobiales bacterium | reverse complement strand
GGCGATGTCGACGATGGGGTAGCCGAACACGCCGCCCGAGGCCATTGTCTCGAGGACGCCCTTCTCGACGGCCGGGATGTACTGGCGGGGGATGGCGCCGCCCACCACCTCGTCGCGGAAGGCGAAGCCTTCGCCGCGGGGGAGGGGCTCCAGCTTCAGGTGGCAGATGCCGAACTGGCCGTGGCCACCGGACTGCTGTTTGTGCTTGCCCTCGGCCTGGGCCGCGGCGGTGATGGTCTCCCGGTAGGGGATGCGCAGGTCCTCGCGCTCGACGTGGACGTTGGACTTACGGACCAGGCGCTCCAGGGTGACGGCCAGGTGGACCTCGCCGCTCACGCCCAGGATGGTCTGATGCGTCTCGTCGTCCCGGGTGACCGAGAGCGAGGGATCCTCGTCGCACAGCTTCTGCAGGGCCGACATCAGCTTGTCGTCGTCGGCCCGGGTAGCCGGCTTGACCGCCACCTGGAGGGCCGGGGTCGGGAGGGAGGGGGCAGGCACAGTGACCGGCTGGCCCTTGGGGGCCAGGGTGTCGCCGGTGCGGGTGCCGTTGAGGCGGGGGATGGCCACGAAGTCGCCGGCCACCACCGAGGTGGTGGCGGTGGTGGTGTGGCCGGAGAGGACCTGCAGAGCGTGCAGCCGCTCCTCGTCGCGGGTCCGGGTGTTGATGAGGACGGTGTCGGGGGTGAGGGTTCCCGAGATGACCTTGCAGAGCGACATTTTGCCGGTGTGGGCATCGGTGAAGGTCTTGGTCACGCTGAGCAGGGTCGGCCCGCCGGCGTCGCAGGGGACCTCGGTCGAGGTGGTCCCCGCCAGTACGGTGATGGGAGGAGCCGAGCTCGGGGTCGGGCAGAGCTCCTCAATGAGCCGGGCCAGCCGGTCCACCCCGACGCCGGTCAGCCCCGAACAGCACAGGACGGGGAAGACGCTGCCCGAGGCCACCCCGCCGGCCAGGCTCTTCTCCAGCTCGGCGTAGTCGATGGCCTCACCGTTCAGGTAGCGCTCCATGAGGTCGTCGTCGCCCACCACGATGCCCTCGACCAGCTGCTCGTGCACCGTGTGCTCCAGGTCGACCAGCTCGGCCGGGATGGGGCCCTCGTGGCCGGCTGGGGGGACGGTGCCGTCGGCGGGAGTGCCGGCCGCCGGGGTGTCGTAGTGGGTGGCCGTGTCGCCCAGGAGGTCGATCACCCCGTGGAAGTCGCCCTCGGCCCCGATGGGCAGCTCCACCGGCGCCACCCCGGTTCCGAAGGTGTCCCGGATCTCGGCCAGGGTGCGGTCGAAGTCGGCCCGCTCCCGGTCCAGCTTGTTGATGACGATGACCCGGGGCAGCCCCATCCTGGCGGCGGCCCGCCAGGCGTCCTCGGTCTGGGCCTGCACGCCGTCGGTGGCGCTGACCACGACCACGGCCAGGTCGGCCGAGGCCAGGGCGCTCAGCATCTCGGAGGCGAAGTCGGCGTAGCCCGGCGCATCGAGCAAGTTCACCTTGACCCCGTTGACGGTGAAGGGCGCCAGGGCGGTGGAGATGGAGAGCTGTCTCGAGATCTCTTCGGGCTCGAAGTCCGAGGTGGTGGTGCCTTTTTCGATGGAGCCACGCCGGGGGATGGCGCCGGTGGCGGCCAAAAGCGCCTCGGCCAGCGTCGTCTTGCCGGCGCCGTGATGGCCGACAAGGGCGACATTGCGGATTGCGGTCGGGTCGTGTGGCACCTGGTCCCTCCGTCCGTGAATGCTTTTGTGTCGAGTGTACGGCGGTCGGCTTGGCGCTGCTCGGGACGGATGCAGGGGGACGCCTTGGGCGTTTGGACCACAGGCGATAATGATGGAGTTATCACCCAGGACAAGGGGAGGTCGACAAGTGAGCATGAAGGACTTCGAGCAGTCAGCGTTGGCTCGACCCGGCTCACCGGAGCGAGTTGCGGTGGTGGAAAATCGTCTGTTGGTGGCCCATGCACTGAGGGATTTTCGAAAACATCGTGGTGTCTCGACACGAGCGATGGCCGCCCGCCTTGGAGTCTCGCAGCCCCGGGTGATCGCCATTGAGAAGTCCGAAGATCTCACCGTTGGCACCATCATCCGGTACGCGGCCGCACTCAGCGGACATGTGGAGATCGGCATCATCGGTGATGAGGAACTGACAGAGGGGCCGAGGTGACCGGCAATCGTCCTCTCACCGCTGGCGACGGGGGATCCATTGCCTCCTAAGAAGTCGCAGCGGTCGAGGACAGGTCGTCGCCCGTCGGGTGCCGGGTCTCCCAGCCCGACGCGGCCAGTCCGAAAGAGCCAACGACGGGCCAAGCGGGCGAATCGATCTCGAGGGGGCGCCGGATTGGCTCGAGGAGGCCTGGTTGCCCGAGGGGTCGTGTACCTCCTCCTTGGGTATCTGACACTTCTCATTGTCACCGGATCCGGTTCTCACGCAACAGCCAGCAGTCAGGGGGCATTTGACGAGATCGCCCATCAACCCGCTGGACCCGTTCTCGTAGTCGTGCTCGGTATCGGGCTCGCCGCCTACGCCGCCTGGCGCCTTCTGCAGGCCGTCGCCGGCAACGTCCACGAATCCGGTACGCAGGAACTGGCCCAACGCATCGGGTGGGGTGTTGTCGCCATCGTGTACCTCGCCCTGGCCATCAGCGCCTTCGAGGTAAGTGGCGGGCATTCGAGTGGTTCGAATCAGGCATCAAGCGTGTCGAGCACATTGCTGCGGCACCATGGTGGGCAATATGTGCTGGCGGCACTTGGCTTCGGCATCGTCCTCGGTGGGTGTTGGCTTGCTGTCTGGGCTGCGTTGCAGCGCTTCAGTCCGAATCTGATGACCCGAAAAGTGCCTCAATGGGTTTCGGGCTCACTTCGGGCTGCCGAGACGTTCGGGAATGTCACTCGCGGCCTCGCCTTCGCGGGAGTCGGCGCAACCTTCATCACCGCAGCCGTGGTCGACGATTCGCACGATGCCCGAGGTCTCAACGGGGCCCTCAAGGCGCTGGCTGCTCATCCCGGGGGCCGTTACCTCCTCTTGGTGGTGGCCATGGGGTTCCTGGCCTTTTCTGCAGCCTCCATGACCGAGGCCTGGCTGCGCGACGTCGACCGGAACGTGGCGGAGCGCCGCTGAAGGTACATCACAACCAAGACGGTGGGTGCAGAAGGTACCGCCGAGACTGTGCGCCGCTCGCGGCGAAGGCCGGAGTGGGTGGCCCTCGCAAGGGATGTCACGGTCCGGGTGCGGGCTGCGCATACAGTGTCGCGGCCTGGCTGACCTACTTGCTGGTAACCGAGAGAATGCGGCTGGTCACCGGTGAGGGGGCCTGCTGAGTCCGCTCGATCGACGCCGCGATGCGCGCGATGTTAGGCATGGTGTCGGGTGCCCTGGTCCGCCGCCGCGATGTATCGGCGCGCCTGTTCCGGGGACAACTTCGACTTCAGCGCCACGGCATAGATAATGCCGCTGAAGCCGGCGACGGTGAGCAGATCGAACCAGAACGGCAAGAGCTTGCGGCCACCACTGAACTGACCGACGTAAGAGATGGCACCCATGCCGGCCAGCCACGGAAACACCCACCACCCGTGCGTGAGATCGTGTGCTGGTCGCTCTGAGGCCGGGCGGGTGACGTAGGTGATGCCGGCCAGGAGGAATCCCAGTACGACAGCCACGAGCAGGCGCCAATCGGTGTCCCAGCCGGCCCAATAGAAGATGAGATTCGCTCCAATGAACGAGAGGGGTGCCAGCACCTTGCTCTGGCGTAGCCGGTAGGGGCGTTCCTGCTCAGGATCCTGACCTCGCAGCGCAGCCAGGGAAAGCGGCGCGAAGGCGTACATGAGAGCGGTGGCCGAAGTGATGAAGCCGACTAGGCGTTGCCAACCCGGAAAAGGGAGGAGGAGCAAGAGCCCTACGCCGAAGCTCATGATGAGACTGGCCAGGGGGACCCCGTTGCGATTGAGGCCCTCGAAGAGGTTGGGAACATATCGATTGCGGCCCAGCGCATAGAGCACCCTGGAACTGGTTGCCGTGTAGACCAGACCGGTACCGGCGGGTGAAACGAACGAGTCGATATAGCAGCACGGCCAACCACGTGATACCCAACCCGGTGGCGATGCTGGCGAACGGGCCGAACGCCCCCTTCCCAATCGGGTTCGACCACCCGTGGACTAGGTGGCTGGGACTGAGCGAGCCGATGAAGGCGATATCCAACAGCACGTACAGCACGACGCCGATCAGCACGGATCCGATGACGGCTGGTGCGACATGCCGGGCCGGGTCCTTGCTCTCAGCACCCAGCTGGAGAGCCTGCTCGAATCCCTGGTAGGCGAATATCACCCCGGCCGGGAGTGCGGCCAGCACCCCTTTGGCCCCGTAGGGTGCGAACCCGCCTCCGGCGTGGAAGTTGGAGCCGTGGAGGCCATACGCCAACAGCACGATCACCGTGAGCAAGGGGACAGCGATCTTCCACCACACGGCCCAGGTGTTGGTCGTGCTGAACCAGCGGACACCGATGTAGTTCACGACAGTGAAGCCGGCCAAGAGCACGACGGCGACGGCGTACCCACCACCGCCCAAGACGGCGACGCCTCCCGAGGTGTGGGTGAGCCAGTCCAGCCAGCTGATGCCGGTGAGGTACTGCAAAGCCGCCTCGACCTCGATGGGCGCCAGTGTGACGGTGCCGATCCAGGCGAACCAGCCGGCGGTGAAGCCAGCGGTTGAGCCGAAGGCGAAATGGGGAAAACGGAGGGTGCCCCCGGCATTGGGATAGGCGGTACCGAGTTCGGCGTAGACCAGGGCCAGGACGATGACGATGGCGGCGCCCAAGACCCAGGAAATTATGGAGGCGGGGCCGGCAGTCTCGCTGGCGCCCAAGGCGCCGAGGAGCCAGCCTGATCCGATGATCGATCCAACGGAAATGAAGAGCAAACCGACCAGGCCGACCTCTCGTCGCATGCCGTTGTCACCGGCCGTCACGGCTGATAGGCGGGAGCGGATGCGCGTCATGTCTGCTGAGGGGCGGACACGGCTTAGCTGGAGGTGGAAACGCCGTCACCTACTGCATAGCGACCATGACCGGCCCGCCGAATTCGGCCTGATGTGATGCCCACTCGCAGGGCCGAACGGAAGCGACCTGGACCCCAGTATCGAACGCCAGCGGCCCGGGTCAGCTCCGCCGTCGACTGTTGACCGTGCGCCTCGAGAGCGGCCACCAAGGCATCCACTTCGCTCTTGAGGTACGGGTTGTGAGTTGGGTAGGTCGAGGCGCTGATCGTGGGGGACCAAAGGGTGCTCCCTCTCCGTTCCCGGAGCACTGGCGAGGGACTGGCTTGACTTCGCAATGAGTCTGATGGCTCCACAGATTCCGATTTGTCTCCCTGGCCATCCACCGCAGATAGGGGAGAGGCGATCTCCTCCAAGGGCCGCTGCGCTGCATCCACCCCGAGAAAGATCTCCACCACCCCGGCGCCGAGCATGAGCAGGCCGCCAATCAGGTACCCGACGGCTACCGGCCCTGGTCGCTTGGTCGCGATCAGGTTCCCGAAGAGGATCGGTCCGATGATGCCACCGAGCCCCGTCCCTACGGCGTAAAAGAAGGCAATGGCCAGGGCGCGCGTCTCCATCGGGAAGATCTCGCTCACCGTAAGGTAGGCCGAGCTTGCCCCAGCTGACGCGAAGAAGAAAATGACGACCCACGCCACCGTCTGCGTGGTCGCGGTCAGCATGCCGCGGTCGAAGAGGAGAGCGGTCACCGCCAGCATGACCCCAGAGGTCAGGTAGGTGCCGGCGATCATGGGCCGCCGGCCCACCACGTCGAACAAACGGCCCAGAAGGAGCGGGCCAGCGAAGTTTCCGACGGCGAACGCAATCAGGTAGTAGCCAACATCACCAGAGGACACGCCATAGAAGGTTGAGAGCACCAATGCGAACGTGAAGAATACGGCGTTATAGAGGAATGCCTGGCCGACGAACAGCGACAACCCCAATACAGTTCGGCGCGGATAGTGGCCAAAGACCACCCGGGCCACTTGGAAGAAGCCAGCCGGGTCTCTCTCCTTTATTTCGATGCACCCATCGGGGTGTTCAAGCTCAACGCCGGTTGAAGCAACCACCTGACGCTCAATGTTGGCGACCACCCGTTCAGCCTCTGCGGTGTGGCCATGGGTGAACAGCCACCGCGGACTCTCAGGCAAGTTCTTGCGTACGAAGAGCACCGCCAACCCGAGAGTCGCCCCGAGAAAGAAACAGGTCCTCCAACCGATATCGAGTGCCAGCACTTTGGGGTTGAGGAGAACCAAGGTGGCCGCGGCTCCACCGGCCGTACCCAACCAGTAGGAGCCGTTGACGAGAAGGTCGACTGTGCCCCGGGAACGGGCGGGTATTAATTCATCGATGGCGGAATTGATCGCGGCGTACTCTCCGCCGATCCCCATACCGGTGAGAAATCGAAAGACGAAGAACATGGTTGCGTTGTGTGAGGTCGCGGTGAGTACGGTGGCGACGAGGTAGAGACCCAGGGTGACGAGAAAGAGGCGGCGACGACCCAGACGGTCCGTTAGATGACCGAACAAGAGGGCTCCGACGCAGGCGCCAGCCACATAAATGCCCGCCGCGTCACCCACTTGGGCGGTCGTAATGGAGAGACCGCTGCCGGCCTTG
>DASZMA010000132.1:0-8096 GCA_035552095.1 Acidimicrobiales bacterium | reverse complement strand
GTTCCGCGGCAGGGACTTTAGGAGAAACTATCCCCTGAGCTGGACTTTTTGCGTGGGCCGTACAGGACTCGAACCTGTGACCCCTTGCGCGTCATGCAAGTGCGCTACCAACTGCGCTAACGGCCCTTCCGTAAAGAGCCTACCACCAGGCGAATTTGCCGGAATTCGGCAACCCGGGCACCGGCCAGGAACAGTCTCTACGATCTGGAGCGTGACCTATACCGCGACCAGCCCCATTCCGGAGATGGACACCCACCTGAAGCGGATCGCCGAAGAGGGTTACACCATCCTTCACGATGCCATTGAGCCCGATTTCGTCGATGAGATAAACGACGATCTCCTGCGACTCGAGCGAGACTTGGGCATCGTCCCCGCCGACAATTTGTTCGAAGGCCTCCACACCACCCGCGTCTACAACCTGCTGGTCCATGGACAGACCTACGAGAAGATCCCGGTCCACCCCAACGTGCTGCCGGTCGTCGAGGGTGTGCTGGACCCGGGCGCTCTCATTTCATCGCTCTCTTCCATTGCCATCGGCCCCGACGAACAGGCACAACCGATCCACGCCGACGACCAGCTGATCCCGCTCACCCGTCCGCACATTCCCATCATCTGCAACACCATGTGGGCCATCACCGACTTCACCGAGGAGAACGGGGCGACCCGCCTGATCCCGGGCAGCCACCTGCGTGAGGACGCTCCGAATCCGCTCGAGTCGTACGACACCATCCCGGCCGAAATGCCCAAGGGCAGCGTCCTGGTCTGGGTTGGCAGTCTCTGGCACGGCGGCGGGGCCAACCGGACCGATACGCGACGGGTCGGTATCGCCATGAACTACTGCGCTGGCTACATCCGCCAGCAAGAAAACCAGCAGCTCGGCATACCGCCGGAAATGGTCAAGACGTTCCCCCGGCGGCTCCAGGAACTGGTCGGCTACTCGGTCTACAACGGCCTCATCGGGCACATCGACAAGCAACACCCCGCCAAGTACGTGCTCACCGAGAACGAGGGCGTCGACATGGTCTGGGACCTGCTCAAGACCTGAGCTCCTGGCTGGCCCGAGTTAGGCCGCCGTCACCACGTACGGCGCCACCGGCCACACGTAGTCACGGGGGTCGATCGGCGCCATGCCCTCGCCGGACCGCCACTGGTCGTAGCTGGTCGCCCAGTCGCGGTGCCAGCGGATCTGCGCCTCGTGCAGTTCGACCAGGTCCGCATCGCGCAGCTCCTTGTAGCGAGCCGCCAGGGCCAGTAACACCTGCACCGACGCCACTGCGTCAGCGGACGCATCGTGGGCGTTCCCGAGGACGACGCCGTAGAAATCACACAACGAGCCCAGTGTGCGGCTGCCCTTGCGGAAACGATCCAGGTGGCGGTCGAGTACCACGGCGTCGAGCACCGGACCGCCCCAGCCGCGTTCGGACAGGCCGATGCCCGTGAACCGGCGGGATTGCGTGTCGAGAATGGTCAGGTCGTAGTCGAGTTTCATGCCGGCCACCGGCACGCCGCGGCGACTGGCCGAGAGCACCGCTTCGGTCACCATCTCAACGGCGTCACGCAGGGGCATCCCTTCGTCCCGGGCCCGCTCGGTCGAGATGCCATGGATATTGGTCGCGCCGGCCGGAATCTCGCGCCCGGGATTCACCAATCCGGCTGCTGTCTCGACCACCGCACCCGCCACGACGGTGACGAGGGCAAAGGAGACGGGCACATCGCCAAAGCGATCGACCCCCGTCGTCTCAAAGTCGAATCCCAACACTTCACCGGCGGTCCAGTTGCCCATGGGTCGAGACTGGCACGAAGGTGTGACATCAGTGGTGGATACCCACCATCTCGGGCGTCACTGCCGACGCGTGGCCGGGCTTATTCGAGAAGGTGGAGATGACTGCTGGACTGACGCTGCATCAAGTCGTCGCGTCCATCGGGTATCGCTTCGCTCATCCCTTCCGCCAAGGTTGAGATGAGACGCGCGGCATCAACGAGTGGGAGGCGGAACGTACCCGTGCAGGCGTCGCCCTGCCAGAGTGAAATCACGATCGTCGAATCGAAGGGGTGCTTCGAGACCCCCATGCGACGGGCGGGGCTCCGAGTGTCCCGAAACCACACTCTTTCGCCGTAGAGGTGCCCTTCTGGTAGCACGCCTGAATCTTCGCGCTTGCAGCCGGGGTTGGCTACCGGAGGCGGTGAGGCCAGAAACCCTCTCTCACGCACGCGCCCAGCCCGCCCACGTCCGTGAGAGGCCGTGCCGTCACCGTGGCATGGGCTTTCAGTTCAGAAACGAACGACGGGGAGCCCCCGATCGTCCACCTGCACCGACGTCTTGGAGGCGGCGCCCGGATTCGAACCGGGGTAAACGGCTTTGCAGGCCGCTGCCTAAACCACTCGGCCACGCCGCCGTGACATCAAGGCGGGTCAGCCTAGTGGGCGGTCCCTACCTTCTGATCTTCCCGACCACCCAGAAGGCCCCACCGATGAGGCCCACGATGACGGCGATCTTGATGAAGAAGAAGATGATCCCGACGATGCTGCTCAGCAGCCAGAAGGCCACAATGGCGCCCACGACACCGACCGCGACCATGGCCACCCCGTGGGATGCGGTGACGGGTTTGCCGCTGTCTCTCCTACTTACGTCTTTACTCACGACCCCAATGCTACGTTCCCGCCATGGCTGCCGAGGCGTCACTCCGTGAAAGACGCCAAAACCTCCTCGCCAGGCACGATCTGCAGGGTGAGGACTTCTGCCGGGCCTACGCCGCCGAGGCGGACGCCTGGCTGTCGGCCGTGGCCGAGCGGGCGTCCGGCGATTCCCGCCGCCACCTGGCCCTTCTGGCCGTAGGTGGCTACGGGCGCAGCTCGCTCTGCCCCTACAGCGATCTGGACGTGGTGCTGGTCCACGACGGCCACCGCGACATCAAGGCCCTGGCCGATGCCATCTGGTACCCCATCTGGGATCAGGGGGTGCGCCTGGACCACTCGGTGCGCCGGCCGGGCGAGATGCTCGATGCCGCGGCCGATGACGTCCGGGTCGCCCTGGGGCTGCTCGACGCCCGCCTGATCTGGGGCGAGGCCAAGGTGGCCGATCCGCTGTTGACCAAGGTCCGGGCCGCCTGGCGGGACAGCCTGGGCATCAAGTACCTCCCCGAGTTGCAGGTACAGATGACCGAGCGGCGGGCCGCCGCCGGCGATGTGGCCTTCCTGCTCGAACCGGATCTGAAGGAGAGCCACGGCGGCTTGCGCGACGTCAGCGTGTTGCGGGCCATCTCGGTCTACGCCCCGTTGCTGACCGACTACGCCGATCTCGACTCGGTCGACGAGGCGGAAGCGCTGCTGACCAAGGTCCGGGTCGAGCTCCACCGCAACGCCGGGCGCGAGCAGGACCGGCTCCTACTCCAGGACCAGGACCAGATCGCCGCCGCCCTGGCCTTCAGTGACGCCGACGCCCTCATGGCGGCGGTGTCGGCGGCCGGCCGGCAGATCGCCTGGGTTAGCGATGACGTGTGGCGCCGTCGGCGGCTGTGGGATCCCTCCCCCAAACCACGTCGGCGCTTCCGGCGGGGCGATCCCGCCACGACGGCGGCCAGCAGCCGGACGGACACCACCGTGCTGCTGGAGCCCGACGTGGTCGAGGTGGACGGCGAGATCGCGCTGACCGCCGACGCCGATGTCTCGACCGACCCGTCGCTGGCCTTCCGGCTGGCCGCGGCGGCGGCCGAGCGCGACCTGCCCATCGCCAAGGGATCGCTGCACCGCCTGGCCGACCGCATGCCGCCGCCCGGCGATCCCTGGCCCCCCGAGCTGCTGGCCGCCCTGGTCCGGCTCCTCGGTCTCGGCCGTCCCGCCATCGACAAGCTGGAGTCGCTGGACCAACACGGTCTGCTGGTACGGCTCATCCCCGAATGGGCCGCCGTGCGCAACAAACCGCAGCGCAACGCCTATCACACGTACACCGTCGACCGGCACCTCCTTGAGGCCGCCGCGCTGGCCGCCGGCCTGACCGACACGGTGGAGCGACCCGACCTCCTGCTGCTCGGTGCCCTGTTGCACGACATCGGGAAGGGCTTCCCGGGCGACCACACCGAAGTGGGCATGGAGGTGGTCGACCGCATGGCCACCCGGATGGGCCTCAGCCCGGCCGACGTCGACATCCTGGTCAGCCTGGTCCGCCACCACCTCCTCCTGCCCGACACCGCTACCCGGCGCGACCTCGACGACCCGACCACGGTGTCCAACGTGGCCCGCGCCGCCGGCGACCGGGTGACGCTGCAGCTGCTCGGCGCGCTGACCGAGGCGGACAGCCGGGCCACCGGGCCGTCGGCCTGGGGGACGTGGAAGGCGGGCCTGGTGGCCGAGCTGGTGCGGCGGGCCGACCGTGAACTGGCCGGCGAGGCCCAGCCACCCGGACCGGCCGCCATCCCGGCGGCCTACCGGGCCATGATGGAAGAGGTGCGCGGCAGCGGGCTGCCCGCCGTCTCGCTGGAACCGCCGCAGGTCGTGGTGGCGGCGCCCGACCGCCCCGGTCTGCTCTCCTCGGTGGCCGGGGCCCTGGCCCTCCACGGGATGGACGTGCGGGCGGCCAACGTCAGCGGGGCCGACGGCGTGGCCGTCGAGGTGTTCACCGTCGAGGTGGCCCGGGGCACCTGGCCCGACACGGCCCGGCTGCGGGAGGACCTGGCCGCAGTGCTGTCGGACCGCCTGGCTATCGGCGAACGGTTGAGCGAGCGGGAGCGGGTGTACCCGGTCCGCCGCCAGCGGGCCGCCCACGTGCTGGGCACCGACGTGAGCGTGGACAACGAGGCCTCGGAGACCTCCACCGTGCTCGAGGTGCGGGCCCCCGACGAGGTCGGGCTGCTGCACCGCATCACCCGCGCCCTCTTCGACGCTCAACTCGATGTGGTCTCGGCCCGGGTCTCCACCCTGGGCGAGCTCGTGGTCGATGCCTTCTACGTGCGTGAGGCTACGGGCGAGAAGGTGACCGAACCGCGACGCCTCGCCGAGATCAGCGAGGCCATCTGGGCTGCTTTGACTTCATAATCAGCCATAACCCCTGGTAGAATCCCCGGTGCTATGTCGGCGGCGCGTCACGCAAAGGAAGCTACTGGACGACGCCCCTGGCTCATCGTCGTCATCTGCACGGCCGCGCTGGCCATCGCGGCGGCCGGTTTCGTGCTCATCACGCGCTCCCACGACGTGCCGGCTGCGGCGGCGCCGGTGGCCCCGCCGGCCGACCTGACCGTTGTGTCCACCACGCCGACCGGCGACAGCGTGGCCGCCGGCTCCACCATCTCGGTCCAGTTCTCCACCGATCTGGCCCCGGGCAGCCCGATGCCCACCCTGACCCCGGCCATCGACGGCGCCTGGTCGGTGCTCTCCCCCTCCCTGCTGCAGTACCAGGCCATCGGCCCCCTGGTGCCCGGGGCCACCGAGACCATCACCGTTCCCGGCGGGGTCGACGGCATCGTGGGCTCACGCGGGCAACACCTGGCTTCGACGCTGACCAGCTCGTTCACCGTTGCGCAGGGCTCCACCCTGCGCCTACAGCAGCTGCTGGCCGAGTTGGGCTACCTCCCCCTCACCTTCACCCCGGCCGCGCCGGTCACCTCGCCGGCCCAGGAAGGCAACGACCAGGTGGGCACGTTCAGCTGGCGCTGGGTCAACCAGGCCGCCGCCCTGACCTCGCTGTGGACCCCCGGTACCTACAACGTGATCACCAAGGGCGCCGTGATGAACTTCGAGTCCCAGCACGGCCTCAAGACCGACGGCCTGGCTGGGCCGCAGGTCTGGAGCGACCTGCTGGCTGACCTGCAGAGCGGCCACGCCAACGCCCTCCCCTACGACTACGTCCTGGTGTCCAAGCACTCGCCCGAGACGGCCACCGTCTTCGAGAACGGCAACACGGTCTACAGCACCCTGGTCAACACCGGCGTGGGCGCGGCGCCCACCCCGAATGGGACCTGGCCCGTCTACGCCCGCTACAACGTGACCACCATGAGCGGGACCAACCCGGACGGCTCCAAGTACAGCGACCCGGGCATCCCCTGGGTGAGCTACTTCACCGGCGGCGACGCCCTGCACGGCTTCATCCGGTCGCACTACGGCTTCCCCCAGAGCGTCGGCTGCGTGGAGATCCCCGTGGCCAACGCCGCCGTCGTCTACCCCCTCACCCCGCTCGGAACCCTGGTCACCGTCCAGGGCTAGGGCAGGGCTAGGGCCTGCCTCGGGAACGGGCGGTTCCCGACCTAATCTCTTGGCGCGATGCGAGTCCTGGGCCACATCGGAAAAGTCCTCATCGGCGGGGGAATCGTCCTGCTGCTTTTCGCGGCCTACCAGGTCTGGGGCACCTCCCTGCAGGAAGCACACACCCAGAACGCCCTGCGCACCACGCTGGCCAAGCAGACCAAGAACAACGAGGTCAAGCAGGCGCTGGCCAACGCCACCGCCCTGGACAAGCTGCCCACCGGCCCCCCGGTCGTGGCGCCCACCACCGCCGCCCCGCCCGAGGGCACGCCCATCGGCGACATCCGCATCCCCGTGATCGGCATCAACCAGGTGGCGGTGGAGGGGACCAACACCAACGACCTGCGCCAGGGCCCCGGCCACTACATCGGCACCCCGCTGCCCGGCCAACCCGGCAACTCGGCCATTGCCGGGCACCGCACTACCTACGGCCACCCCTTCTACAATCTCGACGCGGTCAAGGTCGGTGATCCCATTGTGCTCACCACCACCCAGGGCATCTTCGTCTACGACGCCGTCAAGACCTCGGTCGTCTCCCCCTCCGACGGCTCGGTGCTCAAGAACGCCTTCGGCGCCTTCCTGACCCTGACCACCTGCAATCCGCGCTTCAGCGCGTCGACCCGGCTGGTGGTGCTGGCCAAGCTGACCCACTCGCAGCTGTTCCCCAACTCCGGCCTGGCCGCGGGCAAACCGGCCGCCAAGCCCCACAGCGGCGACCTGGCCGGCAACTCCAACGGCACCCTGCTCAGTGCCGTGCTCTGGGGCATCGTGTGCGCCATCGCCGGCGCCATTGTCCTGCTGGTGGCCCACCGCTTCCGGCGTCAACGCTGGGCCATCTACGGCACCGGCACCATCGGCCTCCTGGCCCTCCTCTACGTCTTCTTCGGGGCCATCTCGCCCCTGCTGCCCGCCAGCTTCTGAGTCGATGGCCGAGCCGGTGGCCGAGCCGTCCGCCGAGCCGTCCCCGGACGAGCTGCCGCTGGCCGACCAGTTCCGTCAATTCGCGGCGGCGGTCGAGCGCGACGGCGCCGTCACCTACGCCGCTATCTGCCGGGGCGTGGCGGAGGACCCCGAGCTGCTGGCCCTGATGGAGCAGGCGCCCCTGGCCCAGCGCCGGCCCAACCTGCTGCTGGCCGCCGTGCACTTCCTGCTGCTGGGCGGGGTGGCCCATCCCCTGGCCGCCCACTACGACACGGTGCGGCTGGTCACCGGCACCACGCGTGCCCCGCCTCCACCCGGGGCGGACCCGGTGGCCGAACTGGTGGCCGACTTCAGGGACTTCTGCCTGACCAAGCGGGCCGAGCTCCTCCCCCTGATCGCCGTCCGCAGCACCCAGACCAACGAGGTAGGGCGGTGCGCCGCCCTCCTGCCCGCCCTCTGCGCCATCGCCGCTTCCTACGGCGAGAGCCAACCCATCTCCCTGCTGGACCTTGGCACCTCGGCCGGACTCAACCTGCTGTTCGACCGTTACGCCTACACCTACCGCCAACGGGCCGACGGCGCCGTGCTCGAAGCCGGCGCGGACGGCTCCCCGGTCAGGCTCGACTGCACGGTGCGGGGCGAGCTGGCCGCACTCCCCCCGCTGCGCCCGCCTCCCGTCGCCGCCCGGGCCGGTCTGGACCGCCAGCCCATCGACCCCGACTCCGAGGACGCCGCCCGCTGGCTGCTGGCCTGCCAGTGGCCGGACAACCTGCCCCGCTTCATCCGCCTGCGGGCCGCCCTGGCGATCGCCCGCACCACCACCGGGCGGCCGGCCATCTTCGAGGGCGACCTGGTGGACGACCTGGACGCGGTGGCCGCCACCATCGACGACAGCCGCCCGCTGGTCGTCTTCCACTCCTGGGTGGCCGCCTACCTGTCCG
>DASZMA010000131.1:0-5472 GCA_035552095.1 Acidimicrobiales bacterium | reverse complement strand
GGCGGGTACTGGCTGGTGGCCTCCGACGGCGGCATCTTCGCCTTCGCCGACGCTGGCTACTTCGGCTCCCAGGGGGCCACGCCGCTCAACCGCCCGATCGTGGGTATGGCGGCCACGCGCGACGGCGGCGGGTACTGGCTGGTGGCCTCCGACGGCGGCATCTTCACCCACGGCGACGCCGGCTACTTCGGCTCCCAGGGGGCCACGCCGCTGAACCGGCCCATCGTCGGCATGGCCAGCACCCCCAGCGGCCAGGGGTACTGGCTGGTCGCCTCCGACGGCGGCATCTTCACCCACGGCGACGCCGCGTTCGACGGCTCCATGGGGGCGACCCGGCTCAACCGGCCGATTGTCGGGTTGGGGTCTTAGGCCCGGGACCGGGTCATTAGCGCAGCGCCAGCTGGCCCGGGGTGATCGGCGCCGGCAGGGCGGTGGTCCCCATCAGGAAGCGGTCGACCGCCGCCGCGGCCGAGCGGCCCTCGGCGATGGCCCAGACGATGAGCGACTGCCCCCGGGTCTGGTCACCGCAGACGAAGACGCCCTCGACGTTGGTGGCCCAGTCGGGGTCGGCCGCCACGGCGCCGCGACCGTCCACCACCAGGCCCAGCTCGTCGACGGCACCCCGGCGCTCGGTGCCGATGAAGCCCATGGCCAGGAAGACCAGGTCGCAGGGCAACTCGAACTCGCTGCCCGGCACCGGGGTGAAGACGGGCCGGCCGCCCTCGGTGGTCATCTCCACCTCGTGGCCGCGCAGCGCCCGCAAGGCGCCAGCATCGTCGCCGACGAACTCGGTGGTGGTCACCGCGAAGAGGCGCTCGCCCCCCTCCTCATGCGCGGACGACGTGCGCAGGATGAGCGGCCACAGCGGCCAGGGGTTCTCGGCCAGGCGGTCGCTCGGGGGCTCGGCCATGATCTCGAGCTGGTGCACCGAGGCGGCGCCCTGGCGGTGCGCCGTGCCCAGGCAGTCGGCCCCGGTGTCGCCGCCGCCGATGATGATGACCCGCTTGCCCTTGGCGTTGATGGGGGACGTGGCCAGCGCGCCCTCCTGGACCAGGTTGGAGGGTTTGAGGTACTCGAGCGCCAGGTAGACGCCGGACAGCCGGCGGCCGGGCACCGGCAGGTCGCGGGGCAGGGTGGCCCCGCCGGCCAGCACCACCGCACTGAAGTTGGCCCGCACGTCGGCCGCCGAGCGCACCGTGACGTCGGGGGCGCAGGCCGTGCCCAGGCCACGCTCCTGGCCCGGCTCGGCCACCGCGCCCGGGTCGCCCGAGGGGCCGGGCTCGCCAATGGTGGTGGAGCAGACGAAGGTCACGCCCTCCGCCTCCAGCTGGGCCAACCGGCGGTCCAGCACCGCCTTCTCCATTTTGAACTCGGGGATGCCGTAGCGCAGCAGGCCGCCGGGCTTCTCGGCCCGCTCGAAGATGGTCACGGCATGGCCGGCCCGGGCCAGCTGCTGCGCCGCGGCCAGACCGGCCGGGCCCGAGCCCACCACGGCCACCGACTTGCCGGTGGCGGCGAACGCCGGAGCCAGCACCGGGGTGACCCAGCCCTCCGACCAGGCCCGCTCGACAATCTCGTACTCGATCCGCTCAATGGTGACGGGGTCCTCGTTAATCCCGAGGACGCAGGCCGCCTCACAAGGGGCCGGGCAGAGCCGCCCGGTGAACTCAGGAAAGTTGTTGGTGGCGTGCAGGCGCTCAATGGCGTCGGACCAGTCGTCCCGGTAGACCAGGTCGTTCCACTCCGGGATCAGGTTGCCGAGCGGGCAGCCTTCGTGACAGAACGGGATGCCGCAGTCCATGCAGCGGGCGCCCTGCTCCTGGGTCTGCTCGGCGCTGAAGGGCTCGTAGACCTCGCGCCAGTCGCGCAGGCGCACCTTGACCGGGCGGCGCCGGGGCAACTCGCGGCCGAACTCCATGAAGCCGGTGGGCTTACCCATGGCCGTTATCCATTGGCGGCTGCCTCCATGATGGCCGCGTCGACCGGGCGGCCCTCGGCCTCGGCCCGCCGGGTGGCCTCGAGGATCTTGCGGTAGAGGCGCGGGATGACCTTGATGAACTCGAGCGACTCGGTCTCCCACGCGTCGAGCAGGCGGGCGGCCACCGGCGAGTCGGTCTCCACCCCGTGCCGCTCGACCAGGGCGCGCAACATGAAGCTGTCCTCGCCGTCCAGCGGCTCCACGTCGACCAGGTCGAGGTTGACCCGTTGCCCGAAGGTGCGGGCCGGGTCGTAGACGTAGGCCACCCCGCCCGACATGCCGGCACCGAAGTTGCGCCCGGTCGGCCCGAGCACCACCACCGTGCCCCCGGTCATGTACTCGCAGCCGTGGTCACCCACCCCTTCGACCACGGCCAGGGCACCCGAGTTGCGCACGCAGAAGCGCTCCCCCACCTGGCCCCGGATGAAGACCTCGCCGCCGGTGGCCCCGTAGAGGATGACGTTGCCGGCGATGATCTGCTCCTCGGCGACGAAGACCGAGGCCAGCGGCGGCCGCACCATCAGGCGCCCGCCCGAGAGGCCCTTGCCGAAGTAGTCGTTGGCGTCGCCGTAGAGGCGCATGGTCACGCCCCGGGGCACGAAGGCCCCGAAGCTCTGCCCGGCCGAGCCGGTGAAGGTGAGCGAGATGGTGTCGTCGGGCAGGCCGGCCGCACCGAAGCGCCGGCTGATCTCCGAGCCCAGCAGCGTCCCGACGGTGCGGTCGACGTTGGTGATGGGCAGCTCCATCGAGACCGGCGTGCCGTGGTCCAGCGCGACGGCACAGGCGCCCAGGAACTGGTGGTCCAGCGCCTTCTCCAGCCCGTGGTCCTGCAGGCGGGTCTGGTGCCGGGCCATGCCGGCCGGCACGTCGGGTTGGGCCAGCACGGTGGAGAGGTCGAGCCCGGCCGCCTTCCAGTGGGTCACGGCGTGCTCACTGTCGAGCAGGTCGACCCGGCCCACCGCCTCCTCCAGCGAGCGCAGCCCGAGCGCGGCCAGGTGCTCGCGCACCTCCTCGGCGATGTACTCGAAGAAGGTCTCGACGAACTCGGGCTTGCCGCTGAACTTGGCCCGGAGGGAGGGCTGCTGGGTGGCGATGCCGACCGGGCACGTATCGAGGTGGCAGACCCGCATCATGATGCAGCCCGAGACCACCAGCGGCGCCGTGGCGAAGCCGTACTCCTCGGCCCCGAGCAGGGCACCGATGATGACGTCGCGACCGGTCTTCAGCTGCCCGTCCACCTGGACCACGATGCGGTCGCGCAGCCCGTTGGCCAGCAGCGTCTGCTGGGTCTCGGCCAGGCCGATCTCCCAGGGGATGCCGGCGTGCTTGAGCGAGGTCAGCGGGGCGGCGCCGGTCCCCCCGTCGTGGCCCGAGATGAGCACGACGTCAGAGTGGGCCTTGGCCACCCCGGCGGCCACCGTGCCCACGCCCACCTCGGCCACCAGCTTCACGTGCACCCGGGCCCGCGGGTTGGACGACTTGAGGTCGTGGATGAGCTGGGCGATGTCCTCAATGGAGTAGATGTCGTGGTGCGGCGGCGGCGAAATGAGCTCCACCCCGGGCGTCGTGCCGCGGGTGCGGGCGATCCAGGGGTGGACCTTCTTGCCCGCCAGCTGGCCGCCCTCGCCGGGCTTGGCCCCCTGCGAAATCTTGATCTGCAGGTCGTCCGCGTTGACCAGGTACTCACCGGTCACCCCGAAGCGGCCCGAGGCCACCTGCTTGACCGCGCTGCGCCGCAGGTCGCCATTGGCGTCGGGCGTGTAGCGGTCGGCGTCCTCGCCCCCCTCGCCCGTGTTGGAGCGCCCGCCGATGCGGTTCATGGCGATGGCCAGATTCTCGTGCGACTCCTTGGAGATGGAGCCGTACGACATGGCACCGGTGGAGAAGCGGGCCATGATGGCCGAAGCGGGCTCCACCTCGTCGAGGGGGATGGGCCCGCCGGCGGCCGGGCGCAGGCGCAGCAGGCCGCGCAGGGTGGCCAGCTTCTCGGCCTGGTCGTCCACCAGGGCGGTGTACTCCTTGAAGATCGAGTACTGCTTGGACCGGGTGGCGTGCTGGAGCTTGAACACGGTCTTGGGGTTGAAGAGGTGGTACTCGCCCTCGCGGCGCCACTGGTACTCGCCCCCCACCTCCAGCTCGCGGTGGGCCAGCTCGGTGGCCCGCTTCTCGTGTGCCATGGCGTGGCGGGAGGCCACCTCGGAGGCCAGCACCGAGAGGCCGATGCCGCCGATGCGGCTGGCCGTGCCGGTGAAGTACTCGTCGACCAGCGCCCGGTCGAGACCGACGGCCTCGAAGACCTGGGCCCCGGTGTAGGAGGCGACGGTCGAGATGCCCATCTTGGACATGACCTTGAGCACGCCCTTGGTGGCCGCCTTCATGTAGTTGCGCCGGGCCTGGCGGGGCGAGACGCCCTCCAGCAAGCCCTCGGCGATCATGTCGTCGATGGAGTCGAGGGCCAGATACGGGTTGACGGCGGCCGCCCCGTACCCGATCAAGAGCGCCATGTGGTGCACCTCGCGGGCGTCACCGGTCTCGACCACCAGGCCGACCTTGGTACGGGAGCGCTCGCGCACCAGGTGGTGGTGGACGGCCGCGGTGAGCAGCAAGGACGGGATGGGGGCCCATTCCTCGGTGGCGTTGCGGTCGGAGAGCACGATCACGTTGGCCCCGTCGGCAATGGCGGCGGAGACCCGCTGGCGCACCACCTCGAGCGCGCGGGCCAGTGCCTCGCCGCCGGCGGTGGTGGGCGCCCCGGCCCGGCCGGCCTCCCCCACCTCGAACAGCCCGTCGATGGCGAAGGCCTTGAAGCCCGGCGTCTCGCCGTGCTCGTTGACGTACATGAGCTTGGCCAGGTCGTCACGGTCGATCACCGGCAGCGGCAGCAGAATCTGGCGGCACGAGCCGGGCCGGGCGTCGAGCAGGTTGCCCTCGGGGCCGACGGTGGCGGCCAGGGAGGTGACCAGCTCCTCCCGGATGGCGTCGAGCGGCGGGTTGGTCACCTGGGCGAAGAGCTGGGTGAAGTAGTCGAACAACAGGCGCGAGCGGTCCGAGAGCACGGCCAGGGAGGCGTCCGAGCCCATGGAGCCGATCGGCTCACCCCCGGTGCGGGCCATCGGGGCCAAAATGATCCGCAGCTCCTCGGTGGTGTAGCCGAAGAGGCGCTGCTGGGTGACCACGCTGCCGTGCTGGGGGGTGAGCATGGACCGGGCCGGCAGCTCGTCCAGCCGGACCTGGTCGGCGGCCAGCCACTCGTCGTAGGGGTGCTCGGCGGCCAGCGCCGCCTTGATCTCGTCGTCGTCGACCAGGCGGCCCTGGGCCGTGTCGACCAGGAACATGCGGCCGGGCTGGAGCCGGCCCTTGCGCACCACCCGCTCGGGGGCGATGTTCAGCACGCCCACCTCGCTGGCCATGACGACCAGGCCGTCGTCGGTGACCCAGTAGCGGGCCGGGCGCAGCCCGTTGCGGTCGAGGACGGCGCCCACGACGGTGCCGTC